>CASFYT010000001.1 GCA_949299015.1 uncultured Bacillota bacterium
AAAACCTCCATGCGGGGCTAAAAAGTGTATTTCTTTGATTCCAGGGATTTGCAAGGCACGACATAGCGAGCACAAATCGGTAATCGTTGGTATAAAAATAACCTATAATGCAGACGCATTATAGGCGTTTTTCAAGAATGGCGGAGCAGCAGGGATTTGAACCCTGGCTGAGCTTGCGCCCACTGCTGGTTTTCAAGACCAGTCCCTTCAACCTCTTGGGTACTGCTCCGCAAAGAAAAGAAAAAAGCCTTCTGGGTCAGGAGGCTCGTTCTTTTCGATGGTGGGCGCTATAGGGCTCGAACCTATGACCTTCCGCACGTCAAGCGGATGCTCTCCCAGCTGAGCTAAACGCCCATCGCACCACAATCTCTGTGGAAGCGAAAATGATTATACGACAAGGCAAGGGAATCGTCAAACCTTTTTGCATCTTTTCGAAAAGGGATTTGTGGAAGCTCCTCCTCCTTTCTTCTATAATGATATTCTGTGCATTCAAGGAGGTGACCATGAAATTCGACAACATCACATGGGACGAATACTTCATGTCCATTGCCATCCTCTCCTCCCTTCGGAGCAAGGATCCCAACACGAAGGTCGGAGCCTGCATCGTCTCGGGCGAACACAAGGTCCTGTCCTTGGGCTACAACGGCATGCCGACGGGCATCGACGATGAGAAGATTCCTTGGGCGAGGGAGGGAAAGCGGCTGGAGACGAAATATCCCTATGTCTGCCACGCGGAGCTCAATGCCATCCTCAATTCCAACCACGACCTCAAGGCATCGACGCTCTACGTCACCCTTTTCCCCTGCAACGAATGCACCAAGGCCCTGATTCAGGCCGGAATCAAGAAGATCATCTACCTCTCCGACAAGTACCATGATTCCGAGGACGAGATTGCGGCGCGCCGGATGCTGGACATGGCCGGCATCGAATACGTCCCCTACGAAGGACGCGTCCCGGAGATCCACTTCTAGATGACCTTCAAGGACAAGTCTTCCTTCCCGCTGAAGAAATGCCTCATCGCCAGCGTGGTGATCATCCTCTGCTACCTGATGGTCTTTACCCTGCTCTACGCCATCGTCTACTCGACCGACGTTCAGCCCTTCGCCTACATCTTCTTCATCGTCTGGGGTTCCCTGCTCGGCCTCTCCCTTCTCGCCTATTGGATCTATCAGATCTGTCAATATCGAAAGAAGAGAAAAGATGAAAAAGAAGGATAAGGAAACGAATCTGCTCCAGCACCGAAAGGACATCCCTGAGGACTCTGCCATCCGTCTTTCCCATGTCTTCTTCCGCTACGACAAGGAGCATCCTTGCCTGAAGGACGTCAGCTTCGACATCAAGAAGGGAGAGTTCGTCTCCGTCATCGGCCACAACGGATCGGGAAAGTCCACCCTCGCCAAGATCATCGATGGCATCCTCGCCCAGGACGAAGGCGAAATCTGCCTCTTCGGTGTCCCGATGACAGACGACAACGCCGTCCTGCTTCGCAAGGACGTCGGACTCGTCTTCCAGAATCCCGACAGCCAGTTCATCGGCGCGACTGTGAAGGACGATATCGCCTTTGGGCTGGAGAACGAATGTGTTCCATCCGAAAGAATGGATGCTATCATCCTCGATTGTGCCAAAAAAGTCGGTATGGAAAGAGAATTGGAAAGCGAGCCTTCCAACCTCTCTGGAGGACAGAAGCAGCGAGTTGCCATCGCCGGCGCCATCGCCCGTCATCCCAAGATCTTGATTCTCGATGAGGCCGGCGCCATGCTCGACCCCAAGGGAAAGAGGGAGATCCGGACCATCATTCAGGAGCGGAGGAGGGAGGAAAGGGACCTGACCCTCATCACCATCACCCACGAGATCGACGAGGCCTACGACGCCGACCGCGTCCTCGTCCTCGACGACGGAAAACTGATCCTGGACGACACGCCCGAAAACGTCTTCCGTCAGGACGAGCTTCTGCGTCGGATTGGATTGGACGTCCCCTTCGGACATCAGCTTCTTTCCCAGCTGAAAAAGAAAGGCCTGGGACTGGAAAGCGTCCGGGACGAGAAGGAGCTTCAGGAGATTCTATGGCCATCCAACTGAAGAACGTCTTTTATACCTACGACATCGGTTCCAAGCACGCCAAGGAGGCCCTCAAGGATATCTCCGTCCTTTTTGAGGACCACTGCTTCACCGCCCTGATCGGAAAGACCGGGTCGGGGAAGTCCACGCTCATCCAACAGCTCAACGGCCTGCTCCTCCCGACGTCCGGAACGGTCCAGGTCGACGATTTCCTCCTGGACATGAGCCTGGTCTATCGCACGAAGAAGGGAAGGGAAGTCGTCGACGAGAGGGCGATGCGCCGAAAGCACAGGAAGAAGATCAAGGACGTCAAGGGCCTTCGGAAGAAGGTCGGCATCGTCTTCCAGTTCCCGGAATATCAGCTCTTCGAGACGACGGTCCTCGAGGACGTCGCCTACGGGCCGAAGAACTTCGGCGCCAGCAAGGAAGAGGCCGAGAAGCTTGCCCGGGATGCCCTCTCCCTCGTCCACATCGACCGAAGCTACGACTCGAGATCGCCCTTCGAGCTTTCCGGAGGAGAGAAGCGAAGGGTCGCCATCGCCGGCATCCTCGCCATGAAACCCTCCGTCCTGGTCCTGGACGAGCCGACTGTCGGCCTCGATTGCCAGGGAAGGGAGAGCCTGCTGGCCCTGCTGACGCAGATCTACGAGCAAGGAACGTCGATCATCCTCTCGACCCACGACATGGACGTCGTCCTCCGCTCCTGCAACAAGGTCCTGGTGATGGACGAAGGAAGGATCGTCTCCCTCTCCACGCCCTTGGAGCTCTTCCAGGACGGAGAGAGCCTCGCGCGTTCTTCGCTGGAACCGCCAAAGGTCTTTTCCTTCGCCATGGAACTCATCCGGCGGGGAATGCCCTTGGACCTGAGGCGGATCAAGGACGTCGAAAGCCTCGCCGATGAAATCGTTCGCGTTAGGAGGGAAAGACCATGACGATGACCCTCGGAAAGTACAACAACCAGAATACCTTCCTCCATCGCATCGACGCCCGGGTCAAGCTCATCGGCCTGATCGTCCTCCTCGTCTCCGTCTTCCTCACTTATGGTACGGCCTACATGAACCTGGTCATCTATGGCGGCATCTTCCTCGTCCTGCTCGTCCTGACGCTCCTGGGAAGGACGAGCTTCTTCCTCCTCTTCCGCTCCCTCAAGGCGATGTGGATCATGATCCTCTTCCTCCTCCTTCTCAACATCTTCCTCCCTTCCTCCAACGTCCAGGACAGCCTCGTCCTCTTCCGGATCGGAACCGTCGAGGTCCACCTCCAGACCATCGTCAACGTCTCGTACATCTTCCTGAGGCTGGTCCTCGTCCTGATGATGACCAACGTCTTCACGGCCACGACCAAGCCGATGGAGATGACCGCTGCCCTCGAATGGCTCTTCGCTCCCTTCCGGCTGATCCGGCTCCCCGTCCACAAGCTCGCCATGACCATCTCCCTGGCCCTCCGCTTCATCCCCTACCTCTTCGACAAGGCCAACAGCATCATGAAGGCCCAGGCGAGCCGAGGCGTCGACTACCGCCAGGGACGGCTCAGGGAAAAGACGAAGGCCCTCGTCTCGACCATCATCCCCCTCTTCCTCTCCTCCTTCTCCGTCTCCGGGGAGCTGGCCGACGCGATGGAGGCGCGCGGCTACGACCCCGATGCCAAGAGGACGCGCTACCGCGCCTATCGCTGGTCGCTCAAGGATACGCTTTCCCTCCTCGCTGTCGCCCTCTTCCTCGCCCTCGTCATCACCTTGGCTGTCTGCCGCTTCGACCTCTTCCTCGCCCTTGGAGTCAACCTACCCCAATGAACGTCCTCCTGCGCTTTTCCTTCCTCGGAGAAAACTTCCACGGAACACAGAAGCAGCCCAACTGCCGGACCGTCCAGGGCGAGTTCGAGGCCAAGCTTTCCGTCATCTACGACGTGCCGGTGAAGACCGTCCTCTCCTCCCGCCTCGACCGTGGCGTCAGCGCCTTGGACTGCGCCCTCTCCTTCCACGTCGAGAAGAGACTCGACCTCGACAGGCTCAAATACTTTCTCCGACGTTCCCTGGACAAAGACATCTTTCTTCGTTCAGTTCAGGAGGTTCCAGAGACTTTCTCGGCACGATTTGATTGTAAGAAAAAGACATATCTATACCGCATACAGAATGGAAGCGAAAGAAATCCTCTCTATAACCGCTTCTCTTTCTCTCCCGTCCGTCCCTTGGATGAGGCGAAGCTGGAGGAAGGAGGAAGGCTCTTTGTCGGCACGCACGACTTTCGCTTCTTCGCCACTCCCGAAAAGGACGACGAGAATACCATCCTGACCCTCGACTCCTTCTCCCTCTCGAAGGAAGGACCCTTCCTCGCCCTCCGCTTCCAGGGTGCGTCGTTTTTGCGCTACCAAGTCCGCTTCCTTGTCGGGAGCCTCTTCCTTCTCTCCCAAGGCCGAATCGACGAGAGGACCATCCGGTCCCTCCTCCGTGGGGAGGAGGTCCCCTTCCGAAAGCTCAAGGCCCCTGGAGAAGGGCTGACGCTCGAGCGCCTGGAATATGACGAAAACCTTCTCGGCAACGGATGCTTTCCAGAGAGAAGTTCGTTATAATTCTTATTGCGTCATTGGAAAAAAGAACTATGGAGAACAAAAAGGCGAATTTCCTTGCCATCCTCAAGAAGTACTTCCGCAAGGATGAGCTTTGGCTCGTCCCCAACATCCTCTGCTACGTGAGGGTCTTCCTCATCATTCTTTTCCTCTGCTTCTACCTCATCCCCTTCTCGATCGCCGGCAATCCCTTCGCCCACTACTACGTCAGCTGCGCGATGCTGGTCCTTGCCGCCTATACCGACTTCCTGGACGGCTTCATCGCCCGCAAGTTCCACCAGACGTCGGAGCTCGGAAGGATCATCGACCCGATCTCGGACAAGATGCTTCAGTGCGCCGGAGCGGCCGCCCTCTGCGTCACCCTCTGGGAGTATCCCCTCATCTGGGCGATGTTCGGCATCTTCGTCTTCAAGGAGTTCATCATGTTCCTCGAGCTCTTCATCATGGCGGCCGACGGCAAGTCCTTCCAGCGGGCCCATTGGTACGGAAAGCTCTCGACCTTCGTCTTCTACCTCGTGCTGGGATGCCTGATCGTCGTCACGCCCTTCCTGATGGAACTGGTCGAGGAAGGGACCGTCCAGCTCTACGTCGACATTCTCTGCTCGATCGCCATCGTCGTCCTCGCCTTCGCCCTGGTGATGTACCTCTTCCTCGCCTATCGGATCATGCGCATCGAACGGAAGGAGGTCGAAGAAGAAACGGAGGATCGGAAATCATGATCAAGATCTATCTTTCTCCCAGCTGCTCGAGCTGCCGCAAGGTCAAGGACTGGTTCGAACGCCAGAAGATCCCCTTCGAGGAAATCAACATCCTCCGGCACCACCTGAGCGAAGAGGAGCTCAAGGACATGCTGAAGAAGTCCCTGGATGGGACGGACGACATCATCTCCAAGCGAAGCAAGGTCATCAAGGAACAGAACGTCGACGTCGATTCGATGTCGATCCACGAGCTCTACGACTTCGTCAAGAAGAATCCGACCGTCCTCAAGAGGCCGATCATCGTCGACGACTCCAAGATCCAGGTCGGTTACAACCAGGACGAAATCGAGATCTTCGAACGGGCCAAGGCCGTCGCCCGGCAGGCCTGCGAGGACTGCCCCCTCAAGGACGATTGCGACCATACGAACTGACGACGAAAAAAAGCCGCCCCGAAGGGCGGCTTTTCCTTCTCTTACTTGTTTCCCGTGGCGGCGTTGATCGCGCGCGTCTCCTTGGAGAGGTCATTGAGGGCGAAGGGAACGCCGATCTCGGCGCAGAGCGCCTTCAGGGTCTCTTGGGACTTGAGGGCCGAGTCGGAATCGCACTCGAGCTCATAGTCCACCTTGCCGAAGTAGGTGTTCTTGGAGACGTCGATGACCGTGTCCCTGTAGTCCATCTCCTCGCGCTCGGTCGTCAGCTGAGCGAGGATCTTGAGGGACGAGACCGGGATGTGGAGGACGTCGAGGAAGTCCTTGATGTCTCCCTCCGGGAAGATGTTCTCGTCGATGAGCTTCTGGGCGATCGGGCCCGTCAGGATCTGGTTCTTCTCCAGAAGTCCTTCCGCCATCGGCGCCTTCATCGTCAGGGTGAACTGGCCCTTGACCTCGCGGATGCGGAGGATCATGCCGTAGTGCTTCAGGGTGCGTTCGGCCGAATCCAGATAGTAGTTGGTCTGGGAGATGGTCTCTCCGCTGAGCTGCAGATAAGAGACGACCTTCCGGTAATCTTCTTCGGACAAGAGGACCTTTGCCTCAATTTCGATATTGTTGCTCGCCATTGCTGAAGTCTCCTTCCTGCCAATTATGATACAATAGACAATCGGAAATAGAAAGAGAGTTTGCCATGGAAGCCTGCCCGTTCTCGCTGACGTCCTTCCATCCTCAGACCGATGCCGAAGCGCTCCGAAAGATCCTCTTCGTCCTGGAGGCCAACGGCTTCGTCCACGACGAGGAGGAGGCCGCCGTCCACATCGTCCTCGGCGGAGACGGCTCTTTGCTGAGCGTCATGCACCAGAGGGAGATGCGCGGTTCCTACCTGCTGATCAACTCCGGACACCTGGGATTCTTCTCCGACTACGACGTCGAGGAGCTCGACCTCTTCCTGGAGGACATCCTGAGCGCCGAGCCCCTCTACGAAAGCCTTCCCCGGCTGGCCGCCGAATTCCTCGGAAGGAGGGAGGATGCCGTCAGCGACATCGTCCTCCAGTCCAGCAAGACCCTGCTTCTGACCCTCTACTGCAACAACCAGAAGCTGACCGAGTGCCGTTCCTCGGGAATCGTGATCGGAACCCCCGTCTCCTCCACGGCCTATCTGGGAAGCCTCTCCTCTCCCGCCGTCCTGACCGATTCCCTCCTCTATCAGTATTCCTTCATCGCCCCGGTGCGAAACCGCCTCTTCCCCAACCCCATCGAGAAGGGGATCCTTTCGAAGGGGGACGTCCTCGAAGTCGAAGCCTCCGGAGAAGGAGCGATCTTCGTCGACGGCATCGCAAGGGAATCGTCCTTCTCCGGTTCCTTCCGCGTCTCCCTTCGCTCCCAAGAGACTCCCGCCCTGCTCCACTTCCGACCCGTCGGCAACGTCCAACGGATCCAAAAGGCCCTGACGGGCCGAAAGGAGGATGAAACAAGATGATCTTTCTTCTGACGGAACTCGACATCGTCTGGATCTCCCTCGGCGCCCTCGCCGCCGTCGCCCTTCTCGTCGTCGGCCTCCTCTTCCTCCTGCGTCACTTCCGGAGGAAGAAGGCGGAACAGGTCGTGGAGGAGAAGGTCAAGACCTCGGCCAAGACCATCGCCGACAAGTTCGGCGGACGGGAGAACATCCTCGAGATCGTCCAGCGCGGATCCCGCGTCGTCGTCACGGTCAAGGATCCCCTCCTGGTCCATCAGAAGGAAATCCAGGATGTCGTCGAATCGGTGATGTTCATGGCCAACAAGGTCGTCCTCGTCATCGGAACCAAGAGCGAGCAGTTCAAGAGCCTCCTCGAGGAGAGCGTCGGAAAGACCAAGTAGGGCGAAACCATTTGCACAAACGTCTCCCATGCTCTACAATGGGAACAAGAGGAAATACCATTATGCTCAAAAGAACCAAGGTCGCAATCTGGTCGACCCTCATCATGGTCGCCCTTGCCTGCGGCATCGCCGCCGTCTGCTTCATCCTGCTGTAAGCGCGTCGAAGCCAAGAAAGATCGGGGTGGAAGACACCCCTTTTTTCGTCTTTCGTTCCGAAGGGCAATCCAGGATCCGCCCCTCTGTCTGAAAACGACCCGCAAAAAAAGCGGGCCGTTTTTCACAAGGCCCGCGCTCCTGTTCTGAATGGAATCCCAATCGCCGCAACCGATCAGGGAAGAAGGCCCAACCTTCGGAAATCTTCGCCGATCTCCTTGATCGGAAGGCCCATGATGTTCTCCTTCTCGCCGGAGACGATCGTCGACTCGATGTATTCGACGTCCTGGACGCCGTAGCTCCCCGCCTTGTCGAGCGGGCTCTTCGTCGCGACGTAGCGCCGAATTTGGTCGTCGCTCATCGGATGGATGGAGAGCGTCGAGGAGACGACCCGTTCCGCAAGGAAGGCTCCGTCGCGAAGGAGGACGTACCCGGTGAGGATCTGGTGCTGCCGGCCCTGGAGCCTTCGAAGCGTCCGGAAGGCATCCTCCTCGTCCTTCGGTTTGCCGAGCTTTTCCCCTTGGAAGAAGACCATCGTGTCGCAAGCAAGGATGACATCTCCTTTTCTTCTCTGAGAGACGTCTTTTCCTTTGGCACGGGCCTCCGCCAAGACGAGCTGGGCGGGATCGGGGCAATCGATTTCTCTTTCGTCGATTGAGGAGGGAACGGCCTCGAAGGGGATGTCCCCCAAGAGCTTCCGCAGGAGATCCTTCCGCCGCGGCGACTGGCTTGCCAGGACGATCACGAACGGCTCACCTTGTCGGAGTTGTAGGTGAGGATGACGGGAATGACCATCGGGGAACGATGGGACTCGCGATACAGGAAGTGGCTCGTGATGGTCCGCACCGTCTGCTTGATGTCGGAATAGGTGACCTTCCTTCCCGAGTTCATCAGGCGCTCGACCTCCAGGCCGATGACCTCGCCCGCCTTTCTCTGCAGGCCGCGCTTGTTGGAGGAGATGAATCCCTTGCTCTCGACGAGCGGCGTCGAGATCAGGCGGTTGGTCTTCGGGTCGATCAGAAGATAGACGCCGACCATCCCTTCCGCAATCAGCATCGAACGGTCGCGGAGGACCGAAGTCGAGACGGAGACGGTCGCCTTTCCGTCGATATAGATCGCATCGGCCGGGACCTCGCCCGCACGATAGACCTCATGGTTGATCAGCGTCAGGACGTCGCCGTTTTCGCAGACGAAGGTGTGATCCTTGCTCATTCCGCATTCGACGGCGATTCCCGCATGAAGCTTGAGCATGCGATATTCGCCGTGGATCGGCATGAAATAGCGTGGACGCGCCAGCTTCTGAAGCAGGCGCATCTCCTGTCGCGAGGCATGGCCCGAGGCATGGAGGTTGGTCAGGACCGAATTGGTGATGACCGTCGCGCCAAGGCGGGTCAGCTGGTTGATGACCTGGTTGATGGAGGCCGTGTTTCCCGGAATGACCGAGGAAGAGAAGACGATGGTATCGCCCGGCAAGACGTGGATGTCGCGGTGCTCTCCGCGTCCGATGCGCGCCAGGACCGCCATCGGTTCCCCCTGCGTACCCGTGCAGAGAATGCAGACCTGATCCGGAGAAAGATGGGCGAGTTCCTTGGGGTCGGCCAAGGATTCGTCGGCCACCTTGATGTAGCCGAACTCGCGCGCCGCCTCGACGTTGGACTGCATCGAGCGGCCGAAGATGACGATCTTCCTCTTGAACTTGATGGCCGTCTCGATGATCTGCTGGATGCGGGAGATGTTGGAAGAGAAGGTCGAGATGATCAGGCGGCCGCTTGCCTCCGCGAAGACGTCGGAAATGCCCTTGATGACCGTTCGTTCCGACTGGGTGTATCCCTCCCGTTCCGCGTTGGTCGAATCGGCCATCAGGAGGTCGATTCCCTCATCGCCGAAATGGGTCAGCTTCGTCAGGTTGAAATCGGCATCGACCGGCGTCAGGTCGATCTTGAAGTCGCCGGATTCCACGATCGTGCCGTGGGGCGTGCGGATGAACAGGCCGAAGGAGTCCGGAATGGAGTGCGTGACGTGGTAGAACTCGACCGTGAACTCTCCGGCCTTGACGACGGTATCCTCATCGTACTGGATCAGCTTCGTGTTCGTCCGGATGCGCATGTCCTCCAGCTTGTGGCGGATCAGGGCGCAGGCAATCTTCGGTGCATAGATGACCGGGACGTCGACGGCCTGGAGCAGGAAAGGAATGCCTCCGATATGGTCTTCATGTCCGTGGGTGATGACCAAGGCCTTGATCTTGCTGGCGTTCTCGCGAAGGTGGCTGAAGTCCGGCACGACGTAGTCGATTCCGGGCATGGAGTCCTCCGGGAACATGACGCCGCAGTCGACGATCAGAAGGGACGTGTCGTTTTCGATGCAGTAAAGATTCTTTCCGACCTCTCCCAAGCCTCCCAACGCATAAATCTGGACAGGCGAGCTCAATACGGTTTTGAATTCAGGCATAAATCGTTCTCCTCAAGTCAAACACAATCAAAACAGGTTCTGGTACCTTCATTCTATAAAGAAAAATGGGGATCAGGCAAGGGATTGGCAAAAGAAAACGCTCACAGAAGCGGCGCTCATTCGACGGCAACCGCCTCCGGATCCTCCTTGAAGGGATCGTTCGCGTCAATCCTCTCATAGTAGAGCACGCCATCCAGGTGGTCATACTCGTGCTGGAAGACGATTGCAGGATAGCCCGAAAGCTTCAGGGTCACCATTCGATCCGAGACGACGTCATAGCCCTCGAGGGTGATGCGGAAGTAGCGATAGACGTGGCCCGGAACGTCTTCCGGAACCGAGAGGCAGCCCTCCCCGTTCTTCAGGTAGGCCCTCTTCACCGAAGAGGAGAGGATGACCGGATTGACCAGGCCATATTCGTATTTCTTCCCTCCGTCCTCGAAGGAGATGGCGAAGAACCGCTGGTCGATGCCGATCTGAGGAGCGGCAAGACCGACGCCCGGGCGAACGTGCTTCTTTTCGGCATAGTCCGGATCCTGGGATTTTTTCAGATAGTCGACCATGGCAAGAATCGTCTCCCGGAGCTCATCCGAAACCGGCAGCGTCACTGGAAGGCACTTCTCGTGAAGGACTTCTTCCTTGTCCGTGTGGATTTTGATTTGTTTCATGACAGCTTATTTTATCATCTTCCGAAGAAGCGAGGAAGAGATGCTATAATCGAACTATGAAAAACGACGAAATTCCCCTTCGCGCCAAAAAGCTCTGCGAAGACATCGAGAATTCCGAGCTCGGATTGCGGCTCCAGTCCCTCTCCAAGGCCATCCAGGAGCATCCCGACATTCAACGTCTGGCCAAGGAAAGAGACCGGCTCTACCAGCAGGCGTCCACGGAGGACGATTCGGAAAAGAAACACTCAATTTATGTCAAGGCAAAGCAATTGGACGATGAAATCCATTCGATGGACATCGTCAAGGAATACGATCGTCTCTATAGAGAGATGAAAGAATTGATCAAACATCTTGAGGAGGGGTTGAGGAGGATTCTCTCATGATACGAATCATTGCCGGAAGGCACAAGGGACGCTTTCTCAAAGTCCCCACCAGCAAGAACACCCGTCCCACGATGGACAAAGTCCGACAGGCCATCTTTTCCGCCCTCAAAGGCAAGAGCGAAAACGCCGTCTGCCTCGACCTCTTCGCCGGCAGCGGATCCATGGGAATCGAAGCCCTCTCCCGCGGCGCCGCGAAGTGCTACTTCGTCGAGAAGGATCCGCTGACCTTCCGAACGCTTCGGGAAAACGTCCTCTCGCTGCAGGAGCCTTCCGAAAAATACGAGCTCTGCCGCCAGGACTACCGCCTGTTCCTGAAGCGAAGCCGGGACGTCCTCTACGACCTCGTCTTCCTGGATCCCCCCTATCGCTATACCATCGACAAGGACATCATCGAATATCTCCGCGACCAAGGCCGCCTCGCAAAGGACGCCGTCATCGTCTCCGAGCAGGACTATCCCAACGCCGAGATCGAAGGATTCGAAATGAAGGAATATCGTTATGGGCAGAAACACGTCGCCCTCTATCGAAAGGAGCAAGAATGAAGATTGCATGTTACCCCGGGACGTTCGACCCTCTGACGATCGGACACGTCGACGTCGCCTATCGCGCACGGAAGATCTTCGACCAGGTCATCATCCTCCTGGCCGAAAACTCCAACAAGCGCAGCCATTTCTTCACCTTCGAGGAAAGAATCGAAATCGCCCGGGAAGTCTTTCCCGAAGAGGATGGCTTCCTCGTCTCCTCCACCAAGGGACTCGTGGTCCAGAAAGCCAAGGAGTTGGGCGCCATCGCCCTGATCCGTGGTCTGAGAGCCGTCACGGACTACGAGGCCGAATACCAGATGCACGAAGTCAACGAATACATCGAGCCCTCCATCGACATGATCTACCTGATGTCGCACCGCGTCCAGGCGTTCGTCTCGTCCAGCAACATCAAGGAGATGTTCCTTCAGGGGGCCGACATCTCCGGTCTCGTTCCTCCCGCCGTCCTCGAGGCGATGAAGAAAAAGAAGATTCAGAACTCCTAAAAGCTCCCTTCGCCCTCTTGACGGTCTCTTCCGCCGCACGAAAAAAGCCCGCCGATTGGCGGGCTTTTCAATTCATTTCCTAGTTGTTGTTGTAGAGAGAGATTCCGTAGAGGTCGTTGAGCATCGTGTTGACGCCGCTGCGATCCCAGGTCAGGTTTCCAATCGTTCCGCAGAAGACCTTCGTCGGCTCGAACTCCGTCGCCGTGGCGTCCTTGGAGTAGAAGACCATCGTCGGGGTCGGGATGGTCGAGACGCCTCCCGCCGTGATGTTGGAGCTCAACGTTTCGTAAGTGACTTCGCTGGACTTGTAGTAGTCGGCCTGACCGCGATAGACGTTGCGGATGCTCCGCATGACGCTCTCCTGTTCCGAGATCGTGATGTTGTCGTTCTGGTAGTCCGAGAGGTCTCCGCCTTCGGCATCCGTGCTCTCGTTGACGTCGCCCGGAACCCAGCCGACGTTGATGGTGTAGAGGCGAACGCCGTCGCGGAAGGCATCCGTGTCGTTGGTCAGGTTGTACCAATCCTCGACGTAGGACTCGATCATCTCGCAGTTGGTGCAGTTGTCCTTATAGAAGATGACGGCGAATCCCGTCTTTCCTTCGTCGACGCCCGATCCCGTCCCGTTTCCGACGATGCCGTCGCAGGCATCGTCCTCGCCGGAGATATAGGTCTGGAGGCGATCGTAGTTGATGTTCTGTCCTTCGTAGAAGTCCGAGGAATCCGAGATGCTGTTGACGCTCCGAATGATATAAGGAATCGAGACGACGATGCCGACGACGATGCCGACAATCAGGATGACCTGCAGCCAGGCTGCGCTCTTGAACCATTCCCAGAAGGCGACCAGATTCGCCTTCGCCTTGCTATTCTTCTTGACTTCTGTCGAGCTCATATGGGTTACCTCCAAACATGAATGCACACAGCAGCACTAAATTATAATACTTCCCACGGCGAAAAACATAGTGACATCAGCGGAGAATTATAGTAAGAAAAAAGAAGTCAAGTCAAGAAGGGCCAGAAAGAAAGAGTCTTGGACGGTTCCGCGCGCTGCGCCCTCGATATGCAAAAGCGGCCTTCCCTTTCCTCTGGGTCGAGCCGAAGGAATCCGGAACCCGGCTTTCGTGCCTTCCGCTTCGCCCGCCAACCGATTTGGCCAAGGCCCGAACCAGAGAGGAGGGCAAGGACCTTCTTTATTGTTCCGTCTTTCCAAGTAGGATAAGGATGCTTATCATAATTTTTATCTTCAAAAACGATCATCACTCAAATATCGATTTCATTCAATCTTGATTTGTTTCTTAACATGGCGATGACCCTTCTACCTTCGATCTCTCAATCTTCGATGTACCGGACGACTCGGGCGGGAACGCCGACGGCAATCGCGCGGCTTGGAACGTCCTTCGTCACCACCGCTCCTGCGCCGATGATGGCTCCGTCGCCCACGGAAACCCCCGGAAGGATCGTCGCATGCGAACCGATCCACACGTTTTTGCCGATGTGGATGGGCCGAAAGCTCATCGAGGCCCTTTCCTCCGGGCGGACGTCATGATTGATCGTCGCAAAGACGACTTGGTGCCCAATCAAGGTATGGTCGCCGATTTCGATTCCGCCTTGGTCCTGGAAGCAGCATCCGGAGTTGATGAAGACATGTTCTCCCAGATGAAGGTTCATGCCGAAATCCGAATAGATCGGTGGAAAGACCTTGACGGACTCGCCGACCTTCTCTTGGGTCAGTTCGCTCAGCAGGGCCAGGACCTTGTCCTGGGGAAGGGCCTTGCCGTTGATTTCGCTCACGATCCTCTGAGCGCGGTAGGACGATTCGTCCATGAACTTCTGCGCCTCCTCACTACTGTCGACATGCCCCTTTTCATGGACGATCCTCAGGAATTCCTCGCGGTTCATCTCTCTCCTCCCTGTTCGGCCAATGAAAAGGTCGCACTCACATCTCCGCTTCCGAGGGTCTCCACCCAGTTCTCCAGGTTCTCGACGTGGCCGAGCATCGTATAGCTCCACGTATTCGAGCCATAGAACAGGACGACCTGGTCCCCCTGGTAGAGGACGATGTCCCCCGGACGCGTCGTCATCCGTTCATCGCTCCTCGTCAGCGTCCTTCCCAGTTCGCCGACCTTCTCGAATCCGCCATAGTCGCGAAAGGAAAGGGTCAGGGAGCCTTCCCGGAGGATTTCCGCGAATTCCTTCCCCGCCTCGTTCTCCTCAAGCGACACGATGAATTCGATGTCGTCGATCGCCACCTTCCCCTTCATTTCGCTTTCCTCCTCCATCAAAGAGACCAGGCTTCCCGACGAAGGGAGAGACGATATCGGCGTCTTCCCTTCGCAGGAGACAAGTCCCGCAAAGCCAAACGACGTCAGAAGCAACAGGCTTTTCCCAACCATTGCCGTTTCCTCCCTTTCATTTCTTCCGGCGTTTCCGAAAGAAGTCCGTCCCCTGGTCGAACGGAATCGCGTCGAGGTTGTCACAGAGGTCGTTGTGCACGGCCAAGGCGATGCCGAAGCGATTGGGGAAAGGGCCTTTTCATGTCGCACGCTTTCGTCGGTCCCCCATCCTTTCGCCAAGGAAATCGATTCGTCCATGGAACGTCTCGCTTTCTCGCAGGAAGCTGCGCTATTCTTTTATAAGACCTAAACCTCACTTTAGGTCAAGAGAAAGCGAGGAAGAAGATGACCTATACCATCGGCGAAATCGCAGAGAAGTTCCACCTTCCGATTTCCACCATTCGATATTACGAAAAGGAGGGCCTGCTTCCCCCGATTCGAAGGGAGAACGGCATCCGCAAGTTCTCGGATTCGGATTTCGAGACAATCTTCATCATCGAATGCCTCAAGAAGACGAACGTCGAGCTGAAGGACATCCGGCGCTTTGTCGCGATGGCCCTGAAAGGCGACTCCACGATCGACGGCCGTCTTTCCTTCTTTCGGGAACAGGTCGAAAAGACGAAAAGGCAGATCGCTGGCCTTCAACGGTCCCTTCGGATGCTCGAGTACAAGGAGTGGTACTATTCCAAGGCCAAGGAACTCGGCTCCACGAGAAAACTGGAGGAAGACATCGATCTCTATCGGCCAAAGGAGATCAAGGAGCTATACGATCGAGCGCATCGAAAGGAAGACTAAAAAAGAATCGGTTCTAATGAATCATTCGATTGTCTGTCTTAAAAACCTTTATAAATTATCCAAAGTTTTTTAATTATGAAAACGCTTTGTCCATCCATTTTCCATGAGATGGGCGCTCGCCGTACTCCTTCCGTGAACCCGCTATTGCCAAAGATCTCGCAGGGATCCGAGGACCTTGTCCGCCCGTTTTCGGACCTCTCCTTCGCCCCAGGCGGCCGTTTCGCCTTCGAAGCACTCATGGATCTCCCGGCAGCAGGAAAAGACCTTCGCCTTCTCGTTCCCGTAGTCTTCCCTTGCCTTGCGAACGGGATCCTTGTCTCCGGCTCCGCGATTCTGTGCCACCGGCAGGAAGCAGAGGTTTCCAACTCCATCGAACAAATCCTTGTCGATCCCGTCTCGATTCATGAAATCGTGCCGGGAGCAGATATGATCGATGTCCAACCCGGAAGCGGAGACCAGCTGCTTGCAGAGGGAGAACTTCGGATCGCCCTCCCTCAGCTGAAGGACGAGGCTGTAGAGGGACTCGACCAGCTCCGTCCGCTTCCTGTTATGGAAAAGGCCATAGCGGAGCTGTTGCTCGAATTCCCTTCCGAGATTTTCGTATTGATCCCGGATGCGGATCCGCGCACGGCCTCGAAGGTCCTCGCTGCCGCAGAGATAGTCATAGGCCTCTTTCTGGACGGAGTGAATCCTCTTGTCATAGACGACCGACGCCCGCAGGAAGAGAAGAAGGAGAGGGCGGAACTCTTCCGCCGTCCTGGCGAAGAGGACGGGATTGGAGAGGGTCGGGTTCTTTTCCTTGAATTGATAGGCCAGGGCGAAGAAGGAAGGCCAGAACGCGGAATAGCGGGTCTTCCAGCAGAGGGGAAAAAGAAAGAGAAGCCACTTGTCTTCCAGGGCACGATAGTATTCGTTCCCCGAGAGGTCGTCCCCTTTGGACCAATCCCAGCAATGTCGGTAGATGTCGATGGAGAGGTCGTTCAGCTCGCAAAAGCTTCGGAAGACTTCCTTCCTTTCTTCCGATGAGGAATTCCATTTTCGGAAGGCCTGCTCGAAGAAGCCTTCCAAAGACTCTTCCATGTCTTCCGAGGTCAGCCTTTCCCCGTCAGGCCCGAAGCCTTCTCTCCGATTCCTTTGGTAGAGATAGAAACGAAAGGCCCGAATCGTGGTATGGATGGAATAGGGGTCCTTGCTTCCCTTGTTGGCCGCCTTCACCTTCTCGTATTCGGCGTTGATTCCCGAAAGGACGTCCTCTCCCTCCCCAAGGAAGCTGTAGAACTGGATCTTGAAGAGGTCCTCCGTGTTGAGCTTCATTCCCGTCGTATTGATGGAATCGAAGATCCGAACGATCTGCGAGAGACTCAGGCCCTTGCCTTCCAGCTGGACGAAGTAGACGCGGCCCTCAAGAAACCTCCGGAAGCCCTCGAAGTCGAATCCCTCTTCCGCCTCCTTCTTGAGGAAATGATCCATGAGACGAAGATTGCGCAAAAAGAGGTTCTCCCGGCTTTCGTCCAGGAACTGTTTCCCGACCTTTCCCCTGAGCGTCTTCGTCGGGATGGAGAGTCCGGACCTCACATCCAATGCTTTCTCCAGGTTTTCCTGCTCATGTCCGGACAGCTTCGAGTATTGGATGGAGGCGTAGGTCCGATCGCCGTGCCCTGCGAAGAGGTCGAGGAGGTGAAACAGAAGCCGAAAGGTGAGGATCCTCTGCTGACCGTCGACCACCTCTTCATAACCGCCGCTCGGATTCAGGAGGATCGTCCCGAAGAAGAGGTCTTCCTTTCTGGCATAGGCCGAGAGCAGGGAATCGACAAAGGCTTCGACCGTTTCGACGTCCCAGCTGTAGGGCCGTTGATACATCGGTAGGGAATAGGATCTGTCCTTGGAAAGGACTTCCGACAAGGAAACGCAGCTCGGATCGATGCCAAATTTCTTTTCCGGTCCTTCCATCGCAAGCCCTCCTGTGCACGAATCCGGTCGCCATCCCGAATTTGCGTCTTTCGCTTCTCCCAAGGCGACTCCGACGACTCACGGACGACGGCCGAGGGGAAGCCTTCCCCTCATAAATGAGCCATTCATTACAAAAAAATCCCGATAAATCGGGCTTTTTCCATTGAATGGTGCCCCGTGCCAGAATCGAACTAGCGATTGGTCCTTACCATGGACCCGTTATACCACTTAACTAACAGGGCTTTTTTACGGCGAAAAATACTATAGTTTATTTTCCTTGCTAAGTCAACCGGCCCCCTACATTTTCAAGGCCTTCTCGAACAGCCGTCGGGAAGAGGGACGGATTTCCTTGAAGTTGAGCGTCTCATACTTCAGGACGTGGACCAATCCCACCCTCTCCGGATTCTTCTTGACGTTCCTGCGGTCGGCAAGCATCACCTCTCCCGCAGAAAGGTGGGAGAGGAAGAGGGCGAGTTCACAGGCAAGGCGGACAATCTCCGGGCAGTCCTTCCCCTGCAGGATCAGGACGTGCGATCCCGGATAGTCCTTCACATGGACGAAGACGTCCTCCTTCTTGGCCACGTCAAACGTCAGGGTCTCGTTCTGCAGGCCGTTCATGCCGAAAGCGATCGTCCCCTGTTCCAGACGAAGGTAATGCGGTTCGTACCGCCTCTTCCGGCTGGCTTTCGGGATGGCGGACTTCCTCCCCTGCCTTTCCTTGATGTATCCTTCGGAGAGCAGTTCGCTCTTGAGCTCCATGATATCGCGGGGAGTTCCGTCGAGAACCTCCAGGCGCTTCTTTTCCAGGTATTCGATCTCCAGCTTCGTCTTCTCGATCAGTTCGCCCAGGATGGTGCACGCCGCCTTGGACTTCGTGTAGCGCTTGAAGTAGCGATTGGCGTTGTGCGCCGCATCCAGGAGCGGATCCAGGGGGATCGTCTTCCCGTCCCTTTCGAGGCATTTGCATCCCTTCGGCAGGTCCGCCTGATAGAGATAGATGAGCTGTCCGTACTCCAGATAACGCGTCCCCTTCCGGGCGTTCTCCAAGTCCTCCTGCAGGTTCGCCAGCTTCTTCTTGGCCGACTTCAGCGCCTTCTCCATCAGCACATAGAGTTCCTTGACCTTGCTCAGACGCGCGGCCTCCTTCTGGTCCTGGACAAGAGAGGCGTAGATCTCCTGCGCCGAAATTTCTTTAACTCCTTCAATGCCAAAATGATGTGGGAAGATGTTTTTGCCAATTAAAAAAAGTCGTTCACTCGAAAGCAACTCTTCCAAAGCATCGTCAAACGGTTTTCCGTTGCTCACATATTCCTCAAAGGCGCGATAGCAGGCGTTCGAAAGAAAAGGCTTGCAATCCTCCAGGCATCTCGCCTCGCGGGTCAACGTCTTCCGCACGGGAGGATAGGAATACGGGGCGTTCCTTGTCAGGAGAATTCCCTTTTCCAGGTTCACCCGTTCCCGATAGAGGGAGACGATCCGACCATAGGGATAGGCGATGAGGTAGACGTTGGGGTGATTGGGAAAGAGCTCCAGGATCAGGTCGTATCCCGTGTTGGTCTCCGTGATGTCCTGAACGTCGGCCTTCACGTGAAGCGTGACGACGCGCTCGCCTTCCTCCTTCTCAATCGAAAGGACCCTGCCTCCCGTCAGCTTCTTGAGCGAATTGAAGAAGGGGGAATTGTCGTCGACCTTGGCATAGCGGTCCTTGGAATAGCAGACGAAGGGATTGGCGGGATTGAGAGAGAAGATCACCGTCCCCTTCGAATTCTCCTCCCCCCGGAAGGTGGTGAAGGGAAGGGCGTAGTCGACCGCCGACAGGGGAAAGGGCTTGGAAAGGATGGCGCCCTTCAGCGCCTCCCCAAGCTGCCGGACGATGATGGAAAGGGAGAGGTTGTCAAGCGCCACGATCGATCTCCTTCAGCATCTCCGAAGCATCCCCGCCCGCCTTCACGTCCCGACGGACGATCTTCACGACGCCATCCACCAGATAGAAGGAACTGCGGTGGATGCCGAAATACTCCCGGCCATACATCCTCTTCGGTCCATAGACGCCGTAGCGCTTCGAGACGTCGAAGTCTTCGTCCGCGAGCAAAAGAAAGCCCAGTCCTTCCTTTTCGATGAACTTCCGATGACGGTCCAGTCCATCGCCGCTGACGCCGACGACGGCAATGCCCCGCCGGAAAAACTCCTCGGCAAGGGCCTGATAGCCTCGGGCCTGGAGGGTGCATCCGCTCGTCATGTCCTTGGGATAGAAATAAAGGACGAGCTTCGAAAAGGACGACAGGGAATGGACGAGGCCATCGCTGCCTCGAAGTTCGAAATCGGGAGCACAATCGCCAACCTGGAGCATATTCCACCTCCTGGACATCCGTCTATTCTAGCAACTTCGGAAAGAGAGAAAAAGAGAAAAGGCGGTTTCCCGCCTTTGGACTCAGAACAATTCTCCCGAGAAGACCTGGGAGAGATAGTTTTCCACGATTTCGTCGTAGAATTCCTGCCTCTCCTTTCTCTCGTTCTCTTTCTTCGTCTGATACATACGAAAAGACATCTTGTAGTACCTCCTTGTAGATGTGCCATTCTGATCGCCACGTCACTGCTAACGTCGTCAACGGAATGGATTATTCATTATACGACAAACAGGCAAAGAATCAAGCAAAAGAGACAGAAAGCGCTTCCGAAACGGAAACGCTTCTCCCTGTCCGACTTCTCTTCGCTATAATATGAAGAAAAACATGATGATCGAAACGAACGCACTGCTGGCAATCCACAGCATCGAAGACTTCGAACCCTTCTGGTTCTTCCTTTGGATTGGCCTCTTTGCCGTCTGCTGCCTCATCGAGATCTTCACGGTCCGCGCGTATGCCAACTGCATCGCCGCCGCGACCATCGTCCCGATGGTTCTCTCCCTGATTCCGAACCTCCCCTTCTATTACGACCTCATCGCCTTCGGCCTGCTCTCCGTCGTATTTCTCTTCCTGCTCCGGCCCTTCCTCGTCCGACGATGGAAGAATAAGAAAAATTCCAACGACGAATCGTTGGAATAGGAACTAACGCTGGACGTTCGGCTCCTCTCCTCTCCGAAATTGATCCAGGAGGAGCCGGCATTTCGAGAGGAAGGAATCCAACTTGTATTCCTTCCTTTCCTTGTGGAAGAATCGAATGTCGTCCCAAGGCTTGGCCCGGATGAAGTGCATATACGGGAAGATCTTGAAGACCGCGCAATAATGTCGGATGACCGTCTCCGGACAGATGCGGACCTGTTCGTTGTATTTCCCGTCCAGGAACAGGATATCGAACTTGAAATGCTTGTTGATGGCCGACTGATCCGGCATGAACATCCACTTCTTCTCGACCATCTTCCGACAGCGGGCAATCTTTCCGTTGGTCCGAACCTTTTCCAGGTCGAGCAGGAGGACGCCGGAATTGCAGTAGATGGGGCTGATCCACTTGATGCCGACCGCATCGAGGACGGCGCCAAGGGAATGCCCGCGAAGGTCCGTCGCATAGAGAGGGGCCAGGTCCCGAAGGCAGACCGTATCGATATCCAGGTAGAGCATCCGGTCCGGAAGGTCCGGAAGGAAGTCGTAATAGAGGCGAAGGTAGGCGTAGACCGAGAAGCGGCCCTTGATTCCCTTGCAGCGATAGATCTCGTCCTTGAGAAAGGTCATGTCGACGACATGGATTTCGTTCTCGGGATGATAGGCTTTCCCGATCTTCTCCAAGAAGGAAACCATTTCCGACGTGAAGGGAAGGAAGCGAGGATTCAGGTCGGAAAAGTCCCCCGTCAGGATATAGGCATTCACCGGACAAGAAGTATGTTCCCAAATCGACGTCAGGGCAATCAGGAGACCGGGAAACATACGGTCGTTGCCAGCAAAGCTGATGTTGATTTTCATGATTTCTCCTCTGGCTCAATTGTATCAACCGGCAAGGAGGAAGGCAAACGATACTTTGCATCGAAAAAGGAGGGGGCGCGTCCTTCGCCCCCTCCCCATTCGGCGTTCCCGGATGGACTTCTCCTACAGGATCGAGACCTCGGCCTCGAAGCTTCCGTAGAACGAAGTCGATTCCTCGATGCGCAGGCCGCCCTCCGGAAGGACGGTCAGGGAAATCTGCGACACATTCGTCAGGAAGTCCGTCGTCGGGAAGGTCAGCAGGGAGGCAAACAAGGACAGCGTATCGTCGTCCGAAATCCGATAGTCCCCCTGAAGGGTCCATTCCGCGACGAGATGGTCGGCATCGATGTCGTTCATCGTGACGAAGACGTCGTTGTCTTCCATGTTTCCGTCGAAGGTCTCGCCGAAGACGATCTCTCCGCCCTCCATCGTATAGCGAGTCAGCACGCCCTCGTTCATTCGATAGCCATAGGACTTGCTGCTGTCCGTCTGGTTCTCCACGAAATAGTCGTCTGCCGTCACTGTCAGCCGAAGGCTTCCGACCCCGCTCAGGGAGGGCGCGAAGGCCGAGAAGTTGTTCACAAGGGAGATCTGATAGGAGTTCGCCTGCTGGATCTTCCTGATCGAATCCACCAATCCGGAGAGATCCGTGCTGTCGTGGTCCTTCATCGTCTCGATGAATTCCGAAACGGCGTCGTTCTTCGTCAATCCGATGTCCGTGATCGTCACCTCGAAGTCCGCTTCGCTCTCGATATGAAGCGTGAAGGAAAGCCGTTCTTCCTCGATGTCGGTGAAGAGGACGTAGTCCGTGTCGATGTCGACCGACGGGAAGAAGGAGGTCGAGTGAACCAGGCTGTAAAGGCTGTTCAGGAAGGAGAGGTTCCCCGAGGATTTGAGACCTTCGGAAGTCTCTTCCAGAGGAAGATCGCTCAAATTGATGTCGCGGAAGTTGTGAACCGAAGAGACGTTGTCCCAGAAGGACTTCGAAGAGGACGAGGTATAGGTGATTTCGTTCCCGAGAACGACCTCGCCATCGGCAGACATGGTGAAGTTATAGGCGTGGTCCGGAAGGTTGAGATAGCCCTTGCTCGATGCGGGATTGTCGACATTGTCCGAATAGTAATAGTCGCTCGTGACCGTGTCGCGATAGTGATGGGTGGAAGAGACGACTTCCAGGGTATAGTTGTTCTCGCTCTTCAAGGTCTGCAGAAGCAAAAGGAGGGTGTCCGCATGGCTTTCGGCAGCCGAACCGCCTCCCTGAAGGTAGGAATCGATATAGGGGATGACCGTTTCGCCGATCTTGGTCAGCGTTCCCGTGCAACGACCCGTATACTTGTCGTTTCCTTCCGGAGTGAAGGTGACGGTGGAGACGAAGCTGTTCTCGCCCGTGACCTCGACCTCGACGGTGACGTAGGGCATGACGTAGACGTCCCCATATCCCGCAAGAGCAGCAAAGAGGAGGCGATTGCTCTCGTCGGTAATCACATAGCGGTTGTCCGAAGTCGGCTGATCGGGCAGGGCTTCGATGTTGAAGTCCGCAAAGCTGATGATGGCATTGGCCCAGAGGTCCGTCCGGATCGATCCGTCCGTATTCCGATAATAGTCACCCGGAACGATCGAATCGTTCTCGATGCGATATTCGAACACCCGTCCTTCCAAATCCTCCGCATAGCCGAAAGGAACCGCGGATTCTGTGGATGGATTGTCATAGGAGACATAGTAGGCGTTCTCCGTAAACGAAATCTCCGTCGTCATATCGAAGATTTCGTCATACATAGAATAGGTATAGTTTTTCAGCCCGCTGACGTTTCTCATCACTTCCCTCAGCGAAGGATAGGATTCGTCCGCGGAACTGCTCGACGAGCTGTCGCTCGAGCCGGAACTCGATGTGCTGTCCAGCGAAGAAGAGGAATTCTGGCTGGAAGAAGAGGAAGACGACGAGCCGCTGGAAGAGGAAATGTTCGCGCAGGCACCCAATGTGACGATGGACAGAAGAGAGAGGAGCGCAAAAATTTTTGTTTCATCATTTTTTTGCACCAGTGGGATGTGAATCCTGAGATTTTGATTTCTTTCCGAAAATATCGCGATATCTCAGCGTTCCCCTCTTCCGGAAGCAAAGGTCCAGGAAGGCCTGAAAGCGCTTGTCCCGGTCTGGGAATCTT
>CASFYT010000002.1 GCA_949299015.1 uncultured Bacillota bacterium
TGGCATCCGCGAATTCCGCGTGCTCCGCGTCATGCCCGACGAGATCGGCGTCAACTGGCTCGACGGTCCCGTCCCCTGCGAGAAGGTCTTCCCCAAGACGCGCATCATCGAAGTCAGCCAGGACAAGGTCCACTGGTACAAATATCGTCCCTGAGGACGGTAGGAGCGAAAACGAAAAGAGCCAGGCCAGGCCTGGCTTTTTTGAATCCCCGTTTCGAAGCCTAGACGTCCGGGCTCTCGATCTTCCCGAGATCTGCGACCTGATACGTCCGGAAGGAAAAGGACAGGAAGAGGTCCCCTCCTCCACCGAAAAAGGACAAACCTTTCAGGTGGATGAAAAGTTGGTTCTGCACGAGTTCAACCTTTTGAAAGACATAGGAGTCCTGTTCGTCCCCTCGAACGTCAAAATATTCGACACCATCAAAGGTCACTTGGAACAGGTGGCCGTTCAACCCCTCACAGCAGTGGTCGTCCTCCGTTTCTTCCTCTTCCTTCTCTTCGTCTCCGACGAGAAAAAGGACGACGCGATCGCCGTCCTTCCGATAGCGGATGAAGTCGCATTCCTCGATTCGAAGAACGTCACTCGTCAGTCTTTCCGTCGTCATCCTTGTCCTTTGCCTTGGATACGACCGTCTGGCCATGGACGATGACCTTGCGGACCACTTCCTTCTTCTCGATCTTGCGGAAGAAGAGGCGATAGACGAAGAGCGCCAGAAGAAGGACGTCCAGAATCCAGAACAGGGAGAGAATCGTCACGTCCCAGCTCGTCGGTCCCACGACCTCCGTCTCCTCCCCCGATGCCGATGCCTGGCCGAAAAGCGTCCATCCCTGGGAGAGGGAGACGCTCATGCCGATGGCGAAGTACAGGAGCAGGACGAAGACGACAAAGACGGCGGCGATGACGATCCACTCGTCTCTGTCGATCTTCCGGAATCGGTCCTTGAGCCAGGTCCAGACGTTCATCATCTCTTACAGGTCGGCGTTGTGGAAGACGTCCTGGACGTCCTCGATCTCGTCGAGCGAATCCAGAAGGTTCTCGATGGTCGAACGGTCCTCGTCCGAAACCGTGACGAGGCTTTGGGGTACGAGGGTGACGGAAGCCTCGGCGAATTCGCTGACGCCGAAGTCCTTCGTGATCTGCTCCTTGGCCTTCTCGAAGCTCTCGGGAGTGACCTGGACCTCGACCAGGTTCTCGTCCTTGGTGACGTTCTGGACGTCGACGTCGTTGAAGATCAGGTCTTCCTCGACTTCCTCGACGGTCTTGTCCGTCTCGAAGTCGATGACGCCAAGACGGGTGAAGTTGAAGGAGGCGCAACCGGAGTTTCCGATATTTCCGCCATGATGGCTGAAGGCGGCGCGGACGGCGGAGAAGGCTCTCTTCTCGTTGTCCGTCAGCGTATCGACGACGACGGCGACGCCGCCGGGGCCGAAGCCCTCATAGCGGCCCGAGACGTAGGCGGCCGAATCCTTGGATTGGGCCTTCTTGATGGCGCGGTCGATGACGTCGCGCGTGACGTGCTGGGCCTTCCACTTTTCGATGGCGGAGCGGAGGGCCAGGTTATCGTTGGGATCAGGCACACCCGACTTCGCAGCCATGTAGATTTCCTTGCTGGCGCGGTTGTAAAGCGCGGACTTGGCGGCGTTGGTCTTCGCGATCTTGGCGGCGCGGACTTCGTGTGCTCTTCCCATAGTGTTTACCTCTTTTCTTTCTCAATGAAGCATATCAAAAACGACCAAGAGATATTATAGGGTTCCGGGAAAAGGAGATACAAGAGAAGAGCGCCTAGCGATAGTACGTCAGGGTTGCCTCGTCTCCTTCCACGGCGGATTTCATCCCGGATTCGATGTCCGAAAGTAGAGCCTTCGTCTCCGAATCAACGTCATCATAGAGATAGCACTGGGTCTCGCCCCGATGTTCCACCGCGTAGAGGACCGGAGCAAGAACGTCGTTTGCCAGATCTAGCGGCGGAAGCAGGATGGAGCAGAGGCTTCCCTCCCCTTCCAGAAGGAGCGTATAGCGGCCCACAGGAACAGAACCCGTCCACGTGCCTTCCTTCCGTTCATAGCCAAGGTCGACAAGCGTGTCTTCCGCGAGACGAGGATAGAGCCCATTCAGGACACGGCTTTCCACATAGTCCGTTGCATCGGCCGCAAGATCCATGTAGGCATAGTCCTCGCGATCCGATTCCTGATGATAGACGACCGTGACGTTGTCGAACTTCGGCGTCTCGCTTCCCGTATCGGAGCAGGACGTCAGAAGAAGGAGAGGAAGAAGGAAAAGATACTTTTTCATCATGCGTTCCTCCTTTTACCAATATTCTAACCCCCCCCATGACAAACGACGTCAAAGAAATGATAAAAATTTACAATTCATCCTATTTTTTTCGAATATTTTCGTTTCTTTATTCGCTTTTGAGACAATCGACAGGATCTTGATTGGACGCCTTGAGCGATGGGACGAGGGCGGAAAGGAAACTGATGACCAGGGCGATAAGAAGCAGGATCACGGCATGAAGGAACGTGAACTGCGCCATCGTCCCTGTCTGGAACGTCGGAAAGGAAGACTCGATGAGCAGATTGATGGGGAAGGTCAGGACATAGGTGGCCAGAGCGCCGAAGACACCGATGAAGACGCCCGTAAAGAGCGTTTCCGTCTCAAACAGCGAAAGGATGTCCTTCTTTCTTACCCCCAGGGAACGAAGAAGTCCGATTTCCTTCTTCCGTTCCAGGACGCCGTTCATCGTCAGGATGGCGGTCATCGTGCAGGAGACCAGCAAGGAGATGACCGAGAAGATGACCAGGATCATGGAGACCATGTCGATGACACCCCCGACTTCCGAAAGCATGGCGCTTCGGTTGAGCGTGGAATAGAAGACCTGCTCCCGGTTGCTGGAAGCGTGGTCGGAAGAGTCGGGCTGGATCTCGTTGAAGGAATCCAGCCGCAGGAGAAGCTCGTCGCGCACCGAGAGGCTTGTCGGCAGAATCGTGACCGTGTCGATGAAGGAATAGGCGTTGACGTAAGCCGAAAGGCCGATGCAGTACGAATAGAAAAGGTCCCTGTCCCCCCGTCCCAGGGAGGAAGCGATGTCCTCGACAATCGCCTGGATCTGGTCCGTGTCCGAAAGGGAGAGTCCGCGCATCGCCTCCGGAAGCAGTTCGATTCCAAGGATCTCCGCCTCATAGGCGAAGGAGGAAAGGGTATACGCCGTCCCGCTCTGGTAATCGAAGTAGGCGAAATACCGGTCCAGAAGCGACCGGATGTCCGACGTGGGAAAGACGGTCGTCTCCGAATCAAGAGAATTCTCGTACGAGTCAACGATCTCCTGAAGCTCCTGGACAAAGTCGGCGAAGTCCTGGGTCGTACCGCCCGGAGAGAAGACAACATGGCCCATCAGCTCCCGTGCGAAGGCGCTGTCCCTATTCTCAGAGACCAGATCCTCCTGAAGCTCGGGGAGGAAGCAGAGGGAAGGAGAGAGAAGTCCGTAGGTCGTCTCTTCCTTCGGCCGCAGGATGCCCGAGATGGTAAGCGTCCTTCCCTGAAGATCGTCCTCGTAGGCCTGCTGAAGGTCGACCGTCGAGTAGAGCTTCATTTCCCTCGTCTCTCCGAAGGCATCCGTAATCCTTCCTTCCGCCGAAGGGCCATAAAAGGAATCGTTTGGAAAGACCTTATATTTCTTATTCAAGATGGTATCGAATGATATCGGCTTGACCTTGCTATCAAGGCTTTGATCCTTTACATCGTCTTGCTTATCCTCTTCATTATAGAATCCCAGGCTCTTGAGGATGTCGAAGGGAATGGAGTTGTACTCATCGACGACAAGGACAAGCTCGTTCTCGTTCTGCGGCAAGGAACCAACGATCAGATCGTAATCCTCCAGGCTTCCGTAGAGCGAATGAAAGATGCTGGTCGGCATGCCGGATGTCGTGGTGATGCTGTTTCCGTTGGTTTTCGTCGTATCGACAAGAACGACTTCGCCCGAGGAGGAACCATCCAGCGATTGGGGAGTCTCCGTGACCAGGTTCATCGAATAGGAATTTCCGTAGTTGACGACGTATTCCGAGGCAAGGCCTTCCTCGACAAGGGAATCCAGGTAGGAAAAGTACTTGTCGGTAAAGTTGTTGTAGACGTAGGCCGTGGTCGTTTCCGCGTCGACGCTCGGATAGATCTCCTCGACGTCTGGATAGAGAACGTCGGAATTCACCTCATCGTAAGCTTCGCTGTCGCTGATCGTCGTATAGCTCGTCACGATGATGGGCATCGAGCTCGCCGTCGCCCGGTTGATGCGCTGGGAATAGGATTCAAATCCCGTGTTCAAGGCCAGAAGGAAGCCGATGCCAATCATGCCAAAGGCGTTGGCAATCGTTGTCAGGACCGTCTTTCCCCTCTTCCTCCACAGGTTTCGGAAGGCCATCCGAACCATGCTCTTGAAAGGAAGACGGCTTTTCCCTTTTCCGAAGACGCGTTCCTTCTTTTCCAAGGCGACGGATTCCCTCTCCGCGCCGCTCTCCTCGATCCTTCCGTCCTTCATGGTGACGATGCGATTGGAATACTTTCGAGCCAAGTCTTCGTTATGCGTGACGACGAGGACGAGGCGGTCCCGACTCGCCTCCTTCAGAAGGTCCATCACGAGCGTCGAGTTCTCGCTGTCGAGCGCCCCGGTCGGCTCGTCGCAGAGCAGAAGCCTTGGATTGGTCGAAAGGGCGCGGGCGACGGCCACCCGCTGGGTTTCTCCACCGGAAAGCTCGTTGCTCCTCTTTTGGGCTAGGTTCTCGATGCGTACCTGCCGCAGGACTTCCCTCGCCCGCGCTTCGGCTTCCGCGTCGTTCCATCCCTGGATCAGAAGAGGGAGCTTGACATTGTCGAGGACGTCCAGCTGGGGGAGAAGAAAGTATTCCTGAAAGATGAAGCCGACGTCCTCGTTCCGATAGCGGTCCCTCTTCCTTTCGTCCATCGAGGAAAGGGAGCAGCCATCGATCCGTATCTCACCAAGCGTCGGCGTATCCAAGGCACCAATGAGGTTGAGAAGCGTCGTCTTGCCACAGCCGGAAGGGCCGAGGATCGAGACGAAGCCGTGGTCCGGAAGGGAAAGGTTGACATCCGAAAGGGCCCGATAGGCCGTCTTCTTCGTGCTGTAGTCCTTGAAGAGGTGGACGATGTCAATCATGGGAAGAGGCCGCCTTCTTCAGTGCCTGGTAGAGTTCCACGCCCGTGAAGGAAAGCTCTTTCTTCAGTCGAAGAAGTTCGCGATAGACCGCCTTGTTCTCCTCCGGAAGGCCTAGGGCGTTCCTCAGGAATTCCTTGATTTCCCTGTCCATGGCAGGAACGTCCATCAGATGGCTTTCCATGACGAAAAGGGAGGCCTTCATGAAATACATGCCGAAGATTCCGGAGTTCTTGCGGAAATCCTCCAGGAAAGCCAGGAGCTGTTCCTCGTCCTTCTCCACCGCCTGATACTGCCGCTCGATGTTGAGGAATTGATTGAACTTGGCAAAGTATTTGGCATCGAGGATGATGGCCTGGACCAGCTTCTTGACCTCGCTCTTGCCCTTTTCCGGATAGAGGGCGAGAAAGCGTTCCACCATCTTCTGATGGCCTTCCTTCAGGATTTTGTATCGTTCGAAGCCATAGCAGTTTTCCTTGAGGTTGGCATAGCTCCTCCAATCGATTCCCTCCGCCAGGGTCCGATGGAGGAGAACAGGGAAAAGCTCTTCGAAGGAATGGTAATTCTCCCCTTTGACCATCTTCCAGTTTTCTTGTATGACTTCGATCAATTCATTCATATCCATCTTCAATCCTCCTTTAGGAAGTTCATGATGGCTTCCTCGTATTTCTCCCTTTGGTCGTCATAGGTTCGATGGCGTGCCCCGGAAAGAAGGACCCATTTCCTTTCTCCACCGAGGCTGTCGCGCATCGTCTGGTTGATCCTTGGCGTCGACTCGTCCTCCGTCCCGCTCAGCAGCAGGACGGGAATCGTGATTTCCTTGAGCCGCGACGTCGTGTCGAAGTCCTTCAGCCTACCCGTCGGCAGGAACTCCGACGGTCCCCAGTTCTGCCGATAGACGATTCGTGCCTGAGGGCTCCGTTTGCGGCGGAGGCATTCCGGCGCCCTTTCGTCCGCCTCCCTTCCGATGAAGCGAAGGGCGTAGTCCTTCATCGCCCGGTCGAATTCCTTCCCGTCGTAGACCTTCGTCTCCTCGGCGACCAGAATCGCTTCCCGGTCTTCCTCAGGAAGGAGAAGGAGGAGCCTCTTCGTCTCCTCCTCCCAGAGCCGGGCCGAGGAGAGCGTACTCGAGAAGATCGCCTTTCGAACGCCCTTGGGCCTTCTCTGAAGCAGGAATTCCTGAAGCAGCATTCCGCCGAAGGAATGTCCCAGAAGATGATAGGAATCCAGGGAGAGCCTCTCGATCAGGTTCTCCAGCTCTTGGATCCAGGTTCCCATGTCGATGTCCCGGGGATCGATCGCCGTCGCGCTGGACCGGCCGCAGCCGAGCTGATCGTAGAAGATGAGGGTCCGGTCGTCCTTCTCCCTCAAGTCATCCAAAAGCTCGAAGCTGTCATGCCCGCTGCCGGGCCCGCCGTGAAGAAAAAGAAGGGGCGTCTTCTTCGATGGAGAGGGAAGGATCCGGCAGTACGTCTTCTCCCGGCCGAATTTCACGAAGATCTCTTTCGTTTCCATGGCATCATTGTATCAGGAAGAGGGAGGGAGGGAAAACCGAAGAGGTCGGAGGAATGATGTTGACACAATGTCAACAATCGATATAATGGAAATCGCAAGTCGTCCCTTGACTTGCGGTTCCGGAAAATCCCGGAGGAAAGGAAGCAGAAGATGATTGGAAACTTTACGTATTGCAACCCCACGAAGCTCTATTTCGGAAAGGATTCGTTGGACCGTCTCAACGATGAGCTTCCCAAGTACGGCCCTCGCGTCCTGCTCGTCTACGGAGGAGGGTCGATCAAGAGGAACGGCATCTACGACGCCGTCCTGATGATCCTCCGCGATCACGGAAAGGTCGTTTCCGAAGTCTCCTGCGTCATGCCGAACCCGACGCTGGAAAAGCTCTACGAAGGCCTGAAGGTAGCCCGTGAATCCAACGTCGACCTCATCCTTGCCGTCGGCGGCGGATCCGTCTGCGACTATGCCAAGGCCCTCGCGGTCTCCGTCCATTGCGACGAGGATCCTTGGGAGAAGTACTACGTCCGCTTCGAGGAACCCAGCTGCAGGATCATCCCCGTCGGCTGCGTCCTGACCATGGTCGGGACAGGATCGGAGATGAACGCCGGAGCGGTGATCACCAATCAGGAGACGAAGCAGAAGATCGGGCACGTCTTCGCAAGCGAGGACGTCATGCCGCGGTTCTCCATCCTGAATCCGCTCTACACGATGACGCTTCCGCACCACCAGATGGTGGCCGGAATCTACGACATCTTCAATCACATCTGCGAGCAATACTTCTCGGGCGAGGACGACAGCACCAGCGACTACATCGCCGAGGGCCTGATGCGCTCCGTCATCCACTCGAGCCGGATTGCCAACGAGAATCCGAACGACTACGAGGCGCGAAGCAACCTCATGTGGGCGGCAACCTGGGCCCCCAACACCCTGATCTCCCGTGGAAAGTCGACCGACTGGATGGTCCACATGCTCGGCCAGGCAGTCGGTGGCTATACCAACGCAACGCACGGCATGACGCTTTCCGCCGTTTCCCTCGCCTATTACCGGCACATCCTTCCCTATGGAATGAAGAAGTTCGTCCGCTTCGCCACCCAGGTCTGGGACGTCCGTCCCGAAGGAAAGACGGAAGAGAAAATCGCCTTGGAAGGTCTCGAGGCGATGGAGAACTGGATGAAGGAGCTGGGCCTTTCCCTGAACCTCACCGAACTCGGCGTCAAAAGGGACATGGTCGAAAAGATCGCCGACGTCACGATCGTCCTCGACGGCGGGTACAAGAGACTGTCCCGCGAGGAAATCGTCCAGATCTACAAGGAGAGCCTGTGATGAAGGGAAAGACCTTGGTCGCCTACTTCTCGGCAGAAGGAACGACCGCACAAGTCGCAAGGACGCTGGCAAAGGAGCTGAATGCGGACCTCTTCGAAATCCGTCCCAAGACGGCCTATACGGCCGCGGACCTGGATTGGAGGAACGTCAGAAGCCGCAGCTCGATCGAGATGTCCCAGGAAGGCTGCCGTCCGGACCTCCTCGAGGACAAGGACCTCTCTTCCTACGACAACGTCCTCATCGGCTTCCCCATCTGGTGGTACGTCGAGCCCCGCATCGTCGACACCTTCCTCGAGAAGCATGACTTTTCCGGAAAGGTCCTCGTTCCGTTTGCCACTTCGGGCGGAAGCGGAATCGAAAAGGCCGTGGAGAGGATGAGGACTCTCTGTCCTTCCGCCCTCCTCAAGGAGGGAAGGATTCTGCAGGGGAAGGACGTCCTCGCCTTTGCAAGGACCCTGTAGGCCCGGTTTCCGAAGAAGGCGGAAGAAGACCTTTCCAACCCGAAAGGGGAAGGAAGGGTTTTCTTTTTTTGTGGGGATTGGTGGACTTGGAACGACCGGACACTCCTCCCGTCGAATCCGAGGCCTTCGTCGAACACGGAAAAGGGCCGCCTTCCAGCGGCCCTGCGACTTACTTGGTCAACGGCGTCGTCTCCGGAGTCGGATCCGGATAGCACTCCCTCTTGTTGTTGTAGGAAGTGTGGAGGAGCTTCTCCGCCAAGGGGGAACCCGCGGAGATGAGGTAGTCCTTGTAGAGCTTCTGAATGTCGGGATTCAGATGGCTGCGGCGGATGGGCTTTCCCTTGTCCTCATCGTAGAGGATCTTGGCCCTCTTCTCGCGATAGGTATACCAGATGTCGGGATCCTCGTTGGGAAGGAAGACCGGGAAGACATAGGGTTGTCCGCCACCGTTGATGCAGCCGCCGGGGCATCCCATGACTTCGACGAAGTCGTACTTGCACGTGCCCGCCTTCACCTGGTCGAGGATGACCTTGGCGTTCTTCATGCCGGAGCAGACGGCGATCTCGATCTTGATGCCGTTGATGGAAAGCGAAGCCTCCTTGATGCCTTCAAGGCCGCGGACCGGAGCAAAGACGACCGGCTCCATCTCCTCGTTGGTCATGATGTGATAAGCCGTGCGAATCGCCGCCTCCATGACGCCTCCGGTGACGCCGAAGATGACGCCGGCTCCCGTGTTCTCACCGATGAGGTCATGGTCGAAGTCCTCGTCCGGCAGACGATTCCAGACGATTCCGGAACGACGGATGAGCTGTCCGAGCTCCCTCGTCGTCAGGACGACGTCGACGTCGTCGAGGCTTCCGACCTTCTCCTCCGGACGCGACCGCTCGTATTTCTTGGCCGTGCAGGGGACGACGGAGACGACGCAGATGTTGGCCTTGTCGATTCCGTTCTTCTCCGCATAGTAGGACTTGATGATGGCTCCCATCATCTGCTGCGGGGACTTGCAGGTCGAAAGGTGCGGAATCAGCTCCGGATAGTTGTATTCGATGTAGTTGATCCAGCCCGGAGAGCAGGAGGTCATCATCGGCTTGGGGGCACGCTGGGCGAAGCGCTTGACGAATTCCGTCGCTTCCTCCATGATCGTCAGATCGGCACCGAAGTTGAGGTCGAAGCAACGATAGAAGCCAAGGCGATGCATCGCCGCGGCCAGCTTCTTGGTGCAGTTGGTCCCGATCCTCTCGCCGAATTCCTCGCCGATGGCCGCCCGGACGGCCGGAGCGACAAAGGCGATCACCACCTTCTTCTCCTGGAAGGCCTGGTCGAGCTTCGGAAGGTCGTTGTGCTCCATCAGGGCGCCCGTCGGGCAGACGATGGTGCACTGTCCGCACTGGATGCAGGGGACGGTCGCGAAGGAACGGTTCTCCACCGGACCGACGATGGTGTTGAAGCCGCGGTTCTGGAAGCCGAGGATGCCGATTCCCTGCGCGTCCTTGCAGGCTTCGATGCACTTTCCGCAGAGGATGCACTTGCTCGTGTCGCGCACGATGCCCGGAGCGATCTCGTCTATCGTCGTCTGCGTCTTCTTGCCGACATAGAGCTCCGGACGTGCGCCGACCTCGCGGGCCACTTCCAAGAGCTCGCAGTGCCCGTTCTTGCGACAGGCCTGGCAGTTGTAGTAATGGTTGGAGAGGAGAAGCTCGACCGAAGTCCGGCGGGCAGCGACGGCCGCCGGGTCGGTGATGGAGATGTGAAGCCCGTCGCGGACCGGATACGCGCAAGAGGGAACGAGCCTCTTCTCGCCGTCGACATGGACGAGGCAGACGCGGCAGGAAGCCAGGGAGCACTTATGGTCGCGCCAATGGCAGAGGTTGGGGATGTTGAATCCGCACGTCTTGGCCGCCTCAAGGATCGACATCCCTTCGTCGACGATGTAGGGATGGTTCTCGATATAGATTGTGACTTTGTTTGCCATGGTCTCACTCCTTGTAGATGGCGCCGAACTTGCATCCGGCGACACAGGTTCCGCACTTGATGCACTTCGTCTGGTCGATCTTGAAGGCTTCCTTGCCGACGACGCCGGAGATGGCGTTGACGGGGCAGGACCGGGCGCAGAGAGAGCACTTCTTGCACTTCTCCGGATCGATGTGGTAGCTGATCAGGTCCTTGCAGATTCCGGCATCGCATTTCTTGTCGACGATGTGGCGGATGTAGACGTCGTGGAACTTCTCCAGCGTGGAGATGATGGGGTTGGCGGCCGTCTGTCCCAGTCCGCAGAGGGCACCGACTTGGATGGATTGGGCAAGTTCATGCAACTTATCGATATCGGAAAGGGTTGCCCTTCCGCTGGTAATCTTGTCCATGATCTCCAAAAGTCTCTTTGTGCCAATTCGACATTGAGAGCATTTTCCACAAGATTCATCGCAGATGAACTGCATGTAGAACTTGGCGACGTCGACCATGCAGTTGTCCTCGTCCATGACGATGGCGCCGCCCGATCCCATCATCGAGCCGTGGGCGACCAGGGAGTCGTAGTCGATGGGGACGTCCAGCTCATCGATCGTCAGGCAGCCGCCGGAAGGTCCGCCGGTCTGGATCGCCTGGAACATCTTGTCGTTCTGGATTCCGCCGCCGATGTCATAGATGAGCGTGCGGAGGGTCGTTCCCATCGGCACCTCGACGAGACCGACGTTCTTGACCTTTCCTCCGAGGGCGAAGACCTTCGTCCCCTTGGACTTCTCCGTTCCGATCTTGGCAAACTTCTCCCAGCCTTCGCGCAGGATGTAGGGGACGTTGGCCAAGGTCTCGACGTTGTTGATGATGGTCGGCTTTCCCCAGAGGCCCTTGACCGCGGGGAAGGGCGGCTTCGGACGCGGCATGCCTCTCTTTCCTTCGATGGAGTTGAGCAGGGCCGTCTCCTCGCCGCAGACGAAGGCGCCGGCTCCGTAGCGGATGCCGATGTCGAAGTCGAAGCCCGAATTGAGGATGTTCTTTCCCAAAAGGCCGCACTGCCGAAGTTCCTTGAGGGCCGTCTCGACGCGATGGCAAGCGATCGGATATTCGGCACGGATGTAGAAGTATCCCTGCGTGGCTCCGATGGCATAGCCGGCGATCATCATGCCTTCGATGACGGCGACCGGGTTCCCCTCGAGGATGGAGCGGTCCATGAAGGCACCGGGGTCGCCTTCGTCGCCGTTGCAGACGACGTACTTGACGTCGCTCTTCTGATCGAGGGCGAACTGCCACTTGCGACCCGTGGGGAAGCCCGCGCCTCCTCTGCCCCGCAGTCCCGCCTTGCCGATTTCGTCGATGACTTCCTGGGGTTTCATCGTCAGGGCGCGACGGAAGGCCTTCATTCCGTCATAGCCGAGGGCTTCGTCGATGTCTTCGGGATTGATGGTTCCGCAGCCGTAGAGGGCGATGCGGACCTGCTTCTTATAGAAATTGATGTCGTCCTGACGGGTGACCCTCTTCTTCGTGGCGGGATCGACGTAGAGCAGATCCTCGACGATCTTGTTCCCGATGAGGTCTTCCTCGATGATGCGCTTGGCATCCTCCGGCTTGACGCCGTGGTAAAGGGTGTCCTCCGGATAGATCTTGACGAAAGGACCCTGCGAGCAGAAGCCGAAGCAGCCGACGAGATTGACCGTCACCTTGTCTTCGAGCTTGTGGGCCTTGATCTCCTTCAGGAGTTCATCGTGAATCAGCTGGGAGTTGGACGAGAGGCACCCCGTTCCTCCGCAGATGACGATGTGCCTTTTTCCGTCCTTTCCGGAGAATTTCTCCTCCAGCTTCTTCGTCGCCTCGTCCAGGCGCTTGTCCAGCGCCTTGGTATCCTTGATCTTGACGTCCGTTGTCGCTTTCCTGGGCATCTTCATTCCTCCTTGCTTTTCTCGCGGTATTCCTGGATGATCTGAGGAACTTGGGCGAGGGTGACCTTCGGATAGACCTTGCCGTTGATGCTCACGGCCGGAGCGATGCCGCAGGCGCCGAGGCAGCGCAGATCATCCAAGGAGAAGAGGCCGTCTTCCGTCGTCTGCCCCGGCTTGATCTTGAGCATCTCGCCGAACTTGTCGATGATGTTCTGTCCACCCTTGACATAGCAGGCCGTGCCGATGCAGACGCCGATGACGTACTTTCCCTTCGGCTCCAGGGAGAAGAAGTTGTAGAACGTCACGACACCGTAGATGTCGCTGACCGGGATTCCCGTCTTCGCCGAGATGATCTCCTGGACTTCCAGGGGAATGTAACCATATTCCTTCTGAACGTCGCTCAGGATGAGCATCAAAGGGGAGGGCTCGTCCTTGTAGCGGTCGCAGATGTCGATGACGATGTCAATCGCTTCCTTCCTTAGTTTCATCGGTTTCCTCCTACATGCATAACGGGAATATTATATCAAAGAAAGCCAAAGTAAAAGAAAGCCCTTTCTGTAAACAAAAGGTAACAAAAAGACGAGGCTTTTTTCCAATCGATGAAAACGATTTTCAGACCGGAAGCCGTTCGTGCCTCGGTCGGATTCCTTCGACGGAATCCAAGAGGATCAGGTCATGCCTGCGGGCGAATTCCAGGGCCTCGTACTGGGCGGGAAGAAAACCGACCTGGTCCGGGGCGTGGGCGTCCTGGCCGAAGTAGCACTTGGCCTGATACCGATGGACGAGCGAGAAGAAGTCGTCGGTCGGGTAGATCCAGCGGAAGGAATTCCCGATCGTCCTCCTTCCATGGCGGATGCCGGCGAGGTTGATCTCCAGGGGGACGTCGTTGGCGACGGCGCACTCGATGATCTCCCTTGAGACCTTGCGGCAGTCGGCGTCGAAGTTGTCGATGGAGGAGAGGAAGTAGTCGGGATGGGCAAAGAGGGAGAAGAGTCCCGAGGACAGGGCCTTGACGGCGAGGTCGCGGTAGAGGTAGAGCTCGCTGGCCGAATGGATGTGGGAAAAGCGGTTGGTGATCTGACGCTGGTCGTTCATGGCCGAGTGATTTCCCAGGATGAGGTAATCCAGGATATGGTTCCCCAGCAGCTCCTGGAAAAAGGGGAAATAGGGAGGAAAGCTTTCCGCCTCAAAGCCGAGGAAGATCTCGATCTGCCCTTCGTACTTCTTCTGGAGATCTCGGATGGAACGGCAATAGTCCTCGAAGAGGGAATAGTCTCCTCTCGTGTAGGGCTCCGAAAAATCCGGGAGCATCGCATGATCGGAGAATCCCAGCTGCGTGAATCCCCTGCCGATGGCTTGGAGGACGTATTCCTCGTCCTTTCCCGTCGCATGTCCGCAGCGGCGGGTATGCGTGTGGTAATTGCAGGTGAACATCTTGAGATGAGTATAGTGGAAACAAAAGCCCTCTGTCGAGAAGACGATTCCTCGAAAAGGCCGGACGACGCCAAAAAAGACACCTCTTCTTCTACCGAAGAGACTTTCAATCCACTTATAATATTTTCAGGCACGCTCACCAGGAGGAAACGACATGGACAATCCCGAATTTCGACCCGAAATCCGCGTCAAGGCAAAGGTTTCGACCGGTCTCAATCTGCTTTCGATCGTCAACGATCCCTTGCCCTGTCTCGTTTCCCTTGCCGTCGAGAACCTCTCGGAAAGAGGAATCAAGGACCTGCGCCTCTCCATCCGCTTCGACCCCTCCTTCGGTCAGGAACACGAGATCTTCTTCCAGTATCTCGGCCCGAAGTCGACCTCGCTGGTGAGTCCGAACGAGTTGAGAAGGCTGTCCTTCAACCGTCTTTTCTTCTCCCGTCTCACGGAGGCGACGAAAGGACGCGTCCTGATTTCCATCCGAGGGGAAGGATCGGCCGAACCCCTGCTGGAGGAGAGCTTCGAAATCGACCTCTATCCCTACGACACCTTTCTCGGCCGGAGGGAGGGAAGGGAAAGCCAGCTGGCCAGCTACGTGATGCCGAACCTCTCGGGCGTCAAGGACCTGTGCGCCAAGGTCTCAGAGCGCCTCCGGGAAAAGGACAAAGGCTTCGCCTGCGGCTACCAGGAAGAGGAAAGAGGGGTCCTCGACCAGATCGAGGAGACGTTCCTTCTGCTCCGGTCGAAGCAGTTCCAGGTCCAAGAGGAGGACCTTTCCCGCATCGACCGAATCTCGATTCCGGACGTCCTCCTCGTCCGGAAGGAAGGGACGGTCCTGGACCTCGCCCTGCTCTATGCCTCGATCCTCGAGAACATCGGCCTCCATGCCCTTCTTGCCATCAAGGACGAAAAGGCCTACGTCGGATGCTTTTTGGAAGAAGATGTCTTCCTGAGCAATTCCATCGAATATAGTCCTAGCCATGTTCAATCATTGATTGAACAAAAAAATCTCATATTGATTGATGTATCAAAACTAAGCAATCCCATTTCCGAATTCAAAGAGGCAACAGAATCCATCGAAGAGGCCTTCTTCCAGGGTTTCGACTTCTTCTGCGCCATCGACATCTCCATCTGCCGCGACAACGGAATCTTCCCCCTGCCTCTCCATTACGACGAGGCGAGCCAGAGCGTCGTGTATTCGGACCAAAGGAACGTCCTGAGGACATACGGCCACTACGATTCCCTGACGACGCAGGAAGAGACGCGGAGCGGCTTCGACGTCTGGGAACGCGAGCTTCTCGACCTGTCGATGAACAATCCACTGCTGAACTACCGAATCAAGAAGTCCCTCTCCTTCCTCTGCGACGACGCCGTCTCCTTCGCTCGTTCCTATCGGAGCGACGACCGGTTCGGCATCACGGCCAGGCCCGCCACGATGACAGGGACCGTCGACGTCCTCCAGGCCATCGACGACCCGCGCTATGCTTCCTTGGCCGCGGGATCCGTCCAGGGACGGAAGCTCGTCTCGTTCCTGACCGAGAACGACCTGCGCGACCGGCTGAAGTACATCTATCGAAAATACCGCGACAACCTCAACGATAAGGGAGCCAACACCCTCTACCTCACCATCGGCCTGCTCCGCTATTACGAAGTCCAGAACCAGGACAACCTCGGCGCCTATCGCGTCGCTCCGCTCGTCCTTGTCCCGGTCGACCTCGTCAAGGACGGAAAGAGCAAGGGGAGCTATTCCCTTCGTCTGCGCGACGACGAATGGATGCACAACACCACGCTGATTGAATTCCTGAAGAAGGAGCGCGGCTTCGACCTCTCCGGAATCGAGTCGATCCTCCCTGGTCCGGACGGCCATCTCGACGTCGAGAGGATCCTCGCCCAGATGGAGAGGACGATCAAGGGTCTTTCCGGCTGGTCCTGCCACCGGAATTACCTCGGCCTGGGTTCCTTCGACTTCACGCACTACTGCATGTGGAACGACCTGCGCCTGCGCAAGGAGGCGATGGGAAAGAACCCCATCATCCGTTCCCTTGCCAGCGGGAGGAAGGAATGGAGCGAGGCCACGTCGAGCCATCCCGTCCGGGAGAGCGACTGCTGCATCCCGCTGGTCGCCGATTCCAGCCAGATCGAAGCCATCATGAAATGCGCCGACGGCAAATCCTTCATCCTCTTCGGCCCTCCGGGAACCGGAAAGAGCCAGACGATCGTCAACATGATCGCCAACTCCCTCTATCACGGCAAGAAAGTTCTCTTCGTCTCGGAGAAGCAGGCCGCCCTGGACGTCGTCTACAACCGCCTCAAGCGGATCGGACTGGATCCCTTCTGCCTGCAGCTTCACTCCGCCAAGGCGAGCAAGGCGATGGTCCTCCGACAATTCTCCAACGCCTTCAAGAATGCCCAGCTCGGCTCCCCCTCCGAGTTCGAGCGCTACAAGGAGAGCATCGCGACGAAGCGCACCAAGCTGGAGTACGACATCGAAGTCTTCCACCGCGCCTCCCCCTGCTTCCTCTCCATCAACGACGCCCTGATCGGCTATGAAAGCGTCAAGGAATCCCGCCAGCTCCCTCCCTTTTCCGACGATTTCCTCCGAAAGCTGACTCCGGAAGACTTCCAGTCGATCAACGACCTCGCAGAGAGGATCGCCTACCTCGAGGCCTATGGCCACTTCGGGACCTATTTCCAGAACGACCTGATGCCCCTGCGCGGACATGCGTATGGGCTGGAGAAAAGGGAGAGGCTGTCCGAACAGCTGGACCAGTGGATCAAGAAGGCCCAGATGCTCTCCGCCCGCGTCAACAAGATCAAGGAGGTCTTCCGACCCAACTTCTCCTTCTCCCGCAGCAACGTCGCCCTCCTGGCCCGCTTCCTGACAAAAGCCCTCGTCGCCGAGGCCCCCGTCCCCCTCGCCTCCAGCATCGTCGACTTCACCATCGCGGAAGAGGCGGAGAACATTTCTTCCTTCCTGACGCTGCTGACAGAATACCAGAGCATCCGACAGGAGAAGCTCCTCCCCTACCTGAAGCCCGAGGTCCTGAAGGACAAGTCGCTTCGGGAAGGCTATTCGGAGGTCAAGTCCATCGACCTTTCCGGCAAAATCTTCCATCGCCAGAAGAGCGCAAGCAAGGCGAAGAAGATTCTCCGTCCTTACGAGAAGAACAAGATCAAGGCCTCGCAGGCGACCGCGCTTCTGACGCTGGTCATCCACCTTCAGGACCTTGCTTCGCAGATTGACGCTTTCCTTCCTTCCGTCCGAAACGTCTTCCGGGAACAATTCGTCGACATCGACGAAAGCGATGCCGTTGCATTGAAGAAAGAATTCGAATATTCCCTCTCCCTCTATCAGAGCGTGGACGCCCTGGAGGACCTGCCGAAGAAAAAGCGGCTCCTCTCGGCCTTCCTCTCCGTCCTCCATTCGCTCTCCAGCCTCAACGTCAACGCCGTCAACGTCTTCCTCTCCCTCTATCAGGAATTCGAGGATTCCCTGGAGGAGCAGCGGCAGAAGTTCGACTTCGACCTCTCCGTCCTTCCTGACCGCAGCGATTACTACGCCTCCCTTCCGGGAAACCTGCAGAAGATCAAGGACAAGCTTTCCTTCGCCCCGGAATGGGCCAACATGAATTCGGCCCTGGACGAGCTCAAGGCCCTCGGCCTGGAATCGGCCTGCACGGCGCTCAAGGAGGGAAAGGTCTCCTGCCGCACGCTGAAGGACGCCATCGACTGCCGCATCTACCTGGGCATCGCCCTCCTCTCGATCCGCGAGAACAACCTCGAATCCTTCTCGGGCCTGAGCGAAGAGGCGACCATCCGCAAGTTCAACGAAGAATGCGCCCTCTTCCGCGAGCTCTCCATCGCCATGCTCCGGAGCCGGCTGAGCGAGGACATCCCCAACGAGAGGACGAACGCCTCCCCGACCTCCGAGCTCGGCTTCCTCAAAAAGGCCATCTCCTCCAACGGGCACGGGAAGGGCATCCGCATGATCCTCGACGGCGCCATCAACCTCGTGAGGACGCTCTGCCCCTGCTTCCTGATGTCCCCGATGTCGGCGGCGACCTATCTCTCCCCGAACATGGCGCTCTTCGACGTCGTCATCTTCGACGAAGCCAGCCAGATCCCGACCGCCGAGGCCGTCGGTCCCATCTCCCGCGGCAGAAGCCTCATCGTCTGCGGCGACAGCAACCAGCTCCCGCCGACCTCCTTCTTCAAGCGGGACAACTCGTCCTCCGAGGACAGCGACTTCCTCAACTCGTCCCTTCCCTCCATCCTGGAGGAATGCAAGGCCATCATGCTGCCCGAACAGGAACTGCGCTGGCACTACCGCAGCCGTTCGGAATCCTTGATCGCGTTCTCCAACCACGAATTCTACAACGACTCCCTCTACACCTTCCCCTCGATCGACGACCAGGTCTCGATGGTCCGGTACGTGCCCGTCCAGTCGGCCTACGACCGGTCCCATTCCCGGACCAACGCCCGGGAGGCGGAAGCCATCGTCAAGGAGGTGCTGAGGCGGAAGAAGGATCCTCGCCTCAAGAAGGATTCCATCGGCATCGTCTGCTTCTCCCAGGCCCAGAAGGACCTGGTCGAGGACAAGCTGGACGACGCCATGACCGAGGAGCTCAAACAGGAAGACGAGCAGTCCCTGGAGCCGATCTTCGTCAAGAACCTGGAAAACGTCCAGGGAGACGAACGCGACGTCATCATCTTCTCCATCGGCTACGGCATGGACCGCAACAGGAAGATGTCGATGAACTTCGGCCCCATCAACGGCATCAACGGCTTCCGGCGCCTCAACGTTGCGATTTCCCGCGCCCGCAAGGAGATGCTCATCTACACCAACATCGACCCGGACCTCTACCATGACGAAGACATCGACAACCCGGGCGCTCAGTACCTCTTCCGTTTCCTGCGCTATGCCAAGCACGGCCGAAGCGAACTCCAGAACTCCCCTCGGACCCAGGAGAGGAAGAAGGAAGTCCTCGCCGAATCCCTGGCGGCGGAGCTGCGGAAGAAGGGATACGGGGTCCACACCTCCGTCGGCGATTCCGCCTTCCACCTCCACCTCGCCCTCGCCGACAAGGAACATCCGGAGGACTATCTCCTCGGCGTCATGATCGAAGGAGAGAAGGGAACCGACTACCACCTCGTCGACAAGCTCCAGATCCAGCCCGAGGTCCTCAAGTCCCTCGGGTGGAAGACGATCCGCGTCTACGCCATCGACTGGATCAACTCCCCCAACAGCGTCATCACCGAGATCGAGATCGCCTACCGCAAGGCCTTGGAAGAGAAGAGGGGCCGGGACTTTGCCGGTGCAATGCCCGAGCCCAAGCCCACCGTCCGCCCGCCGGTCCTGGAAAAGAACGCGAAGCGGACCGGCAAGGGCAAGGACTACGTCCTTCCGCTCTATCACAGCCTGGAACAGAGCCAGCTCAAGGAGGACGAAATCCAGCACCAGATCGCCATCGTCCTGAAGAACGAAGCGCCGCTGAGCGAACGCCTGCTGCAGAAGAGGATCGCGTCCATCTTCGGAATCACGCGTCTCCAGGGGGCGGCGAAGGAGCTCTACGACAAGACGGTCGAGAAGTGGAAGGAAGGACATCTCGTCACAAAGAACAAGGACGGCACGTCGTTCTTCTGGTATGAGGGACAGGACCCCAAAAAGCTGGGATTCTACCGCCGGAGAGGCGGCCGGTCCGACCGCAACCTCGACGACATCCCCAAGGAAGAGATCGCCGTGGCGATCTACGACATCCTCATGGACCAGTTCGCCATCGACCGCGAAGGCCTGGCCCGTCAGCTCCTGGCCTACTTCGGACTCTCGCGCGATACGGGCAAGTTCGCGCCGATCATCGAAGAGAGCATCGACTACGCCATCGAAAACAGGACGGACTTCCTGGCCGTCGGCGAAAACGGAACGTTCCTGCTCAAGGATTGATGGGCAAGCTCCTCGACCTGTTCGACGCGATGGAAAGGGACGGGAAGGAAAGGGCCCGTCTCTCGTCCCTCAACATCGAAACCTCCCTCGACTATTCCCTCTTCCGCGAAGAAGGGAAGAACGTCTTTCTCCTGGACGGAAGGCGCTACGAGATTCCCGACAACAGCACCCTCTTCGTCCGCCAGGACAAGGTCTTCGTCAACAACGTCCCCTTCCCTTCGCTGGAGGAGAGGGAAGAGGACGATCCGCACCAGTCCGTCGAACGCATCCGTCCCTACTACCTTCCGCGGGAGATCGACGTCGAACACCGCCTCGTCCTGAGGCAGAAGAGGAAGGCGACCTACGACGACCGCATCGACAAGCGGATTCCCCTCTACGTCTACCGCTTCCAGGACAGGGAAGGAAGGATCTTTCCTGTCCGCGTCTACCGCGGCGGACGGGAGACGAGCCGACGCGGCTTCCTCCACTATGGGACGATGGAGCTCTTCTGCTCCGAGGAGGACAGCGACAAGGAGGTCTCGACCTTCGTCGAGTACCTGATCGAAAAGCGGAACCAGGTATACTTCACGCCCTTCTACGACGAAGGAACCCTCTTCTTCTTCGGCCGAAGGAAGACCGTCACCACGGACTCCAGGAGGCTCTCCGACCCCGACGCCTTCGTCGTCGCCCCAGGAGAGCATCCGATCCGCTCCTACAAGCAGAACTTCTTCCTCTACCTCAAGAAGAGGATCGTCGAGATCGGAGACCGGATGGGGCTCGACCTGAGGCGCTGGGAAATCAAGGTCAACAACTACCAGGGTTTCTTCGCCTCCAACAGCAGCGAGAGGGTCTTCCGCTTCGACTACCGGAACTGCGCCTTCCGGCAGGACATCGTCGACGCCCTGATCGTCCACGAGGTCGCCCATTGCTACGTCCGCAACCACGGCAAGGCCTTCCAGGCCCTCTGCCGCCGCTACTGTCCCGACTACGACCTCCTGGACTACTTCATCGATCAAGGCGTCCTCAACCCCCAGTACCTGAGCGAAGCGGAACGCCGGAAATACGCGACCCGATAGATACCTCTCCGGAAGGGGGAAATCCCAGGATTCCTTTCGCTTGCCTTCCCCTATGCTACAATATTCGCAGTGACAAAGAGGTCAACAGCATGGACTATCATCGGATCAAGGCCCATTCGGCCGAAGAATTCCTCTCGCTCTACTACGACAGGGATTGCCTTCTCGAAGCCATCGACTACGATCCCTCCTTCCTGGAAGAACTCGTCGGACGGGCCCGTGCGCTCGTCAAGGAAGAACCTTCGCCGAAGAACAACGTCCTGCTCTCCTACCTCCTCATCGAAAAGGAAGACACCGAAGGCATCCGCCTGCTCGACAGCATGGCCCGGACCGGCGAGAGAAGGGCGCTCTACCTCCTGGGCGAATGCTACCAGAACGGTCATCTCGTCGAAAAGGACATCGACCAGGCCCTCCGCTGCTACGAACTGGCCGCCAGCAAGGGAGAGCCGATGGCCCTGACGCGGATCGGCATCTCCTACACCTATGGATTCGGAAAGGAAAAGGACCTCGACAAGGCCGTCCATTGCTTCCAAGAGGCGGCAGATCAAGGACATCCCGTCGCCCTCTATTCCCTCGGCGTCCTCTTCTCTCTTCCCCAGTACGAACACAAGGACACGAAGAAGGCCCTCTCCTACTTCGAGGAGGCGGCCAAACAGGGGTCCGTCGAGGCCTTGTCGAGCCTCGGACGCGCCTACAAGTACGGAGACGGCGTTCCGCAGGATTACCGGAAGTCCCTGGAGTACTTCCTCCAAGCCAGCGAGAAGGGAGACCTCTTCGCCAGCAACAACGTGGGCCTCTACTACGAAAGGGGGCTTGGAGTCGCCTACGACCTCCGGAAGGCCGTCGAGTACTATCGGAAGGGAGCAATGGCCAACTATGCCCCCTCCCTCTATCATCTCGGCCTCCTCTACCTGGAAGGAAAGGCCGTCGAGAAGGACGAGGAGAAGGCCTTCTCCCTGCTGAAGAAGGCGTCGGACCACAACTATCCCCTGGCCTCCTACTACCTCGGAATCCTCTACAAGGACGGGAGGGGAACCAAGAAGGACCTCGAAAGGGCCTTCTACTGCTTCCGGATCGCCAAGGAGAACGGAATCGCCCACGCCATGTATGAGCTTGGCCTTCTCTACCTGGAAGGACAGGGAACCGAGAAGGATGTTCCCCTCGCCAAGACCCTCCTTCGCCAAGCGAAGGAACAAGGAGTCGTCGAGGCCGGGGAAAGGCTGAAGGAGATTTCCTAATTCTTCCAACCTTCCTTCAATTGCCAACTTTTCATTGTATTTATTGATTGGAACAAGTAGGACGACTAATGCCAATCAGTCGCTTTTCTGTCATCGAAACAGCTCAGGAACGTTGATGATGATTCATTCTCTCAGCCTTCGCTTTGAAGAGGCCTTCTTTCTTCATGGAATACAGAGCCGGGAAGGACGATCTCCGGCTCCCTGTTCTCCATCCCCTTTCGTTGGCCCCCTTCCTGAAAAGGAATCCGTCGCTTGTATGGTATTCTAATTTTTTCCTTTTCAACTTATGCTTTTCCGTATTGTCTTAATTTTTGATGAAGTCTCTGCATCAATCCGGTCTACAGGATCCCGTCCGGGATGCCGTATTCAAAAAGACACGGCAAAAGAGGAACGGGAATGGGAATGGCAATCGACGCACAGGACCGAGTCGATGCAGGGGCTTCTTGATTTCGTCGTTGGCTCAGTTCGCGTACATGTCGTAGGAATGGGAGACGGAGGTATCGGAATTGATGGCCGTGATGGCATTGGCGATGATCGGTGCCAAGGAGCAGACGTGAATCGGAATGTTTCGGTCGTTGAGGAATTTCTGCGGAAGCGGAATCGAGTCCGTGACGAAGATGTGCTTGAAGACGCCCTTGGAGAGACGGTCATAGGCAGGGTCGGAAAGGACGGGGTGCGTGCAGACGAGGGAGACGTCCTGTGCACCGTTTTCCTTCAGGGCCGTGGCGGCGGCGGTGACCGATCCTGCCGTGTCGACCATGTCGTCGACGATCAGGCAGTCCTTTCCCTTGACGTCGCCGATGATGTTCATGACTTCGGGTTGATAGGCCGCGTTCCTTCTCTTGTCGATGATGGCGATCGGAGTGTTGAGCTTCTCCGCAATCCTGCGGGCGCGATTGACGCCTCCGTGGTCCGGAGACACCGTGACAAGGTTCTTCTTGTCGATGCTCTCGTCATGAAGGATGACGTGCCCCAGGAAGGGGATGGCGCTCAGGTCGTCCTCGATGCAGGTGAAGAAGCCTTGAATCTGGGCGGCATGAAGGTCGAAGGTGACGATGCGGTCGGCACCAGCCGTAGAGAAGAGGTCGGCGACGAGCTTCGAAGAGATGGGTTCTCTCGGCTTGGACTTGCGATCCTGGCGGGCATAGCCATAGTAGGGAACGACGACGTTGATCTCCTTGGCGGAGGAACGGCGCAGGGCGTCGATGAAGATCAGGCATTCCATCAAGGTCTCGTTGACCGGAGGGCAGGTGGACTGGATGATGAAGATCTGCTTCCCGCGGACGGTCTCCTCGGGACAGGCAAGGACCTCCCCCGAAGGGAAATGCGACAGACGAACCTTTCCGAGTTCGACTCCAAGACAACCCGCGACTTTCTGAGCCAGCTCGACATTGGCGGAGAGGGCATAGACGACTGCGTTGTTCTTAAGCACGGCGATATCCCCCTAAAACGTTACTATTCTATAACAAGCGAAGCTGATTCAAGAAGCATCGGAAGAAAAGTCGGACGAATGCCGTCGGAGAAAGTCGAGCGCCTTTTCGTTTGCCGACACGGAAGACGGCTCGTCGACCTCCGTCACGCTCTGGACGTGGCCGAAGGTATCGTCCGGAATCAAGACGAACTCCATCGGAAAGCCAAAGCGCCGGAAATCCTCCTTCAAGTCGAAGCTCATCCGGTTCAGGAACGTGTCTCCCGTCGACGTCAAGAGAAAGGTGGGCGGAAGCCGACGGATCGTGGCGGCGTAGTCGGGGAAGTCGGCCTTGTCATAGAACTCTTTCCCATTTTTTCCGCAATAGAGGCGGAAGAACGTCCTCCGGGCCCCCTTGTCCATGAACTTCGGCTTGGCGACGAAGGTCATCCGTTTGGGATAGCAGCAAGGATGGTAGAGGAGGAGGGAAGAAAAGGAAATCGGAAGAGACGGCACCTCGTAGAGCCGTTGAAGCTCTTCGCTCCCATCGATGGCGCAGAGGAGAAGGGCGAGGCCGGCACCCGCGCTGTCTCCGACGATGTGGGCGTTGTCGACATCGATGTGGAAGCGTTCCGCCTCTTCCCGGAGGAAGGAGAGCGTCCGATAGAGGGATTGGACCATATCTTTGATTGTCCCATCATAAATCAAAGGATAGGATGGCATTGCAACATGGAATCCTTGTTCAGCAAACCATTTTCCAAAATCGATGTTGAGATTTTCATCTCCATACATCCATCCTCCGCCGTGGATGTCCAGAAGCAGTGGTCTTTTTTCCTCAGTCGTGCGCAGGATGTTGACGAAATCCTTGGTCTGCGGAACAGGGAGGTGGGCGACGGCGACGTCGGGTCTCTTCTTGTTCTTGAGATGTCTCTTCTTATCCGACTTCGCGACGAAATGAAACGTCAGTCGGAAGCCGAGCTCGTAGAATTTGCTCATCGCGCGAGGCAGAACTGGGTCACGTAGGCCTGGTTCCCCTCCTTCTCGAAGACGTGGGCGACACGCTCGAGATGCCTCTTGTCCTTGGAGAGGGCAAAGCAGGCCGACCCCGTTCCGGACATTCCGTTGAGCGGAAGCCCCATCGCATTCATCCGCTCCAGGAGCTCGCCAATCAAGGGGAGAGCCTTGATGGCAGGGACGGAGAGGACGTTGGCCATCGACTGGCGCATTCCTTCCTCGTCGTCCTTCTTCAAGGCGTCGATCAGCCGTTCGACGTTGGGACGACGAATGGTCTCTTCGATCGTATCGAAGGCTTCGTAGACGCTCTTGGTCGACAGGCCGTAGCTCGGCTTGACGATTAGGACATGGTAGGGATAGCCGACTTCGATCGGCGTGAGGACCTCGCCCTTGCCCTGGACGCGGGAAGGACGGTCGTAGAGGCAGAACGGGACGTCGGAGCCGATTCGGGAAGCCAGCTCCCGGATCCTTTCCTCCTTGTCCTGAGACGGAGGGAGGAAGTGGTCGATGGCCCGGATGACGGCCGCCGCATCGGCGGAACCTCCGCCGAGACCTGCTTCGACAGGAATCTTCTTATAGATGAAGATCTTGAAGGAGCGGGGGAGTTCGAACGACTTCCGCATTTCCTCCAAGGCCTTGTAGGCGAGGTTGGACTCGTCACAGACGATCGTCGGGTTGTCGCAGAAGAGATACGTCTCGTAGCCCCGCGGCAGATGCGTGATTTCGATGGAGTCGTGAAGGGTCAAAGGGATGGTCACCATGTCGATGTCGTGATAGTTGTCTTCCCTGCGTCTGAGGACGTCGATTGCCAGATTGATCTTGGCCAAGGCTTTGATCACTATCGTGTTCATTTTTTCCGCTCCGTGTTCGTCGTTTTGTATTTTCGCTTTCGTCTCCTCCAATTGCAAGAGTAAACTATCCTCATGGAAAGACCGCTCACGCGAAAGGAACTCCTCGCTCGGCTGATCCGTCAGGCCGAAGACCCCTTCTGCACGACCGAGGAGCTCTCCGACCTTCGAAACATCATCTTCCGTTCCGATTCCTTTTCGGGAATGAACCACCTTTACGTCGTCGATCTCTATCTCCGCAAGGACTTCGACCTCTTTCCCGTCCGCTTCGAAGAGGCCGTCCATCAATGCCAGCTCGCCCTCAAGGAAGGAAACCGAAGAGGATACTTCTATCTCTATCGCCTTTACCGCGAGAAGGGGCAGGGACCCGAGGCGCGGAACAACCTCCGGCTCTCCTGCGACTTTCAGGATCCCGAAGGCTTTCTTGCCATGGGACGGGAACTCCTTGCGGGGGAGCTCTTCCCCAAGGATGAGGGAAAGGCGCTTTCCTACCTGGAACGTGCCGTCCAGTCCGGAAGGAAGGACGGGTATGACGACCTCTTCTTCTACCATCTCCGAAAAGGAGAACGGAAGGAAGCGGAAGAGATCGCAAGGCAGGCGAAGGAAGACCATCACTTCCTTCCGGGAGTCGTGGAATGAAGACGGCCATCCTCGTCGGCGCTTCCTCGCCATTGGATTCTTCCTTCCTCCAGGATGAAAAGGGCTTCTTCGTCGCCTGCGATAGCGGCTACCGGGCCTTTTTGGAACAGGGGAAGGAGCCGGACCTGCTCGTCGCCGACTTCGACACCCTCGATCCGTCCCTGGTCCACTCTCCCAAGGACGTCATCCGCCTCTCGCCCGTCAAGGACGACACGGACGTCTTCTTCGCCTTGAAGTTCCTGTTGGAGAGAGGCTATGAGGAATTCCACTTCTACGGTTGCCTCGGCGGGGCAAGGATCGAACACGAAATCGCCAACGTCGTCCTCCTCTCCTACCTCCTGGACCGGAAAAAGAAGGGAATCCTCTATACCAACGACAATCGACAGGAGCTCTTCCTGCTCGGAAAGGGAAGATACGAATTCACGGAAGAAAGCGGATTCCTCTCCCTCTTCAGCCAGCAAAGAGGAACACGAGTGAGCCTGCATGGGTTAAAATACGAACTCGACGAAAAGGAGCTCGACCCGACGATTCCCCTCGGCGTCTCCAACGAATTCCTCCCCGGAAGGAAGGCCATCGTCACCCTCCACGAAGGTCGGGTCCTCGTCGTCAAGGAAAGAAGGAAGAATGAAAAAGAACAAGACATTGATCGATGACCTCGAAGAGAAGGAGAAGGAGCCCGTCCGCACCGCCACCCTCGTCGGCATCGTCTCCATCGTCCTCAACCTGATCCTCGGACTCTCCAAGATCGTCATCGGAAGGATCATGGGCTTCACCTCCGTCTTCTCCGACGGCGTCCACGGAACCGGAGACGTCCTGACCACGGTCATCGCCCTCTGCTCCATCTGGATCGCCGCCCGCAAGAAGAACCGCAAGTACAACTACGGGCACGAACGGTGGTCGTCCCTGAGCGGAATCGTCCTCGCCGTGATCCTCTTCGCCACCTCCCTGAGCATCGTCACGGAAGCGATTGAAGCCTTGATTCCCGGCGCCTCCGTCCACCACGGATCGTCTTCCGCCGACATCGTCGTCGGCACTCCGCTCTTCTACGTCTCCCTGGCGCTCTCCGGCGCCTCCGTCATCCTGAAGCTGATCATGTTCTTCATCACCCTCTACGGCGCCAGGAAGGCCCATTCGACCGCGATGAAGGCCGACGCCTGGCACCAGAACGTCGATGCCCTCTCCTCCGTCGCCGCCATCATCGCCCTCTGCGGATACTACTGGCTGCCTGAGAACAACATCCTCGATCCAATCTTCTCCCTTCCCATCGCCGTCATGGTCATCGTCATCGGCGTCGAGACCTTCGCCAAGTCCGCCCGAGAGCTGACGGACCACGCCGTCGACGACGAAAGGCTGGAGCAGGTCCGGCACTCCCTGTCCCAAGTCCTTCCCCTGGAACGGGTCAAGCTCATCCGCTCGCGGATCTATTCCGAGAAGTTCTACCTCGACGTCTTCGTCCTTCTTCCCTCCGATACCTCGCTCAAGGAAGCCGACGACCTCTCCGACCGCATCAAGGAAAGGCTCTTCCACGACTTCCAGGACCTCAAGGACGCCTACATCCTGATCGAGCCGGACGACGAAAGGCACCGAAGCCAGGAAGAGACGATGCACTAGCCCTCCGCTGGCACAAAAAAATCCGGAAGCTTCCTTCCGGACTTTTTTTACTTTTCCTTCTTTCCGTAGCGGACCAGGAGATTCGAGGCGAAGAAGCCTCCGACGGTCAGGGGGAGGAAGAGGGCGAAGTCGACGATCATCCTCTTGTCGATTCCTTCCGCCCAGCTGAGGTAGATGCCCAGGCTGTCCGGATTGAGGAACATCGCCGCGATCGATCCAATCGACATGCCGACGATGACGCGGAAGACCAGGAGGCGGTTCCAGGAGAAGAGCTTCGTCATCAGCTTCGACGTCAGGATGAAGCCGGCGATCAGGGAGACGCCAAGCAGGACGTAGAAGGCGAAGATCTGCGGATAGGCCTTCCAATAGGTCAGGGAGACCGAGTCGACCAAGGGGCGGAAGAAGCCGATCAGCATCAGGAAGGCCGTCGCCGAGAGACCGGGGATGACCTGGCTGAAGCCCAGGAAGAGTCCGATGGGGATGGCGACGACGTAGATCCACCAGGGGAAGTCCCCGAAGCGGGCGATGTAGTCCGTCCCTCCCGACGATTCCGGCGCCAGGCCATAGACCAGGTCGTAGCTGCCGTCGAAGTAGGCCATGGAGACAGAGACGGCGCCGATGATGAGCGGGATGAGGATGCCGAGAGCCATCAGGATTCCCTTCTTCGTCGTGACCTTGTCGTCCTTGAGCTCCTCCATGACCGTCGGCAGGGCGCCGACCATCAGGCCGGCGAAGAAGCCGACGAGGCCGAAGGGGATGTAGTCCAGAAGCAGCTTGACCAGGACGAAGCCGACGGCGAATCCGAGGATTGCGCCGATGGCGATCGGAAGCAGGAAGAGGAAGCACGCCCGGAAGCGGCGGAAGATGTTGGCAAAGGAATAGATCAGCTTGTCATAGAGGCGGAAGATGATGGCGACGGCCGAACCGGAAATGCCCGGCACGACGATGGCAAGGCCGATGAAAGCACCGAGGAAGAAGCTCTTGAACCACGACTTGGCATCGTACTTTCCCAAGTCGAAGACCGGTTCGTCCTTGTTCTCGACTTCTTCCTTCTTTTCTTCATCCATAGAGAACCTCCAGAAATGAAACGGAACCATTATACCATCCTTTTTCCTTTCGCTTTTATCCACACCCTCGACATTTGGTGCATTTTCTTTCGTCGTTCCCGCTCCTGCCCCGTGCGTTCCTGACAAGGCGTCCCTTCTGTCCGATGCGGATTTCTCGGAAGCGTTTGGGGATAGCGAAAGGGACTTATCCACCGGATATCCACCAAAAAAGGGGTTATGAACAGGGGTGTGGATAGCGGTTTTCTCGGATGGTGGATTTCTTTGTTTTTCTCCGATTTCATCGCAATTTCTTCTTGTCGATATCTTCGGGGATTGTGGATGGTTATCCACTTATCCCCAAGAGAATTGTCCCCAATCGACTTATCCCCAACCTATCCCCATTGGGGATATGGTGGACAAGATCCTCTTCCCACCTTATTTAATGATTAGGGCTTTCCGTCCTTGCTGTTGATAACTCGATTTTCCCTTTTTTTCCTCTTCTCTTTTCCGCCTCCTTCTCCTATAATCAACAGGCAAAACAAGAAAGACCGCACCATGAGAGAAACCATGAAAGATCGACAGGTCGACGACATCTTCCAAGATCTCTTGTCCCGCATTCGGGAGAACACGCCGCAGAGGCTTTTCGATACGATGTTTTCCGAGGACAGCTTCGAGCTCAAGTCCCTCGAGAACCAGACGGCGACCTTCCTGGCCGATTCCGCCTCGAGCGCCGCCATCATCAAGAAGTCCTACCTTCCGACGATCTCGAAGCTTTTGGAGGAGATCACCTCCAACCACTACGAAGTCGAGATCCTCGACCGCGCCTCCTTCCTGAAGCGGAAGGCGATCGTCGAAGGAGTCCATCAGTCGTTCTTCCAGAACTCCCGCCTCCTGCCCCAGTTCACCTTCGACAACTTCGTTTCCGGAGAGAGCAACAAGAGCGCCTACCTGGCCTGCATGCTCTCCGTCACCAATCCCGCCATGAACAATCCGATCTTCCTCTATTCCAAGTCGGGACTGGGGAAGACGCACCTGCTCCAGGCGACGGGAAACGACTACCTCAGCAAGCATCCCGAAAGCCGCGTCCTCTATATCACCAGCGAGGACTTCCTCTCCGAATTCGTCCGCTTCATCAAGGGGAAGAAGGACAGCGAGTCGCTCAAGGACTTCTTCCGGACGGTCGACCTCCTCTTGGTCGACGACATCCAGTTCCTCGCCGGCAAGGAAGACACGCAGATCATGTTCTTCAACGTCTTCAACCTCCTGATCGCCGAGCAGAAGCAGATCATCCTCACTTCCGACCGCAGCCCGAGCGAGCTCAAGGGGCTCCAGGACCGTCTCGTCTCCCGCTTCTCCGGCGGCCTCTCCATCCACATCACCAATCCCAACAAGGATACCCTGATGGCCATCCTGAAGGAGAAGTGCAAGGCCAATGCCATCCCCGCGGGCATGATCGAGGACAAGGCTCTTGAATACCTCGCTCTCAACTACTCCAAGAACGTCCGCGAGCTCGAAGGCGCCTTCACCAAGCTCCTCTTCTCCATCACGATCGAAAAGCCGACGGGAAAGGTCGACCTCGGCTTCGTCCGGAAGGTCTTCGACGACGACGAGGAACGGCGGGCGAAGAAGGGGAAGGTCGACATCGACAAGATCATCGCCGTCGTCGCCGACTACTACTCCCTCACCGAGGGACAGCTCAAGTCGAAGGTCCGAACCAGCCAGATCGCCCTGGCCCGGCAGATCGCGATGTACCTGGCCCGCGACATGCTCTCCCTCCCCTACCAGGTCATCGGACGCTCCTTCTCCAAGGACCACACGACGGTCCTCTCCAACATCCAGAAGATCGAAAGGAACAGCGCCAAGGACGCCGGCCTGAGGAAGGCCCTCGACCAGCTGCGGGATCGAATCAAAGGACAGGATTGAGGCGGGAAACCGCCTCTTTTCCTTTGCCGGTCGATATCTTTCCCTCCATCCACCGGCCTTGGGGATAGAAAAGAAAAAACAACCTTTCCCCTTTGAGGGGTTGCCTAACGGAGAAGAGGAGAAAAGAAGGCGAAATCGGCATCTATTGCGATAATGGCGAAGGAGAAATTGGCACTTTATCCACCAATCCACCGGCCCTTATCATTATCATTATTCTGTCTTTCTGAAGAAAAGAATGCAGCCGACGCACGACAGCCGGCACGGACTGCGAAATAATGGGAAAAGCAAAAACCAAAGGAGTCCCCGACGGATTCACGTTGGAAGAAGCTGCAAGAAAAATCCCGCCAGGCCGTCGAAGGCGCCAAGAAAGGCTATGCCTCCTTCTGCGAAGCGGGACGGAAGGTCAACGACGGATTCCTGGCCTGGTTCCATCGCCATGACCAAGGAATCTATCTGACCGTCATCACGATCCTGGCCGTCGTCATGCGGATCCTGCTCTTCCCCTGCGTCCGCGGGCGACTATACGGGCTTTCTCCTTCCCTGGTATACCAACCATCTACGAGAGCAGCGCCGCGACCCTCGGGGCGCAGTTTGGCGACTATACCCCGGCCTACAACTACTTCCTCTACCTGATCAGCCTGACGGGCATCGTCCCGGGCGAGACCTTCGCGCTCGGCGAGTTCGTCGTCGATCCGCTCCTCTTCGAGATCAAGGCCCTCTCCTTCCGGCTCGGCGGAATCTTCTACCTGACGGCCATCTGCTTCGTCCTGAAGGACTTCTTCGGGGAGCTCAACGAAGAGGAGAAGCGGTACCGGGAAGCGATCGAGCGGCCCGGCCAAGCGTTGAAGGAAGGTCAGGAATGAGGGGACGCCCGAAACGGGCGTCTTTTCTTTTCCCTGCGGAAGAGACGTCCTGAATTGAAGTTGCTTCAACATTGAATTGAAGTTGAATTGAAGCGAGCTGCAGTCAACGTCGAGCCTTCCTCCTTCTTGGCGGAAGAAGGAGGGGAGTCGACGGACGATTCTTTCGTGGAAGAACTCCTTTCTTCTTCTTGGGAAGGGGGAAAAAGACTATAATAGATGGAGCTGAAACAAAGCAGAGAACGAGGATTCCAAAAATGAAACTGACCATTCAGAGGACGTGCTTCCTGAAGATGCTGAACTTCGCCATCCAGGCGATTCCGGCCAAGTCGGCCGACAGCCAATTCCTCAACTTCCTCCTCGTCCTGAAGGACGAAGAGGTCTCCGTCGTCTCCAGCGACGGGTCCCTTTCGACCAAGATCGTCCAGGGAAAGAAGGACGAGAAGGGCAAGGACGTCATCCTCTCCCTGGAGGAGGGATCCATCCAGGTTCCGGCCAAGTATCTCCTCGACATCGTCACCAAGATGGACGGAGACGTCGTCAGCCTCACGATGGTCGACACCAACTACCTCAACATCTCCGACGACACCACCAACTTCAACCTGGTCACGAAGGAGGGGGCGGAGTATCCCGACATCGACCTGAACCTTCCCGCCGAGGGCGGATTCGACCTGCCGATCAAGGACCTCAAGAAGCTCTTCGATACGACCTCCTATGCCGTCGCCACCAAGGGCCCCAAGGAAATCTATTACGGCATCAACGTCTCCTCCCGCAACGGAAAGGTCTACTTCCTGGCGACGGACTCCTATCGCATGGCCCGCTATGCCGTCCCGGCGCAGGGAGAGGAAAACCGTTCCTTCACCTGCCCCGTCAAGGCCCTGCAGATGGTCAGCAACCTGGAAGGAGAGACGTGCCACATCCTCCTCGACAACCAGCGCGCCCTCTTCTCCTCGGGTTCCTGCGTCATCTCGACGCGTCTGCTGAAGGGAGAGTTCCCGGATGCCGACCGCCTGATCCCGCCTTCCTTCCCCTATCGCGTCCAGGTCGACACCGACGAATTCCTCGCCGCCGCCGACCGTGTCAAGATCATCTCCTCGGCCGAGGACAAGAATTCCCAGGTCCGGATGACGATCTCGAGGGACTCGGGCGTCACGCTCTATGCCAAGAGCACCAACTACGGAAACTCCGACGAAGTCCTCCGCAAGGCGACCTTCAGCCTTCCGGAAGGAGAGGAAGTCTTCGAGATCGGGTTCAACGTCGATTTTGCCATCGAGGCGGTCAAGGCCCTCGACAGCCGGAAGGTCACCTTCGTCTTCTCGGCCCCGACGCGGATGTTCATGGTTCAGAGCGAAGACGCCGAGAACATCCAGATCATCACCCCGATCCGGATCAACACCTTCTGAGGAAGACGGGCTGGTCGAAAGGCCAGCCTTTTCCTTCGGGAAACGATTTTCCTCTTATGTCGAAAAGAAGAGGAAAATATCGTCTTTTTTCCTGTTTCCGCTTATAATGGAAGGCATAAAGGCAGGTGACGGAAATGGACAAAGAACAAGCGCTTCGCATCTGGGATCGGCTCTTCCCCGGCAGGGAGGTGGCCTATGACTACGCCTCCCACCCTCTGCGCCGAGAGGATTGCCAGAATCGGGAGTCCGCCGAAGGCTGGGACGTCGACTTCGTCAAGCCGCTCTCGCAAGGGGGGACGACGGCGATGGAGAACCTCCTCCCGGCCGCTTTCTCGACGATCCTTCTCCGCGGAGGAAGGACGTCCTTCTCGATCGGCGAGAAGATCTACGAGGTGCGGCGAGGAAGGGCGTACAAGACCTTCGCCCTCTTTGACGTGACCGATCGCCAGCATCCGATCGACCTTACGCCGGACGAGGAGAACCAGGATCCGGAATACAACCGGAGAAGGATGGACGAGAGCCTGGGAAAGACCGTCTCCGATCCGCGCCGCAAGGATTTCAACGCCCCGCTTCGAAACACGCTGCTCGACCGCGTCATCCAAAAGGAAGGCGCCGAGGACCAAGGGGACCTTCCTTCGGAAGGAAAGGCCGAGCAAAGCCGTCCGATCGACGAAGAAGGAACGAACGGCGTTCCCGAACCGATCCCGGAATCGGTCGAAGGAAGTCCGGAAGAAAGCCGTCCCGCCCTTGAGGAGAGGGAGAGTCCGATGGAAGAAGAGGCTTTGCCGACGGAAGAAGGGCCGGCCCTGGAAGAGGACCGCACGGAGAAGGAGGACAGGCAAAAGGACGACGAGAGGGAGAGGATCATCGTCGAACTCCGCGAAGAGATCGAACGTCTCCGTCAGGAACGGGAGCAGAGGGAGGAGGAGTACAAGGCCCTGGAAGAACGTCTGCGCTCGCTGCAGGAGACCCGGGCAGAGCTCGAATCCCAGCTTCGGCAGCAAGAGGACGAAAAGGAACGAAGCCGCCAGGAACTGGAAGGCCAGATCCTTCGCCTCCAGCAGTCCAAAGAGGAACTTGAAACAGTAGTCCAGCAAAGAGACGAAGAGGAAAAAGAACTCAAAGAACGGCTTGACAGCTTTGAATTGGAGAGAAACCAATATCGTCAAAAAGAAGAAAGTCGGCTTCAAGAGGAAGTAAACCGTCAAGCGGAAATCCAAAGAATCCAGGAGAAGGAAAGGCAGCTCTCCGAGTCCCTCCAGCACCTGAAGGGAGAGAAGGAAGAATTGCAGACGAAGCTGGAGGAACGGATTCGCGCGCAGGTCCTCTTCGAGGAGCGGACGCGGCAGGAGCAGGAGAAGAGGGAAGAGGAGTTCCGCTCCCTCCGCTCAGAGAACCAGCAGATCGCCCTGGAAAACGAACGGCTCCGGGAAGAGAGCGCAAAGCTCGCCCAGGAAAAGGAACAGGGCGAGAGAAGGGAATCCGACGGTCAGGCCGCCTTGGAGAAGGAGCGGGAGGAACGCCGCCTGGAAAGGGAAGGATATCAGGCAAGCCTGGCCCGGAAAGAGGAAGAAAGCCGTTCCCTGCAGCAGGAGAAGGAGAGGCTTCAGGCTCGGCTTGAAGAGGCCGAGCAGAACCGTCTTTCGGCCGTCGAGGAATGGAAGGCCCAGAAGGAGCAGGAAGAACGGCTCCTGAAGGAAAAGGAAGAACAGGACGCCGAGATCACCGGCCTCAACGAGAAGAGCCTGCAGAACGAGGTGCTCCTTGTCCAGAAGGACGCCCAGCTCCAGAGGCAGCAGGAGGAGATCGAAGGCCTCCGCCAGGAAGCGGAACGGAACCGTCGGGAAAAAGAGGCCTTGGAGGAGAAGCGGGCCGAGAGCGAACGGGAGGGCAAGAGACTTCAGGAAGTCCTTCTGCTCGTCACGCTCGGCGGAAAGGAAGAGGCCTATTCCGCGATCAAGGAGGAACTGGGCGGCCGCGGCTTCGCCTACGACCGTGAGAACATCGAGACGATCCTCTCCCTCCATCCCGAATACCTGAAGGAAGACGAAGGTCGGATCCTCTTCGTTCCGAAGGCGAGCGAAAGCCAGGTTCAGGAGATTCCGGCCCCCCGAATCGCTTCGCTGGGCGTGGAAGAGGTCCAGGAGCGGCTCGAACGATCCAAGGACAAGGAAGAGGCGCTCAGTCTCTTCCATGAACTGGGAAAGGGAAAGGACGTCATCACCGACTTTGCCGGTCGGAAGATCGCGCGGGACTGCTATGGAGAAGACGCTCCGGAAGGATGGAATGTCTTCAAGGTCGATGACAAAGACGGGATCGTCGCAAACGTCGCGACGATCAAAGAAATCAAGAAGGATGTCCCGTTCCTGTCGAATCAACACCTCTTTGAACTCGCCCAGCAGGACGGAAGATGGGCCGTCACCTCCAAGGAGGCGATCGTCAATCCCTACGATCTCCTCAACGCGATCGAGATCAGCCAGGAGAACAGCGCCCGCCGCTCTCCCTTGATCTATCTCTACGTCAAGGCTGTCGGAACGACCGCCTCGTTCGCGGACCGGAAGGAGCTTGCCGTCTTCTTCGACCTCCTCGACCGGACGAGCCGCCGCTGCTGCCCCCTCTCCTATCTGCAGATGGAGGTCGAAAGCCAGAAGTTCGACCAGGCCTTCCTGACCTTCGACGGAACGGTTCCGGGAGCCTACAAGGAAGTCTTCGACTATGCGATCTTGATCAATTCCTATCGGGACGCCTTCCGGAAGCGCGGCAAGCTCGATGCCATCCTCGTCCTGGACGAGGTCGCCGTGACGCCGGGTCAGAGGCACGACTGCTATGAGCGGCTCTGCGTCTCGACGAAGGATCCCGACCTGAACGTCACGCGCCTGAACCTCTGCTTCAGCGGAGCCGTCTCGACGCCGATTCGCCGAACGCTCCACATCGGTCCCAACGTCCTTGGGAAGGTTCCGATCGCGACCGAACAGCTTCGACCCTCGCGCCTTGGACAGGAATTCTCGAAGGAGAATGCCGACAAGGGTTCGTACATGGAATGCAACTTCATCTACACCTTGGACGGTGCCGCACAAGAAAAGGAAAAAGGAGAAAACGAATGAACGTCGTTGAACGCTTTTTGAAATACGTTTCCTACGAGACGACGGCGGGAGAGGAGAAGGAAGACCGATGCTCCGACGACAAGATGCTTCTTCTTGCCGACTATCTGCTCCAGGAGCTCAACAAGCGGAACCCGGACGTCCTCTCCATCAACCGCTTCGGCGTCATCGACTGCCAGTTCAAAGGAGACGAGCGCAAGAAAGGCGTCGCCTTCCTCTCCCATATGGATACCTCCAACCAGGCGTCCGGAAAGGATGTCCATCCGACCCTTCTCCGCTATGAGGGCAAGGACATCGTCTTGAAGGACGGCAAGGTCCTCTCCGAGAAAGAGTTCCCGTTCCTGAAGAACGCTCTTGGCCACGACATCATCGTGACCGATGGCACGACGCTTTTGGGCGGTGACGACAAGGCCGGTATCGCCATCATCATGACCGCCTTAGACGACGCGTTGAAAGAGAAAGACCACAGGCCGATCGAAATCCTCTTCACGACCGACGAGGAAATCGGCGCCGATGCAGAACATATCTCGATGGAGTGCGTGAAATCCAGCTACGGCTATACCGTCGACGGCGGAGACGCCGCCCTGATCGCCATCGAATCCTTCACGGCCTACAGCATGGAAGTCCTCGTCCACGGCAAGTCCATCCATCCGGGCTCTGCCAAGGACAAGATGGTCCACGCCGCCTCGACTTTGATCGACTTCCACCAGGCTCTGCCTCGCTATCTGAGAGCCGAGCACACGGCAGACAAGGAGCCGTTCTACCATCTCTGCACCATCTCCGGCACGGAAGAAGAGGCGAAGGGCGAGTACATCATCCGCAGCTTCGACGAGGAAGAGATGAAGAAGCTCATCGAACTGGCCCAGTTCACCGCCAAGCGCATGAACGAGCTTTTGGGCTACGAGGCGATCGTCTTGAACATCAAGGAGCAGTACCACAACATGAAGACGGTCCTGGACAAGCTCCCGGAGATCCAGGAAGAGATGGAGAAAGTCTACAAGAAGCTCGGCCTTCCTTACGCCTATGAGGCCATCCGCGGCGGCACCACAGGCAGCCAGCTCTCCTTCAAAGGCCTTCCGTGCCCCAACCTCGGCACCGGCGACTACAACTGTCACGGCCCTTATGAATATGTCGACGTCCAGGAGATGGAGACGATGGTGAAGGTCGTCAAGGAGCTCATGGTCGGATGAAAAAGAAGGCCTTCCTTCCTTTAGCCATCGCCCTGGGGGCGCTTACTGTCGGATTCTTCGTCGCCTACTTCGTCCTTCTGGGAACAGGAAACGAAAGCTACTGGAAGAACTTCTGCCTCGGCTTGGGCTTAAGCTGCGCCGTCCTTCTTCTCTTCTTTTTCGTCCTCTTTTGGCTGGAAGGGCGCAAAATGCCCGAAGTGAAGCAGGGCGTCATCTGCCCGAAGTGCAAGACCATCTATCCCAAAGATGCCCGGCGCTGTCCCAAATGCGGGGAGAAGAACCCTTTTCCGAAGAAAGACCGGTGATAGAGTCTGCGCTTTTCCTGTGGTAGAATAGACGCTGGACAGAGAAGGGAGAATTCCAATGAAAACCGTCAGCATCATTCTTCCGTGTCATAACGAAGAGCAGGTTCTTCCGCTCTATTTCAAAGAGGTCGATCCCGTCCTGAAAGACATTCCGGACTACCGGTTCGAATTCATCCTGGTCAACGACGGCAGCAAGGACAAGACCTTGTCCGTCATGGAGAACATCTACAAGACGAGAGACGACGTCACGATCGTCAACCTGTCCCGGAACTTCGGACAGAACCCGGCGCTCAACGCCGGCCTTTCGACGTGCCAGTCGGACTATGCCATCATGATGGATTGCGACCTTCAGGATCCCGTCACGCTTCTGAAAAGCATCTGCGAAAAGTTTTCGGAAGGCTACGACGTCGTCTCGCCCCACCGGACGGACCGCCGCAGCGATTCGGTCGGAAAGAGGACGACGGCCGGATTCTTCTACCGCTTCACCAACTGGTTCGAGGGGAAGAAGGTCCTCCCGGAGAACGTCAACTGCTTCCGGGGTCTTTCAAGAAAAGCCATCGACGCGATACTGAAGCTTCCCGAAAGCGACAGGCTTCTGGTGGCGGAGATTCCCTTTGTCGGCTTCAAGACCTACTCTCTCGACTTCACAAGGCAGAGCCGCGCCGCCGGCAAGACGAAGTACAACTACTCGAGGATGTTCTTCTACGCCTTGGACATCATCTCTTCCTCCACCGCCAAACCCCTATACAAACTGATCCTTGTCGCCTTGGGTGTCACAGGATTCTTCGGCGTCTCAACCATCGCTTTTCTGGTCTGTTACATCCTGAGCCTTACAGGCACAATCGGTTATCTATCGGCGATGCAGACGTTCTTCATCGTCTCCGCCGTCTTCTTTGCCGTCGGCCTCGTCCTGACGTTCGTGGGAATCCTTGGCATCTATGTCCACAACATCCTCGTCAACACGCGAAACAGGCCGAATTTCATGATTCAGGACATCTGCCGCCATGAGGAAAAGGAGTCCGAAAATGAGTGAAAGAAAAGTATTGATCATCGGAGCGGGACCTGCGGGTCTTACGGCAGCCTATGAGTTTCTGAAGAAGAGCGACGTCAAACCGATCATCTTGGAAGCCGAGGATTTCATCGGCGGCATCTCCAGGACCTTCGAATACAAAGGCAACCGCATGGATATCGGCGGCCACCGCTTCTTCACCAAGAGCGACCGGGTCAACAAGCTCTGGGAGGAAATCCTTCCGATACAGGGAAAGCCCAGCCTCGACGACAAGATTCTGGGAACCGACAAAGTCTTCGCCGAGGGCGGCCCCGATCCGGAAGAGACGGACGACGTCATGCTTCTGAGGCACCGCGTCTCCCGAATCTACTTCCTGAAGAAGTTCTTCGACTATCCGATCTCCCTCAAGGCGAGGACTTTCATCAATATGGGCTTTGCCCGGACGATGAAGTGCGGCTTCGGCTATATGGCCTCCTGTCTGCATAAGAGAAAGGAGAACAGCCTTGCCGACTTCTACATCAACCGTTTCGGCAAGCCGCTCTACCAGCTCTTCTTCGAAGACTACACCGAGAAAGTCTGGGGTGTCTCCCCGGACAACCTCTCCCCGGATTGGGGAAGCCAGCGCGTCAAATCCCTCTCCTTGGGAAAGACGATCCTCTCGGCGATCACCAAGCCTTTCAAGAAGAACAAGAACAAGACGGAGACCTCCCTCATCGAGCAGTTCGAGTATCCCAAGAAGGGACCTGGCGAGCTCTATGAGAAGATGGCGGACAGGATCCGATCGATGGGCGGAACGATCCTTCTCAACTCGGCCGTCTCCAGGATCGATGTCGAAAACGGCAAGATCGTCTCTTTGACGACCAAGGACGGCCGGACCTTCGAATGCGACGCGGTCTTCTCGACGATGCCGATCAAAGACCTCTTCGAGGCTATCGGCAAGGACAAGACGCCTCTGGACGCCTATCAGGTCGCCACGACGCTTCCTTACAGAGACTTCATCACCGTCGGCCTTCTCTTGGACAAACTGGCTATTCAGAACGAGACCAAGATCAAGACCCTCAACAACATCGTCCCGGACAACTGGATCTACGTCCAGGAAAGGGAAGTCCAGATGGGCCGCATCCAGGTCTTCAACAATTGGTCGCCGTACATGGTGCAAGATCCGCTCCACAAGGTCTGGATCGGCCTGGAATACTTCTGCAACGAAGGCGACAGGAAGTGGAACGCCTCCGACAAGGAATTCATCGACTTCGCTATCGGCGAGTTGGTGTCGATGGGCATCATCGAAAGCAAGGAGCACGTCCTGGATGCCTGCCGGATCAAGGTGAAGAAAGCCTATCCCGCCTATTTCGGAAGCTATGACCACTTCGACAAAGTCCGGGCGTATCTGGACACGTTAGCCAACCTCTATTGCATCGGGCGCAACGGACAGCACCGTTACAACAACATGGACCACTCGATGCTCTCCGCCCTGACCGCTGTCGACGACTATCTCGCCGGAAAGGAGGGCAAGGACGATGTCTGGAACGTCAATGCGGAAAAGACTTACCACGAATCTTCTAAGTGACGAAGCGTACGTCTTCGAAACGAAAGAAGAAAGGACCGTTCCCAACCGTCCCCTTGTCCAGCTTTTTCTGGTCGTCCTCTTCTTTGTCGTCTCCTTTGTCCTCTATATCGCCGTCCGTCCCTTCAACATGGCCTTTGGAACGCCCGATGGAGCCGTCGCAAAGGCGGTCGGCATCTTCCTGATCTTCTGGGTCGTGGTCTATTACGTCGTCGAGCGCTTCCGGAAGAAGATGACCTTCGAGAAGACCTTCTACGTGATCTTCTTCCTGGCCTTTTTGATCCATCTCACCTATATGCTCTACACCCTCGGGACGACAAGGCAGTACGACACTTGGTCGACCAACAACGACTCCCATTACAACTACGCCCTCAGCTTCTACGAGACGGGCAAGCTTCCGGATCATCACAACACGGTCGATACGGTCTATCAGTTCTACCACCCGCCTCTGAATGCCTTCATCCAGGGAAACTTCATGCATCTCTTCGAAATCCTCTGCCCTGTCGCAAGCCTGGCCGACACGCCCGAGAAGCTCTTCTCCGCCTGCCAAATCCTGGCATGCCTCTATTCGACTCTGACATCCCTCTTCTTCATGAAGACGATCAATCTGACCAACCTCACGAAGGATGGAAAGATCCTGGCTTTCGCCATCGTCGGTCTTTATCCTCGGCTGGCCGAGTTCTCCGGACAGCTCAACAACGACGTTTTGGCCACGGCCTTGTCCGCGATCGCCCTCTACTATTTCTGCCGCTGGTTCTTCAAGGAGAGGAAATGGATCGACATCCTCTTATGCGGCCTTTTCGTCGGCCTTGCGATGATGGCCAAGATGTCCGCCGCCGCGATCTGCCTGGGCATGGGCATCGTCTTTGCCATCGTCTTCTTCCGCTCTTTGTTCCATAAGGAGCGGACGAAAGTCTCCCGGCTGATACCGCAGTACATCGTCTTCCTTCTCATCTGCGCGCCTTTGGGACTCTGGTTCCAGTTCTATACCCATTTTGTCTGGGGCTTGCCTTTCAATTTCGTCTTCACGAATCTCAATAGCCAGCTTTTCACAGGAACGCGGGATTGGGTCTTGAACAACAAGCCAAACGACATCGCTTATTACGATGAGAACAATAGCGGCCTTGTCTATACCGGCACGGCCTACAACATCCTTGTAAGGTACATCCTCCCCTTCTATCCGCCGGATATCAACAACCTCTACTGCAACGCTTTCGGAAACTACAACCTCCTCTTCTATTCCCTCCGCTGCTCCATCTTCGGTGAGTTCTCCTATTTCCAAGGCGAAGGCTTCGCTCTGATCGCTATCCTCTCCCTCTACGTCGCCTACTGGACGATGGTCGTCGGAACGGTGCGCGTGATGCTTGCCAAGAAGCTCAAGCGGGAAGGAACGCTCTTCCTCTATCTCTTCCTCGGCATGGTCGCGATGCTGATCTACCTGCAGGTCAAGATGCCTTACGGCTGTTCGATGGACTTCCGCTACATCGTTCCCATCATCCTCCCGTGCGGCTATCTCTACGGAAGGATGACGGACTATCTCGGAAACGAGAATCGCATCCATTGCGTCGGCAACAAGTTCTTCTGCCAGTTCGTCGGCGGGATCTTCGTGACCTCGTCCTATCTGTTCTATATGACTGCTATCTAGGAGAAAAGAAATGAACGCATCGGATAATGTCCTGATCGATCTTTCGAAGTCCTATTCCCCCTTCCATGTCGTCGCTCTCTTGAAAGAGCAGCTTCTCGCAAAAGGCTTCGTCGAGCTCTTCGAAAGCGAGAAGCAGGAAGTCGAAGCCGGCAAGAGGTATTTCGTCACCCGGAACGGCTCTAGCCTCATCGCCTTCAAGGTCCCGAAGGAAAAGACGATCGGCATGCATCTGGCCATGGTCCACACCGATTCCCCGACGTTCAAAGTCAAGCCCAATCCGATCATCGAAACCGTCGACGGCACCGTCTTGAACGTCGAGCCTTACGGCGGCATGATCGACTCCACCTGGATGGACCGCCCTCTCTCCTTGGCAGGACGTCTTCTCCTTCAGAAGGATGGCCGGATTGCGAGCGTCCTCTTCGCCCCGGACAAAGACCTGCTCTTCATCCCCAACCTCTGCATCCATATGAACCGGACGGTCAACGAGGGCATGAAGTTCAACGCTTCTAAGGACATGCTGCCCCTCTTCTCGAAGGACAAGGTGGACTTCCTGGAATTCCTTTCGGAAGAGAGCGGCGTTCCAAAAGAAGATATCCTCGCCTTCGATCTGATCCTGGTCAACAGAGACAAGCCTCGGAAAGTCGGTCTTCACGGGGAATATCTCTCCTCGCCGAAGCTGGACGATCTCTCATCGTGCTATGCGACTTTCGAAGCCTTCTTGCGAAGCGAAGACGAAAGCAACGTCCCAGTCTTTGCTGCCTTCGACAACGAAGAAGTCGGAAGCTTGACCAAGCAAGGCGCCAACTCCACCTTCTTGAAAGACACGCTCCACCGCCTTTGCAAAGCCCTGGATATCGATTACGAGCAAAACGTCGCTTCTTCCATCGCCCTCAGCATCGACAACGCTCATGCCAACCATCCCAATCATCCGGAGATCTCCGACTCCACAACCAAGGTCCTCTTAGGACACGGCATCGCCATCAAGCACAGCGCCAGGCAGTCCTATACGACCGACGCCCTCTCGTGCGCGCTTGTGAAAAGCCTTTGCCGGAAAGCGGACGTCTCCTATCAGGAATACACCGATCGCAGCGACTTGAGAGGCGGCTCCACCTTGGGCAACATCTCCAATTCCGAAGTCTCGCTTCTCTCTTGCGATATCGGCATCCCGCAGCTTGCGATGCACTCTTCCAACGAGCTCTGCGCTATCGCGGATATCGAGAGCATGGAAGAGCTTGTCGAATGTTTCTATAGGAGTGGGATACGGATGCGAAGAGGAGAAATCGAAATCTCATAGAGCGACGTGTCGCTGGATGTAGCACGATGTAGCAAAAGGAACTTTCAGAATATCTGCAAGAGGTATGCATTGTGAAAAAGGAATTGCCGATAGGAGCGGAAGATTTTATCAATGTCAAAAAGAACTACTACTATGTGGATAAGACGCCGCTTTTGATGGAGGAATTGGCGAAGGCGGGCGATGAACGTGTCTACCTTTTCTTATACTCTGACCAGGACAAGCCTGGAACGGCTGAACAAAAGCTGTCTTTATGCGCTGGAGCAGATACATAAGCACCCGTATTTCGAATCCCTCCAACGGCAGGGCGTTTCCAAAATCTATCTTTTCGGCATCGCTTTCGGAAACAAAAGAGTGCGGATACAGACGGAAGTCGTCGAAAAAGACGAAAGTGGGAAAGATCCGATTTTGTCTTAAAGCGCTTCGCACCGATAACAGAATCCTTTTGCCGTATAATAATGTTTTGGAGTGTTTGCATTCATGACAGAGAACTATAAGGACTACATCGTCGTCAAAGGCGCACGAGAGAACAACCTCAAGGATATCGACGTGACGATCCCGAAGAATTCCCTGGTCGTCTTTTCCGGCGTCTCCGGATCGGGAAAGTCCACCCTGGCCTTCGACACGATCTTCGCCGAGGGACAAAGGCGCTACGTCGAGTCCCTCTCAAGCTACGCCCGCCAGTTCCTCGGCGACTTTTCCAAGCCCGACGTCGAGTCGATCGACGGGCTCTCGCCGGCGATTTCCATCGACCAGAAGACCACGTCCCACAACCCGCGATCGACGGTCGGGACGGTCACCGAGATCTATGATTACCTCCGCCTTCTCTACGCCCGCATCGGCGTCGCCTATTGCCCGGAGCATCACCTGCCCATCGAAGCCTCCTCCCTGCAGCAGATCTTCAACGCCGTCCGCTCCAACCGGGACGGCGCCAAGGTCACGATCTATGCTCCCGTGGTCCAGAACGAGAAGGGAACGCACCTGGCGACGTTGAAGAAATTCTTCGACGCCGGCTTTCAGAGGGCGAAGATCGACGACCTTCCCCTCCAGCGGTACGAGGACCTTCCCCTGCTGGAGAAGAACAGCAAGCATACCATCTCCTTCGCCATCGACCGCCTGCTCTTGAACAAGGACAACGAGACGCGCCTCTTCGATTCCCTGCGCACGGCCCTCGACTTCGCCAACGGCTTCGTCCTGATCGACGTCGACGGCAAGGAACAGCTCTATTCCGAGCATCAGTCCTGCCCCGTCTGCGGTTTTTCCATCCCCCCTCTGGAACCGCGCCTCTTCTCCTTCAACAACCCTCTCGGCTGCTGCCCGGACTGCAACGGCCTCGGCGTCCGGATCGAAGCCGATCCCGGACTTCTCATCACGGATCCGACGCTCTCGATCGACGACGGCGCCATCGGCTGCCTTCCCAAGAAGAACCACGATACGATCGAATGGAACGACTTCTACGCCATCTTGGCGAAGTACAAGATCTCGACGACCACGCCGTTCAACCGCCTTTCGGAGCGGCAGCGGAACATCATCATTTACGGTCCGCCGGAACCGGTCAACTACACCTATACTTCTAGCAACGGATCCCTGATCCGCAAGACGGTCACGGAAGGGCTGAAGGCCCGCATCGATCGGCTCTACCTGACGACGAGCTCGGAGTTCATGAAGGAGTACTACGGATCCTTCATGGCCGCCAAGGAATGCCCGACCTGCCATGGCGCCCGTCTGAGCAGGGAGGTGCTTTCGGTCCGCATCGGCGGACTCAACATCTATGAGCTCTGCTCCCTGAGCCTGACCAAGATCTACGACTTCTTCCAGAACCTGAAGCTGACGCCGAAGCAGGAAGCCATCGCGACGATGGTCATCAACGAAATCAAGAACCGGATCAAGTTCCTGATCGACGTCGGCCTGGACTACCTGACGCTCGCCCGGAACGCCTCGACGCTCTCGGGAGGAGAAAGCCAGCGCATCCGGCTGGCGACGCAGATCGGATCCCGGCTGACCGGCGTCCTCTACGTCCTCGACGAACCTTCGATCGGACTCCATCAGCGGGACAACGACCGCCTCATCAAGACGCTCAAGGAGATGCGGGACCTCGGGAACTCCCTCATCGTCGTCGAGCATGACGAGGACACGATCCTGGCCGCCGACTACGTGGTCGACATCGGAAAGGGGGCGGGGGAGCACGGGGGCGAGATCGTCTACGCTGGCACGCCGGAGAAGTTGATGGAATGCCGGGAATCCCTGACGGGAGACTATCTTTCCGGACGAAAGAAGATCCCGACGCCGAAGGTCCACCGTTCCTACGGAAAGTGCCTGGAGATCAGGAAGGCGCGCTGCCACAACCTCAAGAACGTCGACGTCAAGATTCCCCTCGGAACCTTTACGGTCGTGACCGGCGTCTCCGGCTCCGGAAAGTCCTCCCTGATCGACGAGGTCCTCTATCGGAACATGCGCCTCGCGCTGGGGTTCAAGGAGGCGGACCAAGGGGATTGCGACGGAATAGAAAACGCAAAGAAGATCACGAAGGTCATCAATGTTTCTCAGGAACCGATTGGAAGGACACCGCGAAGCAACCCCGCAACATATATCAAGGTTTTTGATGATATCCGAACGATTTTCGCCTCCACGCCCGATGCGTTGATGCGCGGGATGGACAAATCGAAGTTCTCCTTCAATCTCTCGGGAGGAAGGTGCGAGGCCTGCCAGGGTGCCGGCGTGAAGAGAATCTCGATGAACTTCCTTCCGGACGTCTACGTCACCTGCGACGTCTGCCATGGCAAGAGGTATTCCGACGACATCCTGCAGATCCGTTACAAGGGAAAGAACATCAGCGACGTCCTGGAGATGACGGCGGAGACGGCCCTGGATTTCTTCCATGCCAATCCACAGATCCGCCGGAAGCTCCAGACCCTCGTCGACGTCGGCCTGGGCTACATGAAGCTGGGCCAGCCCTCGACGACGATCTCCGGCGGCGAGGCCCAGAGGGTCAAGCTCGCCTATGAGCTGGAGAAGGTCTCCGACGGCCATACGCTCTACATTCTGGACGAACCGACGACCGGCCTTCATCCCTACGACATCAGCAAGCTGGTCCATGTCCTCGACCGGCTGGTCGATGCCGGAAATACGGTCGTCGTCATCGAACACAACCTCGACGTCATCAAGTGCGCCGACTGGATCATCGATCTCGGTCCGGAAGGCGGAGACCGCGGCGGACAGCTGGTCTTCCAGGGCCGTCCGGAAGAGCTGATGGCCCATCCCGAAAGCTATACGGGGGCCTACTTGAAGAGAGAGCTCGAGAAGAAGAAGTACAAGGACGAAGAAAGGGCGGAGACGCTCTGAGCCCTTCGGGTGCAAGAGGAACGCCTTTTCCGATATAATCTCATAGAGATGGATTCGCGACGAGCGCAGGGAGGTAACGGGAATGTTCACAAGTCTTGATCTGGCAAACCACTTCGGCTTCAAGGTCCTCAACGGAGACCTGCAGTCGCTCAAGCGGCCGATCACTGTCGCGGAGCTGGATCGCCCGGGCGTCGAGCTTCTGGGCCAGTTCCAGTGTCATCAGAAGAACCGCATCATGTTGATCGGCCACAAGGAGACGGCCCTGATCCGGGAGCGGAACGAAGAGGAGGTCTATCGGAACGCCCTCTCCATCTGCTCCGCCGATTGTCCCTGCGTCATCGTCACGCACGGAGACGAGTGTCCGGCGCCGATCCTTCGCGCCGCAAAGGAGAACAACTGTCCCCTCTTCTCCTCCGATGCCGATACCTCGCGCCTGTCCTCCGACATGTACGTCTACCTGACGGAGGCCCTGGCTCCCTCGACGGCCATCCACGCCTGCCTGCTCGAAATCTTCGGCCTCGGCGTCATCCTCCTGGGGGAGTCGGGCATCGGAAAGTCGGAGATTTCTCTGGACCTGATCAAGAAGGGGCATCGGCTGATCGCCGACGACCGGGTCAACATCCGCGCCGTCCGCGGCAAGCTGATCGGAAGCTGTCCGGAGTCCATCGCCGGCATGATGGAAGTCCGCGGCATCGGCATCATCGACGTCGCCCGGATGTTCGGCATCAACGCCCTCTCCAAGAGCGCCGAGATCTCCTTCCTCGTCGACCTGGTCTCCTTCAACAAGAACGAACCGATGGAAAGGGTCGGGATGAAGACCGACCGTTACGAAATCCTCAACGAATACGTTCCGATGGTCCGCCTTCCCGTCTCGGCCGCCCGTTCCATGTCCGACATCATTGAGGCGGCCGTCACCAACTTCAAGCTCAAGGACTACGGCTATGACACGGGATACGAATTCCAGAAGCGTCTTTCCGAGCTTCAGCAAAAGCGGGAGCTCGAAAGAAGAACGGCGGAGAGGAACGTCCTCGGAAACAAGAGCGAGAAGCCGAAGACGGTCATTTCGATGAATCCCGAGCCGGACAGCGTCTCGAGCGTCAAGGTCGGACTCATCAATCCGGAAGCGGAGAGCAGGAAGATGGGGACGGTCGAGCTCGTCGACGACAGCACGAAGGGAGGCGATCGGAAATGAACACCCTCGCTTATTGGCAGGGTCTCTTTCCCGACGCCGACGGCAATCCGATCCTCCGCTTCTATGCCATCTTCATCCTCGTCGGCGCCCTGATCGCCCTCTTTCTGTCCAGCTACCGGGCCCATAAGGACGGATTCGACTGGACGTTCTTCGGCTCGATCTTCCTCGTGGCCTTCCCCTGCGGCATCGTCGGTGCACGCATCTGGTACGTCATCGCTCAATGGCAGGACTTTGCGAGCCATCCCTTTCCGGACATCTTCGAGCTCTGGAACGGAGGACTTGCGATTCAGGGCGGAGCGATCGGCGGCGTCCTGGCCGGCGCCCTGGTCGCCTTCTTCTTCCGCAAGGGGGTTCCCCTTCTCAAGTGCACCGACTACGCGGTCCCGACGATCCTCGTCGCCCAGGCGGTCGGCCGGTGGGGAAACTTCTTCAACCAGGAAGTCTTCGGCCATGCGGTGACGCCGCAGTCCTGGTCCTTCCTTCCCTCCTTCATCACTTACAACATGCAGAACGGCAGCCTTCCGATGGGGAACAGCTTCGTGACGCTCCCGGAGGGGAGCATCGCCGCGCCGCTTTTCCTGATCGAGGGCGTTCTCAACATCGCCTTCTTCGTCCTGATCACGAAGGGGCTCACCTCCCTTCTGGGCAGGCGATATCGGGACGGAGACTCGACCTTCGCCTATTTCATCGCCTATGGACTTGTCCGATACCTCATGGAGCCGATGCGCAATCCGCACTTCATCATGGGTGGGGTGGAGAACCAGCGCTCGACGAACATGGCCTTGGTCTTCCTCGTCATCGGCGCGGTCCTCATCTTCCTGAACCATCTCCTCCGCTACCTGGATTCGAGGCACCTCTTCGACAAGGTCCCCTTCCTGGGGAACAAGGTCCTTCCCTATCTCAAGAAGAGGGCGGGACTGGTGCTGGAGATGGAAGTCTCCTCCACGGAGGCGACGGCGGAGGACGAGGCGCTCGACCTGGACAAGATCCGAGCCCTGGAGAAGAGGAAAAAGGATGAGGAAAAGGAAGAGTGACGTCGAGCTGATCGTCTTCGACCTGGACGGGACGCTCCTGGACACGACGCTCTACATCGTCCTGAACTATACCCACCTCTTCGACCGCTACTCAAGGCCGGTTCCTCCGCTTTCGACCCTCATCTACTTTTCGGGGCCTCCCCTGACGGAGATCCTTCCCCGCTACTTTCCCGACGTTCCCCTTCCCGAGCTGCTGGAAGAATTCGAACGGTTCTCCCTGGAATGCTCGAATCGGTATTCCACCCTCTACGAAGGGGAGAGAACCGTCCTCTCCCATCTCCGGGAAGCGGGATACCGCCTGGCCGTGCTGACCAACAAGAGGTCGAGGCCGACGGCGGACAACCTGCGCCATTTCGGGCTCGATTCCTACTTCGACGCCGTCCTCTGCCTCGATCAGCTCGAAAGGCCCAAGCCCGATCCCGAAGGCGTCTTCCTCCTGCAGGAACGGCTTTCCGTCCAGGGAGGGACCCTCGTCATCGGCAACTCCGCTGCCGACATCGAATGCGGCCGGAGGGCCAAGGCGCAAACGGGCCTTGTCACCTTCGGACTGAAGAAGACGGACGACATCGTGGCGGACGAACGCTTTGCCAGCTACGAGGAAATCGAAAGGAGCCTGATCGAAGAATGAACGCCAAGGAAATCGCCATCGTCGGCGCCGGACCCGCCGGCGTCAGCGCCGCCATCTATCTCAAGCGCTACGGGATGGTCCCCGTCCTCTTCGAGAAGGAGCTCGTCGGCGGCAAGACCAACTATACGGAGCGAATCGAGAACTATCCGGGCTACCTAGAGGAGAAGGGCCCCCAGCTGGCCGACCGTTTCTCCGACCAGCTTCGCCGCTTCGGCATCAAGCCGATCTATTCCGCCGTCGAATCCCTGACGAGGAACGAGGACGGGAGCTTCCACCTCCGCTCCCGGAAGAGGGAAGACGACTTCCGCTACGTCATCCTCGCCAACGGCCTTTCCGAGCGTCCCTACCACCTGCCGGGAGAAGAGGCGTTCCAGCGCCGGGGCATCAGCCGCTGCGCCATCTGCGACGGGCCCTTCTTCCAGGGGAAGGACGTCCTTGTCATCGGTTCCGGGAACGCCGCCTTCGAGGAAGCCAACTACCTGGCGACCATCTGTTCCTCGGTCTCCCTGATCGCCCGGAGGACGGCCTTCCGGGCCGACCAGGCCGTCGTCGACACCTTCCGTCGCTTCGCCAACACGACGATCTACGCCCCCTATGAGGCCGTCTCCTGCCAGGGAAGGGAGAGCCTGGAGAGCGTGACGATCCGAAACAGGGAGAGCGGGGAGGAAAGGACCCTTTCCTGCGCGGGCCTCTTCCTCTACGTCGGCGCCATCCCGGTCACGGACTATGTCCAGGTCGAGGGCGTCAAGGACGAAAACGGATACCTTGTCGCCGATCCCGAGACGATGGAGACGAAGGCGAAGAACCTCTTCGCCGTCGGCGACTGCCGCACGACCGTGCTCCGACAGGTGACGACGGCCGTCAGCGACGGTTCCCTGGCGGCGACGAAGATCCACGACGACTACCTCCGTGGAGGACAGGACTGACGACGCATGGAACGGAAGGAGAATTTCACCCAGAGCGTCAAGAACGAGCTCTCCTCCTACGACTACACCTTGGAGCAGATGAAATTCATCCTCTCGGGATTTCTCCGCAACGGAGCCTCCTTTTCCTTGGGCCGGAAGCCGACGCTTCATCTCAGGACGGAAATCGCCCAGACGGCGCGACTGCTCTTCAAGGCGTTGAAGGAGTGCTACGGCCTCAATCCCAAGCTGGTCTATGAGCAGCTGACCCGCTTCCGCAAGGGCATCCGCTACGAAGTCCTCGTCTCTTCGGAACGCCTGTACGAAGTCCTGGAGGATCTGGAGACGCTCAAGGACGGAATCGAAAGGCTTCCGATGAAGGAGGGACTGCATCGGAAGAACTTCCCCTTCCTGCTGATCGGCCTCTTCCTCTCCTCGGGAAGCGTCAACAATCCTTCGACGGGAAAGACGTCCTACTTTCTGGAGATGGCGTTCAACCACCGCAGCGACGCCGTTTCGATCCGCAAGAAGCTCCTTTCCTATAAGGAAGAGAAGACGATGAACTTCAAGATGATCCAGCGGAGGGAGAAGTACGTCCTCTACCTCAAGCGAAGCGACCAGATCTCGGTCTTCCTCTCCCTGGTCGGCGCCACCGAAGCGATGTTCTCCTTCGAGAACGCCCGCATCGTCAAGGAGACGATCAACATCAACAACCGCCTCTCCATCTGCGACTCGGCCAACTACGGCAAGACCATCGAGACGGCGAGAAGGGACATCGAAGGCCTGAAGGAGCTTCTGCAGGTGAAGTCGATCGAGCTGTTCGACGAGCGGACGAGGCAGGTCATCAAGACCCGGATGGAGCACGAGGACTTCAACTATCGCGAGATGGCGGAATTCCTGACGAAGGAAGGCTTCCCCATCACGAAATCGGGCGTGGTCCATGTCATCGCTTCCCTGCGGGAGGAGATCGCCGAGCTTCGGAAGCGGAAAGGCTGATGCGCATTTCTCGCCCGTTTCCCCGTCCGTCGAAAGTCAAAAGAACGGACAAAAGCCAAAAAATCGGAGAGAAACCGCTATTTCAACAAAAAACAGAATAATATGGGTTTGATTTTCAAAAATGACAGGCTATAATACATGCGTAACTAGGAGGACATAGAATGTCTATTAAAGTTGCGATCAATGGATTCGGCCGTATCGGACGTCTCGCCTTCAGGAGAGCTTGGACTGATCCTGATTTCGAGATCGTCGCCATCAACGATCTCTCCTCGACTGCCAACCTTGCCTACCTGCTGAAGTACGATTCCGCCCATGGAACCTTCCCCCACGAAGTCAGCCACGACGACGAGAACATCATCGTCGACGGAAAGAAGGTCCACGTCTACAAGATCAAGACCCCTTCCGATGACTGCCTCTTCCCCTGGAAGGAACTCGGCGTCGACATCGTCCTGGAGTGCACGGGCCACTACCTGACCCAGGAAACCGCCCAGTGGCACATCAAGAGCGGTGCCAAGGGATTGGTTATGTCCGCTCCGGCCAAGGACGCGACTCCGACCTATGCCTATGGCGTCAATACCGACAAGCTCACGGCCGAGACCAAGATCATCTCCGGTGCGTCCTGCACCACCAACTGCCTCGGACCTGTCCTGAAGGTCGTCGAGGACAAGTGGGGCATCGACTGCGGCTTCATGACCACGGTCCACGCCTACACCAACGACCAGACCAACCTCGACCTCATCAAGGAAAAGGATTTCCGCAGAGGCCGTGCGGCGGCTCAGAACATCGTTCCGACCTCCACGGGCGCTGCCAAGGCCATCAACCTTGTCATTCCTTCCCTCAAGGGTAGGATGCAGGGTGGTGCCATCCGCGTCCCGGTCCTCGACGGTTCCTTGATCGACGTCACCCTGCACCTCAAGAAGGAAGTCAAGGATGCGGCGGAGATCAACGCGGCCATGAAGGAAGCCTCCGAGACCTATCTCAAGGGCGTCCTCGGCTACACCGACGATCCGATCGTCAGCCGCGACATCCTCGGCAGAACCGAAGGCGGCATCTACAACGGCGACCAGACCAAGGTCTTCAATTCGCCCGAGGGAACGCAGCTCGTCAAGGTCTTCGCCTGGTACGACAACGAATACTCCTACACCTGCCAGTACGTCCGCCTTGCCAAGCTCTTCGCTCAGAAGCTCGCTGCCTAATCCATCAGTCGCAATCTCATGGCGGTAGGGCTTGGCCCTGCCGCCATTTGTCTCGAAAGAAAAACGGAGGTTAATTTCATGAAGAAGCTTGTTTCCGATTTGAACGTCCAGGGCAAGCGCGTCCTTGTCCGCGTCGACTTCAACGTCCCCCACAAGGGAGAGACGGTCACCGACGACAACCGCGTCCGTGCCGCCATCCCGACCATCGCCGACCTGCTTCGCAAGGGAGCGAAGGTCATCCTGATGTCCCACCTTGGCAAGATCAAGTGGGGCAAGGTCGACGATGCCGAGATCGAGAACGAAAAGAAGAAGAACGACCTGAAGATCGTCCTTCCGGCCCTCAAGGCCCATCTTGCCGAAGCCCTCGGCAAGGAAGTGAAGGTCACCTTCTCCGAGGACACGAGGGGAGAGGGACTCAAGGCGGCGGTCGCCGGACTGGCGGACGGAGAGGTCCTGCTCGTCCAGAACACCCGTTATGAGAAGGGCGAGACGAAGAACAACGAAGAGCTCTCCACGGAATGGGCTTCCCTGGCGGATGCCTACGTCATGGATGCCTTCGGTTCCGCTCACCGCGCGCACTCCTCCACGGTCGGCGTTCCGACGATCCTCGCCAAGGAAGGCAAGGAGACGGCGGTCGGCTACCTCGTCGAGAAGGAGATCAAGAACCTCGGACGTTGCGTCGAGTGCCCCGAGGACGGCCGTCCCTACGTCGCCATCCTGGGCGGATCGAAGGTTTCCGACAAGATCCAGGTCATCGATTCCCTGCTGAAGAAGGTCGACAAGATCCTCATCGGCGGCGGCATGGCCTACACCTTCCTGGCGGCCCAGGGCCACAAGATCGGCACCTCCCTCTTTGAGGCGGATCAGGTCGACTATGCCAAGAAGTGCCTTGCGACGGGCAAGGTCCTCGTCCCGGTCGACAACGTCGTCGCCAACAGCTTCGACAACCCGACCGAGATCCAGAACGTCGGCGACGAGATCCCCGATGGATTCATGGGCCTCGACATCGGCCCCAAGACGGCCAAGCTCTTCGGCGACGAGATCCTCGCGGCCAAGACCATCTTCTGGAACGGCCCGATGGGTGTCTTCGAGAACGAGAAGTTCGCTGAGGGAACCAAGGCGGTCTGCGCCGCTTGCGCGGAAGCGACCAAGAAGGGCGCCTTCTCGGCGATCGGCGGCGGCGACTCGGCCTCGGCGGCCAAGCAGTTCGGCTATGCCAAGGACTTCAGCCACGTTTCCACCGGCGGCGGTGCCTCCCTTGAACTGATCCAGTTCGACGGCCATCTGCCGGGCATCGACGACATCGAAGAAAAATAAGCCATGACCCGCAAAATCTTGTTGATGGGCAACTGGAAGATGAACCACACCATCGAAGAAGCCATCGACTTCTGCGAAAAGGTGAAGGAGGAAGGACTCGTCCGGACCGGAAAGAGCCGCGGCGTCCTCCTCGGCGTTGCCCCGAGCTTCCTCTCCCTCCAACAGGTCAAGAGACATTCCCACGGCCTCATCGTCGCGGCGCAGGACTGCCACTACGAGGACCATGGCGCCTATACGTCCAGCGTCTCGATTCCGATGCTGGAAGAAGTCGGCGTCAACTGGTCCATCATCGGCCACTCCGAGCGTCGGACCTACGACAACGAGACGTCCTTCGTCTGCAACCGGAAGATCAAGGCCTTGGTGGAGCACAACTTCCACGTCGTCTACTGCGTCGGCGAGACCCTCAAGGAATACGAGGCCGGCCTGACCAAGGACATCGTCAAGGAGCAGATCCTTACGGGATTGATGAACGTGACCAAGGACACCATCTCCAAGGTCGTCATCGCCTATGAACCGGTCTGGTCCATCGGCACCGGCAAGAACGCCTCGGTGGAGATCGCCGAGGACATCTGCCGCTACATCCGCTCCCTGATCGAAGGAATGTTCGGCAAGGTGGCGGCCGGCAAGATCCTCATCCTCTACGGAGGATCGGTCAAGCCCAACAACATCCGGGAATACATCTCCCAGGAAGACGTCGACGGCGCGCTCGTCGGCGGAGCCTCCCTTAAGAGCGATTCCTTCAAGGAACTCCTTGTCAACTGCCTCTGATCGATGACTGCGGCCTTCGGGCCGCAGTTTTTTTCTTTCGGACGATCTTCCGGACGTCTCCTCCAAAGGAAGCATGAGACGGAAGATTCAACCGAGGAGAGAGCCCTTTCTGAACAAAAATCCCTGCCGAGAATCGACTCGGCAGGGAGCAACTTCGATGAAGAGAACTATTTTGTCAATTCTGTTTCGCCATAGGACGAGTCCATGTAGAGTTCATAGGCGCCTTCGTCTTCGAAGACGACCCCGATGCGATCGGCAGAGTAGTAATAGACGTTGAGCGGATAACCGTACTCATCGTCTTCGAAGTAATAGTAGGAGCCCTCCGCATGGGTGAAGGTGAAGTGAATGGTCACCTCCGTGCCCGACAAGTCGATAGTGGACAGCACGGCAGTGCCATCGGCATTGATCGTGAGCTCCGTAGGAGATCCCGTGATTCCGTTCTCGCCGCTGAACGTTCCCGTGTATTCGTAGGGAATCACGTTCGTGCCCTGCGTGATGTTCAGGACGATCGTGGCAGAGACGCCGCTGCCATCGGTTGCCGTCGCCGTGATGGTGACTTCTCCAGCGCCGACTGCCGTGACCAAGCCGCCGGAGCTAACCCATGCGATATCCTCGTCGGAGGACTGGAAGGTGACGTTCTTGAAGGTGGCGTCCTCAGGCTCGTAGGCGACCTCCAGCTGGACCGTTTCGCCGACGAAGAGGTCTGTCTTCTCGGCAGTCAGGGTGATCTTCTCGACCTTCGTCGGTTCGTTCACGACGATCGTGACCTGGCCAACGATGCCATCTTCGTTTTCGGCCTTGATGACGGCAGTACCGGATTGAAGCGTCGTAAACGTTCCATATTCCGTATCGAGATCGATGATGTCTGTATTTTCCGTTGAGTAGATTAAGGATGTGGCGGTCGCATCGCTCGGAACGAAGGTGGCACGGACGTAGCCCATGTCTCCGACGATGTATTCCTCCTTGTCGGCTTCCAGGACGATGCCGGTCGCGGGGATGTAGCGGGAAAGTCCGTCATGCGTTCCGTATTCGTTGATGGTGTAGGAGCCGAAGACGGCAGTGACTTCCAGGATGTCGTCGCTTTGATAGGAAAGGTCGCAGGCGGCGTTGTTTCCTTCTCCGTCTCCGAAGAGAGCGTTGCCGTCCTCGTCGTTGTCGAGGTAGTGGAGCGTGAAGATCTCCTCCGCCACGGTGATGGTGAGCGTGCCGTCCGCCTGGATGGTGAACGTGACTTCATCCAAGGAGGCATCGGGATAGCCGGTATAGGTTCCGACGAGGGCCGGATCCATGACGGCCTTGGGCTGGATCTCGATGGTGATCGTGTTGGAGACGACCGTTCCCGTGACGTCGGTCGCGTGGATGTCGACGACGCCTTCCGCAAGGGCCGTCACCGTCCCTTCTCCGTCGACCGTCGCGACGGTCGGGTCGGAGGAGACGTAGGTCAGGGTCTTGTCGGTGGCGTTGGAGGGGGCGATTTCGGCGAAGAGCCTTCCCGTTTCACCGACGCGGAGGATTTCCGGTCCGGAAAGGACGATGCTCTCGACGGGGACTTCCGTGACCTCTTCGTGGTCGTGGCAGTTCTCGTCCTTCATGAAGGCGATGCTGTCGAAGGCGAAGCTGAAGGCCTTGCCGATGAAGTTGCTGCTGATGGCGATGCGGACCTTGCTGGCGGGCGCGAAGGACTTTTCCAGGAGCTTCTTGTTGTCGGCGGAGATGTTCGCCTTGACCTCCTCGGTGATGTCCAGGCTCTCCCAGCTCGTCCCGTCGTTCGAGGTCTCGATGGCGATCTTGGTGACGTAGTCGATGCCTTCGAAGCCGCTGGAGTAGTACATCGCATAGTAGAAGGACAGGGAGGAGACCTGCTGGTCGTCGAAGTCGAACTGGACGTAGCTGTCTCCCGTCTCAAGGCCTTGCTCGTTGGGGTTTAGGACGATGGCGGCATTGTCGCCGAAGACGTCGGAATAGCCTTGGCGCAGGGTCGCCTTGTTCGAGGTCGCCTCGAAGGGAAGGGCGTTGTCGACCTGGTTGGTCAGGCTGACGTTTCCCGTCTCTTCGTTGATGTGGTCGAACGTGAAGTGATAGATGGCGTCGTCGATGTCCTGTTCGGCAAGAGGCTTGACCTTGATGGTGATGGCGTTGGAACGGACGCCGGTATCTTCTCCGTCCGGGCCTTCCGCGACGGCGTAGATCGTCGTTTCTCCGGCCTTCAGACCCGTCACCTCGACGACGTTGGGCGTGAAGGAATAGTCGACGCGGCAGATGGTCGGATCTTCCACGTGCCAGGTCAGGGTGTTTCTGTCCGCGGTCTCCGGAAGTTTCTGATAGGCGATCTGGACGGTCTCCTCGATGTCGATAAGGACCTTGTCACCTTCCGTCTCGTATTCTCCCGTCGGAGAGAGGTTCACCTCTTCCAGGTACGTATGCTCGACGGGACCGTCATAGCCCTTGTATTCCCAGTACTCCATGACGTTGTCTTCGTTGGGAGGCGTCGGCAGCATCTCGTCGGGGAAGGTCGTCTCCTGGAAGGCGCCCAGTCGAATCTGGACGTACTCGTCGTCGTTGTCCTCTTCTTCCAGGCCCAGAATCCGGGTGATGTATCCCGTCTCCTGGTCGACGTCGATGGCGACGTACTGGACGTCGTTGTACCAGGCGAATTCGAAGACGGTGTCGTTCAGGTGCGCGACAATGGTCGGATCGGAGATGATGTAGGAGCCGGCGACGTAGGTGGCGTCGGCCGGATCGATCTCGGAGAAGACGCGCGCCAGGTTGAAGTAGGCGTTCCCCAGCGAGAGGTCCGCGTCCTCGTATCCCTTGTTGAGCCAGGCTTCGACGGGATTCGGGTTCTCGGGATCGGGAGCGAAGTACATGTAGTTGAGGCCTTCGTAGTCGTGGTAGAAGAGATAGGGGTCGGCTCCCATCTCGGCGGCCAAGGCGTCATAGACGATGGTATAGCCGTTGTAGACGTAGAGCGTGTTCACTTCCTCCGAATTCCCGCCGTCGTAGACCTGTTCCGTCTCGATGGTCAGGTTGCTGTAGTCCATCTGGAAGGCGTCTTCCAAGGTCTTCCGTTCCGGCTCCGGATCGGGTGTGGACGAGCTCGACGAGGAAGAAGAACTGGAACTCGAGGACGAGGAACTGGAGCTGTTCGAGGGCGGAAGGGTGGTCGAGCCCGTCGAGGAAGTCGACGAGCTTGTCGTGGTATCGCAGGCGACGAGCGCAGCGACGATGGCAACAAGGGAGAGCGGAAGGAGGATTTTCTTTTTCATGGTATTCATTCCTTTCTATGGCTGTATCGGATAGGCCTGGAGGTAGAAATAGTCGTTCTCGGTGTCGAAGGTGTAGACGATCTCGACGTCGTCCTTGTCTGCGACGTAATAGTAGTAGACTTGCTCGACATAATAGTCCTTGGCCAGGAGCGTCTCGGTGTACGTCGAGACGACGCTGCTGTTCACGCCGTAGCAGGCGATGAGGATGGCCGAGGTCTCGGTCGTCAATGCCTGAATCTGGTATTGGAAGTAGGGAGCGTCGACAGGAGGGATGTCCTTTCCCAGGACGGATCGGACGGCTTCGCCGGGCCAGCTTGTCAGCTTGTCCTGGTAGAGATAGGTGTAGAGGACGAAGTCTTGATCCTCGACTCCGGCCTGAACGACCAGGATCTGATAGTCGGAGACTCTCTTCTGGGCGATCTTGATGCCTCCGTCGTCGACGAGGGCGAAGTCCTGGAGGCGAAGGACGACGGCGTAGTCACGAAGGACATCCTCGGGATCCCTTCCCTCGAGATACGGTACGATTCTCAGGGTCGGGAAGCCTTGCTGCTCGAAGACGTCCAGCTGGTAGGAGGGAGCGTCGTAGCGGGGGAAGAGGGAGGCGTACTCTCCCAGGACCTCCTTCAGTCCCTCCTCGAGGGGATCTCCTTCGTCAAGGCTGGACGAGGTCGGAGACGACGGGATCGTCGTGGGCGAGGTCGAAGAGGTTTCGAGAGAGGAGGAAGGGGGACTGGTCGACGAGGAAGGGGCGGTGCAACGGCTGAAGAGAGGGAGGACGAAAAACAAGAAAAAAGGCCAATTTCTCTTTGGCATAGCGGTGCTCGACTTTCTAGGAAGAGGACTTCCTTGGATGACTGGCCCTATCATTGCAGAAAGCACGGAAAAAGGCAAGGGCAGGAAGAAGGAAAACGAGGGACAGATATACTGCAAGCGCTTACATAATGAAGGAGAAAACCATTTTCCGATTTTTTAGGAAGAGAAAACGAACTCATGGAACAAGTTGAGGAAGCGCTTGCAACGCCGATTTCAATGCGATTTTCGATTCTTTCCGAAAGAACAGAGAAGAGGGGGACTGTCTCAGGCCGTCGGCCCGCTTTCCTTCTCTTCCTGGGAGGCGAGGGTAATCGTCTTGTCGGAGACTTCCTCCTTCTTCGGTTCCTCCTTCTTCAGGGACAGGGCAAAGCGCTGCTTGTTCATCAGGCGGTCGAAGAGGTTGAGGAGGAGCGTCAGGACGCCTGTCGAGACAGCACCGTAGATGATGAGGATCAGCCAGGTGGTCTTGTTCATGTCCCGGAAGTCGATGCCGGTCAGCTGCATCGAGAGGTTCCAGTAGGCGTCGGGGTCCAGGTTGTCCGGCCGGGCGCTGACGGCCGGGATGTAGGGGAGGACGAAGACGAGAAGCAGGAAGAGCAGCAGGACCAGGCCGTAGAGGATCGTCCGATAAAGGTTGAAAGGAGAACAACAGTTGAAGACCATCGCGAGTGCGATGACCGACATCGTCAGGGAGCAGAAGGTGGTGAACGTTCTCGCGCCGTTCTCCGTCAGGTCCAGGAAGGAACCGCCGTTGACGGTGTACATGATATAGTTGGCCCCGATTGCGGCGATGAGGACGATGGCCGCCGGAATGGCCCGGGAGAAGGTGTTCTTGAGGAAGTGTCCGGTGATCAGCTGGTTGTTCTTCTGGAGGGCGAGGGCGAAGGAGGGGACGCCGATGCCGACGACTTCCATGACGAGGATGTTGTTGGTCTCGAAGGGATAGCGGATGCCGTTTCCTCCGTTGAGGAAGGTCAGGAGGACGATGATGGTGAAGCAGATGGTGAAGATGGTCTTCATCAGATAGAGGGAGGAGGAGCGCTGGATGTTGTTGACGACACGCCTTCCTTCCTCGACGACGGCCGGCATGGAGGCGAAGTTGGAATCCAGGAGGACGAGGTGCGCGGCGTTGCGCGCCGCGGAAGCTCCGTTTGCCATCGCCACGGAGCAGTCCGAGTTCTTCATCGCCAGGATGTCGTTGACGCCGTCTCCGGTCATTCCGACCGTATTCTTGCGGTTCTTCAGTTCCTTGACGATGGCAGCCTTCTGTTCCGGGGAGACGCGTCCGAAGATGGTGTATTGATCGACGATCTCCGAGACCTCGCGCAGGGAGAGTCCTTCCAAGGAGACGCATTTCTCGGCGTTGGGAACGTTGCACTTCTTCGCAATCTCCGAAGCAGTCAAGGGATTGTCTCCGGAAATGATTTTGATTTGAACGCCGTTTTCCGTAAACCAACGAATCGTGTCTGGCGCCTCGGGTCGGATATGGTCTTCCAACGTGAAGATGGCCACGGGAAGCATTTTTCCCTTGATTTCTCCGTTCTCGATCTCCCGTTCGCTCTTGCAGAGCATGACGACGCGGTAGCCATTGGCCTGCTTCTTGGAGATGTAGCGGACGATGGTGCGGTCCCGGTTCTTGGCGTAGACATATTCCGGAGCGCCCAGGCAGTAGCACCCCTTCTCGAAGAAGCTGACGGCGGAGAACTTTCGGGCGGAGGAGAAGGGGAGGGTGCTCTTGACGCGGAAGTCGCTGCGCAGGGGATAGCGCTGGGAGAGGGCGATCGAGGTCTGGTTGGATTCCTTGAAGGCGTTGAGGTAGGAACCCATGAGGAGAGGAAGGTCTTCGCTGGAGTCGACGACGAGGACTTCGTCGACGCGCATCGTCCCGTCGGTCAGGGTTCCGGTCTTGTCTAGGCAGAGGACGTTGACCCGGGCAAGCATCTCGATGCAGTAGAGGTCCTGGACGAGGGTCTTCTTCTTTCCGAGGTTGATGACTCCGGCAGCCAAGGCGACGGACGTCAGGAGGTACATTCCCGAGGGAATCATTCCGACCATGCTTCCGGCCGTATACTTCATCGCCTCGGAGGCGATGTTCCAGGTGTCGGTGAAGGTCTTCGAAGCCTCGAGCCACTGGGTGCAGAAGGTACCGATTCCCAAGGGGATGATGATGATCGAGATGACGCGGATGAGGAGGTTGAGGGAGCGGAGAAGTTCGCTCTTGGGCTTGCGGTATTCCTTGGCCCGGGCCTGGATGGAGGCGGAATAGTTGTATTCCCCGACCTTCTCGGCCTGGAGGGTTCCCGATCCGGAGACGACGAAGGAACCGGCATAGACCTTGTCTCCGACGGCCTTCTTGATGGGGAGGGATTCGCCGGTCAGAAGGGATTCGTTGACTTCCATCTCGCCCTGGAGGACAACGGAGTCGGTCGGAATCTGATCTCCGTTCTTGAGGAAATAAATGTCGTCGAGGACCAGTTCGTCGGTCGGAAGGGTGCAGTTCTTTCGGTCGCGGCGGACGCGGACGGACTGGGAGGTGACCAGGCGGAGCTTGTCGATGGTCTTCTTCGCCTTGATTTCCTGGACGATGCCGATGACGGTGTTCAGGGCGGCGACGAGGAGGAAGTAGGTGGAGGAGTAGCGCCCGAAGACGAAGAGGGCGACGGCCAGGAGAAGCAGAAGCATGTTGAAGAAGGTGAACACGTTCTTGACGATGATGGAGAGGACGGAGCGCGAGGCGGCGCTCTTCGTGACGTTCTGATAGCCCTGTTCCTGGCGCTCGAAGACCTGCTTGGAGGAGAGTCCTTCCTTGACGTCGGGATGGAAGCGGACCAGGTCGTCGGGGAGGACGGCCGGATGGAAGTCCTCCTTCTTCTTCGCCTTCTTCCAGAAGAAAAGGTCGGCGAAGCCTCTCTTCGTCTTCCTGGATTCGGGTTCTTCCTCCTCCTTCTTCTCGACGAGGCCCTTTCCTCCCTCTTCCTTGATGCTGTTCTCTTCCTCCTCTTCCTTCTTCCGCCAAAGGTTCATCTCACTTTCCTCCCTTGGGAACGACGTGATGCTTGCGGCAACGCGCCTGATAGGATTCGTTGGCTCCGACGAGGATGACGGGATCGTCCCTTCGCGCCGGCTTGCCGTCGATCAGACGCTGGGTCCTTGTCGCGCCGCATCCGCAGATGGTGCAGGCGGCCGAGAGCTTGGTGACGAACTCAGCCACGGCCAGAAGGCGCGGCATCGGGCCGAAGGGCTCTCCGCGGAAGTCGAGGTCCAGCCCGGCGCAGATGACGCGGATGCCCTTGTCGGCGAGGTCGTTGCAGAGGGCGACGACCTCGTCGCCGAAGAACTGGACTTCGTCGATGGCGACGACGTCGGTCGTCTTGTCGATGTAGTCGTAGATCTCCTCGGCCTTGTGGATGGCGTAGGCCTCGAACATCTCTCCGTCATGGCTGGCGATCTTGCATTCGTCGTAGCGGTCGTCGATGGCGGGCTTGAACGAGACGATGCGCTTGTGGGCATAGGAAAGGGTCCGAAGGCGGCGGATGAGCTCTTCGCTCTTGCCGGCGAACATCGGGCCGGTGATGACTTCGATCCAGCCCTTCTGCAGTTCTTGATACATGGTCATGCTCCTTTGATCTCCAGGTTTCTCGACAACAGGTCGAACTTTCTTCGGCTTCTTCCGCTCAGCTCCCGGACGTCCTTCTGTTCGTCGTCGAGGAGAGGGAAGACGAAGGAGAGCAGGAGGAAGACGGTCGAGGCTTCGTCCAAGGTGAAGAAGCGGGGTTCGAAGAGGAAGTAGAGAAGATAGCCGACGATCAGGACGAGGGAGAGGACGCCCTTCTCCTTCTCCAATCCCCTGAACTGACGGCAGGCGATGTAGATCAGGAAGAGGAGGAAGAGGAGGGAGAGGAGAAGGCCGACGATTCCGTCGTGCATCACCACGTCGGCAAGGCCGTTGTGGCTGGTGACCGTCTGCGCCTCTCCGCCGACGGCGACGAGCAGGGAGTGGAAGAGGTTGTGGAAGGGGATGCGTCCATAGCCGAGGACGAGGAAGAAGGGGGTGTTGAGCATCTCGAGGGCGAGGATGCGGAGAATGTCCCGCGAATGGACGGTGGACTGGTTGAGGAAACGGTCATAGATGGTCTGGATGAAGACGGCCAAGGGGTTGTCCGGATCGAGGAGGAACCCTGTCGCCAGGGTGACGAGGAAGCACAGGGCAAGGGCGAAGGAGAGGATGGAGTAGACCTTGTGCCGCCGGAAGGCGAAGAACGGATAGAAGAAGGAAAAGAGCAGGAGGACGATCGTTCCGATGGCGGCGGGAGTGCGGCTGGAGATGACGACGCAGTTGAAGGTGAAGAAGATCGCCAGGAGGGGCGTGACGGGATTGGCCTTCTTGACGAAGAGAACCAGGGAGGAGAACGTGCCGATCATCAGGAGGAATCCGTAGACGTTCTTGTTGGGCGTGAAGGAGATGATGTCGACGATGCCCTCCTCCTTCCTCCAAAGCGTCAGGAGGTTGTGGAGGAAGTCCTCGCGCTCAAAGATCATGACGTCGATGAATCCGGCGAGGGCGATTGCAATCAGGACGAGGAGGACACAGTCGAGGAAATATGTCCATTTTTTTCCGAATGTCGGAAGAAGGTTCAAGGCGATGACGAAGTAGGAACCAAAGGCAAGGTCGACAAGGAAGCTGACGATTCGATCGGAAATCGGATATTCGTAGCTCAAGGTGACAATCTGCTGGTAATGGGTGGAGAAGAAGGTATAGGCCGTGTCGCCGTAGGGGATGGCGAAGATGCCGACGATTCGGCTGACGACGAAGACGGCCAGGAGCGAAAGCGTGACCGTAAAGCGCAGGCGATGCCTTTCCTTGGGGAAGCGGCGAACCCAGAGGAGAAGGGCGAAGAGGAAGAAGAGGAGGAGCAGGGGGATGGCAAGGGAAGGATTGAGGGAACGCCCGAGGTCGTTGGAGATGTTGAGGAAGAAGTTTCCTTCTCCTTCGCCCAGCGAAAAGCGACCGAGGAGAAAGAGAGGAAGGAAGAGGGTGAGGAGCAGGAAGAGGGCAATGTCGAGGATATCCCTGTTCTTCCTTCCCCGCAGCGCCGGAACGATGGCCATGGTCACTGCGCCCCTTCCTTCTGGAAGACCTTGACGATGGTGCGCAGGAAGATCTTGAGGTCGAAGAACAGGGAACGATGCTTGATGTAGTACAGTTCCATGTTGATCCGCTCGGTGTAGTCGACGCTGGAACGGCCATGGCAGGCCCAGTAGCTCGTGATGCCGGGGCGGACCGAGAGCAGGACTTTCCTCGTCAAGCCGTAGCGATCCGTCTCCTCTTCGATGATGGGACGGGGACCGACGAAGGACATCGATCCGAGGAAGACATTGAAGAGCTGGGGAAGCTCGTCGAGGGAGGTCTTGCGGAGGAACCTTCCAAAGGAGGTGATGCGCGGGTCGTTGTCGACCTTGAATTCCCTTCGGAACTGCTCGAGCTGTTCGGGGGTCAGCTGTTCCTCGATGGGCCTGTTGTCGACCTTCATCGTCCGGAACTTGTACATCGAGAAGGGTTTTCCCTTCCGGCCGATCCGGCGATGCTTGTAGATGACGGGTCCCTTGGAGGTGAGTTTGACCAGCACAGCCAGGATGAGATAGAGCCAGGAGAAGAGAATCAGGAACGTGCCAGAGGTCAGGATGTCGAAGAAGCGCTTGAAAAAGGAATAGATCGGCTTCTTCCGAAAATAATAGGCGCTGTCGACGGTCGCCTGAATCTTTTGGATTTCCAGTGTATTTTGACCCTCGTCAAGCGGGGGTTGCGGTCTGTTCGGTGTCATGCGTTCTCCTTGGTATTACAGGTCGAGGCTTTGAAGGTAGCTGTCGACGATGCCACAGATGTCTCCCAGCGTCTTGATGGAGAGGCGGTAGTTCCCCTTGGCTTCTAGGGAATGGGTGAAGCTGGGGAAGACATAGGCGTTGGGATAGAGGGCAAGCTTTTCCCTAGCATCGGGGAAGAAGCGGTCGTGGTCGCCGACGATGACAAGGTCGTTCTTTTCGATCAGGGGCAGGGTCTGCTCCAGAGGCGTCACGAGGATTTGGTGAAGGGATTGGATCCTCCTCCCGAGATAGTTCTTCAGGTTGCACGCGACGAGGGTTCCGATCGACTTGGAAAGAAAGACGACTTCGTCGTATTCTTCGAAGGGGATAGAGGCGGTCGCGTTGAGCGTATCCCGGGCAGCGTTGCGGATGTTCACTTCCAGCGGCTCGACTTCCTCGACTTCCCGCGGGACGTCGTAGTGAAGAAGGAACGTCTCGAAGCCGTGGGACTCCAGAATCCTTGTCGGAAAATAGAGGAGCGAGCGGTCGGTGCTGTAGCGTCTTCCCGGGAAGACTACGCAAAGTTTTTTGGCCATGGTGCAATTTCCTCTATCGAAGTCGTGCCAGCATATATAATAGTATAAGACTTACCTCGTCGGGAAAGAACCGGCGAAGCAAGAAAAGGAGGTTCTTGATGAAAGGAACGATCTTGATGTCGCGAAAGGGAAGGCTGCTCTTGCTGTCGGATAATCGCTATTACATCGTCAACGGGACGGGAGCGGAAGGGGAAAGCTACGAATTTCAGCCGGAACAGGCTCTTTCGATGCCTTCCTACCTCTTTGCCATTGCGGCGATCGAGGAGGAAAACCTCGACCAGACCCTGGAATTCATCCAGGAAAAGTGGTTCCGCCATCGGAAGTAGACGATGCTGCTGACAGGGACGTGGTCCTTGTCAGTTTTTGGAAGGAGCACCTATGACAATCGAACAGAACCGTTCCGCCCTTCTCCAGTCTCCTGCCGGCTGGGAAGAACTCTTCGATTCGCTGAAGAAGGATGAGAAATTCCTGTCCCTGGTCGACCGCGTCGCCCGGGAAGCGAGCCAGGAGAAGGTCTATCCGCCTCTTCCGGATGTCTACCGGGCCTTCTCGCTTGTTCCACCTTCGGAGGTGAAGGTCGTCATCCTGGGACAGGATCCCTACTTTCACGAGGGACAGGCGAACGGCCTTGCCTTTTCCGTCGGAAAAGGGACGAAACTTCCTCCATCACTTGTCAATATCTATAAAGAACTTTCGTATGAGTATTCTTTTCCGATTCCAAGGACGAACGGTGATTTGACGCCTTGGGCGAAACAGGGCGTCCTTCTTCTCAACAGCAGCCTGACGGTCCAAGACGGCGAGCCCAACAGCCATGCCAACTACGGATGGGAGGAGGTGACCGATCGGGCCATCGACTTCCTGGATGCCCGAGACCAGTACATCGTCTATCTTCTCTGGGGTTCCTTTGCGCAGAAGAAGGCGGAGAGGATCCACAGCCCGAAGGCCATGCTGATCAAGACGGCTCACCCCTCTCCCCTTTCCGCCAGCAAAGGCTTCTTCTGCTCCGATTGTTTCTATCGCGCCAACCGCTACCTGAAGGAGAAGGGACTCAAGGAAATCGATTTCCAGATTCGGGACGTGGGATGATTTGGATTTTGTTTTGCCGAGACTTTATAATAAGAAACGCTATTTCAAAGGAGCTTGTACATTATGGAAAACACCGAGATTCTGAAGAAGATCCAAGCCTATGCCAACGAAGAGGTCAAAAAGGTCAGCATCCAGCGCGAAGCGGAGCTGTCCTTCGTCTATTCGGAAGAGCTGGAAGACAAGACGCTGAACGTCTTCTGCCTTGGCGCCGACATGCCGAACCTGATCTATCGGGTTTTCCACGTCGATGCGGAAGGCAACGTCCTCGAGGAGAGGAACATGCAGGACGCTGCGAAGCTCACGGCGCACTTCAACCGCGACATCAAGCCGACGCTGAAGCTCGTTCCTCCGGCCATCGAAGAGACGTTCGAATACCAGATCCTGGTCGAGAACAGGAGCGAGGGCCGTCCGGTCGAGATCAAGCTCCGCTCCTCGGTCGGAAGAGACATCACGATGTACGAGATCTATCGCTACTTCGACTATAAGACGAAGGTCTTCTTCGTCAACCTTGCCGGACTCTCCTTCCCGGGCCAGTACCTCTTCTCCGTCACGCCGGACAGCAAGGGACTGCGCCTTGTCATCTCCAACAACGAGACGATCCGGAGCCGTGTGGCGATGATGAACGAACTTCTTCGCAACCGCCTCCTCCCCTCCTATCGTTCCATCGACGATGCGGCGAAGATCCTTTCGGGCAAGGCGAAGGCCAATGTCACGCTCAACGACCGCGAAGGCAAGCAGATCCGCTTCACCTGCCAGTTCGTCTATGACGATGAGGAGACGCAGACCCGCTTTGCCTTCTTCATCGCGGACGACGATGCCAAGAAAGGCGTCTGCATGGTTCAGGACATCCTCGACAACAACAAGCTCACCCTTCCCAACCAGTGGACCGAAGAGCAGAAGAAGGCCTTCGACCGCATCCAGGTCGTCATGAAGGAGAAGCAGGAAGAGTTCCGCAAGAACGTCACGAGCTTCTTCGCCGACAACCTCGACTTCCGCTACAAGGCCTTCCAGGACGGCAGGCTGAAGGCGCCCGAGGCCGAGGCTCCTGAGCAGACGAAGTAAATTCTCTCCTCCCGAAAGCACGAAAAAGGAGGACACGCCATGTCCAATCAGACGAAATTCACTTCTGGTTTCCTCAAGATGCACAACGACAAGGGGCTGGAAGGCGTTTTCAGCACGCTCGGCGCCGGATGCTATTCCCTGACGCTTCACGGAAAGCCCCTGATCCTTCAGCCGAAAGACGTCGAGACCTATCTTTCGTCTCCTCAGTTCTTCGGCAAGACGCTGGGCCGCGTCGCCGGCCGCATCCCGGAGACGATCCACATCATCGACGAGGATTACAAGGTCCTGGCCGACAAGAAGGGAATCTGCCTCCACGGAGGAGAACTGGAATCCCTCTCCTTCCGCAACTTCAAGAGCGAGGTCTTTCCGAACAAGGACGAGGACTCGATCGTCTTCGTCTATGTCTCTCCCGATGGCGAATGCGGATTCCCGGGCAACCTCGAAGTTCGCATCACCTACGCGATGCCCCGTACGGAAAACGCCCTGATCATCACGCAGGAGTTCCGGACGACGAAGGAGACGTGGGTCTCCCTCTCCAACCACATCTACTGGAACTTCTTTGGCGACGAGAACGTCAACGACTACACGCTCATGGTCAACGCCGGACATTACGGCGTCTTCAAGAAGGGGACGCAGCTGGTCGTGGATGAGGCCGCCGTTCCGGAGTGCCTGGACTTCCAGACGCCGGCCCTGCTCAAGGAGAAGCTCGATCGGATCGAGAAGGAAATCCCCGAGATCGGGACCCTGGACCACGCCTTCCGCTTCCATACGGCCGCGCACGACGAACCGCAGGTCGTCCTGGAGAGCAAGGATCTCCGCCTGGAATGCCGGACGGACTACAACGGTCTCAACCTCTATGTCGACACGTCGATGACGGATGTCGAATTTGCCAACCGTCCGGGGCTGAAGAAGCGCCGTGCCATTGCCATCGAACCGCAACTCTTCCCGACGGACAGCAAGTTGGTCGTCCCTGGAATCACTTACAAACACGTGATTCGATACGATATCAAGACAAAATAAAGGAAGGCATCGCATATGAATCTTTTGGAGAACATGGAAATTCCGGATCTTTCGGGTGTGCCGGCTGTCGCCTTGGAGACGACCGTCTTGACGCATGGGATGCCCTATCCTCAGAACGTCGAGTGCGCCTTGGCCTGCGAGGAGGAAATCCGCAAGGCCGGTGCCAAGCCGTATACCATCGGGATCCTGGACGGAAGGATCAAGATCGGCCTGACGAAGGAAGAAATCGAAGCCTTGGGAAGGAATACCACGGCCATCAAGGTCTCCCGGAAGGACATCCCCTACTGCATCGCCGAAGGGAAGACCGGATCGACGACGGTCGCGGCGACGATGATCCTGGCCCATCTTGCCGGCATCCGCATCTTTGCGACCGGCGGCATCGGCGGCGTTCATCGCGGCTTTGAGGAGACGATGGACGTCTCCAGCGACCTGGAGGAATTCTCCAAGACGCCGGTCCACGTCGTCTGCGCCGGTCCCAAGGCGATTCTGGACATTCCGCGGACGATGGAATACCTTGAGACGAAGGGCGTTCCCGTCCTGGGCTATCAGACGGAATTCCTTCCTCTCTTCTATACGAGGACCTCTTCCTATCGCTTGGATATCTCCTGCCGGGATGCCGAAGACGTAGCGACCCTGCTCCAGCTCCAGGAACAACTGGGTCTGAAGTCGGGATCCCTGATCGTCAACCCGGTTCCGGAGGAATATTCCCTCGACCCGGAATTCGTCGAGGACTGCATCCAGAAGGCGCTGTCGATGATGGAGAAGGACGGAATCCATGGAAAGCAGGTCACGCCCTACCTCCTGGACAAGCTGGTCGGCATCACCGGCGGAAAATCCCTGGAGACGAACGTGGCCCTGATCAAGAACAACGCCCGCGTTGCCGGCGAGATCGCTGTGGCGCTGTGGAGGAAGGACCGTTGAGGGCCCTGATCACCGGAGGTTCCTCGGGAATCGGATGGGCGATGGCGGATGAGCTCCTCCGCCGAGGATACGACCTTGTCCTGGTCAGTCGGACCGAGGGACGGATCGACGAGCTGAGGAAAAGGCATCCGGAGAGGGAAATCCGCTTCCTCTCGCACGACCTCACTCGACGGGAGGAATGCTTTCTCCTGCTCCAGGAGACGGAGGGAATCGACTTCGACCTCTTCCTCAACAATGCCGGATATGGCGACATCGGTCGCTTCGACGAGACTTCCCTCGAGAAGGAGATCGACATCGTCGGAATCAATGACGTGGCGACCTTGATCCTGGGAAAGACCTTCCTCCTTCGCTTTCGGAAGAGCGGGCGGGGAAGAATCCTCTTCGTCTCCTCGGCCGCGAGCTTCGGGCCGGCCCCCTACATGTCCCTCTACTATGCCACGAAGGCCTTCGTCACCTTCCTCGTCCACGGCTACCATCGGGAGCTTCGCGACGAACGCAGCGCAGTGACCGTCTCCCTCCTCTGCCCCGGACCCGTCCGGACAGGATTCGAGAAGAGGGCCAACGCCCATTTCACCCTTCCGTCCCTGACGCCGGAAAAGGTCGCCCGGTATGCGATCCCCCGTTTTCTCAAGGGAAGGCTGGAGATCGTCCCGGGGGCGATGATGAAGGCGGCGCACCTCGTCTCCCACTTCGTTCCGAAGCGTCTGATTACGATGGCACTCAACAAATCCGCCGAGATTCAAACGAAGGAAGATGCTGCCTGATGGCAGCATTTTTTTGGCAATCGGAGGAAAAATCGATAAAAATCGGGTTATTTTTCATTGATGCAGACAAGGATGAACGGGTTTCAAAAAAAGATTTAGCACTGATATGTTGAAATTGCTAACTTTCGGGCTATAATAATGTCAGTCCTGCGAAAGCGGACCCAGAATCGGAGGTGACTTATGATCAAGCCTTTAAGAGATTACGTCGTGTTGGAGAAGGTTCCCGAAGAGAAGAAGATCGGTGGAATCATCATCGCGACCAGCCATGAGAACGAGTCGGCTGTTGCCAACGTCATCGCTGTCGGCCCCGGATATACCAACGAGGAAGGACACGAGATCAAGGTTCAGGCCCACGTCGGTGACCGTGTCATTTATAAGAAATATTCCACGACGGACTATGAAGAAGCCGGAAAGAAGTTCATGCTGATTCAGGATAAGGACATCCTGGCTGTTGTTGAGTAAGTTTGAGGAAAAGAGGTAAAGAAAGATGGCTAAGAAAATCACTTATGGAAAGACGGCGCGTGACAACATGCTCCGCGGCGTCGATGCTCTTGCCGATACGGTCAAACTCACGTTGGGTCCGAAGGGAAGGAATGTCGCTTTGGATCGCGGCTATGGCTCTCCGAGCATCGTCAACGATGGCGTGACCATCGCCCGTGAAATCGAGCTCGAGGACAAGGAGCAGAACCTTGGCGCGAAGCTGGTCTATGAAGTCGCCAACAAGACGAACGACGTCGCGGGTGACGGAACGACCACGGCGACGGTCCTTGCCCAGGCGATGATTCACAAGGGCTTCGAGGCGGTCGACAAAGGTTCCAACCCGGTCTTTGTCCGCGCGGGCATCGAGAAGGCCAGCAAGGCGGTCGGAGACGAACTCCTGAAGATCTCCAAGCAGATCAACACGTCGGCGGACATCGCCAACGTCGCGGCGATCTCGGCCGGCGATGAGGAAATCGGAAAGACCATCGCCGAGGCGATGGACAAGGTCGGCAAGGACGGCGTCATCACCGTCGACGAGTCCAAGGGCTTCGACACGACGCTCGAAGTCGTCCAAGGAATGCAGTTCGACAAGGGATACATCTCGCCCTACATGGTGACGGATTCGGAGAAGATGGTGGCGGAGCTCGAGAATGCCTATGTCATGGTGACGGACCAGAAGGTCAGCAACATCCAGGACATCCTTCCGATGCTCCAGTCTGTCGTCGAGGCGCACCGTCCGCTCTTGATCATTGCGGATGACGTCGACAACGACGTCGCTTCGACCCTCATCGTCAACAAGCTCCGCGGAACGTTCAACGTCGTTGCGGTCAAGGCTCCGGAATTCGGCGACAACCAGAAGAACATGCTTCAGGACATCGCGATGGTCACGGGTGCGAACTTCTTCTCCAAGGACCTTTCGATGAACCTGAAGGATATCACGGTCGGCGACCTCGGCTCGGCCAAGAAGGTCAAGGTCACCAAGGATTCCACCACGATCATCGGCGGAAGCGGAGACGAGGAAGCGGTCCACAACCGCGTCCGCGAGCTCAAGGGTCAGATCGAGGAGACGAAGTCCGACTACGATCGCAAGAACCTCCAGAAGAGGATTGCCAAGCTGGCGGCCGGCGTCGCCGTCATCCGTGTCGGCGCCACGACCGAGAGCGAGCTCAAGGAGAAGAAGCTGCGCCTTGAGGATGCCATCAACGCGACGGCTGCGGCGGTCGACGAAGGTGTCGTCGCGGGCGGCGGAACGGCCTTGATGGAAGTCTATCGCGAGCTCAAGGGCAAGCTGACGGACGAGAATCCGGATGTCCAGAAGGGCATCGACGTCGTCCTCAGCGCGCTGACGGCTCCGATCAGCCAGATTTCGGTCAATGCGGGATACGAAGGCGAGGACGTCGTCGAGAAGATGAAGGAAGCCAAGGGTGACTACGGATTCGATGCCAAGACCGGCAAGTGGGTCAACATGATCGAGGCCGGCATCATCGATCCGACCAAGGTCACGCGTACGGCCGTCCTCAATGCGGCCTCCATCTCGGCCCTCTATGTCACGACGGAAGCGGTTGTCACGGACATTCCGAAGCCGCAGCCGGCCGCTGGCCACGGTGCCGACGAAGGAATGGGATACTGATCCCTGACAGGAAGAACGAAAGGCTGTCCGGAATTTCACCGGGCAGCCTTTTTTCGTGTTCTGAAAAAAAGAGAAGGTTTTTCCCTTCTCTCGTCATCATTCGAAGACCAGGTCGCCGTATTCCTTGGCGAAGGAGGGCTGGATCTGGAAGCGGGTGGGATCGAGATGACGCCCATCGAGGCTTCGCAGATGGCCGGCGACGTCGGAGAGCGGTTCGAGGTGATATCGGAAGGTCCCCCTCGTCGTGGAGTCGATGCCGATCATGAATCCCGAGCGTTCCTTGCTCTCCCCTGCGGCGGCCTCCCCGCAGGCAAAGGCATCCTCCTGATCCTGTCGGGAAGGGAGGTAGAAGGCGGCGCGCTGGGGGATGGAGAGCTCGATGGCCCTCGTCTTGCATCCCGCCTTCCGGAAACGTTCGGCGAAGAGGGCGGCGATGCCGCCGAGCTGGGGATTACCGAAGCTGTCCCGGTGTTCGGTGGCGGTATAGAGCCTTCCGTTCTCGTCCCGGATGCCTTCGGCGAGGACGACGTTGCAGCGCCCCTTCTTCCCGTAGCAGGAAAGGACGGCTTCCTGGAGGCGTTCAAAGGCGAAGGGAACCTCGGGAACGAGGATGAAGTCCGGCTTTTCCCAGGGGGAGAGCGAAGCGCTCGCGGCGAGGGAACCGTTGTCCCTCCCCATCGTCTCGATGACGTTGACCCTTCCCTTTTCGTAGGAAAGGTCGTCCTGGAGGATGGCGGCTGTCGTCAGGGCGACGTAGCGGGCAGCAGAGAGGAAGCCGGGGGTTCGGACGGTTCCGACGAGATCGTTGTCAACGGTCTTCGGAATGGCGACGACCTTGGTCCTTCGCCCTTGGAGGGCGCAGGCGAGGCGAAGGGCGCTGTCCATCGTGTCGTTGCCGCCGTTGGGAAGCAGGGCGTCGATCTCGTTCTCCTCGAGCGTCTTCTGAATCGGGAGAAGGAATTCGGGATTCTTCTTCAAACTGATGCGGGCGGAACCGAAATAGGCGCCGGGACGTTCCCGGAGGAAGGAATAGTCCTTGTCCAAGTCGATTTTCTGCAGTCTTCCTTCGATCAGGCCCTTCAGGCCGAAGGGTGAGACGAAGAGTTCCAGTCCTTCCTTTCGCGCCCGATCCAGGACGCCGAGGAAGGAAACGTTGATGACGGCGGTCGGACCGCCGCCCTGGAAGTAGACGACTCTTCTCATTCGCAGTCCTCCATGTCCGCCTTGGCCATCTCCAGGACATGGATCTCCTGGTCCATGATGAAGCGCAGCCGATGGAGTTCCTCCCTTTCGAAACGCTTCTGCCTTTGGATGCGGTCGAAGCCATAGAGGCAGAGAAGGGTGGTCATGAGCCCGATTCCGGTCATGGCCAGCCCCAAGGTCAGGAAGGGGGATTCGTATTCCAGGGAGTAGCGGTGTTCGCCGGCATCGGCGACGAAGCCGATGAATCCGCCATGGGCCTTGTAGGTCTCGATTTCTTCCTTGACGTCGTTGCCGTCCTTGTCCTCGCTCCATTCGTAGAGCTTCCATCCCGCCTGGCGAGGATAGTTGAGGACGACGAACTTCCGCTTGGAATAGTCGGTCGTGAAGAAGACGTTGTCGTCGTCGCGCGACGTGATCTCGACCGGCTCTTGTCGAAGCGCATCGATCGCCTCCTGATAGTCCTTGTTGCGGATGACGTAGATCTCGGGCCGATCGATGGTGACAGGATTGTCCTTCGTTCCGTCGAGGATGACGCCGACGATGGTCTTGACCGGCCGGTCGACGTAATATCCGTGGGCGTTCTGATAGTCGGAATAGGAATGCTGGGCGATCGAGATGAGCTTTCCTTCCTCGTCGAAGAGGCGCCAGGAGATGTTGTTGCTCGAGTCGATGGAGAGGTAGGCGCCGGTCTCGGGCTTGCTCGGATCGGCTTCCGGGACGAGGCAGACGCTCTCGCCTGCGTTCTCGAAGGTCAGGACCAGCTTGGAATTGTAGAGGACTTCCCTCGTATAGGCTTCGGAAGTGTTTCCCTGCTCGTCGCGCAGGGTGTCGTAGTCGTATTGGCTGTCGGCAGGGCCGATGCCGTTGGCGGCCAGGAAGGGATGCGCGGCGTCGTACTCCTCCCTTCCCTCATTGTCGTAGGGATCGTCGGGATTCATGTAGGCGTATTCGCCGTCCGGATTGCTTGCCGTCGCCGGCCAGTTGGCGGCGTAGACTTCGACGTGGACGCGCGTCGAGCCGGCATAGCGCTCGATCGGAGCCGAGACGCCCTCCCGATAGTTGGAAGTGATCATGCTGCTGTAGAAGGTGGAGGAGGGGTTGGCGTTGTCTTCGGAGATCGTCTTCTCCTGTCCGTTGACGACGTAGGTGCCGGCGTTGAAGAGGTTGTGCTCCCGGAAATCGAGGAAGTCTTCGTTGTCCAGCATGCCGTAACGGAGCAGGGGATATTCGTTGACGTCTTCGTATCGTCCCCAGTAATACTCTCCTTCGGAGTTCTGTCCGGTGGAAAGCCAGGCGGTGTTGATGACGGTGTCGAAGGGGAATGCGAAGTCGACGAAGTTGAGGTTGACGTAGAGGGATTTGTCGCATTCGTCGCTGGCCAAGAAGTTGAGCAGTTCCTCGGAATAGTCGACTCCAAGGTCCTTCTTCTCCTCCTCGGTCAGGGAGAGGACGTTCACATAGCCGTAGGGGATGTCGTAGTCGGAGAAGGGGACTTCGTTGGGACCGTAGTCGAGATCGACCTTGGGGACAAGGTAGTACTTCGTTCCGAGGAAGGTCTCCATGTTCTCGCGACGGTTGTGCATGCCCATGGACCAGTTTCCGCTGGTGTAGGGGATGTGCGATCGATCGATGAAGTCCTGCGCCTCGAAGGCGTAGACGGAATGGAAGGAACCCAATCCGTTGTATCCGATGCGCATCGATATGTTGATGTTGTTGCGGTCCGCCGTGGGAGAGAAGAGGCGATAGAAGTCGTTTCCCTCGCTCTCCTTGAGCAAGGACACGATCTTCGTCTCCTCGGCAATGTTGGCCGGTCCGCCCGCCATCGTATCGAGGTCGGCCGTTCCCTGGAAGATGATGGTGACGTTCGCCATGACGACGATGTCGATGGAGCACAGGGCGACCATCACCTTGGAAAGGCGGGCCTTGTGGAAGAGCGGACGCATGCAGAGGTAGCAGACGAAGACCCAGGCCATCGACAGGGGGATTTCGATCATCTTCAGATCCCAATAGGTCGAAGAGGGAAAATAGCTCGGGTTGTTGTTGACGGCATAGACGATGAGGAAGCCGCAGATGGCATCCAGGATCATGACGAAGGCGAAGGAGAGGTCGAGGGTAGAACGGGGAATGGAACGTCGGTTCTGCAGGGTGAGGATGTCGAAGACGATCATCCAGCTCGTCGGAATGATGAAGTAGCGGGCGTAGGCGACGGTGAAGCCGGAGAAGAGGTAGAAGCCGATCGGAGTAAAGATCAGGAAGAGGGTCAGGAACATTCCGACCATGTGGGAGAACTTCCTCTGCCGAATCGAATTGATCAGGCCGACGAAGAAGAGAAGGAGCAGTGGCGTCGTCGCATAGAGGGAGGAAGCCATGTTGTCGTACCATGAGACGTTGAGGAGGTTGGAGTAGTAGCAGTTGTCGGGCATGAACAGGAAGTTGAGCAATGGCGTGATCTGGTTATGCGCCATCGTGGAAGGATAGGTGAAGAAGTTTTCGATGAACTCTCCGAGAGATTGACTGTTGAGCAGGGTGTCGAGATAGCTGTCGCCCGAGGAGACGCGCGGCATGGAAATGGCCATGTACATACCTGGCAGGAGCGTGATTCCGGAGAGGAAGATGCCGATGACGAAGGAGAAGACGCCGACGCCGATCGTCGACCACTGTTCCTCAAAAGACCGCTTCTTCATCGTCTGGAAGAACCGGAAGATGGCATAGAGGAAGGCGCCGATCATGAAGACGACAAAGAAAAAGTAGCTTGTCAGCGCATTGAGAAGGAAGCCGACAAGAAGGATTCTCGGGTCGCGGTCGCGCAGAATCCTTTCGATGCCGAGGAACGTCAACGGAAGGAAGGCGACCGAATCGATGAAATGGAACCACAGGTAGCCGAAGCAATATCCGCAAAAACCGTAGCACAATGCACCAATTCTTCTGTTCTTATCGGAAACGTCAAAAGAAGAAAGATACCAGTAGAAAAGCATTCCAGAGATGACAAGCTTCGGAACGAACATGAATCCTTGGACATAAATCAACCAATCTCGAGGAAAGAGGAGCATGATGAGGAAGAAAGGATCGAAGAGATAGTAGAAGGAATTGCCTCCGATGTTGTCGATGCCCAGGAAAGCGGAGCGATCCCAGAAGGGAAAGTCCCCCGTCTGGAAGAAATGGTGCCAATCGTCGTATCCGTTATAGATGAAGGTCATCTCCTGGAGCGTATAGTCGCCACCCAGGGGGACGGTCAGCTGATTGCGGATCCAGCTGTAGATGAAGCAGCAAATCCCGACGATGACAAGACAGTAGAACGTCTTGAGCCTTTCGGAAGGATGAAGGATTTTGTCCTTGAGACGTTCTGCAAGAGGATCCACGCGATGATGGAGGGCCATCTGAAGCCGCGAGCTGATTTCCAAGACTTTTTCCATGTTGATTTCCTAGCTATCTTTATATCATCCTCCGCCCCTCTTTTCTACTTCCCCAACGAGAAAAGCGGGCCGAAGTCCTATCTTGGAGCTCTCCTTTGCTATACTAATGGCATGACGTTCCTTTCCTTTTCGACGCAACTGAGACGCTATGTCTCCTCGTCCTTCTTTATCGTGACTTTGGCCTTCCTCTCGTTCCTCATCTGGTTTTTGCCCGATCCTTACCTCTGGATTCCGGCCGCCTTTTTCATGGTCTTCTGCTTCCTTCCTCTCCTGGCCTTCGATGGGCGAGCCTATATCCCCCTCATGTTCTTTCTGGCCATCTCCGATCGCGTCCCGATCGGAATCGGAGCCATTCCGATCTATCTTTTTGCTGTCGGCGGCTGCATCTTCCTCTCCCTGGTCCTCTTTCTGGTCTTCCGCCGCCTGCCCCTGCGAAAGGGAGAACTGACCATACCTCTCTTTTTCCTTTTCCTTGTCTTTGTCGTCTCCTACTTCATCAATGCCGTTCGCCTTCAGGAAGCCGAAGGGACAGGAATTTTCTTTATATTATTTTTCTTTGTTTTTCTTCTTATCTATGTATTGTTCAACACAATCCTGACAAGGGAAGATACCAATCTTTATTTCGCACAGAACGTGGCTGTTTTTGCAACCCTGATTGCTCTCGAAGTGTTCGTGGATTTCTGGTTGAATTCCAGGGTTGTCGGCGATGTCGGATTCAACCTGGGATGGTCTTATACGAGCCAGACGGCCAGCACCCTTCTCTCCCTTTCCCTTCCCTTCTTCACGATGCTGGTTTCCCGCAAGAGATATGTCGCCATTCCCTTCGAGGTCTTTGTCCTTTCGGCCATCGTGATCCTATCGGTGGATTCCTCGCTTCTCGCCGTGATCCTCTTTCTTCTTCCTCTCCTGCTTCTGGGTTTTCGTCCCTATGGTCGTGCCTATCCCTATCTCGCCATTTCGGCCATCGCTGGATTCGGTGTCCTCTTCGTCTGCCTGATGGTCTTCGTCCCCGCGTTCCAAAGCCGCGTCCTGACGGCCTTCGCCAGCCTCAACTTCGGGCAGACGCGTCCGGAATACCGTCAGGAACTCTTCCAAAAGGCCATCGACGGCTTCCTCCGATATCCGACCTTCGGGCCCTCGATTTCCTCGATGGTCTCGCCGGACAAGGTCGTCCTGCTCTCTTCCAATACCGTTCTTTCGACGCTCTCGATGGGAGGGGCCTTCGGCCTGCTTGCCTTTGCCGTCTATGAGTTCCTTCTCTACTATACGTCGCTTCGCAAGACCTCGGATTGTCGTTGGCTGTTCCTTGTCTTCCTTCTGGAACTGGAGTTCATCGGCCTGATCGACAATACGATCTACAACCTCCTGATCTTCCTTTTCCTTCTCTTGGCCTATTCCTGCTATCAGATTTCCGATCGCCAGGATGACGTCCTCATCCACGACGTCTTCCTTCGTTTCTCGAGGGAGGACCAGGAGAAGAACCTATCGGACATGTCGAACTGGTAAAACAGTTAGGAAAGGAGAACGTATGGTTGCTGCAAGCCTGGCCTTTGGAATCATGTCCATCTTCTTCTCCTCCTGTGGCCTTCTCTATCCTTCCCTCATCAGCCTCGCCTTTGCTCTTTTCGGTTTGATCCCCGGGGTGGTTGCGGTGGTCGTCGGATGGAAGAACAAGTTCGAACCGATTGCGACGGCGGGGTTCATCACGGGTGCCGTCGGCGTTTTCGTCGGAGTCCTGTCCATCCTGATAAGCACGATCTTCGTGGCCGCCGGGATGGCCTAGAAGGCCGGTTTCTTCCGACGTTCCCTCGACAGGAGAAATCCTGTCTTTTTTGTGAAACGAGCGAAGAAAGGAGGAAACGACGTCGAAAACCTCCTTCCTTGCAAAAAAGTCTTGCAAAAGGAAAGGCGAAGTCGATAATAGTTAATGTAAGGTAACAACGGAGGCGCACCATGCTTTTGACACAAGCCTGTCCACGGGAAGAACTGCGGATCGTGGACATACACACGGATTACCGGCACAAGAGACACCTGGAGAACCTCTCCCTTCTCAAGGGAGAGAAGGTCACCTGTCTCTACAATCGCTCGGGAGACGTCGTCATCAAGGTGAAGGACGGAAGGATTGCCATCAATCGGGAGTTTGCCTGCGACATCGCGGTGGAACCGCTCGACGAAAAGTCCTTCGTCTGGGATTCGAGGAAGACGGGATTTGGTAAGAAGGCGAAGATCGTCGAATTCCGACGTCCGACGGAAGAGGCGAAGGCTCTCTTCCGCAAGGAAGACGAAGAGATTCGCCTGGTCGAGAAGGAGGCGAAGAGGAAGCTGAAGGAGATTCGAAAGGCTCGAAAGCAGCAGAAAAGAGAGGAACACAAATGATTCGCATCGCACTTTGCGGAAATCCCAACTGTGGCAAGACGACTCTCTTCAACAACCTGACGGGAGCGCGGGCACACGTTGGCAACTGGCCCGGCGTCACGGTCGAGAAGCGAGAAGGAACGTATCGAAGGAAGAAGGACTTTCCGGAGGAGATTCAGATCGTCGACCTTCCTGGAATCTATTCCCTTTCTCCCTATACGCCTGAGGAAGTCGTCTCTCGGAACTACATCCTGGACGAAAAGCCGGACGTCGTCATCAACCTCGTCGATGCGACGAACCTCTCGCGCAACCTCTTCCTGACCTCTCAGGTCCTGGAGATGGATGTCCCTGTCGTCGTCGCCTTGAACCTCATGGACGTGATCGAGAAGCGCGGAGACGAGATCGACGTCGAAAAGCTCAGCTTGGAGCTTGGCGTTCCGGTCATTCCGATTTCTGCCTTGAAGGGCACCAACATGAAGCTCTTGATGCAGACCTGCTACGATCTCAAGGGGACCAAGAGGGAAGGAAAGCTGATGCTGGAGGACGAAAGACTCAAGAAGGCCATCTCCGAAATCGGTCAGCGCTGCAAGGAAGAAGGAATCCCCTCTCCTCTTTTCGTCGCAAGCAAGATGGTGGAAAACGATGCCCTCGTCATCAACAAATATCCTGACATTGTACAAAATATTTCATCTATCATCGAAAAAGATGGCATCAATGAAGATGTCAATCGATTGGAGGAAAAGGTCGCCGATGATCGATATTCATATATCGACGATAAACTATATCGATATTACAAGAGGGGCATCCTTCGGCCGAAGAGATCCTTCTCGGATCGGGTCGACAGCATCCTGACCAACCGCTTCCTCGGACTTCCCATCTTCGCGGTCGTCATGTTCCTGATCTTCTGCATCGTCTTCAATTCCGACTTCCTTTTCATGGGGGCCATGGGCATGCCGCCGGTCCGTCCCTTCTTTGAGGATGCCGAGCCTGGAATGCCTTCCCTTGGCATTGTCCTGCAGGACTTCCTCGACTGGTTCCTCAACGGACTTGTCCTCGGAAACTTCTCGGCCTGGCTGGAGTCGGTCCATGCCGATCCCTGGTTCGTTTCCCTGCTCTGTGACGGCATCCTCGCCTCGGTCTTCGCGGTCATCACGTTCCTGCCGCTCATCGTCCTGCTGACCTTGTTCATCCAGCTTCTGGAGAACTCGGGATACATGGCACGCGTCGCCTTCGTCTTCGATCGTCTGCTCCGTCGATTCGGCATCTCGGGAAAGTGCGTCGTTCCGCTCATTTCGTGCTTCGGCTGCGCCGTTCCGGGCATCATGGGAGCACGGACGATCGAAAGCCAGAGAGAGCGCGTGATGACGATTTCCCTGACGCCTTTCTTCGCCTGCAGCGCCAAGCTTCCCATCTTCATGGGCGTTGGAACGGCCATCATCCAGGAGCTGACGGGCGGGGCTTTGCAAGGCGGAATCGTGGCCTTCGTCATGTATGCCATCGGAATTGTCGGCGCGATCCTGGCCGGCTACTTCTCCAACGAATTCATTCTCCAGGGAAAGTCCTCTCCCTTCATCATGGAGTTCCCGCCCTATATGGTTCCGCAGGCGAAGGCGACGGGCATCGCCCTTTGGGAAGAGACGAAACGCTTCTTGATCCGCGCGGGAACGATCATCGCCCTGATGTCGGCCCTCCTTTGGTTCCTTCAGTCCTTCCAATGGAATTGGACCATGGTTCCGACCATCGAGGTCGAGATTGAAGGGGAACTCCAGGAAATCGGCGACATCAGCCAGTCGATCCTGGCGTCGATCGGAAGCTTCATCCAACCGATCTTCTATCCTCTCGGCTTCGCCCATGGCTCGGATGGCTGGAAGTACGTCGTCTCCTCGATCACGGGGCTCGTGGCCAAGGAACAGGTCGTGGGCACGATGGAGTCCTTGGACATCTATTCGATCCAGTCGGCGGGCATCAACGTCCCGGGCGCCTTCTCCTTCCTGACCTTCAACCTCTTCACCCTCCCCTGCGTGGCGGCGATCTCTGCGGCGAAGGCCGAGCTCCGCAGCAAGAGGAACTTCCGCTATGTCCTTCTCTTCTGGATTGTGACGTCCTATCTTGTCTCCTTGATTACCTACGGATTAGGTTCGCTTTCTTTGATTGGAACATCCGCCTACGGAACGTTGGAATTGGTCGATACGATCATCGCCTTCGTCCTCATCGGCGGCCTGGTCCTCCTGATCGCCCTCAATGCCTTCTCCCTTCGTCGGAGGCAGAAGCCGATCCACTTGATTCCTTTCGTGGTCGACGACAAGAACGTCGCCTTCGTCAACAACGCCATCGACGTCCAGACGGCGGGTGTCGCGACGAACGTCGCCTGCGAAAAAAAGGGTATCTTTGGGCATAAAAACCACAAAAACGGATGCTGTCATTAGAATAACCGCTTTCATGCCGTCGCCGATATTGACAAGAAAGGAAACGTTGGATTACACTTTAATCAGCCAAGAGCCATGGGTTTCTTAGGCGATGAAAGCGACAATAAATTCCAACATAAAATTCCTTTTGCTCTCTCCCCTGTGCATCTGTACAGGGGAGTTTTTTGCATCACGAGGAGGACTGCCATGAAGCAAGAATTCAGCTATGGTGCCGTTGTCTACCGGACGATCGACGGGAAGAGGCTTTACCTGATCGAGAAGATGCGTCAGGGACACTTTTCCCTTCCGAAGGGACACATCGAACCGGGCGAGACGCCTCTCGAGTGCGTCCGCCGCGAGATCAAGGAAGAGACGAACCTCGACGTTTCGGTCGATACGGGCTTTGCCCATACGATCACGTATTCGCCCGGCAAGGGCGTGACGAAGGACGTGACCTTCTACCTAGCGACGCCGACCTCGACCGATCTCCGCGCACAGCCGGAGGAAGTCCAGGAAATCTTCTTCCTTTCCTACGAAGAGGCCCTCGCCGTCCTGACTCACGCCTCGGACAAGGAGACGCTCGTGCGGGCGGAATTCTTCCTTTCCCGTCGACGATGAAGCGAAGTTCGGAAGAAAACCATCGGTTGATGGCTTCGATCCGAGGAAAGGATACCTCGATCGAAGTCTGCCTTCGGAAGGCGCTCTATCGCGATGGCTATCGCTATCGGAAGAACTTTCGGGAGCTCCCGGGGACGCCGGACATCGTCCTGACGAGGGAGAAGGTCTGCATCTTCTGCGACGGCGACTTCTTTCACGGATACGATCAGGCGAAGATCGAGAGGGAAGTGAAGACGAACGCCGAATTCTGGAAGGCGAAGATCGAAAGGAATCGACAACGGGATCGGCAGGTCGACGAGCTGCTCAGCGCGAGAGGATACCTCGTCCTTCGATATTGGGAACACGAAATCCGACAGGACCTGGAGAAGGTCGTCTCGGAGATCGAACTCATCCTGACGGAAAGAAGGCGCAAGGAAGGATGAGGAAGGATCGGGGGAAATCCAATCCAATGGGCAGAAAAGAGAAAGCGAGAATTGAATCAAAAGGCAAAGCCATGGTCAATCGAATCTTGATTTCCCGTTTCCTTGATTTCTTCATGACAGCCACGTCTGTCGGAATCCGTCAGTGACAAAGAGACCGGACTGAGTGTGAAAAATGGTTTTTCCAAAAAGGGATTGCTTTTTCGGCAACTCATCCATTCTGTGGAAAGCGAACCATGAAATTCAATTTGTCTGATATATTTTTTTTCGGGTGATACATGAATTTTGATAGGATCTGCCTTTTGAAAACCTCAAGGGACCATCACGGAAGACTTTGTGGACAAGGATGAGCGAGGCAAAAAGCGCTCAGGACGATCGATCCATGAAAGTCCATTGACTGAACCTGAATCGAGCGGGTGCTTGTCGACGTCCTTGTCTTCTTGAGGTCCGTCAGGGATTCGGTCCTTTCCGGAAGAGGAACGGTAAAAGAAAAGGAAGGACTTTCGTCCTTCCTCCTTACTTGCAGTGGTCCTTCTCGTACTGCTCGATCATCTCGACGCGCCGTTGGTGACGTCCTTCGTGGGGCGTCGACGAGAAGAAGATGTCGATGCGCCTCAGGACGTCCTCCAGGGGCATGTAGGCTCCGCCGAAGGCGATCATGTTGGCGTGGTTATGCGTCACCAGGAGGTGGCTGACGGAATCGTTGTAGCCGATTCCGCAGATGACACCCTTGACCTTGTTGGCGCAGATGCTGACGCCTTCGCCGCTGGTGCAGACGAGGACGCCGGCCTGGGCCCGTCCTTCCGAGACGGCGGTCGCCGCCTTGAAGGCCGGTTCCGGATAGTTGCAGCTCTCCTTGGAGTTGGTTCCGCAGTCGATGACTTCGTATCCCATCTCCTGAAGGTGCTTGATGACGGCCTCCTTGTAGGGATAGCCGCCGTGGTCGCAGCCGAAGCTGACAGTCTTAATGTTTTCCATAGTATGTCTCCTTGATTGAATCCAGCGAGATTTCTCCTTCGCGGATCATCCGGACGTCGCCGTGGCTGAGGTCGACGACCGTGCTCGGAACGAGACGGTCGCAGCGTCCTTCGACCAGGTAGGCGATGTCCTCGTTGTCCCGGAAGGTTTCTTCGACGTCTGCCGCCGCCGTCAGCGCCTTCGACCCGGAAAGGTTGGCGCTGGTGACCTGAAGCGGCTTCTTCAGGAGCGAGAGGAAGGAGAGAAGGTCCTTCTTGGCCGGGATGCGCAGGCCGCAGATGCCGGTTCCCAGATGGGATTGGAAGGGGCAGCCTTCCTTCGCCCGGACGAGGATGGTCAGCGGTCCGGGAAGGAATCTCTTCCTCACGCGGTCGATGCCCTCGTCGATGAGGAAGTACGGGGCGAGGTCGAAGTCGTCGGAGACCATGCAGGCGATGGCCTTGTCCGGCCTCCGTCTCTTGGCGGCCACGAGCCGCTCGTAGGCCTTCTCGTCGTCCCAGAGGACGCCAAGCCCATAGACCGTCTCGGTCGGCAGGGCGACGACCTTCCCTTCCTTCAGGGCGGCGACGAGCCGTGGATCCGAAAAATCCGTTCTTTCCATGGTCTTTGTCGGGGATGGGAGGAAAAGGGGAGGGATTACTTCTTGCGGTGCGGGTTGAGGATGTTGACGAACGTATCCTCGTCCGGCGTCAAGGTCCGATTGTAGGCGTAGTACTTGGAATAGGGGTAGCCGTAGTGAAGGCAGAGGTCCTTGAGGATGACGCCCTTCTTGGTATCGTAGACCTTCTTGATGGCCGTGAAGCGGATGACGTCGAGGTCCGTGTCGGGCGTCAGTCCGAGTTCCTCCGGCTTGGCGATGTAGCTGTCGCAGAGCGTCACGGCCTCCTGGAAGATCCGCACCTTGCGCTCCTTGGCCGTCTCGGGAGCGGGTTTGCTCTTGCGGACGACCTTGCGGCGCGGCAGGCCTTCCAGACCGTACTTGGACCTCCATAGGCCCAGGACGCCGTTGATGCGGCTCCTTCCGAGGACGCGGACGGAGAGTCCGTTGTCGGTGAAGACCTGGAAGGGATCCTCTCCCTTCTTGAGGGCTTCGCAGACCTTGAGGGCGAATTCCTCCTTGAAGATGACCTTGGCGGTCGTGCACTTCTCGACGTTCGGATTCTTGTTGAGGACGCGTTGGGCGTGCTTGGTGAAGGGTCTGGATGACATGTCAATTTCCTCCTTGATTATCGTTCGTGTTATCCGACGAATCCGGCTGATCGTCCTTCTTCTCTTCCGGTTCCTTCCGATCGGTCGGAAGGATCTCGTTCACGACGCCCTTGCGGACTCCTTCCGCCGGGCTCTCCTTCGGCTCATAGCGGGCTCGCAGGGAGAGGACCGTCGGATTGTCCGTCTTGACCAGGAGGACGGGAACGCCGGAATAGGCCTCGATGTGGCTGGCGAAGGTTTCCAGGGAGAGGGAGATGTTCATCGTCTGGGAGTAGTCGAGGAAGATCATGCCGATGCGGCTGGGATCCGCGGCGCCCTGGATGCAGGCGTGGCGGAACTCCTCGTTGCTGATGGGACCCGACCGTCCGGTGGCGACGACCAGGACCAGGCGGGAAGGATTTCCTGCCAGGATGCGGTCGGCCGAGACGTAGAACGGTTCGAAGCCCGGATAGAGGATGATGTTGTTGGGGTTCTTCGGGTTGAGTCCTTCCTGCGTCTGGAGCTTGTGCTCGTCGACGGGCGGAAGGTGCCGATTCTTGAGGAGGTAGCTGATCTGGTCGCCCGTGATGGTCTCGTATTCGATGAGGGTCTTGGCAATCAGCTCGACGTCCTCCCTGTGCTCCGTCAGGAGCTTGGTCGCCTGTTCGTGGCATTGGTCGATGATGTCGCGGACGGCCTTGTCGATCTCGTAGGCGATCTGGGTCGAGTAGTTGGCCTGGGTGGAGGTGTAGTCCCTTCCCAGGAAGACCGAGCCGCCGGGCTTCTCGTATTGGATCGGACCCAGCTCCGACATGCCGTATTGCGTGACCATCGAGCGGGCGAGCTGCGTCGCGACCTCAATGTCGTTGGACGCGCCGGTCGAGACGTCTCCGAAGAAGATCTCTTCGGACGTCCGTCCTCCGAGGTAGCCCGTGATGCGGGCCATCATCTGGTTCTTGGTCAAGAGGAAGTGGTCCTGGGCCGGTGTCATCAGGACATGGCCGCCTGTCCGTCCGCGGGGGACGATCGTGATCTTCTGGACCACGTCCGAATAGGGAAGGAAGATGCCGATGACGGCGTGGCCCGATTCGTGATAGGCCACCTGTCTCTTCTCGTTCTCCTCCAGGTGGGATTTCTTGGCCGGTCCCGAGATGGCACGGTCGATGGCTTCGTCGATGTCCGCCGTCGTGATGGCGTCGCGGTTGGAACGGACGGCGAGGATGGCGGCATCGTTCATGATGTTGGCGAGGTCCGCGCCGGAGAAGCCGACCGTCCGCCCGGCGATCTCGTTGAGGTCGACGTCGGAGGCCATCTTCTTGTTGCGGGCGTGAACCTTGAGGATGTCGGCCCTGCCCTTGCGGTCGGGAAGGTCGACGGTGATGGTCCGGTCGAAGCGGCCCGGACGCGTCAGGGCGGGATCGAGGACGTCGGAGCGGTTGGTCGCCGCCATGATGATGACGCCGGAGTTGTCGGCAAAGCCGTCCATCTCGACGAGGAGTTCGTTCAGGGTCTGCTCGCGTTCGTCGTTTCCGCCGCCCAGTCCGGCGCCTCTCTGACGGCCGACGGCGTCGATTTCGTCGATGAAGATCAGGCAGGGGGCGTTGGCCTTCGCCGTCTTGAAGAGGGAACGGACGCGCGAGGCGCCGACGCCGACGTACATCTCGACGAAGTCGGAGCCGGAGATGGAATAGAAGGGGACGCTCGCCTCGCCGGCGACGGCCTTGGCCAGCAAGGTCTTACCGGTTCCCGGAGGGCCGACGAGGAGGACGCCGTGGGGAAGCTTGGCGCCCAGGCGCGTATATTTGTCCGTCGAGTGGAAGTAGTCGACCAGTTCGACGAGTTCCGCCTTCGCCTCGTCGCAGCCGGCGACGTCGGAGAAGCGGACCTTGGAGGTGGATTCCTTGCGGGCGATGTTGTTGACGAATCCACCCATCGGGCCGCCGCTTCCTCCGCTCATGGAACGGCTCATGCGGCTGTAGAGGTAGATCATGACGCCGATGAAGACGATGAACAGGAGCAGAGGAATGAGCCAGGAACCGATGTCGGACGTCGATTCCAGGCCGAACTGGAAGTGCAGCGTCGTGTAGTAGCGATGCGGGAGGTTGTCCTCTCCGGTGTAGGTGACGTAGTCGATCAAGGGGATGATGTATTGCTGGTACTCCTCCTGGCTGATCGCGGTCTGGAAGCTGTAGGCTTGGACGCGGTTGTTGCTGTCCACGACCGTGTAGTTTCCCTGGAGGTAGATGATCTCGCTGGAGATGTTGCTTTGGACGGCGGTCATCGTCAGGCCGTAGTCGTCGGGGGAGACCAGGTAGGGGACGAAGCGCCCGACCGGGATGATGACGCCGTTCGGGTTCGTCTCGGCATCGTAAATGGTGAAGGTCTTGCCTTCGGGAAGAGGTTCGGTCCGCGGGTCGTTGTAGCCTTCTTCGTCGGGGTTGTAGTCGACCTGGTAATGGAAATCGCTGTTGTTGAGGGAGACGGAATAGGTCGTGCTGCGGAAGACGAAGAAGTACAGCATCAGCGCGATGACGGCGACCAGGGCGAGGGCCAGGAGAATGACGGAGATGTAGCTTCTTCCTCCCCGGGGGTTCTGGGAATGGCGTCCGCGCTCGGGTCTCGGGTTCTGCGGGCTATCGCCATCATCCGAAAAATTCATCCTGTAGGAAGAGGAATCGTATCGAATTGAATCGGTGCTATCTTTTTCTTTCATTCGTTTCCTCCGGATAAACGGTATCTCATCGTCCTGAATAGCATTACTATAAGAAAACAAAGGCATTTTTTCAAGGAACATGCATTTTTGAAAGATTGGAATACGATTCTGAAAAACGTTCGTTAAATCCGCATTTTTTCCTTTTCGTCAATCCCCCATCGGAAAGAAAAAAACTTCCTTTGGCGCTCCAGGAAGAGCTTTTGGAAAATCAACTCCTTCCAAAAAGCGCTTACATCGGTGGAAGCGAACGAAAAACAGCTGCCCCGGCAAGGGGGCAGCTGCGAATCTTTCCGATGGCAGAGAGAGGTTAGAACTGATACTTCTTGAAGGACTTGAGGCCGAGGTAGATGGCCTTGTCGCCGAGCTCTTCCTCGATGCGGAGGAGCTGGTTGTACTTCGCCATACGGTCCGTACGGGATGCCGAACCGGTCTTGATCTGACCCGCGTTGACCGCGACGGCCAGATCGGCGATCGTCGCATCTTCCGTTTCGCCGGAACGATGGCTGATCATCGTGGTATAGCCGTTGGTATGGGCGAGACGAATGGCATCGAGAGTCTCGGTCAGGGTTCCGATCTGGTTGACCTTGATCAGGATCGAGTTGGCGACGTCGTTCTGGATGCCCTTGGTGAGGAAGGTGGTGTTGGTGACGAAGAGGTCATCGCCGACGAGCTGGATCTTGCCGCCCAATTCCTTGGTGAGCTTCTTCCAGCCTTCCCAGTCGCTCTCGGCCAGTCCGTCTTCGATGGTGATGATCTCCGGATGGTCGGAGACGAGCTTCTCGAGGTACTGGATCATCTGGTCGGAAGTCCAATCCTTGCCTTCGCCCGAACGGGAGAGGGTATAGGTCTTCTTCTCCGCATCGTAGAATTCGGAGGAAGCGACGTCCATGCCGAGGAAGATCTGCTCGCCGAGCTTGTAGCCGGCCGCCTTGACCGCCTCTTCGATGAGCTCGAGCGGTTCCTCGTTGCCCTTCTTGCAGGAAGGAGCGAATCCGCCTTCGTCGCCGACGCCCGTCTCATATCCGTGGGCCTTGACGACCTTCTTCAGGGCGTGGAAGCACTCGACACCGGCGCGGAGAGCCTCATGGAAGGTTTCGAAGCCCGCCGGGATGATGAAGTATTCCTGGAAGTCGACCGTGGACTCCGCATGGGCACCGCCGTTGATGACGTTCATGCAGGGAGTCGGAAGGACCTTGGCGTTGGTTCCGCCGATGTAGCGGTAGAGAGGCATATGGAGGCTCGCCGCCGCCGCATGGGCCACCGCAAGGGAGACGCCGAGGATGGCATTGGCACCCAGGTTCTTCTTGAAGGGGGTTCCGTCCAAGGCGAGCATCGCCTCGTCGAGGCCGACCTGATCCAGGGCGTCGCGGCCGATGACGGCAGGAGCGATGACCTTGTTGACGTTCTCGACAGCCTTCAGGACACCCTTGCCGAGGTAGCGGGACTTGTCGCCGTCGCGGAGCTCGAGGGCTTCGCTTTCACCCGTGGAAGCGCCCGAAGGAACGATGGCTCTTCCGATGGTTCCGTCGCAGAGGCGAACTTCGACCTCGACGGTCGGGTTGCCGCGGGAATCCAGTACTTCACGACCATGAACAGACTCAATCTTTGCCATTTGTTTAATCTCCTTAATGACGCCTTCTATTCTATCAAAAATGGCACGAAGGGGATAATGTTTTCTTCCGCCCCGAGAGGCAGACGTCTAGGAGACCTCTCCTTGGCAGAGCTGATATAATAGGAACATGCTCGTTTTCGACACGATCTGCGCCCTGGCGACGCCTCCCTATCCCAGCGCCCTTGCCCTGGTTCGGCTTTCGGGACCCGAGGCCTTTGCCGTCTTTTCCCAGTTGACGCGAAGAAAGGATATGGAGCCGGGACGCGCCTATCTGACCAACCTCTACGAAGACAGGGAGAGGGACGAGACGTACATCGACCAAGCCGTCGTCGTCCTCTCCAAGGGGCCGAGATCCTACACGGGGTTCGACTCGGTCGATTTCTCCATCCACGGCTCTCCTCTGGTGGCCGAACGGCTTCTGAAGGCCTTGGAAGGGAAAGGGGCCAGGAGGGCGGAGAGAGGAGAGTTCTCGGCGCAGGCCTACTACAACGGAAAGATGGACCTGCTCAAGGCCCAGGGAATCAACGACCTGATCCATGCGACCTCCCGACGGGCGATGGAGCTGGCCAACCGGACGCTCAGCGGGGACAACAGCCGCAGCGTCGAGGAACTGAAGAAGAAGGTCCTTGCCCTCATCGCCCAGCTGGAATACTACGTCGAGGACCAGTATTCCGACGAGAAGGACGACTACGACCAGGCGCTGGAGAAGGCGGCAAGGACGATCGAGCAGGAGATCCTTTGCTGGCAGAAGACGCTTTCGGGGACGAAGAGGAACAATCGCGCCTACCAGGGAATCCAGGTCGCAATCGTCGGCGAGCCCAACGTCGGCAAGTCGACCTTGCTCAACGCCCTCCTTGAGGAGGACAAGGCTATCGTCTCATCCCGTCCGGGAACGACGCGGGACGTCGTGGAAGGCACAAGGGAAATAAACGAAATTCAATTTGTATTCAAGGATACGGCTGGAATCCGAAAATCGGATGATGAAATTGAAAATATCGGGATTGCCAAATCATTTAAGACGATACAGGATGCTGATCTTGTCCTGCTCGCTTCCGACACTGGTTTTTCCTCCCTTTCCCAAGAAGAGGAGCTCTCGAAGGTCCTGGAGGGGAAGCGGGTCCTCAAGGTGGCGACCAAGAAGGATCTCGGCGTTCCGACGCAAGGAGCGGACGTCGTCCTCTCCTCCCTGGAAGGGGACCTCTCTTCTCTGATCGAGAAGATGTTCTCGTCTTTGGACTTGACGCAGAAGGAGGAATCCTCCTTCCTGGGAAAGCGTGAGGAACGCTATCTGGAGACGATCGTCTCCGAGCTTTCCGCAGCGAGGAAGGCCGTCGAGGAGACGAGGCAGATCGACATCGTCTCCGATACGCTCCGTCAGGTCGTCGCGACCATCAACGAGCTGCTCGGCGCCGACGAGGGAAAGACCATGGAAGACATCTATCAGACGCTCTTTTCGAGCTTCTGCCTTGGAAAGTGAAGGAAGGGAACATGCGGATCATCGATACCCACTGCCATCTCTATGACGAAGCCTTTGCGGCCGACCTTCCGTCGGTCGTCGAGAAATGCCGCCTTGCGGGCGTCGTTTCGGCGGTCAACAACGCCGATTCCCTGGAGGCCTTCGGGAAGATCCTTTCCCTGCAGGAGCGTTTTCCCGACTTCTTCCTCTCCGCCCTCGGCATCCACCCGGAGTTTGCCACGAAGGAGGATGCCTATCTGGAAAGGGCCTACGAAGAGATCCGCCTCCATGCTTCGGACATCGTCGCCGTCGGGGAGATCGGCCTCGACTACCACTACGACCGAAGTCCGGAGACGAAGGCGAGGCAGAGGAAGGTCTTCCGCGACCAGATCCGCCTGGCGAAGGAACTCTCCCTGCCAATCGTCGTCCATAGCCGCGACGCCGACCAGGAGACCTTCGACATCCTGAGGGAGGAGCTCCCTCCCCGGGTGGACCTCCACTGCTACTCGGGGTCCGTCGAGCTGCTTCGGGAGTATCTCCGTCTTCCCTTCCGCTTCTCGATCGGCATCGGAGGCGTCGTGACCTTCAAGAACGCCCGCGTCATCAAGGAGGTCGTGAAGGAAGTGCCCCTTTCCTCCATTCTGAGCGAGACGGACGCCCCCTATCTGACGCCGACGCCCTATCGCGGGCAAAGGAACGACCCGTCCTATCTCCCCCTTGTCCTCCAGGAGATCGCTTCGCTTCGCCAACGGGACGTGGAGGAGGTCGGCAAGGCGCTTCATCACAATGCGGAGGTATTCTATGGAAGAGAACGTTGAACGACATCCCGAACGCCGCTATCTCTATGTCTGCGAAGGCGTGACGGACGAGGACCGGCTCAAGAAGCTGGGGTGCCTCTTCGTCCTTCCGACGGGAGGGAAGTATATCCGAGGCGAGATCCTGGAGTTTCTGAAGCTGGCCCATGAAGTCCGGGACATCGTCCTCGTGCTCGATCCCGACGGCCCGGGGCGACAGATCCAAGCCCTTGTGGAGAAGCGCGTGGGAAAATGCCTCGTCGTCTCCGTGGAAAAGAAGAAGGCGATTCGCAAGGAGAAGGTCGGCATCGCCCAGATGGCGATGGAAGACCTGAAGGAGAAGCTCCGTCCCTTCGTCCTGCACGACATCATGGTCGACGAGAACCTTTCCCTGGACGACGAAGACTTCTATCGGCTCGGTCTCGTCGGGGACGGATCCGCCGCCCGAAGGAAGAAGCTGATCGAACGATACCACATCCCCTATTCGTCGGCGAAGAAGGTCGAGGACGGACTGCTGATCCTCTCCGTCCGTCGTCCGGATATCGAGGAGGTCCTCTCGTGACAGAAAGAGAACGAACGAAGAATCTGCTCAAGGAATACGGTTTCGTGGCCAAGAAGTCCTTCGGCCAGAACTTCCTTGTCGACGACGGCATCATCCGTCGCATCCTCTCCCGTATGGATGTTTCCACCTTTGACCTCGTCATCGAAATCGGTCCTGGCCTCGGCGCCCTTTCCCTTCCGCTTTCCAAGGAGGCGAAAAAGCTCGTCCTCGTCGATGCCGATCGCGACATGGTCCGCGTCCTCCGAGACCTCTTTCAGGGGACGGAAGTGGAAATCGTCCAACAGGACTTCCTGCGCTTCGATCCTGACGAGTACGGAACGGCTGACAACCGCCTCTTTGTCGGAAACCTTCCCTACAACATCACGTCGAGCCTTCTGGAGTATTTCCTCCAAAAGGGATTCCGCACGGCCGGCTTCATGGTCCAGAAGGAAGTCTACGAAAAGCTCGACTACGTTCCGGGCCGGAAGGAGAACGCCCCCTTGGGAGCCTTCCTCAAGGCGTCGGGCGATCTTTCGCTGGTGACCTTGGTCGACCGCTCCGCCTTCGATCCCTCGCCGAAGGTCGACTCGGCCTTCCTCCGCTTCGACCGGACCCATCCTCAGCCCTTCGAGCTCTACCCGGTCTTCAAGGCGCTCTTCAAGGATCCCAACAAGACGATCGGCAACTGCCTGAGACAGTTCGACCTCTACCGGAAGGCCCTGGAAAGTCTCAAGGAGCGAGGGGACGAAAGGCTTTCCCGGAGGGCGAGGCAGATGACGCCGCAGGAATTGGCGGACCTTTCCAAGGAGGTCCTTTCTCTCTCGAAGTGAGGGGCGAAGGCCCCTTTTTGTTTCTTCCTTCCTGGTGGTCTCTCCCGGATGGAAAGGGAAAGGAAACAAGGAGCCATTGAAAGCTCTATTATCTTAATTATATGCTTCCTTTGCGAAACAACCTGTCACCTGTTTTCAAATTGCCATTTTTTCCCATAAAACAGGGGACAATTTTCATCGGGGGGGGGTTGTTTTCGCGTCAAAATTTGCTTAAAACATATAGTTGACGTGAAATCGCTTTCAGTTAAAGGAGGACGATATGAGCGTAAAGCGTAAGTCATTATTTCTCCTTCCGGCCCTGATCACTGTCATGTCCATTTCCTTCGTGGGCAAGGACGGCATGCAGCAGATCGGGGTGGGACTGTCGAAGCTCGCCGACGACGGAGTCCCGGCCTATACCCCGGCCGACGACTTCACCGACATCGACTTCAACTTCGACTGGAAGTTCCAGCTCGGAGACTCGGGTGTTGCGGACGAAGCCCGCGAAAGCTACGACGACAGCTCCTGGCGGGACATCTCCCTGCCACACGACTGGTCGATCGAGCAGGACTTCGATGCCAACATCCCGCCGGCCATGGGTATGCTCCCTGCGGGACAGGGCTGGTATCGCAAGCAGTTCACCCTGGATGCCGATGCCCAGGGCAAGAAGGTCTTCATCAACTTCGACGGCGTCTACATGGATTCGGACGTCTACGTCAACGGTGTCCACGTCGGAAACTATCCCTACGGATACATTCCTTTCTCGTACGACATCACGCCGTTCCTTCGCTATGACGATGTCAACACCATCGCCGTCCGCGTGAACTCCCCTCTGGGCAACGGACACAACTCCTCCCGTTGGTATGCGGGTGCCGGCATCAACCGCGACGTCACCCTCTCCTTCGAGAATCCGACGCACCTGGAGAGAGGCGGCGTCTATTTCACCAACGAGCTGGAAGGATCGATCGACGGCGCCGGCGCCAACAGCCCGATTCAGAAGGGCGAGAACGCCCTGGAGATCGCCACGGCCGCTCCGAAGACGGAGAACGTGACGACCAGCGCCCACATCGAGGCACGCAACACCTCCAGCGCTCCGATCACGGTCATGGCGCGCGTCTCGGTCTACGACTATGACACGGGCGCCCCGATCGAAGGAGCGACCAACTTCGAGTCCGAGCCGGTCACGCTGCAGGCGGGCGACTATCAGACGATCAAGTTCGACTACGTGATGCCGACCATCCATCTCTGGGACATCAACGATCCCTACCTCTACAACATCAAGACGGAACTGGTCAATACGGAGACGGGTGAGGTCATCGACTCGACCGTCACGCGTTATGGATACAAGAAGTCCGTCTTTACCTTCAACGACGGCTACTATCTCAACGGACGCTACGTCAAGCTCTATGGAGCCTGCATGCATCCGGACCAGGGAGCCCTGGGCAACGTCGCCGACTACGAGGCGGTCAACCGTCAGATGCGCATCATGCACGAGATGGGCGTCAACTCCATCCGTACGGCGCACTGCCCGTTCTCCGAGACCTTCATGAGGGCCTGCGACGAAAACGGCATCCTCGTCATGGAGGAGTGGTACGACATGTGGACGGGCGCCAAGAACAGCGACGATTACCACAACTGGTTCAACGTCGAAGTTCCGACGGACGAGAACCATCCCCTTGTCGAGGAGGGCGACCGCTGGTATGAATACGACCTCCGCATGACCCTTCGCCGCGACCGCAACTGCCCTTCGGTCATCATGTATTCCCTCGGAAACGAAATCTCGGGCTACGACGGCAACTACGAAGGCTACGCCAAGAACATGAAGGCGGAAGTCCGCAGGAACGACGACAACACGCCGGTCACGATGGGCTTCCCGATGTGGGGCTGGGACGGACAGGCGACGCGCTACGATAATACGGAACAGTGGAGAGTTGCCAACACGCTCGACATCGTCGGCTTCAACTATCCTTCCCTCGGAAGCGAGGACTACGACGATAGCCACAACAACTACAACTGGATCGTCTTCAACTCGGAGAGCTCCTCGGCCTGGAAGTCGAGAGGCTATTTCCGCAACGACTGGGGAAGCATCGAGGGCGTCAAGAACCAGAAGTCTTCCCTCGACTACGACAACCACTTCCACACGATGAGGGACGAGTGGGTCGCCGACCGCGACCGGCAGCACGTCCTTGGCGAGTACATCTGGACGGGCTTCGACTACATCGGCGAGCCGCAACCCTTCGACGGCGGTTCGGATCCTTCGAAGTCTTCCTACTATGGTTCGGTCGATACGGCCGGCTTCGAGAAGGCTGAGTTCTACATGCTGAAGTCCCAGTGGGTCACGATGGAGCAGGAGCCCTTCGTCAAGGTCGTCAACCACGTCAACCTCGAGGACGACAACCTCCGCCGTCAGATCACGACGAACATGGACGGTGAGACGGTCGAGCTCTGGGTTTCCTCCAACGCCTCCTCCGTTCGCCTGACCTACGTCGATGACGAAGGCGTCGAGCAGGAAATCGGCTTCAAGGATTGGGACCAGAGCCAGAGCCCGAACCCGATGATCCGTCTCCAGGAGCCTCTGGGCAATCCGGAGCAGTATTCGGACAAGCTCTATCAGATCTTCCAGATCGACTGGTCGGTTCTGCAGGGACACGACGTCCGCGCCTACGCCTATGACAAGCCCAGCAACGAAGTCGTGCTGGAAGGCGAGGGAGCGACCGTCCCGATCGCGACCGACGTCGTCTATCACTCCAACGGTTCGGAAGCCATCAAGCTGACGCCCGAGAAGCGCGCCATCCGCGCGGACGGACATGACCTCTCCTACATCGAGGTCGACGTCACCGACGAGGAAGGACACATCAACCCCAACGCCATGGACACCATGACCTTCTCCATCAAGGGCGACGGCGAGATCGTCGGCGTCGACAACGGCGATGCCTACGGCAAGGAAAGATACAAGTACTTCGAAGGGGATACCTGGACGAGAAGCGCCTTCAACGGAAAGGCCCTTGTCATCGTCAAGTCGACCCAGGAAGAAGGAAGCTTTACCCTGACGGCCCAGGGTGCGGGCCTGACGCCGGCGGAGACCACGGTCTTCACCACGGCCGAAGGCAGCGAGGTCGTCAACTATGCGGCCGAGACCATCTCCCTGACCATCCAGAGCGGCTCGACGATCGACGAGCTGCGCGAGACGCTCCCGGCGAAGGTCAGCATCTACTCCAGCGATGGACAGACGGGGCTTTCGGGCGATGTCACCTGGGATACGGAAGCCCTGAGGGATTCCGCCCTCATCAAGAACAACACCTTCTTCCTCTTCGGAACGGTCGCGGGCGAGGAGTACCAGAACGTTCAGGCCAAGTGCATGGTCACCATCACCGACAACGTCGAGTACAACGTCGAGTCCTTCAACCTCATCACGACTCCGGGCGTCACTCCGGAATTCCCGGCGACGGCGATGGTCACCGCGAGCACGGGCGACGTCACGGAAGCCGAGATCACGTGGGTCGGCGACTACAACATGCCTTCGAAGTATGCCAATCCTTACACCTACTACACGGCGCAGGGCTACGTCGAAGTCAACGGAAAGCGCCTTGACGTCTTTGCGACGGTCAACATCATTCCGGAAGATTCGGTCAGCGAAGGCCAGATTCAGGCCACCTCGACCGAGTGCTCCTATCAGGAAGGCGTTCATGCGGTCACGCAGCTGACGGACAACGTCATCGGCGGAACCAACGGCTGGGGAAACTGGGAGGCGCACGGATATGTCCGTACGGGCGACTGGGTCCAGCTCGACTTCGGCGAGACGACGATCCGTTCGCTCAACCTCTTCTTCCTGACGCAGCCCGACGACCAGTGGGCCTACACCCTGCCGGAGAGCATCGAGGTCAGCTACCTCCGTGCCGGCCAGTACGTCCCTGTCGAGAACCTCCAGGGACCGGAGACCTTCAAGTCCATCGATGAGGAGACGACTCCCGACAATCCGGCGGATTATGCCAACCAGGTCACCTTCGATGCGGTGAAGACCTCCTCGATCCGCGTCACCTTCAACGTCGATCAGGACGTCAACCACAACGCGGCCCACGAAGATCACGGAGCCCAGTCCGGCACGTCCTACACCATGCTCAAGGTCTCCGAGATCCAGGTCTTCGGCGACGTCATCGACAATCTCTCGCCGGAAGCGATGATCGGCGACGTCTGGATGAACGGCGTCCTCTTCGAGGACTTCGACTACAACACCTTCAACTATCGCATCGGCGTCCCGAACATGGAATCCGCCCCTGTCATCCAGGCCAACGGCATCTTCGGCTCCTCGGTCGTCGTCGAACAGGTCGAGTCGGCCCTGGGCCAGGCCCGCATCATCGTCACTTCGGCCGATGGACTTCACAGCCTCGTCTACACCTTCAGCTTCTACATCATCGACTAAGGGAGAAACCAAATGAAAGGCACGAAAATCAAGCTTCTGACCCTCTCGCTCCTCTCTCTTTCCCTGGGTCTTGTCGCCTGCAACGAGACGTCTTCGACGACTTCCTCCTCCCTTCCCTCCTCGACGACCTCCAGCAGCTCCTCTTCGAGCAGTTCTTCTTCTTCGACTCCGACGGTCGTCGAAGTCGAGTCTGTCTCCCTGGACAAGACTTCCCTGGACCTGAAAGTCGGGGAATCGGAATCCCTCGTGGCGACCGTCCTTCCGGAAGAGGCAACGGATAAGACTCTGACATGGACGAGCGACGACGAGACGGTCGCGACCGTCGATAACGGCGTCGTCACTGCTGTGGCGAACGGAGAGGCGGTCATCACCGTCTCCTCCGCCAACGGCAAGACGGCCACCTGCGCGGTGACGGTCACCACGGCTTTGGAAGACTTCACCCTCAACGCGACGTCCCTCGAGATGATCAAGGGCGACACGTTCCAGATCGAAGCCGAATTCGATCCGGCGACCGCCTCGGACAAGACGCTCCGCTATGAGACGGGCAACGACGCGGTCGCCACGGTCTCGGCGACGGGCCTTGTCACGGCCATGGCGCGCGGAACGACCACCATCACCGTGACCTCCGTCGCCAACCCCAGCATCAGCAAGACCATCGACGTCTCGATCCGCAACACCGAGACGGAGATGAAGGAGCTGACGGTGGACGTCACCTTGGACCGCTACCTCTCCATCAACGCCGACCTGCTTCTCCTGACGGAACAGTCGGGCTATGCGATCGAAGACGGCATCGTCATGTCCGATAGCGAAGGAAGGACGCACTTCACGACGACGCTGACGAACGTCGAAGTCGCGGGCGGAGAAAACGCCGCGGCCTTCGAATACAAGATCCTTGTCGTCCCGCATCTCGATGCGGACGGATACGGCTATGCCTACTCCTATCCGGCGGACGGAACGGCGGAGGCCATCGGAACCCTCGCCCTTTCGGAGCTGACCGCGGCGGAGAAGGAAAGCGGCACGAAGACGGTCACCCTGGAGAACCTGGAAATCGATCGTCCTCCGTTCGTCGATGACGACAACCGCTCCTACTTCATCACCCGCTTCTACTCGGTCGACGACAACAACGCCAACATCACCGACCGCTACATCGGCGGCCTCGAGATCATGGACGAGGAAGGAAACCTTCTCGACAGTTCGGAGGATTACGCTACGGTCGCTGTCGGCGAGAACTACAAGGTCCGCGTCACCTTCCAGCAGCAGGCGGAAGGCATCCTTCTGATTCCGGAGGCGACGGAAGGTCTCTTCAACGAGAACGAAGTCGTCTTCGAGCAGACGGACGAGGATGGTTACGTCTTCGAAGCGACGGTCCTGAAGTCCAGCAAGGACACCAACCTCAAGATCTACGTCGAGCAGCAGTACGGAATGAAGATCGATGAAGCCTTCCTTCCGCTCGTGACCCGCGTCACGGTCGGCGAGGACGAGATTCCTCAGGAGCAGTGGGGTGAGCTCCATTACTATCCGGCGCTCTCGGAGATGCAGATTCAGTTCTCCTCCGAGGCGGCGGAGTATACGACCGACTACCAGATCGTCGGCCAGAAGATCAACGCTCCGGATTCCTACGCCTTCGAGTCGACGGCCATTCTGGGCTTTGCGAGCGTCCTCTCCTATCACACCACGTTGACCAGAAACGACGTCAACGTCCTGCTTCTGGAGCAGCCCAAGGCGCTGGAAGGAACGCGGTTCAACCTCCTCGATCCGGACTTCCCCGATCCGGTAGACGCCTATTCGGACGGCAAGTCCTATAACGACGGTGGCGCGTTCAACGATATGTTCGACGGCGACTACACGGCCAAGACGTGGTCGACGTGGCGTCAGCCCGGAGCCGGCGGTCAGGACGGTGCCGACTGCTGGATCGAGTTCCGTTGGAACTGCTACTACACCATCAGCGAGCTCCACGTCTGGTATTTCGGAGATGAGGGTATGATTCCGGTCGACTTCCGCGTCGAGTACGAATCTCCGGACGGCAAGTTCGGCGAAGAGGATGGCAACATCCTCCGCAAGGATGCCGGCATCACGATTGCGGACGAACAGAACGTCAACGGGCACGACAACAACTACGTCTTCAACGATGGAGAAGGAATCGTCACCAATCGTCTCCGCTTCCACGTCCAGGCCGACGTCGGCAGCTGGGTCTCCATCTCCGAAATCGAAATCTACACCGACCTCGCCTAAGTCTTATACGAAACGCCCTTCCGCGGAAGCGGAGGGGCGTTTTTTCTATCTTGGGCAACGTCTTTTGAGGGCAACGGCTATTTCGAAGGCGTGGAGAAGTCCTTCCTCTCTTCAACGTTTTTTGAACCGTCGAAAGTCCGAGGAAGGAAAACGGACAAATATCGATTTGAATACGGCTTTGCTTTCCACATGAGCCGTCCATCATTCTCTATCAAGCAAGCTTTGCTTTGAGTTCCAGGATGGCATCGCGAAGCTGAGCCGCCCTTTCGAAGTCAAGCTCCTTGCTGGCCTGGTTCATCTCCTTGGTCCATTCCTTGATTTGGCGCTCCATCTCCTTGCGCGTCATCTTCCCGGAGGAAGCCTTTCTCGTCTTGCTTTCGTCGTCGATCATCTTGATCGGCTGCTGGATGGGCTTGATGATCGTCTTGGGGACGATGCCGTGCTCCCTGTTGTATTGTTCCTGGATGCCTCTTCTTCTCTTCGTCTCGTCGATTGTCTCCTTCATGGCGTCGGAGACGCTGTCGCAGTACATGATGACCTTGCCGTTGGCGTTGCGTGCGGCACGGCCGACGATCTGGGTCAGGGAACGGGTGGATCGGAGGAAGCCTTCCCGGTCGGCGTCGAGGATGGCGATCAGGGAGACTTCGGGGATGTCGAGGCCTTCGCGGAGCAGGTTGATTCCGACCACGACCTGATAGATTCCCTTCCTCAGCTTGTAGATGATCTCGGTCCTCTGCAGGGTGAGGATCTCGTGCTGGAGGTAGGCGACCTTGAAGTCGTGCTCTTTCAGGAAGTCCGTCAGGTTCTCGGCATCCTTGACCGTCAGGGTGACGACCAGGACGCGTTCGTCCTTCGCGATGCGGTCCTTGATCTCCTCCATCAGGTCGTAGATGGGGTTGTTCCGGTTGGAACGGACCTCGATGAGGGGATCGAGGAGGCCGGTCGGTCGAATGATCTGCTCGATGGGTTTTCCTTCGATCTTCGAGAGTTCGTAGTCTCCGGGCGTGGCGGAGGTGCAGATGACGTTGCGGATCTTTCGTTCGAATTCCTCAAACCTGAGAGGACGGTTGTCGAGGGCCGAAGGAAGGCGGAAGCCGTAGTCGACAAGGGTCTGCTTTCGGGAGCGGTCCCCGTTGTACATACCGCCGATCTGGGGGATGGTGACGTGGCTCTCGTCGACGAAGAGGAGGAAGTCGTCCGGGAAATAGTCCAGAAGCGTATAGGGAGTCTCCCCTTCCTTCCTTCCGTCGAAGTGCCGGGCGTAGTTTTCGATGCCGGGGCACATGCCAAACTCTCTCAGGGAATCGAGGTCGTGTTCGGTCCGCATCTTCAGTCGTTCCGATTCCAGGTACTTTCCCTGGCTGTCAAAGAAGGCGAGCCGTTCCTTGAGCTCGGCTTCGATCGTCGAACAGGCTCTTTGGATGCGCGAAAGGCCGGAGGCGTGTTCGTGGGCGGGGAAGATGGGGAAGTAGTCGAGGGTGTGGAGGACCTCCCCCGTGACGGGATTGATCTGGTCGATCTCGCTGATTTCGTCGAAGTCGGAGTAGATGCGCAGGAAGTACTTGTCGCCCGAGGGCGGGAAGATCTCCATCACTTCGCCGCGGATGCGGAAGGTTCCAGGCGTGAGGTCCATGTTGTTGCGCTTGTACTGGGCGGTGACGAGCTTGCGGGCGATGGCCTGCGAGTCGAAGCTCTCCCCGACGTGGAGCGTGAAGGCAAGGTCTCGATATTCGTCCGGATCGCTCAGGCCGTAGATGGAGGCGACGGAGCAGACGACGATCGTGTCCTTCCTTTCCAGGAGGGAATTGACGGCGCTTGCCCGCATCATCTCGATCTCTTCGTTCATGACGACTTCCTTGTCGATGTAGGTGTCGGTCTTGGGAATGTAGGCTTCGGGCTGATAGAAGTCGAAGTTGGAGATGAAGTATTCGACGCGGTTGTGGGGGAAGAGTTCCTTGAACTCGCCATAGAGCTGGGCGGCCAAGGTCTTGTTGTGGACCAGGACCATCGTCGTCCTCTGGGCGTGCTGGATGACGTTGGCCATCGTAAAGGTCTTTCCTGTACCCGTCGCACCCAAAAGGACCTGCCAACGACGGTTTTCGTCGAGGCCTTTGCAGAGGCCTTCGATGGCCTGTGGCTGGTCTCCCGTCGGACGATAGGGGGAGATGAGCGTAAAGGGATGGTCCTTGTCAGTCATGGATGGCCTGCTCCAGGAGGTCGTCGCAATAAGAGAGGTAGAGATCGAAGCTTTCTTTGCCTACCTTTTGCTCGATCGGGAGCGATACACAACCATTTTCCTGATAGATATTCAAAAGTGTCTCATCTTGATATTTCTTTGAAACATAGTTTGAAAAATCTACCAATGCATCATGAAAATGATAATTGGATTGGTATGATTGCGGGATTTCTTCTTCCAGGGGAAGAAGGTGAAGGAGATTCAGGACGTGCATTTGGTTGGCAATCGAGACGCTCAGGGAAGAAGAGAGGATGGGCGTGGACTGCAGCCAGACGTAATCCGTGTCGTAGACGACGTCGGGAACGATTCCCTTGCCGTGGATGCAGAGGACGTCGTCTTCGTCCGACCCTTCGTCGTACATGTCCTCGTTCTCCTTCTCCGGTCCGTAGACGTAGGCATAGGTGAAGCGTAGGGTCGAACCGTCGGAATAGGTGCGGATCCTCTGGGCGACGCCCTTTCCGTAGGACGTCCGGCCGTAGAGGGTGCAGTCGGTCCCGGCCCTCATGGCGAGGGCGAAGGTCTCGCTGGCGGAGGCGGTATTGGAGTCGATGAGGATGGCATATTCGGGATAGGAATATTTCGGATCGCTCTCCTGGATCGTCTCCTGGAGGACGTTGCCGTCGCGGTCGACGAGCTGATCGATCAGCTGACCCTTGCGGACGAAGAGCTTCGCCATCCTTTCGCATTCGTCGACATAGCCGCCGGTGTTTCCCCTCAGATCGAGGAGGAGACGGTCGATCCTCTTTCCTTCGTAGTCGGAGAGGATTTGGTCGAGGTCTTGGGTCGGCTCGCCGAGGAAGGTCCGGATCTGGACGGAGAGCGTATAGCCGTTGTCTTCCTGAGGTTCTTCGAGGACATGGACGATTTCCTCTTGGTAGGTGCTCTTTCTCAGGAGCGCCGTGCCCTCCTCTCCGTTCCTTGAGTAGGTGAAGACATAGGCATCGGTCACGTGCTCCTCGTCGGAGAGGAAGTTCTCGTTCTCGGCGATTGTATGCTCTTGGAAGGAATAGTATTCTTCCCTTCCCCTTGTCGCGCCGAGGAGGACGTCTCCTTCCTCAAGAACGCCACTTGCCGGACCGTCATGGACTGCCGTCACGTAGTATCCGCCGTCATAGGGATGCGTCGTGATGCCGAAGCCGAGGTGGCTGACGGAAAGGTTCTGGTCCTCCATGGTCGGCGTGTAGAAGGTATAGGGATCGTCGCCGCTTTCGGCGAAGCCGTCGGCGAGGCCGGAGAGGGCGTAGTCCGCCAGGTATTCCTCTTCGTTTCCATAGAGCCATTCGTCCCTCAGGACGCGGTATTCTTCGACGACCTTCCTTTCGTCGTCGCTGAGCTTGTTGATCTCGAGCGAAAGAAAATAGCCGCCGATTCCGCCGATGACCAGGACGGAGAGCGCCGAGAGGGCCAGGAGCAGGGCCGTCTTGACCGATTTCTTGTTTTCCATAGTCGTTCCTCCTTGAGGACGCTTCCTCCATTCTACCACAGCGCCCCTTTCCTCCCTTGGGGATTGTCCTTCCATGGCGCCCTGTTTCTGATAGAATAATCCTGTCATGAAACGCTATTGCCTGGAGTGCGGACACCCGTTGAAGAAGGGGGAGGACCACTGTTCCTCCTGTTCCTTTGACAACTCCGAAAGGCATCTTCAGGAACTGGATATCCATCAGTACAAGAAGCTTTGCTACGACAAGAAGACGAAGGGAAGGGAGAGGAAGAACCGCTCCTTCTCCTTCTACGTCATCGGAGCGGTCCTTCTGATCCTGGGACTGGTCTTCCTCGTCCTCTCCTATCGCTACAGCATCCGCCATCGGGTCTTCACGCCGGAGTCGGCGGAATTCGTCTTCTGCGTTCTTTCCCTCTCCTTCTCCGCCTTCTTCCTGGTCTATGCCAGCATCCTTCTGATTCCGACCCTCTTCAAGGAAAGGTACTTCGTACGTCTGCTCAAGAGAAGGAAGTGAAACTCAGCGCCTACCGGAAGGGATGCCTGGGAAAGCGCGGACGGAAGTTCCTCTCATCCTTTCTCGACCTCGTCATGAAGTTCATCCTCGTGATGGTCTTCTTTGCGATTTCGGATGCCATTCTGCGCCATGTCCCCGCCTTCGTGGAGAGGCAGGAAGAAGCTTCCGCGGCCCAGGAATCCCTCTACCGGATGGTCGAAGATTCCCATCTCAGCAAGAGGGAGGAAGGAAGGCTCCTTTCCAGCGAGGAGATCGCCGAAGAGAGCGTCCGGAAACTGACCCTGGAATCCCTGCTTCGCTTTCGCGATCCAGCGGAGATCAGCGACCGAGTCTACGAGGACGTCGAACCGATGACGGCTTCGGACGATCCGCTGTATTTCTACTACGTCGACTTCAAGTCCCGGGAAAGCGAATCCTTCCTCACACCCGGGGGAGCGGACGTCTACCAAAAGGAACTTCTCGAGACAGGTTTCTTTGAGGAGCGGGAGGATGGATGGCTTGGCCTGACGGAAGCGGCGGCCACGGAAGTGGACGCCTACCTCGTGCACGGATATCTCCATAGCGAAGAGACATATAACGATATTTTCAATACATATCAGAACGCAATTCTTATCGCTCAAAAGGATCTTATTGGCAATTACCAACCTTATCTTTATGAAATCGGATTGTTTGAGACGGCCCGAGACGAGATCCTGAAGATGCGCGGAGGAATCCTTCTTCTCTCCTTCCTTCTCTCTTCCCTCGTCCTCGATCTCCTTCTGCCCCTGCTGCTCAAGGAAGGAAGGACCTTGTCGATGCGAATTCTCCATCTGGCCCAGGTCGGTGTCGACGGGAGGCGCTTTGGAATCGTCCATGCCATCCCCTTCTTTCTCCTCTCCCTTCTCTCCTCGGCCTTCCTGCCCTTCCTCTCCTCCCTGGTCCTCTTCGGAGCGGAAGGCGTCTCCCTCATGTCGGTCAATCTCCTGGGATTCCTGAACGTCTTCGTCCTGATGCTGGTCGCCCTCGCCTATCTCCTCCTCTCCTCCCTCTTCGACCTTTGGACGCGAAAAGGAATCCACCAGACGCTGACGCAGTTTCTTTCGATGACGGTCGTGAGGGATACCTCGGAATGGGTGGAAGACGATGAAGATGGAAAATCAGAAGGCTGAGCGCCACGAGCTCTACTACGAGCGGGCCAGGAACGGAAAGAGGATGGCCGCCATCCTTTTCGACGCCTTCTGCTGCTTCGCGACCTTCTTCCTTCTCCTTCTGGGAACCTTCCCCCTGATCGATTCCCTCCCCCTTGTCCAGGAAGCCGAGAGGACGAGGGAGGATCTCGGCCTTTCCTCGGGAATCTACGTCCGAGAGGAGGGGGAACTCGTCCTCCTGACAGAGTCATTGGACGGAGAGGACCTCTCCCTGGACGAAAGGTCCCGACGCCTGGACGAGGCCGTCACGGCCTTCTATGGCAATTCGTCCTTCTTCCTCGACGGCCTCTCCCTCTACCAGGAAGACAAGGAGAACGCCCTATCCTTGGATGGACAGAAGATGTTTCAGGACGGGGAACGCCTTCTGGTCAACGACGACTATGACCAGGAATATTGCGACTTCTACGAGGAATCCTTCCTTGCTGCGCGCGGATACCTCCAGGAGAACGATTCGTATCGCCAGGCGACCAGGACGGTCCTCCTCTCCTTCGCCGTCGGAATCGTCCTGACGTTCCTTCTTCCCTTCCCCTTCTTCTTCCTCCTTGTTCCTCTGCTCTTCAAGAGGACGAGGCAGACGCTTGGCATGCGCCTGACACGGATTGCGCTTCTCGATGCCGATGGTTTGTCCCTGAAGGCTTCCAAGACGACCTATCGCTTCCTCTTCCTGTTCCTCGTGGAAGTCCTCCTTTCCCTCTTCTCCTTCCTTCTTCCCCTCTTCCTCTCCTTCGGCATGCTCCTTCTTTCCAAGAGCCACCAGACGTTCCACGACTACGTGTGCAACACCTACGCCATCGAGACGGAGGGGGCGACGATCTATCGGGACAAGGCCGAATACCTCCTCGCCCAGGAGGAGGGAGAAAAGGCGCTCACCCTGGAAGATCCCTCCTACCGTCCCGTCTCCGGTGTCGACCACGAGGAAGGAAAATGATTGGTTCAAGGTTCGATCCTTTCTGAAGAATACCAACTTTTTCATAAAAGAAAGGAACGTCCTTCTTCGACAGCGATTTCTTTTCTTTCCTTAGAAAACGTATTTGAAAAGTTCGGCTCATCTTTTGAGGCGGAGATCGGGAGGTCATTCCATCTCTCGTTCTTCCGGGGATCTTCGTCGGATCGGTTTCCGGAAAGAGAATCGGCGCATTGAAAAATCGGCCTTGTCCGGAGACAAGGCCGACTTTGATGAATCGACTTAGGCGATGGTGACGTTCAGCGTGACGGTCAGAGGGGCACCCTTCCATTCGACGGTGTAGAAGGTGCCGTCCTTCTTGACGCGCTGATATTCGAAGGTGACCGTGTAGGTTCCGGCTTCCGCGCCGGTGACGGTGAAGTGGGAGGCGTTGTTCTCGTCGACGGTGACGGTGAGTCCTTCCGGAGCCGTCACGGAGATCTTGTTGCTGGCGTTCTCCAGCGGCATCAGGGCGCCGGCCTCGTTCTTGACGGTGACGTAGACTTCATCGCTGGCATTCGCCGTGAGGGCGACGTCCGTCTTGCTCAGGGCGATCGTGGACGCTTCCGTTCCCGTCGGAACCGGACGGTCTTCCGTCGTCTCGTCGATGACGATGATCGGGTTTCCGTCGGCATCGACGTTGTCGCCATCCATCGTCACCTGAGAGGTGAACATGGTACGGCCCGCCGTGGTGGAGTTGCGCCCGTGGTAGACGTAGTAGGTCTCCCCGTATTCCGTCGTGATGTAACTTCCGTGTCCGGTGGAATACAGGCTCTCTTCCGGAATCTCGTGGAGGATGGGGTTGTTCTCGTATTTCTTGAAGGGACCCGTCGGGCTGTCGGAGGTGGCATAGCCGACGCCGTAGTACTGGTTCTCGTAGTTGTTGCAGGAGTAGGTCAGGTAATAGACGTCCTTGCCGTTGACGGTCTTCTTGAAGGTCGTGCTTCCTTCGGCCCAGCGGCGGTTCTTCTTGCCGCCTTCATAGGTGACGTAGTCGTTGACGTGGGCGTTTTCCCAGTCCTGCTTGTCGCTTCCGTAGTTGATGACGGGGACGAAGCCGTCCCGACGGCGCGGCGAATCTTCCTTGTCGTTGGAGTCGACGTACTTGGCGTCGATCTTCGGCATGGTCGTTCCCGTCGGATCGTCCCACCAGTCGCGGTCGATTTCGACGACGTAGATGTTGGACTCTTCGATGTACTTTCCGAGGTCATCGTCCCAGACCCAGTTGCGGTAGGCGTTCCTCGAGAAGTAGAGATAGGTGTGGTCGTCGTCGAAGAAGACGTTCGGATCGATGAAGGGGAGGTAGACGCCAAGCGGGGCCGTCTCTCCTTCTTCCTTCGTCGCCGGAGGAACCATCTGGTCTTCCATGATCTGGTTCACGTCGTGGTATTCCGGATCGTAGGGATAGTACTCGATTGGCTCGTTGGCGATGTTCATGAACGGACCGGCAGGGCTGTCGCTGACGGCGACGCCGACCTTGCAGGCTTCTTCGAAGTCGGCGAACTCGAAGTGCTCGACGACCTTCTCTTCGTCCCTCATGCGGGCGGCATAGAAGAGGAAGTACTTTCCGGTCTCCTCGTTGTGATAGCATTCCGGAGCCCAGAACCAGTCATTGCCCCACTGGTTGGGATCGTCCGAAGGAATGGCGCCGGGGCTGGCGCGGACCCATGTCACAAGGTCGGGAGACTTGTAGATGCCAAAGCGATAGCCGCTTTGCGCTCCATCGGTCGTGTAGGCGTAGTAGTATCCAGTGGCATCGTCGTAGATGACGTGAGGATCGGCGGCACGAATGGAGGCAGAGTTGAAGTACGTCGCGTTGGAGTTGGGTTCCGGCTCGGGCTCGGGATCCGGCGTCGTCGAAGAAGTCGAAGACGACGAATTGGAAGGAGGCGTCGAAGTGGTCGTCGAAGAGGATGTTTCGGGGGAACAAGCGGATGCAGACAGCAAGGTGAGAAGAGAGAGGATCGAGAGAAGCTTTTTCTTCATCGTGATTGTCCTTTCTGCCTTGTGAAGGGCTTACCACGACAATAATTGCATGGAAAAAGGTAATTTTCAACACTTTTTGTAACCGCTACCAAAAGAAAAGATCGGATTCTGATTTTTCCAAATCAAGAAAAAATAAGGACACGCGAAGAAGTTGGCAAGTCCGTCTTTCCTGAATTTCCGGAAGCCTTCCCTTTGGCGTTGGATTTGGGCGCTCCCCAACATGACATGACGTCAGGAAGAAGAGAAAAAAATAATATGAAAAGGAGAAAGAAAAAACAGGGTTTTTATAAAAAAGTGACAACTTTGTCGTTGAAGTAGAAAGAATGCGATCGATTGGCAAGAAGAAAGAGGCAAAGCAGAAAGAAGAGAAGATATAATAGAAGAGGTCCTTTTGGAGGATGGAACATGGAAATCAAGCTGGTCGACTTGACGAAGATCTATCCAGGCGACGAGAAGAAGGGCGTTTTGGAGACCCGCGCGGTCGATTCTTTGAACGTCACCATCGAAGATGGTGAACTTGTCGGCCTTCTGGGACCTTCGGGATGCGGCAAATCGACGACCTTGTATATGATTTCCGGCCTGACGGATCCGACGGAGGGGGAAATCTGGTTCGACGAGGAGGACGTGACCAACCTCGAGACGGAGAAGAGGGGCATCGGCCTTGTCTTCCAGAACTACGCCCTCTATCCGCATATGACGGTCTATCGAAACATCGCCTTTCCCCTGACCAATCTTCGTATCTATACCGAGAAGAAGGATTGGCGCCTCTCCTACCTCTGGGAGCTTCAGCAGGCGATGGGACGGAAGGAGGAAATCCGTTCGATCCTCCATTCCTGTCGGGAAGGAAAGACGATTCACAGGAAAACGGCCCTTGCGTGTCTCACCAAGAAGATGGGCGTTTCCCTCTCCGTCGCCAAGGCGCTCTATCGTCTCCCCTATCTGGACGAGACGAAGGACGGGGAGATCGAGACCCGGAAGGAAAAGGTGCTCCACGCCTTCGAAAGGCGAAAGGAGAGGAGAGAGAAGTGGGGATACCGCTTCGATGAGAATCTCTGCATCGTTGCGAAAGGAAAGCTCTCCTTCCTGACGAAGAAGAAGGAAGTCGAGGACGGGACGCCCTATATGGTGACGAGAAAGCTGACGAAGGACGAAGTCGACTCCCTCGTCCGAGACGTCGCCCGCCTCGTTCAGATCGAAGAATACCTGGACCGCAAGCCGGCCCAGCTTTCCGGCGGTCAGCAGCAGCGCGTCGCCATCGCCAGGGCCTTGGTCAAGAAGCCGAAGGTCCTTCTTCTGGACGAGCCGCTGTCCAACCTCGACGCCCGCCTCCGCCTTCAGACGAGGGCGGAGATCCGCCGGATTCAGAAGGAGACGAAGATCACGACGGTCTTCGTGACGCACGACCAGGACGAAGCGATGTCCATCTGCGACAAGATCGTGGTCATGAAGGACGGCCTAAGTATGCAGGTCGGAAAGCCTCAGGACGTCTATCGCGATCCGGACAATCTTTTCGTGGCGAAATTCCTCGGCAATCCACCGATCAACGTCTTCCGTGGATATATCAAGGATGGTAAATGCTATCTCCAGGGGGAGGAGATTCTCTCCTGCCCGGGAGTCGCGGATCAGAACGTCCACGTCGGCATCCGACCGGAAGGCCTTCTTCCGGCGGAAGACGGCGTCCTCTCCTTGAACATCGTCGAGATTCAGACCAAGGGCAAGGACGTCGACCTGATTGGAGAACATCCGTCCTTCGAGGGGGAACGCCTGGTCGTGACGGTCGATTCCGAAGACGACCTCGCTCCGGGACGGCGGCGCTTCAACCTGCGTCCCTCGAAGGTCTATCTCTTCGAGGAGAAGAGCGAGAAGAGGATTCGCTTCTGATGGAAAGGAGGTCCAACTGGAAGGGCTGGCTCTATCTTTCGCCCGCCCTGGTCCTGATTGCGCTCTTCACCATCTTTCCGATCATCAACACGTTCATCATCTCCTTCATGAAGGACTACAACTATGCCAGCGGCGCCAACGAGGGCTTCACCTTTGACAATTATGGCATCATCCTCGGCCTGACGCCCCTGATTCCAGGGGACGATTCGACGCGCGTGACGGAGTTCATCCGTTATGCCCTTCCCAACACCCTCATCATCACGTTCGTGACGGTCCCGATTTCCGTCCTTCTCTCCCTGATGATTGCCGTCGGACTCAACCGCATCAAGAAGGTCCGAAGCTTCTTCCAGACGATCTTCTTCTTGCCTTACGTCACGAACACGATTGCGGTCGGCATGGTATTTGCCCAGATTTTCTCTCATACAGGACTTTTCAACTCAATCTTTGGACTGGAGAATGTCTATTGGCTGGAACAAGGAATGACCACCTGGGGAAGGAGCATGTTCCTCATCTGCCTCTATGTCATCTGGACGGCCCTTCCTTTCAAGATCCTGATCTTTGCCTCGGCCCTCCAGAGCATCGACAAGCAATACTACGACGCGGCGAGGATCGACGCTTCCCCGCGTTGGAAGACGGACCTGAAGATCGTCTTCCCCCTGATCTCCCCTCAGATCCTCTACGTCTCCGTCACCTCCTTCATCTCGGGATTCAAGGAGTACAATGCCATCATCGGCCTCTTCAACCGTTCTTATACCTCCGACGGAAACCTTCATGACCTCTATACGGTCGTCTACTATATCTACGACCAGATCCAGAGCGACAGCGCCGTCCGTCACCTCGACTATGCGGCGGCGGGTTCGGTCGTGCTCTTCGTCATCATCTTCGCCTTCACCCTGCTTCAGATGCAGGTCAGCAAGAAGAGGATCCATTATTGATTATGGAACAGGAAATCCAGACGCACTTGAACCTGATCATCCCTCGTCGAAAGGGAGATCTGCGGAAGACGGAGCGGAGAGACAAGGTCCTCCACGTCCTTTCCCTTGTCTTGGTCTATCTCTTCCTGGCCTTCTTCGCCTTCATCGTCCTCTTTCCCTTCTACTACATGATCGTGGCCTCCTTCATGACCGAGGACCAGCTGACGACCGGCGGATTCTTCCCGACGGACGGAAACATCCTCGAGAACATCGCCTTCAACTACTCCCATACAATCAACAACGAGGGCTTCCCCTACTTCCGCCTGGTCCTCAACACCGTGATCGTCGGCCTTGGCACGACGTGCGGCAGCCTCGTCATCACGATCCTCTCGGCCTTTGCCTTCAGCAAGCTGGAATTCAGGGGGAGGGAAATCCTCTTCACGATCTTCCTGGCGACGATGATGATTCCGGGCGAGATGATGGTCATCACCAACTACATCACGATGAGCACGCTCGACCTGGCCTATGCAGACCAGACGCAGTTCCAGGTCTACCTGACCTTGATCCTCCCCTTCCTCTGCAACGTCTTCTACATCTACCTCCTGCGCCAGAATTTCAAGCAGATCCCCAACGAGCTCTATCTCGCCGCCAAGGTGGACGGGAAGAGCGACTGGCAATACCTTTGGAAGGTCATGGTCCCCCTGGCCATGCCGACCCTCATCACCATCTTCATCCTGCAGTTCATCGAATCCTGGAATTCCTACGTTTGGCCCCGGACCATCATCATCAACCGGGATCCCAACTTCTCGGTCCTCTCCGTCGCTCTCCGCGGCACGGCGTTCCGCTACCTCGACCGGCTCGACCAGTGGCGGCCGATGTACACGTGGCAGATGGCCGCGACCGTCCTGACGACCGTTCCTTTACTGATTCTTTTCATTCTCTTCCGCAAGTACATCATGCGCGGTATTGCCCGAGCTGGAATCAAGGGTTAAAATTATTTGTCGCCAGTTTTGGCGATTGAAAAGGAGAATACAAAATGAAAAGATCTGTCTGCTCTCTCCTTGCCCTCGCATCTGTTGGTCTGATCCTGGCCGGCTGCACGGAAACCTCTTCCAGCTCCACGACGACCGGTTCTGGTGAAGAGATCACCCTGACGTGGTGGAACGACTATGCCCAGACGGGAGATTCGGCGACGACCCAGCGCTATGACTACGTCCAGAGCGTCATCGAAGCCTTCGAGACGGACCATCCGAACATTCACGTCGTCCAGGAAAACCACAACAGCTACGGCGAGATCGCCGGCGACGTCACCAACGCGCTCTCGGCGGGCGGAAGGAACCTTCCCAACATCGCCAGCGTCTATCCCGACAACGCCGTCATCTGGGACGAGACGGAAGGAGCCGTCCTCCATCCGGAACAGTACTTCGAGGATCCGGAGATCGGCTTCGGCGATACCTATGCCGACATCCAGTCTTCGATCGAGGCGGAGAAGTCCGGCTATGGCTCGGGCCCGCTTCTGACCCTTCCCTATTCGCGTTCTTCCGAAGCGATGTTCATCAACGAGACGGTCTTCGACAAGGTGGGAGAGGGAGCCTGCGGAAACGACAGCGACCCGGCGGTCATGGGAGACCTCGAGAAGTATACGGCTCCGATCGCGGCCTCGACCAAGGTCGCCTACGACGTCCCGACCACGTGGACGGAGATGATCGACCTGGCCCGCCAGATGAAGGCCGACTTCCCGGAGGTCTTCGCCAACCAGCGCGATTCGCAGAACATGCTTACGGCCGTCCCAATCTGCTACGACAGCGGCGACAACATGTTCATCACCTTCTGCAAGATGATGGGCATCCCCTATACCGACGAGGCCAGCGTCCTCTTCAACAACGACGACGCCAAGCAGATGATGATCCAGCTCAAGAAGTGGAACAACGAAGGCCTGATCGGCACGGCGGACCAGCTCCCCATCACCAACGCGGAGCAGGGATGGCACGAGTACTCCACCTCGATGGTCAACTACGGCAAGGTCTTCATCCTCATCTCCTCCACCACCTCGGGCATGTACCTGGGCGTCGACGGCTACCGTGCCGGCGTCTATCAGACCCCGACCATCGGCGGTCGGGACCTTGAGGACGCGACGTTCTCGAGCTCCGTCTCCCAGACGGGAGAGCACTACGCCATCTCCCAGGGACCTTCCCTCGTCCTCTTCGAGGGCGGTGACGAGGCAATCAACCGCGCGACCTTCGAGTTCTATACCTTCCTCACCAACACGGAGAACGGTGCGGGCCTGAGCAACACGACGGGCTACTTCCCGGTCCGTGCCTCCTCCAACGACACGGAGGAGCTCCGCGAGATCATCGACGCGGCGGACGACACCATCACGGACAAATCCAACAGCGAGGCGGACCTGACGGCGAAGACGAACCACTACAAGGGCTGCAGCTACCAGATCAACGAGGAGTACATCTCCCAGAACGACTACTTCATCGCCACCATCAACGACAAGTCGGCAGCGACGCGCTCGGCCGTCGGAACCATGGTCAACACCATCTTCGACACGGTCGCCACGACCGACAGCGAGATCGAGACCCTCGTCAACAACGCCTTCCAGACTGCGTACCTCGCGTCCATCCAGTAAGATCATGGACCGCTTCCGAAAGGAGGCGGTCTTTTTTGTGGTGGAAAGTTGCTTTTTCTGCTTCCATCGAAAAAGCCCTGCCGAAGCAGGGCGGGGAAGGTCGATCAGTGGATGATGTCCGTCCCCATGTAGGGGCGGAGGACCTCCGGGACGGTGATGGTCCCATCGGCGTTCTGGTAGTTCTCGATGACGGCGGCGACCGTCCTTCCGACCGCGAGACCCGAGCCGTTGAGCATGTGGACGAACTCGGTCTTGCTGTCCTTGCTCCGCTTGAAGCGGATGTTCATCCTGCGGGCCTGGTAGTCGGTGTCGTTGGAGCAGGAGGAGATCTCCTTGTAGTTGTCGGTCGTGGGGACGAAGAGGCCGTCCTTCTCCTCGTAGTCGTTATAGGAAGGCATCCAGACCTCGAGGTCGTACGTCTTGGCCGAGGAGAAGCCGACGTCGCCCGTCGAGAGGCAGACCCTCCGGTAGGGGAGCTTGAGGAGCTCCAGGATTCTTTCGGCTTCTTCCGTCAGGCTTTCCAGCTCGGCGAAGGAGTTCTCCGGCAGGCAGTACTTGACCAGCTCCACCTTCTGGAACTGATGCTGGCGGATGATGCCGCGGGTATCCCTTCCGGCGGCTCCGGCCTCGGCGCGGAAGCAGGACGAATAGGCGCAGAACCACTTGGGAAGGTCCTCGGCGGCGAGGATCTCGTCCCGGTAGTAGTTGGTGACGGGGACTTCGGCCGTCGGGATCATCCAGAAGTCGCCGGGCGTGGTGTTGTAGGCCTGGTCCGCGAACTTCGGGAGCTGTCCCGAGCCGGTCAGCGAGGCGGTGTTGACCATGTAGGGAGGAAGGACTTCCGTATAGCCGGCCTTCGTGTGGGTATCGAGCATGAAGGAGGCAAGGGCCCTCTCGAGGCGGGCGAAGGCGCCGAGGTAGAAGGTGAAGCGGGTGCCGGAGACCTTGGCGGCGCGGTCGAAGTCGAAGTAGCCGAGCCTCGTCCCCAGTTCCCAGTGGGCGAGGGGCTTGAAGGAGAAGGTCGTCTTCTTTCCGACGACCTTCTCGACCCGGTTGCTCTGGTCGTCCGGTCCGATGGGAAGGGAAAGGTCGGGAAGGTTGGGCGTCTTGAGCATCATCTCGTGAATCTCTTCCTCCGCCTTCTCGCGTTCCTTGTCGAGCCGAGCGATCTCCTCCTTGTCGAAGTTGAGCTTCGACAGGAGCTCCTCGGCCTCCTTGTCCTTCTTCTGAGCCTTGAGCTTTCCGATTTCCTTGGACTGGCTGTTCCTCTCGGCCTTGAGCTTGTCGGCTTCGAGGATGCAGTCCTTTCTCCTCTTCTCCAGGTTCGGAAGCTCCCGGAGATAGGAATAGTCTCCCGTCCGGGTCTCGAGCCGGACGATGACCTCGTCGAGGTGGTCGATCACGTATTTCACGTCGAGCATGTTTTTTCTCCTTGTTATGGGTGCGACACAATTATAGCAACATCATTCTCCGTCGGCGTCGTCATCCTGCGACTTCTCGGCCCTCTGGAGCAGTTCCTTCAGGGCTTCGTCCTCGCTGGCTGGCGCTTCCTTGTCCAAGGAGGGGTCGTCCTTGGCCTCGTACTCGCTCTCTCCGGGCTCGATGGAGCAGGAGGAGATGTTCTCCTTCTCGCGCAAGGTGATGATCTTGACGCCGATGGTGTTGCGGGACATGCTGTTGACCTGGGTCAGGGTGGTCCGGATGGTCGTTCCGTGGTCGGTGATGATGAGGATGTCCTCGTCGCCCTGGACGGTCTTGATGGCGATGAGCTTGCCGTTCTTGTCGGCGACCTTCATCGTCTTGACGCCCTTCGATCCGCGGGCCGTGACGCGGTATTCGCTGATCGGAGTGATCTTCCCGTAGCCGTTGGCCGACAGGGAGAAGATCTTGTCGCCCTCGAGCGAAGTCACCACGCCGACGACCGTCTCGCCCTCGGGGAGGTCCATGCCCCTGACGCCGGTGGCCGTCCGTCCCATGGAACGGACTTCCTTCTCGGGGAAGGTGCAGACCTTGCCTTCGGAGGATCCCAGGGAGATCAAGGCCGTGCCGTCGGTGTGCTTGACGTCGATCAGGCGGTCGCCTTCCCTCAGGGAGATGGCGATCTTTCCGTTCGAGAGGATGTTCCTGAACTCGGTGGCGCTGGAACGCTTGACGACGCCTTCCTTCGTGGCGAAGAAGAGGTAGGAGTTCTCGGAATAGTCGTCCATCGAGACGATCGAGGTGACCTTCTCGTTGGGCTCCAGGCGCAGGAAGTTGATGATGGGGATGCCCTTCGACGTCCGGCTTCCTTCCTGGATCTGGTAGCCGCGGCAGCGGTAGACCTTGCCGAAGTCGGTGAAGAAGAGGACGTCGGTCTTCGTCCGCGTGTGGCGCAGGATGTCGACGTCGTCGTCCTCCTTCGTCTTCATGCCCTGGACGCCGACGCCGCCCCGGTTCTGCACCTTGAATTCGGTCGGGTCGATGCGCTTGATGTATCCGCCCTTGGTCAGGATGACCAGGACTTCCTTGTCGGGGATGAGGTCCTCGTCGCTTTCGCTGGCGTCGAAGTCGGTGATCTGGGTCCTACGGTCGTCCCCGTAGTTCTTCTTGATCTCCTCCAGCTCGTCGATGAGCGTGTTCTCCAGGACGCTCTTGTCGGTCAGGATGTTGTTGTACAGGACGCAGTCCTGTTCGAGATTCGCCTTCTCGTCCGCATACTTCTTCTGGTCCAGCTTCTTGAGACGTTTCAGCTGCATCTCCAGGATGTTTCTGGATTGAATCTCGTCCAATCCGAAGCGTTCGTTTAGTCGAGCGATGACTTCATCGTCTGTCTCCGAAGAACGGATGATGCGGATGGTCTCGTCGATGGCGTCGCTGACGAGAAGGAAGCCCTCCAGGATGTGGATGCGGTCCTTCGCCCGCTTGAGGTTGTACTTCGTCCTCTTGGTGATGACCTCCTCCTGGAAGCGGACGTAGATGTCGATGGCCTGGCGCATGGAGAGGATCTTCGGCGTTCCGTTGTCGAGGGCGAGCATGTTGACGGCGAAGGACGTCCTCAGGTTCGTCATCCGGAAGAGGTGGTTGAGGACCAGTTCGGCGTTCGCGTTTTTCTTGAGGACGACGACGAAGCGGGTTCCCATCTTCTTGGAGGAGTAGTCGGCGCAGGAGGCGATGCCGTCGATCTGCTTGTCGTCGACCAGGTCGACGATCTTCTTGTAGAGGTCGCGCTTGTTGACCATGTAGGGGAGCTCGGTGAAGACGATCTCCTGATGGCCGTCCTTCTCCTCGATCTCGTACTTGCCCTGGACCTTGACCGATCCGCGGCCGGTCTCGAAGTAGCGGCGGATGCCCGAACGGCCGAGGATGACGCCCCCGCCGGGGAAGTCGGGACCCTTGATGATCTCCATCAGCTCCTCGGTGGTGATCTCCGGACGCCGGATGACCTCCTGGATGCCGGAGATGGTCTCCCGGAGGTTGTGGGGAGGGATGGAGGTCGCCATGCCGACGGCGATGCCCGAGGATTCGTTGCAGAGGAGGTTGGGGATGCGGGAGGGAAGGACGACCGGTTCCTTGCCTTCGGAATCGTAGGTATCCATGAAGGGGACCGTGTCCTTCTCGATGTCCCTCGTCATCTCGAGGGCGATCTTGGCCAGGCGCGCCTCGGTATAACGGGAAGCCGCCGGTTCGTCGCCGTCGGGAGAACCGAAGTTTCCGTGGCCCTGGACCAGGGTGTAGCGCATGGCGAAGTCCTGGGCCAGGCGGGCCATGGCCATGTAGATGGCGGAGTCGCCGTGCGGGTGATATTTTCCCATCACGTCGCCGACCACGCGAGCCGACTTCTTGAAGGGCTTGTCCGGGGTGACGCCGAGGTCCCAGTACATGTCGTAGATGATTCTTCTCTGGACGGGCTTGAGGCCGTCGCGGGCATCGGGGATGGCGCGGCTGGTCAGCGTGGAGACGGCATAGTCGAGGAAGGAGTTCTTGATCTCCTTGGCAAAGTCGTTGGGTTCGGTCCCGGCGACGATGCCTTCCTGAAGGCCTTCTATTCCCTTTCCGACCTGCTTGATTTCGATTTCGTTGTCTGCCATGGGTCTTCCTCCTTAGATGTCCAAGTTCTTGACGAACTTGGCGTTGGCCGTGATGTAGTCCTTGCGCGGCTCGACGTTCTCGCCCATCAGGTCGATGAGGGCGTCGTTGGCTTCCTGGGCATCCTCGATGGTGACCTGGTACATCCGGCGATGGTTCTTGTCCATCGTCGTCGAGTCGAGCTGCTCGGCATCCATCTCACCCAAGCCTTTGTAGCGTTGCAGGCCGTAGCGCGCGTTCTTGGGCATCTTGGCCTTGATGTTCTCGAGCTCGTCGTCGTTGAAGGCGTAGTAGTAGTGCCCTTGGTAGGCGACGCGGTAGAGCGGCGGCTGGGCGATGTAGAGGTGGCCGGTCTCGACCAGGGGGCGCATGAAGCGATAGAAGAACGTCATCAGGAGGATGCGGATGTGGCTGCCGTCGACATCGGCATCGGTCATGATGATGACCTTGTCGTAGCGGATCTTGGAGACGTCGAAGGCCTCACCCTGTCCGGCGCCGATCGCCGTGACGAGGTTGTAGATCTCGGCGTTCTTCTCGATGCGGGTCGCCGGGGCCTTCTCGACGTTGAGGATCTTTCCGCGCAGGGGAAGGACCGCCTGGGTTCGCGCATCGCGTCCCTGGACGGCCGAGCCGCCGGCGGAGTTTCCCTCGACGATGAAGAGCTCCCTCTCCTTGGGATCCTTGGAGATGCAGTCGGTGAGCTTGTCGGGCATGCCAGCGCCGATGGAATACTTGCCCTGGATCTTCGCCCGCGCGTTCTCCGCGGCCCGGCGGGACTTGAAGGCGAGGATGACGCGGTCGTACCACGCCTTTCCTTCCTTGGGGTTCTCCATCAGCCATTCCTTGAGGTAGTCGCCGACGATGGAGGAGACGACCTTGCGGACCTCGTCGTTGCCCAGCTTGTCCTTGACCTGTCCTTCGTACTGCGGGTTGCTGTGCTTGATGGAGAGGACGACGGTCAGTCCTTCCAGGCAGTCCTCGGACTTGAAGTTGCTGTCGTTGTCCTTGAGCCAGGTCTTGGCTCGGAAGTAGCTGTTGAGCTCACGGCCGATGGCCAGGCGGAAGCCTTCCTCGTGCGTTCCGCCGCCGCTGGTGCGGATGTTGTTGCAGAAGGAGTTCATCGAGAGGATGCCGCCCTTGGTGGGCTGGAGGGCGCATTCGACGATGATGGTGGTCGTCTCCTCGCCGAAGGGGACGGTCGCCTCTCCGATGACGTAGGGGACGGCCTCGAAGACCTTCTCCTTCTCCTGGTCGATGTATTCGACGTATTCCTTGATGCCGCCCTCGAAGCAGTAGTGGGAGCGCAGGACGTTCTCCTTGTCGCGGAGGTCTTCCAGGGTGATGTCGACGCCCTTGGTCAGGTAGGCGGTCTGCCTCAGGTAGGTGTTGATGGTGTTGAAGTCGAAGGTGACCGTCTCCTTGAAGATGGCGGGGTCGGGCGTGAACTCGACGGTCGTTCCGGTCTTCTCCAGGGGGCAGTCGCCGATGACTTCCAGTCCCGGCGCAATCGTGTGGCCGCCGTTCTCGAAGCGGATGCGATGGATCTTTCCGTTGCGGTAGACGGTGACCTCGACGAAGGTGGAGAGGGCGTTGACGGCCTTGACGCCGATGCCGTGGAGGCCGCCGGAGATCTTGTATCCGGTCTTGTCGTTGAACTTTCCGCCGGCGTGGAGATAGGTATAGACCGTCTCGACGGTCGAGAGTCCGGTCTGTTCGTTGATGTCGCAGGGGATGCCGCGGCCGTCGTCCTCGACGCGGATGCGGTTGATGGGATTCTCCGGCGTTCCCGGGAGGATGGTGACGCGGATGTGCTTGCAGTAGCCGGCCATCGCTTCGTCGATGCCGTTGTCGACGGCTTCGCGGACGAGGTGATGGAGTCCCTTGCTGGAGGTCGTTCCGATGTACATGCCCGGGCGCTGGCGGACGGCTTCGAGGCCCTGGAGGATCTCGATGTCCTTGCCGGTGTACTCCTCCTTGGCCTTGAGGGCGTTTTCCTCCTGGGACTGGGAGAGCATGGAGTGTTCGACGTGCTCTTCGTCGAAGGTCTCTTCCACGGCCTTCTCCTCCTTGCGGACGGGAGCGGGCTGCTTGCTTTCCGCCTTGGCGACTTCCTCGACCTTCTTCCTCTGCTTCTCGGCGAGTTCGTCGAGCTGCTTTCTCTTCTCTTCTTCGGTCATGTCATTTCCTCCGTAGGGTGTTGTCTTGGCAGACGTAGACGGTGAATCGATCGTATCCTTTCCGTATCTGGGTTCCGGTCACGAAGACCTGCCCATCCTGCTGAATCTCCCGAAGGAGGTTCTCGGCTCTCCTTTCGTCGAGGTCGGACGTCACGTCGTCGAGCAGGAGCAGGGGCCTCTTCCCCTTTCTCTCGAGGAAGAATTCCTGGAGGGCGAGGCGCAGGGCGAGGGAGGCGAGGCGGTTCTCTCCCTGGCTTCCCTGAAGCGCGATGTCCTTTCCTTCGCGGTAGAGGAGGAGGTTGTCGCGGTGCGGCCCGATGAGCGTGGTCTTCCTCAGGTTCTCGGACGAGCGGTTGCTCTGGAAGAGCTCCTGCATCGCCTGGACGTAGCTTTCCTGGTCGTCGTCCAGGGGACAGGTCGTCTTGTAGAGGAGGTGGACCTCCCTTTCCTCTCCGAAGAGGCGGGCGTAGAGAGGGGCCATCTTCGCCGAGAGGATCTTGGCGAGTCTCTTGCGCTCCTGGACGAGGCGGTAGGAAAGCTGGATCAGCTGGTCCTTGAGGACGTTGAGGACGTCGAGGTCATAATCCTTGGCCAGGGCCGTGTTGCGTTCCTTGAGCAGTTTCTTGTAGCGGGAGAGGGCGTAGAGATACTTGGCGTCGACCTGGCTGAGGACCTCGTCGAGGAACTTCCTCCGCTCCATCGGCTCCTCCTTGAAGAAGAAGACCAGGGAGGGATCGTAATGGACCGCCAGCAGGCTTCCCAGCATGCGGGAGAGGGACCTGACCTTCTCTGCGTCCTTCTGGAAGGCCTTGTATCCTTGTCCGATGAGGCAGGAGAGGACGTGGTCCTCGCCGTCGGATTCGTCGTGGTATTCCAGGTAGATGCTGGCTTCCGTGCTCCCGTTCTGGATCAGTTCCTTGTCCTCGGCCCGGCGGAAGCTGCGCCCGAGGGTCAGGTAGTCGATGGCCTCCAGGACGTTGGTCTTGCCTTGGCCGTTTTCTCCGGTGAGGTAGATATTTCCTTCCGGGAAGGAGACGTCGAGCTCGTCGTAGGAACGGAAGTGATGGAGGACGAGCTTCTTTACGAACATATCGTGTAGGTCGTGCCGTCGGCCTCGACTTCGTCGCCGGGGCGGATCTTCCTTCCTCTTCGGATGTCCCTTTCGCCGTTGACGAGGACGTCGTGCATGGCGAGATAGGGTCTTTCCTCTCCTCCGGTCTGGATCAGGTCCACCTTCTTGAGGAACTGTCCGAGAGTGATGTATTCTCCCTTGATGGAGACGGTCTTCTTGGTTTCGGCCATCGCAATCTCCTTATGAAACGTCACAAAAAATATTATATATATTTATATATATAATTTCTACTTTTTTCCCCTTTATTATTCTGTCCTCCCTCGCTCAAAAAATGAAGACGGATCTCCTCGAAGCGACTATAATGGAGGCATGGACAACGAGACCAGGGAACAGATCCAGAAAGACCTCCTTTCGGAGTCGAGCATCGAGACGCTTTCCTCGTTCTACGCCATCTTCGGAGACGGGACGCGGCTTTCGATCGTCTCCCTCCTTTTGAAGCACGAGCTCTGCGTCAACGACATCTCCGAGATCCTGAACCTTTCCCAGAGCCGCGTCTCCCATCAGCTCCAGGTCCTTCGCCGCCACGACATCGTGACCTATTACCGAAAAGGGAAGCAGGTCCTCTACGCCCTGACGGACAACCATATCAAGGATCTCTTCCGGACGGGACTGGAACATGTCTCGGAAAAGGACGAAGGAGTCTATCAGGACCGCAAGAAGCACGTCGGATAGGCGACATTCTTATTATAATCTCTTAATTTGTGAGAATTATCAGATATAGATTTGCTTGAATATTCATTATAAATTTATTTATTAAATAAAAAACAACTTATTACGATTTGATAAACGTTAATATACTATTATCACAAGAGGAGATTCCCTTGTTTCTGTCGCTGCCAATCTTGCCGAATCCCTATGGCCCATCCTGCTTCCGGTCTTGGACACCTTCGTCTCATTCCCATGGGCTATTTTTGAGATGGAATGAATTCCAAAGGAAAAATCGTCCTCTCCTTCCAGCTGTCGACGGCCTTGGACGCCGAGGAGATTCTTGGTCAAGGAGACTTGATCCTGATCGAAGAGGGTTTGTCTTCATTTGGTCAGTCATGATGTGGGCGACGAAAAGGGCTCGTCCGACTCTTTCCTGTCGTGCCGAAGAAGGAAGAGGACATCGCCCGCTATGGCCTTTACCGCTACGACGAATGGAAGGACCTCATCTCGAGGAGGATCTTCGACGACTTCAACTTCCGCTACTTCAAGTTCGCAATCGGAAAGGGACTGCTGACGAGGGACCGCCTGCTGGGATACTTGGCATATCCCCAGCATCTGCTCGATGCGAAGGAGGCGGCCGTGACGGACGCCGAGCCAGCTCTTCGACGAAGAGCAGGAACGTCTTGGTTTGGCAACGACATTTAAGAAAAACAATCGAAGTAAGTCTATTTCTATATAATAATTGCCATTTTATCTTTACATTTCGCATAGAATGTCACATTTTTGCTCCTTTCCTTCCCTTCGGCCACCCAATTCGGTGTCTTTCTTCTTTTGATCTTGAGCAGGAGTTTTGAAAGGAACGGCAAGAAAAAGCACGGAATATTCGCGGAGTTCTCCGAAAACTTTCCTGAAAAATGAAAGCGATTGTAAGAAAGGAAATCTGTTCGGGGGGGGGTCTTGAAAGGGAAGTTTTTGCTTCTTCTCCCCCAAAAAGGCCCTTCTTTGCTTTTTTCTCCCGCTCTTCCTTGTTTCTTTCCGTGTCGGTTTGATAGCTTATACCCGCAGTCGACAAACTGAAAAGGAGAAAACTATGTCGAAGAACAACAAGTCCGTCAGCCGTAAGAAGTGGATTGCGGGTGGAATCATCGGCTTTGCTTCCGTTACGCTTATCGCGACCGGTTTCGCAACCTGGATCATCGGCAATCAGATCAGGACCGACGAGGACGATGTGACCGTCGCCGTCGATACGGCCCGCAACGATTCGGTGACGTTGGCCGTGAATCTGACCGAGAAGGAACTCTTCCTGGGTGGAAAGGACACCTCGGGAGCGGATTCCAGCATCACGTCTTCCGTCGTGACTCTCGGGGACGATGCGTCTTCGCGCAAAGAAGACCTTACCGTGACGGCGACGATCACGGTCACGGCGGGTGCCGACTACGTGAACAGCCTGCTGGACAGCGGCGTGACTGTCACCTTCGCCTTCGATAAGACTTCGACCGGCAAGGTCACGACCTCGGACGATACGCTGAACATTCGTGATGAGGAGAGCTTCACCTATTTGGAGGCTCCGGCGGCCGTCACGATTGCGAAAGACGATTTCGAGGTGCAGTCGGACGGGACCTATCTTGCGACGCTGAGCGGTCAGACCTTGACCTTCACGTGGGGAAGCTACTTCGACGCGTTGAACCCGATGACGTATTACAACGGCCTGTTCCAGAAGGGAACGCTGTCGGCGGCAAACGCGGCGCACCTGCAGGGCGTCATCGATGAGCTGAACCAGATGAACGAAGACATCACGGGCAGGGAGTCCGACAGCGCGGACCTGACCCTGACTTCCACCTTGACGGAAAACGTTGCCTAAGCAAGAAAGGAGAAAGAAATCATGAAGAAGATCAAGCATAAGAAGCTGTTTGCCATCTCCCTCATCTCCTGCGCCGCCGTTGCCACGGCCGGCATCGGCTATGCCTCGTGGGTGATTTCCACGGATACAAGTCAGACTTTGGACAACATCAGCGTGACGGCGGACAACGTCGACGATCGCCGAACGATCACTTTGGGAACGCCGGCGTTGGATCCTAGCAATGGAACCGTCATGTTCGGCCCTGTCGAGGATGACGCGGGAGCGATCACGAGTGCAACAACTACGGAAGACATGTCCTTTGCCTTCACCATCGATGTTACGGCAGTCGCCATGGCAAACGGCACGGTTAAGATGACTCCGACCTGGCCGAGCTGGAATTCCGACTACATCGTCACGCCCTGCACCTCCGAGACAGCGGTCGATATCGCCACGGTCACAAACGGAACGGTTGCAGCTGCCAGAGAAACGGCGAGCGGCAAAGCGAAGATCACTCCTTCCTATTCGGAAACGACCTTGACCGTGACGGTCACCTTCGCCTGGGGAACCTATTTCGGAGGTCACAATCCGGCTACAGATGAAACCTACTTTGGCGGAGATACGGGGAAGACGCTGGACGATGCCGTCAATGCGCTCAACACGGTTGCTGGCTATAACGACAATAAGATTTCCATTTTGATTGCCGCTGTCACGGCATAAATCAGGAGAGCGAGGATCGTTCTTTCGCTTTTTCTGAATGTCTTCCATTGAAATCATTTCTCTGGTTGTCACCATTGTCTGCCTTCTGAGTTTTTGCGTGGCCTTCACGTTCCTCTTCCGGCATTACTATCGTTCGGAGACGGACAACGTCCTGACGGGCCGGGAAGACCCGGCCCTTCTGGAAGACATTGCCATCAATGAGGAGAAGAGCGGCGACAGGAAGAAGAAGGCCTTGACCCTGTCCTTCAAGATTGCGGGATACGTGGTCCTGGCCCTGGTGGCTGCCTTCTTCGTCATGACGTTGGTGGCACGGTTCAATTCGGGCGTCCTCTTCTTCGGAGACAAGGCGCCCCTTGTCATTGCAACGGGGTCGATGTCGGAGAAGAACGACGAGAACGACTATCTGTTCGACAACGGACTCGACAACCAGTTCGATGCCTACGACATCATCGGCATCGAACGGTACGATCGTCCAGAGGAGGTTCAGCTCTACGACGTCGTCGCCTATCGGAGCATGGAAGGAGAGATCATCGTCCACCGCATCGTCGAGATCCAGGACGGAGGCTACGTCACCCGCGGAGATGCCAATGCGGCGTCGGACACGGGACTGACCTACGAAGGACTGCTCTCCTATGACGACATCCTGGGGCGCTACAACGGCTTCCGCATCCAGGGCGTCGGATCCTTGATCGTCTTCCTGCAGTCCAATGCCGGAATCATCACGATCGTCTCCATCCTCTATTGCTTCGTGATGTTCGATCGCTTCTCCTCGAAGTACGAACAGGCCCTGGAACAGCGGAAGGAATACCTGCTTTCGGAGCTCCCCTTCGATGCAAAGGACGAGGAGAGCCGGGAGAAGGTCACGGTTCGGTTCCAGGAGGAACTGACCTATCGGGACAAGACGTACGCCCTCCTCCCCCTGACGGGAGAGAAGGACGAGAAAGAAGAAGACGGGAAGAGAGAAGGGACGGATGACGGAGAAAGGGAGGAGAAGAAATGACGAAACGAAAGACGCATTTCACAAGGAAGAACTACATCTTCCTGTCGCTGCTGTTCTTCTACCTGCTGATGGTCCTCGCTTCGGGGTTCCTGGCGGATGCGAACAACAGATTGATGTCGAACAGCCCTCTGCGGTCGCTGATCTTTGGCTTCCTGAGGATTCCAAATGTAGCTGTCGGCTACGAAGGCTGGCTGGTCCTAGGCTTCTTTGCCATCTATGCCTTCCTCTTTGCGGGGGCCTTCCTCTTCGAGATGCGGTTGGCCAAGTTCTATGAAAAGAAGGTCTTCACCTCGAAGTGGTCGACGATCTACGGCACGACCTTCGCGGGCGGAGCCCTGCTCTGGATCGGCCTTTCCCTTCTCTCCCACGTCGGAGCGGGAATGGACGCCTTGAGCAACAGCTTCCTCTTCTTCGGAGAGTCGCTTCTGATCGGAACGATCCTCTTTGCGGTCCTTGCCCTTCCGATCCTCTTCCTCTGCATGATGATCGTCAACTTCCGGAATATCGACAAGCCGTTCCGCTTCAACAAGGGCGAAGAGGACGAGGACATCGACGACGAGCGCCCCGAAAGCAATCCTGCTCCGGCTCCTTTGGGAGAGGGTTCTTCCTTGGCGGCCGCTTTGGGAACGGGTGGATCGGCCTTGCAGAGCTTGACCGATTCTTTGGATGAGAAGGGAAATGGTTCCTCCGAGGTCGAGATGGGCTCCAAGGAATACGTCTTCCCCGGCCTTTGCACGATCGACGAGGTCGAAGAGGCGAGGACGCCTCTTCGCCAGGAGGAGACGACGCTCTCCCTGCGGGAGATCAGCGAGGAGTTCCGCCTCTACCTGGCCAAGAACGAAGGCCTCTTCTTCTCGATCGAGACGATCCGTGCCTTCCTCTCGGGCATGGCGGCGAGCCGTCTGTTGATCCTGGAAGGCCTCTCGGGAACGGGCAAATCCTCCCTCGCCCGCTATTTCTCCGAGTTCATCGGCGAGGAGTCCTTCTTCGAGCCGGTCCAGGCATCGTGGCGCGACCGTTCCTCCCTCCTGGGATTCTTCAACGACTTCTCCCGGAAGTACAACGAGACGGATTTCCTCAAGCGCCTCTATCAGATGACGTATCGCAAGGACGACATCAACATCATGGTTCTGGACGAAATCAACATCTCCCGCGTGGAGTACTACTTTGCGGACTTCCTTTCCATCCTGGAGTATCCGATCGACAAGTGGAAGCTGCGCATCCTTCAGGTCCCCTATGACTTCGAAGGACCTCAGCACCTGGACAACGGCGTCCTGACGATCCCGGAGAACACCTGGTTCATCGGCACGGCCAACAAGGACGACTCGACCTATACCATCACGGACAAGGTCTACGACCGTGCGATCACCCTCTCCTTCGACGACCGCAACGAGCCGTTCGAGGTGGAGCGGGACGTTGCTCCGATCCACCTGACCTATTCGGGACTCAACGCGCTCTTCGGACAGGCGCTTGCGGCGGAAGGAAACCGTTTGACGAGGGAAGACTTCGCCCGCTTCGTCCGCCTGACGTCCTTTGTCGCGGAGACCTTCGACATCACCTTCGGAAACCGCGTCCTCAACCAGATGGAAATCTTCTCCGCGGTCTATGTCGCCTGCGGCGGCAGGAAGGAGGAGGCCCTGGACTTCCTCTTTGCCCGCAAGGTCCTCTACAAGCTGGAAGGCCGTTTTGAGGATTACGTCCGCCAAGGCTTGCTCGACCTGCTGGATCTGATCGACGACGTCTATGGGAAGGAGAGCTTCTCGTTGACGCGCCATACGGTCGAAAGGCTGATCAAGAGGCTCTGACCATGCGTGAGGACCTGCTTCTGGAACTCGACAGCGCCGTGAAGGAGATGGAGGGGGAGAGGAACCTCTTCCGCTTCCTTTCCGTTGCCAAGGAAGGGCGCATCGAGCTCTATCGGCAGGAAGATCCCCGGAAGCTCCTCGCCTGGACGCGGAAGCTCGTCTCCCTGCTCTCCCGCCTCCTCTCCCTGGTCTTCCGACCGGCGGTCGTCACGTCCAAGGAGGAAGAGGTCCAGCGCGTCGAGGTGGCCGGACCCCTGAGCGACGAGGAATTCCAGCGCACGGTCCACGAACCTTCCTTCTGGTCCCGCAAAGGCGGGGAGATGGTCCCGGAACGAGTCCATGCGACGGCAAAGATCGACGTCGACCTGACCTACGAGAACCGCTTCATCTGTATGCTGATCGACATGGTCGACCGCGAGATCCACGACCTGCTCCATCTCTTCGGACGTCGGGAAGGAGCGCTTCTCGACTATGCCAAGGACAAGGTTCTTTCCTACGATCCGACGAGCCTGCTCTCGCGCTTCGATTCCTTCGCCCCCTATCCGGACAGGAGGGAAGTGCTGACCAAGGAGGAAGAGGTCGACGCCCTTCTCTCCCGGGCCCTTTCCTCCCTCAAGCGGCTGAAGGCCTCCTCCTTCTACCGCGAGCTGGTCGTCTTCCCCATCAAGGGCCAGGTCCAGGCGACCAACGTCCTCGTCCACCATCCGCTCTATTCCTACAGCTTCCGCTTCTACGTCCAGGAATTCCGCCGCCGGGAGACTTCCCTGGCGCACGGCGAGAAGCCCTATGTCTCCTACGTCCTCCTCTCCCTCCTGACGACGCTGGAAGAGGAAGGATACGTCCTGACGCCCTATGGCTTCGAGATTCGGGAAGGCCGTCCGCGCTTCCAGTGCCTCTTCGCCCGCCGGGGGAAGCTGACCTTCTCCCTCTACGAGAAGGAGGACGGCTACCTCGTCTGCTCCCATTACCTCTCTGCGGAGAACAACGCTTCCTTGGCGCAGGGAAGAAGGAACCTCCTGATCCGGGAGAGGATTCCGGAAGGCGAGGTCCGTTCCCTGCTACAGGAAGGGAGGAATGGCTACGACGACTGCACCTTGGCGACGGCGTCCTCCCTCTCGGAGCAAAGCCAGGACCACGTCCTGTGGCTCGTTCCCGGCGCGAAGGCCTCCCATGAGCGGACGCAGAACTATCTCCGTTCCCTCACCCTGATCTTCGACGAAGGAGGAAAGTTCGACTACAGCTGTCCCGTCTGCCACAATCCGCATCTGACGCGGAAGGAAGACGGCTACTATTGCCCAAGCTGCCATGCGAAGCTCGCCCTCTTTGCGGAGGACGGGAAGGACATGGTCTGGCTCAAGGGCCTCTGGAGGTCCCGATGAATCCATTGACAAAGATGCTCAAGGGTGCCCAGAAGGCGCCCCTCATCGAAAAGGAAGTCCCTGCGGAGGAGAAGAAGGCTTCCGAAGGAAGGACGGCGATTTCCATCTCCGGGCTCGAAAAGTCCTACGGTTCCTTTTCGGTGCTCCAGGGCATCGACATCCAGGTCCAGGAAGGAGAGGCCTTCGGCTTGATCGGGCGAAACGGCATCGGCAAGTCGACGACCATCGACTGCATGGTCGGTCTCAAGGCCTTCGAGAAGGGGACGATCTCCATCTTCGGAGACGACGTCCTTCTTTCCCCGGAAGCGGCCAAAAGGCACTTCGGCTATGTCGCCAGCGAACCGACGGCCTACGAGGTCATGACCGGGAAGGAATACCTCTCCTTCGTCGCCGGAGCCTATGGCGTGAGGCAGGACCGCTTCGTCACCAACTATCGTCTTCTGGCCGACCGCCTGCGCTTCAACGACCAGGACCTCAAGAAGAGGATCCGTGAGTATTCGCACGGCATGAAGCAGAAGATCTGCCTGATCGGATCCCTGATCCACAATCCGGAGATCTGGATCCTGGACGAGCCGACCGTCGGCCTGGACCTGGTCGTCTCGGAGATGCTCTTCAACCTCATGAGAGACCTCAAGGCCAACGGCAGGACGATCTTCCTGACGTCCCACAACATCGACTTCGTCTCCAAGATCTGCGACAAGGTCGGCATCCTCGACGGCGGCAGGATCCGCAGGACGATCGACTTCCGGACGCAGCCGATGGAGCGCCGCCGGCTCAAGGAGATCTTCCGTCAGTTCGACGTGGAGGAGGAGAACGAATGATCGTCGAGCTTCTCTTCAAGGAATTCCGTCTCCAGCGGAAGGAAGAAGGCACCGCTCTCTCGTTCCAGGTCCTCAAGGCCGTCCTCGTCTTTTCGGGGGCGATTCTTTTGGCCGTCCTGCTCGCCTTCCTGACGAATGCCTTGTATGACAAGCTCCTCCCGTATTCCTACATCGCTCCCTTCGCCGTCCTCTGCTTCTTCCTCTTCCTGATCTTCCTTCTGGCCATCTTCGAGGGCGCGACAAGGGCGCGGAAGACCCTCTTCGACGAAAGGGACCGCATGGTGACGTCGCCGCTTCCCATCTCGCGCTTCCAGCGTTCCCTCTCGAAGTTCCTCTACGTCTTCCTCATGCAGTGGATTGAGCTTTCCGTCCTGTCCATCCCGCTCCTTGTCACCTTCGGCGTCAAGGTGAACTTCCCGTACTGGTACCATATGATGTCCTTGGTCTATACCTTCATCCTCGCCTTTGTCTCGACGGGAATCGCCTTCGTTCTCTCCTTCGTGTTCCAGATCTGCCATCTTTATCTCAAAGACAGGAACTTGATTCAATTCCTGCTCTCGTGCGGCATCGTCATCGCCCTCTGCTATGCCTATCAGGTCTTCCTCGACCTGTTCCTGGTCGCCCTCAGCGACGGCTCCTTGACGGGAACGCTTTCTCCGGACTTCGTCGACGGCCTGACGGCCAGCAACTTCTATATGTGGCCCGTCTACAACATGCTGGACCTCTTCTGGGGAAGGGACAACGTCCTCTCCAATTCCCTGATCATCGTGGGCTTCCTTCTCTTCTTCGTGACCGCGGGCCTGCTTTCGGCCGATGTGGCCCTCTCCAAGCGGCTTCCGCTCTTCGAGGGGAAGAAGGAGATCGACGTGGAGCATTTCGCCATCGACTCGCCGCGGAAGGCCCTGTGGAAGAAGGAACTGCTCCTGCTCTTCAAGGACAGTGCCAACACCTTCTCCTACACTTCCGTCCTGATCATGCTTCCCTTCCTCTCCTTCGTGGTCCTCTCCTCCCTGGACGTGATGCTGCGGACGAACCTTTCCCTCTTCCTGACCTATTATCCGTCGACCCTGGACGCCATCTTCCTCTCCCTGATCCTCTTCTTCGTCGGCATCGTCAATTCCGGAAACGCCCTCAAGCCCTCGGCGGAGGGAAAGGGCCTTGCTGTGACCAAGACCCTTCCCTACCATCCGCTCCAGGTCCTGTCGGTGAAGCTCCTCTGCCCCTTCGCGCTCTCCTCCCTCTCGCTCTTGATCTCGCTTGTCGTCCTGCTCTCGACGGGCATCATCTCCTGGCAGATCTTCCTCCTGGGCCTGTTCCTGGGACTTCTTCTGGTCTTCTCGATGAACTTGCTTTCGCTTCTGGGAGACCTTCATGACCTCAGCGACCGGGAGCTGAAGCTCTCCTTCCTCTCGTCCCTGGCGTCCTATCTCGTTCCGACCCTGGAGCTCGTCCTGGGCCTTGTCCTGTCCTTCCTCCGCACGCCACAGGACGCGCTTTACGGATACTTTGTCCTTCCTGGCCTCCTGCTCCTTCTTCCCGTCCCCTTCGCCCGCCCGAAGGCGGTGGAGAGGCTCTATCGACGCATGGAGGTGCGCGCATGAAAAAGAAAACGATCGCTGCCCTCTTGGTGGCGCCTATCGTCGTCTCCCTGCTGACCTATGTCTCCGTCCAGGTCCTGATCAACCAGGTGGCGGCCGACATCGACGGCATCGAGATCCCCTATCGGCAGAACGAAGGGTTCCAGATCCAGGACCAGGGCTATCCCCTGGAAGCGGAGGCCGTCTACGACGAGAACCTGATCATCAAGGACGAGAGCAAGAACCTGCTCTGGGAGGTCTCCTCGGCATCGGACGAGGGCGTCTGCTCCGTTATCGAGCAGGACGGAAGCTATTATCTCTACGCCCAGGGGGAGGGCGAGGCGATCTTGACGGTCCGCAACGAGACCGGGACGCAGACCCGTTCCTTCCAGGCCCACTGCTACGAGGACGGAGTCGTCCTGATCAACGATCCGGCTCCTTCCTCCGGCACCTCCCTCTCCTCGGTGCGGCGCTATGGCCAGTACGAGATCGACGGGAGCGGGGTCAAGTCCTCCAGCACGATTCCCCTTTCCGTCGAAGTGATGATCGACGGGCAGGATGCCAGCTACGACTTCGAATGCTCGGACAACGTCCGCTTCGATCCGCAGACGGAGGAGCTGACGCTTCTCGAAGGCGGGCAGGCCTCATTGACCGTCGTCTCCAGGGTGGACGACTCCATCCAGGCGACCTATTCCTTCGAGGTCGTCGACGAAGGCGTCAACGTCCGCGACTACGACGACCTGCTCTGGTGCACCAATCGTTCTTCCGAAGGTGAGGTTGTCGTCCTGCAGACGTCCCTGGGTTCGCTCCGGGACACCTATCTCTACGACCTGGACGCGGAAGGGAACCCGGTCTACCGGGACGAGCTTCGTTCCGAGACCATGAAGCTCTTCGGACACTACGACTTCCAGACCGGGGAGTTCTCCTTCGAGGACGAGGTCTACACCTTCCCCTCGACCTATCCGACGACCTTCATCGACCAGTACAACGAGGTGGCAGAGACGCCGGTTTCCACCGACTTGATCGCGGGCGTCCACGTCCAGAAGGACTTCTACGGGAACGGCTTCTCGATCAATCTCCACAACCTCGCCTTCCCCAACCACGGATCGATCGGACTTTCGGGCCTATTGACCCCGGGCGAGGAGGACCTCTTCAAGGGCCCCTTGGCCCTGGTGGCCTTGGGCGAGATTGGACCCAACGCCCTGATCGAGGCCTTCGGGCAGGACAACTGCGGCTTCTTCGTCGACGGAGACCGCATCACCGTCGACGACGTCCGCCTCCAGAACACCAACAACCAGTCCAACATGTACGACTTCTTCTACACGGGCTCGGTCGTCGACGTCGAGGGAAGGGACAACACGATTCGCAACTCGGTCATCCAGAACGGAAAGAACGTCGTCCGCGCCTTCTCCTCCGACGGGCTTCTGATCGAGAACTCGATCCTCCAGAACGGTGGCGAGTTCCTCCTCTACCTCGGAAACAACGAGTACAACGGCGTCGATCGGAACAAGCGCATCCAGTTCCAGCGGGGAGGGACGGACTACGACTACGACTTCTCGTCGTTCATGGATACGTTCTATGACGAGAACGACGAATCCACCTATGCGTCGGCCGACCGCTACATGCAGGAGACCTTGATGGCGCAGGACGGGACGTCCTACCTCTCCTTCCTTTCGGGCATGCAGGAAGCCCTGGACAACACGGACGGCTACCTGGATGCGGATGGGAACGTCCTGGGGACGGACGTCACGGTCCGCGACACCTTCTTCGGCAACTCGGCCGTCTATTCCATCGCCTTCGACACGCTCTTCAACGGCGGATACCTCTATAACGGCATGCCCTCCATCGTCCACGAGCTTCTGGGCGACATGGCCCTTCCGCCTCAGGAAGTCGGCGGGACCTCCCTTCCGGTTCATCTCACCCTGGAGGGGGACGTCCGCTTCTACGACTGGAAGACGCTCGACTCGATGGACCTTTCGGGATTGATCCTGCAGAACCTCTCGACCCTGATGGCCAGCCAGGGCATCGAGGCCGACATCACCATCGACGACTTCTTCCCCGTCAAGCCGATCCTGAACGACATCCTGACGGCTTCGGACGCCTACTATCGCGATCCGGAGTCGGGAGAGGACTACGTCTCGACCAACGTCATCTTCTATGGCGGAGGAAAGAACCTTTCGAGCGTCGACTTTGCGGCGGACGACCCTGACGTCTCCGACGAGATCGAGATCGACGTCGCCCAGGCGATCCTCTCGGGCGCCTATTCCCCCTCGATGGGAGAAGAGCTCTTCGACACCCTGCTCAAGGCGCTCTCCAAGGCCGTCGTGGCCGTGACGGGAACGCATCCCTTCCGGACCTATGTCAACGGAGACGTGACGGGAACGCCGGAATACTTCGACAAGATGCCGCC
>CASFYT010000003.1 GCA_949299015.1 uncultured Bacillota bacterium
GATCCAAAGGATCGCCAGGAAGGCGAGCGCAAGGAGGACGGCCGGGAAGGCCGCACCGAAGAGGAAGACGAAGGAATAGGTCAGAAACGCCCCGAGATACGTCTCGCCCGAAAAGGAAAGGATGACAAAGGCAAGGACAAAGAGGCCGACAAGCGTCGGAACGAGCCGATGTTTCTTCTCCTTCTTTCCGTCCGGTATTTCGTTGATTTGCTTTTCCATACCTAAAAGTATATCACAGATATACTTTGCCAAAAGGACAAGGGCAATGGAAAACGCCGTTTCATGGGAAAAGACGGTCCGTGAAGGGACAGGATTCCACGGAAGAAGCGCGACATCAGGGAAGGAAGGCGCCGCCCATGAGGAGGGAGGACCGGATGGCTTTTCCCCCCTCGCCCCTTTCCACGTCCATCGCCCATCGCAAGAAACTCGGTCCTTCCTCCAGGAACGACGATTCCATGGCTTCTTCCCATCAGGAAAGACAGGGGTGGACGGGGAATCAATCATTCTGGTATTTTTCATATATGTATATGAGTTCAAAATCCAAGTTATGTTAATTTTTTTGAATAAAATATTGTTTACCGTCTTAATATCATTAAGGAAGGTTGTTCTTATTTCTCTCCGGGTTCTTCCTTTGACGGACGATGATGGGGCGACAGGGGAAGGCACCCTGGAAGGAGTCGAAGGAAGGGAGGACGTCGTCGAACCTTCCCCCGGAGAGATGGGAACGAACGGAGGGAAAGGAAGAAAACTGGTGGACGAACTTTCCACCCCTCTCCTTCTCCCCATCCCAAAAAGGAAGGAGAAATAGGCTTCGAAAAGGCAGGAGAATCTCCTCGAAGATGCCTTGACAAGGACGTCGAAGGAGGTTATCGCGATCTTTCGGCAAAGAGGCGGACAAAAGGCAAGCGTCCTTCCCCCTTGCCTGGAAAGGAAGACTATAATCATAGGGACATACAGGAGGTCAACGATGGTCATCCACGCTCAGGAAGGCATCACGGAAGAAGAGACGAAGAAGGTCGTCGAGGAAATCCAGGCGAAGAATCCCGGAAAGGAAATCACGGAGGTCGACATCGACATCGATGGCGACTACCTCAACGTCCACTATCATTTCCAGGAACCCAATTTCGAACGGATCCGCCGCATCACGGGCTACCTCGTCGGAACGCTCGACCGCTTCAACAACGCCAAGAAGGCCGAGGTCCAGGACCGCGTGAAGCACAACCGCTATTCCGATCCGTCGGAGCTCAGCAAGTAGCGGCCGTATCCGGGGCGGGAGGAAATCCCACCCCTTTTTTTGTCAAACGAAAAGCGGGTCAGGCAACGACTGACCCGCCTTCCGTTTGAATCGAAAAAGGAATGGCGTTCCTTTATTCGTTGACGAAGTCGACGAAGCGACGGATTCCTTCCCGTCCCCTTTCGTCCTGCTTGTAGACGCCCGCGCACTCCAGGACCTTCATGAAGGTCTTGCCGATTTCGGACTCGAGCATCCTCTCCACTCCCGAGGCATCGAGCTCGGAGGGATAGTCCTTGCGGAAGGAGGCATACCAGGCGGCGTGCTTCTCCGTCTGCTCGTCTCCGGACAGATCCTCGCCGCGAAGGATATGTTCCTTCATCTTCTCCATCTCGCCCTTGAGGCGGGAAGGAAGGACGGCAAGGCCCATGACCTCGATGAGTCCGATGTTCTCCTTCTTGATGTTCCAATACTCCTCGTGGGGATGATACAGTCCCAGGGGATGTTCCTTGGTCGTGATGTTGTTCCTTAGCGCCAGGTCGATGACGAACTTGTCTCCGTCCCGATGCACGATCGGAGTGACCGTGTTGTGCGGCGTGTTCTCCGTCTCGGCGAAGATCTCGCACTTTTCGTCGGTGTACTTCCGCCAGCTGGCGATGATCTTGCAGGACAGCTGGATGAGCTTCTCGCTGTCCTCCGATTCGAGGCGGATGACGGAGAGCGGCCAGTAGAGATGGGAGGCACGGACGTCCTCGAACCCACGGAAGGTGAATTCCTGGACCGTCTTGGCAAGGAACATCGGGAAGGTATAGTTTCCGCCCTGGTAGTGGTCGTGCGTCAGGATCGAGCCGCCGACGATCGGAAGGTCGGCGTTGGAGCCCAGCATGTAGTGCGGGAACTGCGAGACGAAGGCAAAGAGATGTCGGATGGCCGCCTCATTGATGACCATCGGGATATGCTCTCTGTTGAAGACGATGCAATGTTCGTTGTAGTAGGAATAGGGCGAATACTGGAGGTAGAAATGGTCGCCGCACAGGTCCAGCGGGATGATGCGGATCGTCTCCCTCGCCGGATGGTTGACCCTTCCCCGATAGCCTTCGTTCTCCCGGCAGAGCATGCACTTGGGATAGCTCGACTGCTTCAGGAGCTTGGCCGCTGCGATGGCCTTCGGGTCCTTTTCCGGTTTCGAGAGGTTGATGGTGATGTCCAGTTCCCCGTAGGGCGTCGCGCTCTTCCAGCGCAGATCCTTCTTGATGCGGTAGGCGCGGACATAGTCCGTGTCCTTGCTGAAGGCGTAATACCACGTCGTCGCCTTGACCGGGTCTTCCTTCGTCAAGGCATAGAAACGATCGATGACGCTCTGCGGACGCGGCGTGAAGCAGTTCATGACCTTCGTGTCGAAGAGGTCGCGATAGACGACGGAATCGTTTTCCAGGAGATGGTTTTCCGCCGCATAGTCGAGGATTTCCTTCAGCGTGCTCTCCAGCTCGACGTTCCGGTACTCCGTCTCCGGCTCGACGTATTCGTCAAGGTTGAGGACATCAAGAAGGAGGTTGACGGAATAGCAGACTTCCTCGGGAGAAATCAGGCCCTTCTCGAGCGCATAGGTCGCAAGCTTCTTGATGCTTTCGTTGATATTCATCAGAAGAGTCTCCTTCCTCCTTCTCCGACTTCAAGCTCGTAGATGGAGCAATCCAATCCCGTCTTTTCCTTATAGGATTTGGCAACGTTGGTACGGAAGGCCTCAATGCAGTCGTCTCGGACGATGGAGACCGTATTGCCACCCCATCCGCCGCCCGTCTCACGCGAGCCATAGACGCCTTCCTGCTTCCGCGCCTCGGCGACCAGGGTATCGATCTCGAAGCAGGTCGCATCATACTCGTGCTGGAGGGAATCGCCCGACTCGTTGATCAGTCGTCCGAACGTCTCCAGGTCGTTCTTCTTCAGGGCCTCGACCGCCTCCTTGGTCCGATATTCCTCGTAGACGGCGTGCTTCGCCCTCAGGCGGCAGGTCGGGTCGACGATCTTGTCCTTGTATTCCTCGAATTGCTCGGGAGTCAAATCGCAGAGAGCCTGGATGGGAAGAACCTTCTTCAGGTCGGAAAGGGCTTGTTCGCACTCCGCTCTCCGCTCGTTGTAGTGGCTGGAGACAAGGCTATGAGGTTTGTTGGAGTTGCTGACGATGATCTTGGAGCCCTTGAGGACAAGGGGAACGTACTGGTATTCCAGGGTCGCCGTGTTGAGGAAGATGGCATGGTCCTTCTTTCCCATCGCCGAAGCGAACTGATCCATGATTCCGCAGTTCATGCCGATGAAGTCGTTTTCCGCCTTCTGGCCGAGAAGGGCGATGTCGATCGGCGTGACGTCGAAGCCATAGTAGTCCTTGACCATCGTGCCGATGACGACTTCCATGGCGGCGGAAGAAGAGAGTCCGGAACCCGGGATGTTGCCGTAGATATAGATGTCGAAGCCCCGGTCGAGGTGCATGTCCTTGAATTTTCCAAAGGCCCAAATCACGCCCTTCGGATAGTTGGTCCAGCTGTTCTCCTTCTTGACGAGGTCGTCCAAGGAGCTTTCCAAGATGCCGAGGCGAGGATAGTTCGCCGAGAAGAAATGCAGCTTCCGGTCCTCCCTCTGACGGACGATGGCATAGTTTCCCGTGTTCAGCGCACAGGGGAAGACATGTCCTCCGTTGTAGTCGATGTGCTCGCCAATCAGATTGACGCGTCCGGGAGCGAAATAGCCGCGGATGTCGCCTCCTTCGCCATAGACTTTGACGAAGCCAGCCCGTAATTCCTCGTAGTTCATCGTTTCCTCCTTGATCTAGGCCATGTATGCGCTTACGATTATAGCCTTTTCCAAGCCGCAGGAAAAGGGATCTTTCGAGGGGGGAGGTGGAATGTTCCATCGTTTTCCGGCAATTGATGCACCAATATGGGAAAAGCGTCCTGTATCTTCTCTCCTCTGTCCTTTTTTGCAATGAAAAACCTATAATATTCATAGCCAAAGGAGAAAAGCCGATGAAGCAAAGATTTGGGAAGGAACCGTCCTTTTCTCGTCCCACGGCGCTTCCCCTGTTCCAGGAGAGAGGAAATCCATCTTTCCGACACCCCTTGACCCGGCCGTCAAGTCCCGGGGTCCACACCAATGGAGGCAGTGTCCTTTCGCAAAGGAGGAAAATGGCATGATCGCATATCGTCCAGAGACAATGAATTCCGATAAAAATGAGACATCTTCTCTCCCCAATGTTGGCTTTGTTCTTATCGATGAAAATGAAGCCATCCGATTGCTTGATGCCATCAAAGGAGTTGATTCCGGAAAGGACATCCTTTCTATCGACGGCAAGGACGTCGCTTCGATGCCTCCAGAGGAAAGGGCAAGGAACATTGCCCTGGCCGATGAAAAGTACGCCCCGCTGCTGAACGTTTCGATCCTGGAGAACGTCACGCTCTCCTATCAAAGCTCGACGAGGGTCACTCCGGAGGAATGCAGCCGTGGGATGAAGGCGCTCGAAGCCGTCGGTCTGGAAGGCAAGGCGGGATGTCTTCCCTATCGTTTCGGCCTCGAAACGCAGAGGATGGTTCGCCTTGCCCGCGCCCTCGCCCAGGAGACTCCTGTCCTCCTGATCCATTTCGACCTGGAAGAGGAAGAGGAGAGGCGCATGGCAACCCTGCTGCGTCCTCTTGCCGATTGTCGCCTGATTCTTTTCACCTGCAGGAACGTCTCCTCTCTTCGCGAGGAGAAGGACCTCGTCCTGGCATCGATTGAAAAAGCTGCGGCGGCTCCGAGCCCTCAGAAGACGGAAAACAGCGATCTGTCTTCGAAGGGACAAAGAGGAAAGAAGCACCTTTGGAGGCCGATCTCCATCGGACTCCGGACGTTGAACAAAAGCCTTTCGACCATCGCCGCCCTCTTTCTTGTCGCCTTTTCCTTCTCCTTCGGCGCCTTCGTCGTCAACACCGTCTCCTTCGACCAAAGCGATGCCATGTCTCAGCTCATCCAGAAAAGAGACATCCCGCACTTTGCCAAGGAAGGAAATGTCAGCGAGGAGATCCTCGAGAAGGTCGACGCCATCGATTCGGGACGAAACCATCTTGCCTTCCTGAACGATGCCTTCGCCTATCCGGATCCTCTTTCCGAATACCCCCTCCTGACCGTCGCGCTGTACAACGACGACCTGTTCTTCCCAAAGGACGAGCAGTCCGATCAAAGCCGGATCGTCTCCGGCCGAAAGCCCCTCTTCGAAAACGACGTTCTCATTTCATACAGCCTGATGAAAGAGTTTCGTCAAAACGGCTTCTACAACCCGCTGACCAATGAGCAAACCTATCCGACAGAGAAAGAAATCATCGGCCTTCCCCTCTTCCCTTCGGCAATCGATCGCTACTATTCCAGGAAGGATCAAGAACCGTTCCTCATCTGCGGAGTTCTCAGCGAGGTGGCGTCCCGGGACGATTTCCTCCGTGCCGATTGCTACGTTTCGGAAGCGGGAAAGGAATGGCTGAAGACGGAATTCTCCACCAAATTTTATTGCGACGAATTCGATAGCGCACAGCCATTCGCCGCCTATGACGAAAACGGATACCACCTGTTCTTCGAGGAAGGAAAGACGACGCTTCTTCCGGGAGAGGTCCTGGTCGGACTGAGTTCCTCCTTCTATCCCAGATTGTTCGAGGCCTATGAGGAACCCCTCAAGATGGAGATTTCTGCCGAGAACAGCGCCAACGGAGTCCGAGAGTTCTACACCGACTCCTACCTCTTCTTCGAAGCCCTGTACAACAATGCCGCCTCCTACGTCGCCAATCGATACTGGGAGGAAGCCTTCCGGGACCAGTCCTTCCCCATCGATTCCGAGGCCGAAACGTACTATGCGAAACAGGGCCTGGAGGTTCCGGAAACCCTCCCCGAAAGTGTCAAGCCGAAGATCTATGCCTCCTATCTCCTCGATCGATTCCAAGACAGAAAATACTACACGCCCCATTTCTCCGAACTGGTGAACGTCTACTGGGCCTGCCTTCTGGACAGCGTCGACGGCCTTACGGCAAGAAAACCGTTCATGGAAGTCGAAGCGTCCCGCAGTCTGCCCCCTCTCAAAGTGGTCGGGTTCTCTCTCATGGTGAACCCGGACAGAAGGCCTTACAGCAATGACTACGATCGGTCCTTTACTCTATCGGAAGAAGATCTTCGGGCGATGGGGATGCATCCGCAGAACTCCTCCATCCGCTTCGATGTCCCATACGACTCCAACCGCCTTCTCTCCCTCCTGAAGGCGACGGAGAGCCTCGAGTTTTCCGGCGGCGATTCCGCATCCCGAGCCTTGTTTTACCTCCATGGTTCCGAGAGCGACATCCTCTACTCGACCCTCGGCCATCTCCCCATCGTCCTTCAGATCGCCATCGCCGTCCTCCTCGTCCTTCCCCTTGCACTGGCGTTCGCCAGGACCTATCAGGATGCCAAGCAGAAGCGGCAGAAGGTCGAAACCCTCCAATCCATCGGATGGAGCCGGTCCAAGGTCTTCTCCTACTTCCACGGTTCCTGGGGTCTGATCACCCTCGCCTTTCTCCTTCTTTCCGTTCTTCTCCATGTCCTGGGAATCCTCCTCTTCAACTTCTACAGTCCCCTCATCATGCCCTTGTCCTTCCTTTCGCTCCTCGTTCCCGTCGGCGGCTTCCTCCTTCTGTGGCTCACCACGTTCCTGCCCGCCCTCGCGAAGCGCATCCGGAAGCGGAAGGCCGGACGCAACTGACGTCTGTCCCTCTCCGAAGCACGAAATCCCTTCCGATTCGGACTCTTGTTCAAAACAGAAGGAAACTTCCTGCCGCCGGTCCAGGCAAGACGACTTTCTGATTGTATTTACCGAGGAAACATATAATATATAGAGGTCAAACTTTTGAGGTTCAGCGCACATGAAGTGGTTCACCAAGGCCGAAGACGAGACGAGCACCTTCTTCATCGACCATCCCCGGATCAAGCAGTGGTCCATCTGGACCGGGAAGTTCTTTCTCGAAGCTCTCTCCGCCTTCATCTTCGCCTATGGATTCCGCGCCTTCATCGCCCCCTCCCTCAAATGCGCGCAGGTATGGACCGGCGACTTTGGCCTGACGGCCTCCGACGTGCTGATCTCGGGAGGGGCGTCCGGAATCTCCCAGGCCATCATCCGCTTCATCGAGATGTTCCCCGGCGTCAACATGGCCAGCTTCGAGACGACGATGATCTCCGTCCTGTACTTCGTCATCAACATCCCGCTCTTCCTCCTGGCCTGGTTCAAGATCTCGAAGCAGTTCGCAGCCTTCACGCTCATCAACGTCGCCTTCGTCTCCCTCTTCAACCAGGTGATTCCGGATTCCTGGATCTACAACGTCCTCAACATCTACGAGGACAATCTCGCCCGCGCCATCTTCGGCGGCATCACGACGGGGCTCTCGTCGGGACTGGCCTTGATGGCCGGTACGTCTTCCGGCGGCGTCGACATCATCTCGATGTACATCTCGGAGAAGAAGTCGTCCTCCGTCGGGCCCTATTCCGTCATCGCCAACTGCATCACGGTCACCTGCTTCGTCCTCTTCTCCATCGTGGGCATGAATACGAATCCGAACTTCCATGAGGGCATCGACGCCGATTCCATCGTGACCATGGCACTCTACACACTGGTCTACTTCTTCGTCTCGGGAAGGGTCATCGACCTGCTCAACACCAAGAACAAGAAGCAGGAACTCCAGATCTTCACCACCAACGAGAACCTTCCCATCGTCCTGATCCGCGCCTTCCCGCATTCCTGCACGGTCGTCGACAGCCGCGGCGCCTACACGGGAAGAAGGAACATGATGGTCTACATGGTCATCTCCCGCTCGGAGAAGAAGAAGGCCATCGCCCTCATCAAGAACGTCGACAAGCTCGCCTTCATCACCGTCCTGGACCTCAATCAGGTCTACGGCCGTTTCTATATCAAGCCCATCGAATAAGGAGGTAACGACATGGCTACGAACAAGGATCTTGCCGAGCTGATCTTTCCGGACATCCACAAGACGGTCAAGGACCTCGAGAAGCTCTATCCCGAAAGGAGCCTTCCCGAAGGAGCGGAAGTCACCCGCTTCGCCCCCTCTCCCACGGGATTCCTGCACACCGGCTCCCTCTTCACGGCTCTGATCGCCTATCAGTTTGCGCGCCAGACGGGCGGAGTCTACTTCTTCCGCCTGGAGGACACCGATCAGAAGAGGGAAGTCAAGGGGACCGGGATGGACCTGGTCCGTCAGCTGAGGAACTTCGGCATCGTCGCCAACGAAGGCTTTTTCGGCGACCACGACGAAGGAGACTATGGCCCCTACGAGCAGTCCAAGAGGGCCGAGATCTACAAGATCTGCATCAAGGAACTGATTCGGAAGGGCCGGGCCTATCCGTGCTTCTGCACCAAGGAGGAGCTCGACGAGCTTCGCCTCGTCCAGGAAGCCAACAAGGTCATTCCCGGGTACTATGGCGAATACGCCAAGTGCCGCCATTACTCCGTCGACGAGGCGATGGCCCTGATCCGGGAAGGAAAGCCCTACGTCATCCGCTTCAAGAGCAAGGGCAACCACCTCCGTCACGTCCGCGTCCATGACGAGATCCGGGGCGACATGGACCTCTCCGAGAACGACCAGGACATCGTCATCCTCAAGAGCGACGGGCTCCCGACCTACCATTTCGCCCACCTGGTCGACGATCACTTCATGCGCACGACCCTCATCACCCGCGGCGAGGAATGGATCTCCTCCCTGCCGATCCACATCGAGCTGTTCGAGACGATGGGATGGAAGGCTCCCAAGTACGCGCACCTTCCCGTCATCATGATCAACGACAAGGAGACGGGAAACCGCCGCAAGCTTTCCAAGCGAAAGGACAAGGAGGCCGCGACGTCCTTCTTCCTCGAACAGGGATACCCGAAGAAGGGCGTCATCGAATATCTCTTCACCATCGCCAACTCCAACTTCGAGGCCTGGCTGATGGAGAACCCGAAGGGAAACCCCGACGACTTCCGGCTGACCTTCGACAAGTTCTCCCTCGACGGGGCCCTCTTCGACCTTCCCAAGCTGAACAACATCTCCAAGGAAGTCCTCGCCAACATGGACAAGAAGGCCTTCACGGACGAATGCCTCGCCTGGGCGAAGGAACACGATCCGGCGTTCTTCTCCTTCATCGAATCCGATCGCAGCCGCTTCGAGTCCATCGTCAACATCGAGCGCGAGCAGGAAAAGCCGCGGAAGGACTACGAGAAGTACTCCGACGTCTTCCCCAAGGTTCGCTTCTTCGACCGTTCCTCCTTCGAGCAGAGCGTCAGGGAGGGCATCCCCTTCAACCCGAACATCGACAAGGAAACCATCCGGGAACTGCTCGAGGACTTCCGATCGACCCTCGACCTGAGCGTCGACGAGGCGACGTGGTTCTCCGCCATGAAGGAACTGGGCCTACGTCACGGCTTTGCCGACGACCGCAAGGCCTACAAGAAGGATCCCTCCTCCTACAAGGGATGGTATGCCGACAGCATCGCCATCGTCCGCGCCGCGATCAGCGCGACGACCAACACGCCCAAGCTCTATGACACGCTTTCGATCCTCGGCAAGGAGGAGATCGTTTCGCGGGTGGACTTCGTCCTCTCGCACCTATGATGGACAAGGCCAAGAAGAACAAGAAGGTCAAGTCGATCGTCAAGATCCTCGTCCTCGTCGCCATCACGCTCCTCTCCGTCTACTATCTGCTGCACGACGATCCGGTCCACACCTTCTCCCTGATGGGACAGGTGAGCCTCTTTCCTTTTCTCCTTTCGTTCCTGATCGTCCTCGTCCTTCCCCTCCTCGACGCCCTTCCCCTGACCCTCTTCGCTCGACTCTACGCCAGGAAGTACCGGTTCGGCCAGGGCCTGGTCAACACGCTCATCGGAAACTTCGTCGGCTGCGTCTACAAGACGGGAGGCACGTTCGTCCAGGCCTACACCTTCTCGAAGCAGGACGTCAAGGGCGCCCATGCCGCCTCGATCCTGACGATGCAGTTTTTGATGTACCAGTTCTCCTTCACCCTGATCTCCCTGGTCATGGTCTTCGTCGGCTATCCTTACGTCGAGGAGATCCCCATCGTCCTCCTGGGCGGAATCCGCATCTTCCCGCTCTCCCTCATCGGTCTCGGCATCAGCGTCCTGACGCTTTCCATCATCGTCTTCCTTGGATATAGCAAGAGATTTCATCATTTCATTATGAACAGTGGAATTGATTTCCTTGCAAAGGTTCATCTTTTGAAGCATCCGGAAGAAACAAGAAAGAAATGGACAGTTCAGCTCGTGACGTACCGCATCGAGATCAAGCGCCTGAGCCAGCATGGAATCCTGGTCTTGGTCTCCTTCCTTTCCACCATCGCGAAGCTGATCTTGACCTATTCCCTGCCCTATCTCCTCTTCTGGTCGATGGGAATGGACATGTCGTCCCTCTCCTTCCTCTCCCTCTTCTCGGGATCCAGCTACCTGACCTTGATCACCTCCTTCCTGGTGGTGGGGGCGCCGGAGATCGGCTTCCAGTCCATCTTCGGCTACCTGCTCTCGGGCGCCGGCATCCTGGACTCGTTCAACTATGCCGCCGCCTGCAACCTGCTCTGGCGCTTCCTGACCTTCTACTTCCCCCTCTTCGTCGGGCTCTTCTTCTACCTCTTCTACCGGGGGACGAAGAGCCACCGTCCGCTTTTGGAAGAGACGGCGACCCTCTACGACTACCAGCTGCTCAACCTCGCCGAAAACCGGGATCAGAAGACCATGGAGTTCCTCTCCTCCGCCGGCAGCAGCCGCCGGGAGGGTGTACCGATCCTGACGAAGGAGGACGTCGAGAATTCCTTCCAGCGACTGCGGGAGACGATGGGCCGCGACAGGCCTCCCGAGGAGAAGGAAAGCGACTTCGAGCTCGACCAGAGGAAGCCGCTCTCCCAGATCGTCGAGGAGACCGAGAGATTGATCGCCGAGAGCCACGACAGCGAGATCGAGGAGGAGGTCCACCGGAACCTGGAGGAGAGCCGCCTCCTGAGCGAAAGGAAGGACGCGCGGAAGAAGGAGAAGGCCGCCGAGAAGGAAGGGAGACGGCGCCTGCGCCTCCTGCGCAAGAACCAGAAGCTCCTGGAGAAGGCCCACCTCAAGGGAACGAAGGTCTCCTTCGACCAGGAGAGCGGCGTCCACATCGACGGCATCCAGTTCGAGGAGGAGAGGACCTTCGTGACCGGAGACAGCGAGGAGGAAAAGAGATGAGAATCGCCTTGTTCAGCGACACCTATCCGCCCGACATCAACGGCGTCAGCACGTCCGTCCTGCTCCAGAAGAAGGCGCTGGAGGAGATGGGACACGATGTCCTCGTGGTCACCACCGGCCTGAAGCATCAGCGGAAGGTGACCCTGAAGGACAAGGTCCTCCGCATCCCGGGCGTCACGCTCCCCTTCCTCTACGGATACCGCCTGGCCTTCCCCTACAACCATCGGGCCTGGCAGCTCCTCAAGGACGAGTCGTTCGACGTCCTGCACGTCCAGCAGGAGTTCGGCGTCTCCCTCTTCGGTCGCCTGCTCTCCCGCCAGCGGGACATCCCCATGGTCTATACGTTCCATACCTGCTACGAGGACTACACCCCCTATCTCACGCGGGGAAGGAAGCTGCCCGACGCCCTCCTCAAGAAGGTCGTGGCAAGGCTCCTTCGCTTCATCGGCGAGCACAACGCCGAGATCGTCACTCCCTCCGAAAAGGCGAGGAAGGTCCTGCGCGGATACGGGATCGACCGTCCGATCCACGTCCTTCCCAGCCCGATGGAAGTCCGTCCGGCGGAAAGGATTCCGGAGGAGGTCCTCGAAAGGAAGAGGGCGGAACTCCGTCTGGAGGGAAGGAAGGTCTGCCTCTCCCTGGGCCGCATCGCCCTGGAGAAGAACCTCGAGGAAACCCTGTCCTCGTTCCAGGCCTTCCGCCGGCTCTATCCCGACGAGGAGAGCGTTCTGCTCGTCGTCGGAGACGGCCCGGAGCGAAAGAGGCTCGAGAAGGAATACGCCTCCAGGGACATCCTCTTCCTCGGAAGCGTCCCGCACGAGGAGACGAACCTCTACTACCAGCTTTCCGACGTCTTCCTCACCTCCTCGAAGACCGAGACCCAGGGCCTCACCATCGTCGAGGCGATGGAGAACTCCCTCCTCGTCCTCGCCCGCTACGACTTCAACCTGGAGGGGTTCCTCCAGGACGGAAGGAACTGCCTCCTCTACGACCACAGGGAGAACATGCCCCTGAAGATCCGCCAGGCCCTGTCCCTCTCTCCCGAGGAGAGAAGGGAGAAGGTCGAAGAGGCCCGGAAGACCGTCGAAAGGCTCTACGACCCCAGAGGCTACGCCGAAAGGATTGTCCATGTCTATGAAAAAGCGATCCGCCGAGAGCTTTGAGATCCTCTCCGTCGAGAAGAAGGAGCGGAAGGTCGTCCTCTCCTTCTCCACCTTCGCGCTTTCCCTCACCCCCTCCCTCTTCGCTTCCGGATACTACTATCCCGGCAAGGTCCTCACCGCCCAGGAGGTCGAAGGGCTGGAGGAGGAAATCCACCTGGAGCAGGGAAGGAAGAGGATGGAGGGCGCCCTTCTCCGGGGAAGGAAGACCGCCTCCCAGGTGGTGCAGCTGCTCTCCAAGGTTCCCGGACTGACTCCCGCCCAGCAGGAACGCCTGGTCGAGGAAGGAAAGAGGGAAGGACTCATCGACGACCGTCGCTATGCGACGGAATTCGCCCTGGAGCGAAAGGAGCGGGGATACGGAGGGAGAAGCATCGCCGCCGCCCTTCGCAAAAAGGGAATCCCACCGGCCATCCTCCACGAAGAAGACATCACTAAAATCCTTGAGGATACGAAGATTCCATCTCATCTTGTTGAAAGGATCCATCGCTCTTGTAAAGGTGAGACGATCGAAGCAGAAAAAAAGAAGATGTTCCGCTCCCTCCTCCTCCGGGGCTATCCTCTTTCCCTCGTCGAGCGCGAAGTCGAGTCCTTCCTCTCCCGCCTGGATTCCAGGGAGCGGGAGAGCGAAAGTCTCCGGCGCAAGGAACTCTTAAGGAAAAAAGGCCGAAAATGCTATAATCAATTGATGCGGACGGCCATGGAATCCCAAAAGCGCAAGGAGCGCTTCTTCCGCAGGCTTTCCGCCGAAGGCTTCCGCTACGACGAAATCCTCTCCTCATGGCAGGAGAACCAAAACGAAGGAGAAGAACATGATTAAGGACATCATCAACCACGAAGGACCGATCGACGGGCTCTTCCTGGTGAAGCAATGCACCAAGGCGACCAGCAACAACGGGACTTCCTACCTCTCCCTGGTCCTCCAGGACACCAGCGGCGTCCTCGACTGCAAGATGTGGCAGATCACGGATGCCGACGTCGAGATCGCCAAGCCCGGATCGGTCATCCGCGCCCTGGGCATCATGGGGACCTACAAGGGACATCCCCAGCTGAAGATCAACGAGATCGAGCCGGTCGACGAAGCGGACGTCGACCTCTCCCGCTTCCTGCCGGTCGCCCCGCGGCCGATCGAGAAGATGGCCCGGGAGCTCGACGAGAAGATTGCCTCCATCCAGGACAAGGAGCTCCGCCTCCTGACCAAGACGATCATCGACGGAAGAAGGGAAAGCTTCCTGCACTATCCCGCCGCCGTGACGGTCCATCACGCCTACATCGGAGGCCTCGCCTATCATTCCCTGAGCGTCCTCGCCCTCTGCGAAAAGGCGGCGGAACAATATCCGCTGCTCGACCGCGACCTGCTTGTCTGCAGCGCCATCCTGCACGACATCGGAAAGACGGAAGAGCTCTCCGGCGCGAAGGTCAGCTCCTACACCGTCGAGGGGAACCTCCTGGGACACATCGCCCTGGGTGCGATGATCGTCGAGGAGGAAGGGAGGAAGATTCCCGTCTCCAAGGAGAAGAGGACCCTCGTCATCCACATGATCCTCTCCCATCACGGCGAGCTGGAGTTCGGTTCCCCGAAGGTCCCGATGATTCCCGAGGCCATCGTCCTCCACCACATGGACGACGTCGACGCCAAGCTCAACTGCCTGAAGAACTACCTCGACATGACCGAGGAGGAGAGCTTCACGACGAAGATCCCCTGGATGGGCGGAGCGATGTTCTACAAGCACGATTAGGAGGAAGGACATGAAAGATGAAGAGAGAAAGGAAGGGCTCCAAGGCTCCTTCCGCTACGTCGACGAGTCGAGCCCCTCTCCTTCGGAAGAAGGAAGGGAAAGGAGCTGGAGCGGGGAAAGGATCGCCCTCTTCGCCCTCCATGCCCTGACGATCGTCGGCGGAATCGTCATCGCCGTCCTGGGAGGAATCCTCTCCTCCGCCTCCACCCTCTTCCGCCAGTGGGGCGTCGGCGGCGTCCTATCCATCGTCCTCTTCGGCGTCGTCCTGGCGCTGGGAGGAGTGGCCAACCTCCTCTCCGCCCTCTTTGATCGCCTTGGGAAAGGAAGGACCTTCTCCCTGCTTCGCAAGGCGCTCTTCTCCTTCGCCCTGGCCAGTCTGTTTACCGCCTTCTCCATCCTTCTTCTTCGTCCCACTGCCATCGAGAGCTATCTCCATTCGAGCCATGCCTTCCCTTATTCCACTTCCTCTGGTTACATTCTCATCGGTATATCTTGGGTTGTTGCCATAGGAATGGTTCTTGCGGAGTTCTTCCTCTCGTCAAGGAAGTCGGCCGCGTCCCAAGGCGTCCTCTCCGGGCTTCGCCTCTCCCTCCTCTCCCTTGTCCTGTACGTCCCCTTGGCCTTCTATCCGCTCCTGACGAAGAGCTACGTCCTCTCCCCTTCCCTGCCGGCCATCGTCCTGCTGGTCTGCTCCGCCGTCTCCCTCGACCTCTCCGCCCTCTTCCTGTTCCTGAAGGGAAGGAAGGGAGCCGAAGCCGCCTTCCGCTTCTTCGCCCTCCTCGCCTTCCTCCTCTTCGCTTCGATGCTCCTCGCCTACGGGCTGGGATTCAACCGGCTGTCGTTCTGAGATTCGGGCACGGTTCCGTGCCCTTTTTTCTTTGCCTTTTTTCGCTTTCCACCTCTCTTTCCAAAGGCCTTTTTGCTATAATCGGTGCAGTGATTCCTAGGAGGAACAAAGACATGGATGAAAACAAGGAACTCCTCGACCAGGAGCTTGACCATAGCGAAGCGAAGGAAGGGACGGCGGAAGCCCTCCCCGAAGCGCCGGTCGTCGACCTGACGCCCGAGCCGACGATGCCCGACGACATCTCCGGCGAGTACCATCCCAAGGAGGAGGAGCGGACGGACGTGCTCTTCAAGCCGGTCGAATACGTCGACGACAGTTCCCACTCAATCGACGAGGAACTCGAGAAGGTCCGCAAGTCCTACGCCAAGAAGCTCACATCGGCCAGCGCCGTGAACATCGTCTCGATGGTGCTCCTCGTCCTCGCCCTCGTCAGCGTCATCCTGACGTCCTTCCTCAACCAGGACGAAGGAATGGCCTGGCTGACGTGGACCGTCTTCGGCATCGCCATGGCGATCATCCTCGCCTCGTTCGGACTCTCGACCGTCCTCACCCGTCGCAGCCGCAAGACCAACGTCGAGTATCTCGGCAAGTACCAGGAGGTCCTTTCGGGCTACATCGCCCAGAAGCTGGACGTCCAGGAGCCGATCTTCTCCGTCGAGGCCCTGATTCCCAACGAGGAGGTCATCCAGGCCCATTATTTCAAGACCATCATGGACACCCGTTCCCGCTGCGTCCTCAAGGGCGAGAGAAAGGGACGTCCCTTCCTCACGGGCGAGCTCTACATCCTCATCCCGGAGATCGGCCTGGACCATGCCATCGAGAGGCCGACGAAGGACTACACCCTCGAAGGAGAAGAATACCATCCGGAGCAGGACCAGACCCTGACCTCGACCCAGGAGATCCCGGGCGACGACATGACCGTGGTCGACCACGACCTGGCCGCGGAGATCCACGGCGCGCAGAAGGAGCGGAAGGACAGGCGCCTGGATCCCACCTCCGAGACGACGAGGACCGGCTTCTTCGGCCGCTACTACTCCTACCGCATGCGCGTCGACTCCAAGGAGTCCTTCCTCCTCTCCTACATCGGCAAGAGGGGCGAATGCGTCCTCCCCGACTATGTCGACAGCTACGTCTCCTGCCACATCCCCGGCCTGAGAAGGGACATCATCTGCTACCTGGCCGACCCGCAGAGCTCCTCGAAGTTCTTCACGCCGGACACGATCGCCCTGCTCAACGACATCCATCTCGATTCCACCATCCATTCCCTCTTCCTCTCCGTCAATTCCTACGGTTCCAAGATCGGCATGAACCTCTCCGACGAGGTCATGGAGCTCCCCTTGAAGAATTCGGTCCATGAAGGAGCGATCGACGACTTCGTCGACCTCTCCCGCAAGGCCTTCGCCTTCCTCGACGCCATCGAGCCGACCTGCTCCCTCCTCTCTGAGGAGGAGGGCCGTGCCGCAGAAGAGGTCCCCCTCGACGAATCCCTCCCTTCGGAAGCCGCGACCTCCGCTGCCAACGCTCCGGCCAACGAGGAAGCTCAGACCCATGAAGAAGATCGTTGAGACCCATTCCCGCGAAGAGACGCTCTCCCTCGCCGAAGAGCTTTCGAAGACCCTGAAGGGCGGCGAGGTCCTGCTGGCGGAAGGGGAACTGGGAAGCGGCAAGACCTGCTTCGCCAAGGGGCTGGCCAAGGGACTGGGCGTCCAGGACCTCGTCAACAGCCCGACCTTCAACCTCGTCAAGGTCTATCGGGGACGCGACAAGAGCTTCTATCACGTCGACTGCTACCGCCTGGAGGGCGTCGAGGAAGACCGCAAGGACCTCGACTTCGCCGACTTCCTCGGCGAGGAAGACGTCATCACCTACGTCGAATGGCCGCAGGACGGCCCCAAGTTCCTCCAGGACCTCAAGGGAGTCCTTCGCCTCTCCTTCGAGTTCGTGGACGAAAACAGCCGGAGGATCACAATCGATGACACGCGAAAATGAACTGTCCCTCTTCCTCGACACCGCCACGAAGAACCTCTCCCTGACGCTGACGAGCCCCAGGCATTTCTACCGCGTCGACCTCGGGGATCCGAAGAAGGTCCTCGAGCGGCTCCACCTCGGCATCGAGATGGCCCTCTCCGCCTTCTCGGCCTCGTTTGCCGACATCCGGTCCTACTATGCCCTGCTCGGCCCGGGCAGCAATACCGGGATCCGCCTCGGCCTTTCCGTGGCCAAGACCGTCAAGGGCATCGATCCGAGCGTCCGCCTCTACGGCATCGGCACGCTCGAGCTCCTGCTTCTGGCCAAGGAAGGCGCCAGCGCCGTCCTCTCCGACCGGAAGGGCGACCTCTACCTCGCCCAGAAGGGCGGACAGGGGTTCCAGGAGAGGAAGGTCCCCAAGGAGGAGATTCCTTCCCTTTCGGGATCCTTCGTCGTCGACCGATGCGACAGAGAGGCCCTCGTGAGCCTGGAAGGAAAGGACGTCCATCCCGTCGACGTCCTCGACCTGATGGTCGAGAAGAAGTCGGCCTTCGCCGACATGAGCGACAACCCCAAGGAGTACAGACCGCATTATGCCTTCGAGATCTGAACGGCGCGTCCTTCCCCTTTCGGCGGAGGACATCGACTTCGTCCTTGAACTTTCCCAGGAGCGGATCCATCGCGACCGCCTGGAAAGGAAGGAGATCGAAAGCTACCTCCAGGAGGATTTCCTCTCGGGGCTCGTCCTCTTCGAAGGCGAAAGGCGGATCGGATACGTCCTCTTCCGCATGAGCGAGTTCGACGGCGAGGTCGACGAGATCGCCGTCCGGAAGGACGAGGAAGGGAAGGGCGGCGGCGCCCTCCTCCTCCAGAAGGCCCTCGAAGCGCTCGACGACGGCAGGAGGAAGACCTGCTTCCTCGAGGCGCGGGAAGGGAACGAAAGAGCCCGAAGCCTCTACTCGCGGATGGGGTTCGACGGCTTCCGGCGACGCGTCGCCTACTACGGAGACGAAGATTCCATCTGCTATCGAAAGGAGCTTGGAAGAAAATGAAGGACGAAGTGATCCTCGCCATCGAGACGAGCTGCGACGAGACGGCCATCGCCCTCCTGCGGAACGGGAAGGAGCTGCTCGCCAACAGCGTCAACACTCAGATCGAAGACCACCGGCGCTTCGGCGGGGTCTATCCCGAACTGGCAAGTCGCCTGCACCTCGAGAACATCGACCAGGTCCTTTCCTACGTCCTTTCCCTCAAGGGCTTCGATCCGCGAAGCATCACCCACGTCGCCGTCACCGGAGGTCCGGGGCTCCCCGGCGCCCTCCAGATCGGCGCGATGGCGGCCAAGACCGTCGCCTCCTACTTCGGCGTTCCCCTGATCGACGTCCACCACCTGGCCGGCCATATCTATGCCAACGAGTTCGCCGGAGAATTCCGCTATCCGCTCCTGGCCATCGTCGTCTCCGGAGGCAATTCCGAGCTGGTCTACCTCCCCCGGCCCTTCGAGTTCCACATCCTGGGAGAGACGGAGGACGATGCGATCGGCGAGGCCCTGGACAAGGTCGCCCGGGCGCTCTCCCTCCCCTATCCCGGAGGCGTCAGCATCGACCGGCTGACCAAGGACGACGAGACCATTGAGACCTTCGACCTCCCCCGGCCAAAGGTCGACGGCTACAACCTCTCCTATTCCGGGCTCAAGAGCCACCTGCTTCGCCTGATCCAGAAGGAGAAGGCCGAAGCCGGAGGGACGCTCCCGCCGCAGAGGGTCAAGGAAATCGCCCTCTCGACGGAGAAGGCCTTCGTCGAGCAGCTCCTGGACAAGGCCGAGCTGATCAAGGGCGACTACGACGTGAGGATGGTCGTCGTCGGCGGAGGGGTCAGCGCCAACTCCTACCTGCGGAAACGCATCCGCGAACGCCTCAAGGGCGTCGACATCCTCATCCCTCCCCTCTGGTGCACGACGGACAACGCCGCCATGATCGCCATGGCGGGACATCACATGATCGAAAGAAACCTTCTCTCCCCGCTCTCCTTCCGGACGCGTCCGAACCGGAACCTGGAAGAGGAAGGAAGGGAAAAAGGAGAATAGCAACATGGACTTGACGGAACAGCAGACGATTCGCGACCTCTACGCCCTCCTCGAGAAGGAGGAGCTTTCGAAGCTTCAGGGACAGACCCTCTCCTTCGGCGGCTTCGTCCGCAACGCGAGGAGCATGGGACAGGTCGCCTTCCTCTCGCTCAACGACGGCTCCTGCTTCGAGAACCTGCAGGTCGTCTACGACGCCTCGAAGGACGAACTCTCCGGCATCCGCCTGGGCTGCTCGGTCCAGGTCGAAGGAGTCCTCGTCCTGACGCCGGAGGCCAAGCAGCCCTTCGAGCTCAAGGCGAGCCGGGTGGAGCTGATCGGCAAGGTCGCCGACGACTTCCCCCTCCAGAAGAAGAGGACCAGCTTCGAGTTCCTCCGCACCATCCCCCAGTGGAGGATGAAGACCAACACCTTCAACGCCGTCTTCCGCGTCCGCAGCGCCCTGGCCTACTACATCCACGAATACTTCTTCCAGCACGGCTTCTACTGGATCCACACGCCCATCCTGACGGCCAACGACTGCGAGGGAGAGGGACAGACCTTCCAGGTCACGGCCGACGCGAAGAAGCCCGCCGAGTTCTTCAACAAGGACAACGTCCATCTCACCGTCTCGGGCCAGCTCCACGTCGAACCCTTCGCCCTGACCTACGGCAAGGTCTACACCTTCGGCCCCACCTTCCGCGCCGAGAAGAGCAACACCGTCCGCCATGCCGCGGAGTTCTGGATGGTCGAACCGGAGTTCTCCTTCGCCCACCTGCTCGACGACTGCGACCTGATGGAGGACTTCCTCAAATACGTCGTCTCCAAGACGATGGAACGCTGCGAGCAGGACATCCGCTTCTTCAACGAACGCATCGACAGCCATCTTCTGGAGCGTCTCAAGGAATTCATCGAGAAGCCTTTCGCCCGCGTCGAATACCGGGATGCCCTGAAGCTCCTCGAGAAGGCCAAGGAGGAAGGACACCGCTTCGAGGTCGAGGACTTCCGCTTCGGCCTCGACTTCGGAAGCGAGCACGAGAAGTATCTCACGGAGGTCATCTTCAAGGGACCGATCTTCCTGATCAACTATCCCAAGGACATCAAGGCCTTCTACATGAAGCAGAACGACGACGGGGAGACCGTCGCGGCGGTCGACCTGCTCGTCCCCCAGATCGGCGAGCTCTGCGGGGGAAGCGAGAGGGAGTGCGACTACGACAAGCTCCTGTCCCGCATGGAGGAGCTCCACATGAACATCGAGGCCTACCAATGGTACCTCGACCTCCGCAAGAACGGCTCCATCCCCCACTCCGGATTCGGACTCGGCTTTGAGCGCCTGGTGATGCTGGTCACCGGCATGCAGAACATCCGCGACACCCTCCCCTATCCGCGCTGCTACAAGGACATGCTCTTCTGATGGAAGGACAGTCGAAGAAGAGGCTCCTGACGATCCTCGCCATCGTCCTCCTCCTCGTCTTCCTCGCCTACGCCCTCGCCTGCCTCTTCCTGCGCCTTGCCGAGACCTTCGCGACGCCCGAGGAGGACCTCGCTCAGGAAATCCTGCAATGGATTTCCATCGGAAAATAGACAAGTAAGCCCTTTCGGTCTATAATTCTAGATGTTGAGAAAGCATCGACGAAGAAACTCAAGGAGGAAAGCTCACAGTATGGAAGAAGGAAAGATTCTCGTCACTGGTGGAGCCGGCTACATCGGTTCCCACGCCGTCCGTCAGCTCGTCCGCGCCGGCTTCCAGGTCATCGTCCTGGACAACCTCTCGACGGGACACATCAAGGCCGTCGACCCCAAGGCGGAACTGGTCATCGGCGACGTCCGCAACCTCGGCCTGCTCGATGCCGTCTTCACCCGCAACAAGATCGCCGGCGTCATGCAGTTCGCCGGAAAGATCATCGTTCCGGAATCCGTCAGCCATCCTCTGAGCTACTACGACGACAACTTCACCGCCGTCCTTTCCGTCCTCCGCGCCATGAAGACCCATCACGTCCACAACATCGTCTTCTCCTCCACCGCCGCCGTCTACGGAACGAGCAAGGAGCCTTCCATCACCGAGGAGGCCGAGCTCCATCCGGAGTCGCCCTACGGCTTCTCCAAGCTCGCGGCCGAGCGCCTGATCTGCGACTGTGAGCGCGCCTATGGCATCCGCCACTGCATCTTCCGCTACTTCAACGTCGCCGGCGCCAGCGAAGACGGAAGCATCGGCGAGGCCCATCCGGTCGAGACGCATCTGATTCCGGTCACGGTCAACGCCTCCCTGACGGGGCGCCCGATGCAGATCTTCGGCAACGACTACCAGACGAGGGACGGCACCAACCTCCGCGACTACATCCACGTCCTCGACCTGGCCGACGCCCATGTCCTGGGCATGAAGATGCTCGTCAACGGCGGAAACTCCGCCATCATCAACCTCGGCTCCGACAAGGGCTACACCAACAAGGAGATCGTCGAGACGGTCGGCGAGGTCACGGGCCGTCCCATCCAGTGGACCTTCGGCCCGCGCCGCCCCGGCGATGCGGATTCGATCGTCGCCAGCAACCGCAAGGCCAAGGAGATCCTCGACTGGTCTCCCAAGCGCGACCTGCGCCAGATGATCCACGACGACGTCCAGTGGCGCGACAAGCATCCCAACCTCTACGGCAGGCAGGGAAACAAGATCGCCTCCGAAGACCGGAAGAGGCTCCTCAACTACACCCCCAGCCGCCACTTCGGCGCCTTCTACGAGGACATCGAGAGCCGCGACCAGGAGCGGCTCAAGAAGCTCCACGAGACGAACAGGCTCAACTGAGAGAAAAAAAGCCGGGAACGTCGCTTCCCGGCTTTTCGTTTGCCTCGGCTTCAAAGGGACTAGAAGAGCGTCATCTGCTCCGACTCCGGAAGCCCGTCCAGGGCGTGATGGCGGCGCAGGGTCTCGATGGCCTTCTCGCCGACGTGTCCGCGCTGGCGGAGGTCCTCGACGGAGGTGAAGCGGTGCTTCTTCCGCGCCTCGACGATCTGCTGTCCCAGGGCGGCGCCGATGCCGTCGATCGTCGAGAGGGAGGGGATGATCTTCTTCCTTTCGGCGTCGATGACGAAGGCGACGGCCTCCGAACGGTTGATGTCGATGTTCTCGAATCCGTAGCCGCGGTCGTACATCTCGATGGTCTGCTCGTAGGCGTTGACGAGGGCCTCCTCCTTGGTGGAGGCCATGCGCCGCATCCTCTTCTCCCGGATCTCCTGGAGCTTCCTCAGGCAGGGTTCCAGGCCCTGGACCATGGTCTCGATGTCGTAGGCGTCGCAGCGGAGGCTGAAGTAGGTCGCGTAGTAGGCCAGGGGCTCGTGGACCTTGAAGTAGGCGCAGCGGACCGCCATCATGACGTAGGCGACGGCATGGCCCCGCGGGAAGAGATACTTGATCTTCTCGCAGGAACGGATGTAGTAGTCCGGGACGCCGTGCTCCTGCATCAGCGCGGTGTACTTGGCCCTCTTCTCCTCGAAGCCCGGCTTGCAGAAGTTGCCCTTCCGCACCGTCTCCATGATCTGGAAGGTGTCGGAATAGTCCAGGCCGTACTTCTCGTGCAGGCCGACCATGATGTCGTCGCGGCAGGCGATGACCTCCCGCAGCGTCAGGCCGTCCTTCAGGATCAGGTCCTGGGCGTTGCCGGCATAGACGTCGGTTCCGTGGGAGAGTCCGGAGATGCGGACCAGGTCGGCGAAGCCGCGCGGCTTGGTCTCCAGCAGGGTCCTCCTTCCCGTCTCGGTTCCGAATTCCGGAAGGCCCAGGGCCCCCGTCTCCTGCTGAAGGACGTTCTTTTTCAGGTGCAGGGCCTCGTTGGACCAGAAGAGGGAGAGGGCCTCGGGATCGCTGATCGGGACGCGGTCGTTGATTTCCTTGAAGGAGATGCCGCAGTCGTCGCACATCATCTTGACGGCCTGGGGATCGACGTGTCCCAGCATGTCGAACTTGAGGACGTTGTCGTGGATGGCGTGGAAGTCGTAGTGGGTCGTCTTCCAGGAGGAGTCGACTTCGTCGGCCGGATACTGGACCGGCGTGAAGTCGTAGACCTCCATGTCGTCGGGAATGACGATGACGCCGCCGGGATGCTGTCCCGTGGTCCTTTTGACTTCCATGCAGCCCATGGCGATCCGGTCGATCTCCGCATTCCGGATCCGTCCCGTGTCCTTGCCGAGGGACTCGAAGTAGCCCAGGACGTAGCCGCGGGCGTTCTTCTCCTTCGTGGTCTGGATCGTTCCCGCCTTGAAGACGTTCTTGGCACCGAGGAACTCCTTGATGTGCTCGTGGGCGATCGACTGGAAGTCGGACGGGAAGTTGAGGTCGATGTCCGGGACCTTCTCGGCGTGGAAGCCGAGGAAGGTCGCGAAGGGGATGTTCTGGCCGTTGCGTTCCATGGGGACGTGGCAGTGCGGGCAGTCCTTCGCCGGCAGGTCGAAGCCGGATTCGTACTTCTGGACGTCGGCCCATTCCAGATGATGGCAGTGCGGGCAGACATAGTGGGGAGGAAGGGGATTGACCTCCGTGATTCCCGACATCGTCGCGACCAGGGAAGAGCCCACGGAGCCGCGCGATCCGATCATGTACCCGCAGTCGTTGGACCAGCGGACGAGAAGGGAGGAAATCCAGTAGATGACGCCATACCCGTTGTCGAGGATACCCTTGAGCTCCGTCTCCAGCCGCTCCTGGATCTCCGGAGGAAGCGGGTCGCCATACTTCTCCTTGGCCGTCTTGTAGACCAGATCCGTCAGGAGCTTGTCGGCCCCGGGGATGGAAGGCGGATAGAGGCGGTCCTTCATCGGCTTGACGTCGTCGGCGACAAGGGAAGCGACCTTGATCGTATTGTCACAGACGATTTCTTCGATGAGCTTCGGATCGCCAAGGAAAGAAAACTCGTCGATCATCTCCTTAGTCGTTCGATAATGTTGGTCTGGATTGGGAATCGGATTATCATACCACTTCTTCTTCTCCGCCTCGGAAGCCGAATCGTAGGGAGCCAGGTTGAGCGGATGCCTGGAGCCATGCAGGCCCCGGGAGGAGATGAAGACGTCCCGGTAGATCTTGTCCTCGGGGTCGAGGTAGTGGCAGTCGCTGGTCGCGACGACGGTCTTTCCCATCTCCCTCGCCGCCTGGATCAAGTCCTTGAGGATCTTCTTCACGGCGTCCATGGAGGACAGGTTCCCCTTGTGGACCAGGAAGGAATAGTTCGCCGGAGGCTGGACCTCGATGTAGTCGTAGAAGGACATCGTCTCCTTGAGGAGTTCCTCGCTCTTGGTCATGGCGTTCTCGAAGACCTCGCCGTTGAGGCAGGCCGAGCCGATGAGCAGATGCTGGCGCCTCTTCTCCAGCTCGCTGCGCGGGATCAGGGGCGTTCCGTTGTTCGCCATGTATTCGATGTGTCCGAGCGAGACGAGCTTGTAGAGGTCCTTGAGCCCTTCCTTCTCCTTGACCAGGACGGTGACATGGAAGGGGTGGAGGGCCTTCAGGTATTCCTTTCCGATCGGAAGGTCGGCGAGGTCCCGGTGGAGCAGGCCGGGCCTGTCCTCGGTCAGCTTCGAGAGCATGACCTCGAAGATCTTTCCCAGGGTCGAGGCGTCATAGTTGGCCCGGTGGGCATTGACCTCGTCGAATTCGATGTGCATCTCGCGGGCGATGGCCCCCTCGGCATAGCTCCTCTTTCCGGGGAAGAGGTAGCGGGAAAGGGGAAGGGTGTCGATGACGGGGTTCTTGATCCTCTCCATGCCGTTGTTCTTCAGCGCCTCGTTGAGAAAACCGTAGTCGAAGGCGACGTTGTGTCCGACGAGGACCGCGTCGCCGAAGAAATCCAGGATTTCCCTCAGCGCCCTCTTGATCTCCTTGCCCGAATCGGCCTGCTCCTGGGTGATGTGGCTGACCTGGATGGAGAAGGGGGAGAGCTTCATGTCCGGGCGGATGAAGAAGTCGACTTCGTCGAGGACCTGTCCCTGGGCGTCCATCTTGACGGCACCGAACTCGATGATGCGGTCGTAGCGTGCCGAAAGGCCCGTGGTCTCGAGGTCGAAGACGACGTAGGTCGCTTCCTTGAGGGCGATCGGGGCCGGATTGAAGACGAAGTTGGGCCTGTCGTTGACGACGTAGAGCTCGCTTCCGTAGAGGATCTTGACGCCCGTGGCCTTTCCGGCCTTCTGCGCCTCCGGGAAGGCCTGGCAGACGCCGTGGTCCGTGACGGCGATCGCCGGATGGCCATACCGCTTGGCGGCCCGGGCGTAGTCCATGATCGAGCAGACGCCGTCGAAGGCCGACATCTTCGTATGGAGATGCAGCTCCGCCCTCTTCTTCGGGAAGTCGTCCTCCCGTTCGGGATCGGGAGGAAGGATTTCAATCTCGTCGCATTCCAGGACGAGCTCGTTTCGCGCATAGGGGTCGTTGCTGGGCCTTCCGTGGACCCGGATCTTGACGCCGACGTCATACTTGGCCAGCTCTTCCATCGGCATCCTCTTGCTCTCGAAGAGCGTCATCGAGATGGAATCGGAAAGGTCCGTGAAGGAGACCTTCCGGATCGTCATCCCCTTGCGGCTCTGCCGATCCTCGACCAGGAAGATCTTTCCTTCGACGAGGACCTTGCGGAAGTTCTCGACGTCCTTGAGCCGGCAAGGCTGATAGACGCTGTCGAGTTGTTCCTGGCGTCGGATGCGTTCGCTTTCCTCGGCGCTCCTCCGGCGATACTCCTCGTCCCGTTGCTGATAGAAGGAGTCATGGATGTCGACCTTCTCCTGGGTCAGGATCCGATAGCTCGAGGAGACGGAGTCCAGGAGGTCCTTGAAGAGGCGGCATTCCTGCGTGATGAGACTGGCGTGACTGGCGTCCGAATAATAGAAGAGGACCTTCCTTCCCACGTCGTCGATCCGGACGTCGTCCATCTCCTTCGCATCGATCTTCCGCTTGAACCCCTCGAGGAGATAGGGAAAGCCCGTCGCCTCGTCATCATATTGAAAGGAAAGGACGATCGAGAAACCGCCCTGGGAAGTGAAGGCGTCGGAGGTCTCGAAGAGCGTCTCGTACTGGGCGAAGCTCAGATACCGGGGAAGGCGGATGGTCGCCAAGATGGCGTTGTTCTCCACGTCGTTCTCCAGCCGGGAGAAGGAACCTTCCTCATAGGGGGAAAGGTCCACGATTCCGATCTTGCGCAAGAACCGAGAGAGCAGGTTGTCCATACGCCACCTCCATTGAAGGATATTGTGGGACAAGACGGAGGGAAAATAAAGACTTGACATCGCCTTCGTCCTCGGCAGGGAAGGAGAGAAAGGAATTCGATTTCGAAATCTTTCGATATTTCTCGGGCGATTGGAAAATTGCAAAAAGATTTTTAGCACTTGCACTTGCAATCTGCTAAAAATGGTCTATACTATTGTTAGCACTTGAGAAAAGAGAGTGCTAAAAGGAGGACAAAGAAATGTCTGAAACCAAGAACAACACCGCTGTCAAGAACGCGGAGGAAAACGAAAGAAGGAACCATAGCAACGTCGCACGCCGCGGCTACAGCTTCTTCTCACCGCTGCTCAACCTCTTCGACATCCCGGATTTCTTCGATAACGAGGAAATCGACATCCTGAGAACCGACATCAAGGACGAGAAGGACCATTACCTGCTCGAGATGGAGGTCCCGGGCATCGACAAGAAGAACCTGAAGATCGCCGTCAAGAACGGCTACTTGGTCGTCAACGCCAAGTTCGAGCGGACGTCCGGCGGCGAAGGCTCCCGCTACATCCACAGCGAAAGGGAGAGCGGAAGCTATACCCGCAGCTTCTACGTCGGGGACAACCTGACCACGAAGGACATCAGCGCCAAGGTCGAAAACGGCATCCTGCTTCTGACCGTTCCCAAGAAGACGGAACGCGAAGAGAGCGAGGATTACGTCGAGATTCAGTAAGCCCCTTTCCAAGGAAAAGGCTCCCGCCGATCGGCAGGAGCCTTTTTCGTCGTTGGAAGAAGGAACCTACTGGCGCGTCAGGACCGTCCCTGCGGTCGGATAGATCCAGGAAACGTCCTCGACGACCGTCAAGGTCGAGCTGTCCGCGCCCGGCGTCAGCGTCAGCGTGACAGGATTTCCATCGTTATCGTACGTCTGGAGAGTCACGACTCCGTCTTCTCCGATGGCATAGGACTGCGCCTCCACGAAGCCTTCCTGCCAAGAGCTGTTGGGGACCATCTCCGTCGTTCCGTAGAGGATCCGCATCCGCGCATGGAGGGCGTCGACGAAGGAGATCTCCAGGCGATAGCTATCGCCGTCCCGTTCGAAGGTCCCTGCGTAGGTGTAGCCGATGTAGTCGTTCTCCGCCTCGGTCCTTTCGGTGACGACGTAGGTGGACTCGCCCAGCTCGACGGTGATCATCGTTCCGCCCTGAACGAGTTGGATCGTCCCCGGAGCCAGGATGGTGTAGGAGTAGCTCTCCCCCGCAAGGGTCGCGTTTCCCGAGCCGTCGAGGACGAGGTCGCCCTCCGCTCCCGTATACGTCCCCTGGATACCGTCGAGGATGACGCGGTTGTTCTGTCCGCCCTCGCCCGTATAGCCGACTTCGCAGAGGAGGTTGCCCTCCGGATCCTTGACCAGGTAGTGGGCGTTGGCGTCGGTGACCTTCTCTCCCTCGAGGAACTCGATCGTCGCATCCAGCTCGTAATGGTCCTCGCCCAGAATCGTCCCGTTGTAGTCGACGAAGGCCGAGGCGTAGAGGGCGTCGTCGCGATAGTACTGGACGGCGATGTAGGAATTGTTTCCGAAGATCTCGTAGTCCATGGTGTAGAGGCTGTCGGCATCGGCGGGATCCTGCTTCTTCACGGCGAAGATGTTGTCGTTGCTCGTCAGGCTGGTGAAGTTGTAGTGGCTGAAGATGATCTTGTCGCCGTAGGCGAAGATGCTGTCGGCCTCCTCGCCTTCCGGCGAGGCCATCAGGGCCGTTCCCGGCCCCTCGGCATTGGTCGCCGAATCGATGATGAAGTTCTTTCCGCCCGACATCGTTCCGTCCGGAGTAATCGTGAAGTTGTAGCTCGAGTTCCCGACCGGCACGCCCGTTTCCGCCTTGCCGTTATAGAGGTTGTTCCCCCGATAGGTTCCGACGAAGGGGTAGCCGGCGAACTTCGTCATGTTGCTCTCCACGACGGTGATAGTCGTATTTCCTTCGGCGACCGGCATCGTGAAGGAGTAGTAGCCGTCCTCGTTGGTGCCCGTCTCCAGCAGGTCGATGGATTCGTCGTAATAGGCGTCCTCTTCCCTAAAGGTGACTTTCAGGGAACGGATGCCCCAGGTCTCGTCGACGCCGTCGACCCGGACGAAGACCTCCGTGTCGGCGACCGCCTCCTCCACCGGAACATAGCTTCCCTCCTCGTCCTTCTGATAGACGGAGACCGTCAGATGCTCGGAGGAGACGAGGGAGAGCGGACGATACAACGGAGTGGTGACCGGAACGAGATGGATCAGACGAGCCGGCATCGTGAAGGTCGCCTCCACCGTGTAGGTTCCCGCCACGGCCTCGACGACTTCTCCGGTCTCCTGGATCAGCAGGCCCGTGACGGTCTCGTAGTCCGTCGAGCGCATGACGATGCGGACCTCCGCGCCGAATTCGGCGATGCCTTCGCGGCAGGATTCCTCCTGGCTCGTGCCGGACCGCGTCTGATAGATGCCGGTAATGAGGCTGCTGTCATAGAGGATCTCGAAGCTAGAACGAGTGGTCAAGGTGCGGATCTCGACGGCACTTTCCGGCATGATGAACTCATAGTAGGTCTTTCCATCCTCGACCGATGTCGTGAAGTCGACGGCCGGATGTCCGAAGCCTTCCGAGGTGATCTCCATGCCCTGGACATTGAAGCCCGGCTTGACGATCAGGGAGAAACGGACTATCGATCCCACCGCCGCCTGGGTTCCGACGCCGACAAGCTCGACGGCGTAGTCGGAGGCGTTCTCGATGGATTGATAGGTGACGCCTTCCACCGTCCTCGCCCGGACCTCGATCGTGCAGTCCTCTTCCGGCATCACGAAGTAGTATTCCCCGAGGCCGTTGACGCCGCAGTGGACGCTGCCGACCTGAACGGAGTCGAGGACGACTTCGCTCTCGTCGTATTCGATCGTGAAGTGGACGACCGATCCTTCCTCCGCTTCCGCCGGAGCGGTCACCGTCACCGTATCGGGTGCCGAGACGGAGATGCCGTGAATCGTGTCGGGAAGAGAGGATGAGGAGGAAGAAGACGAACTCGTGGAAGAATCGTCAGAGGAACTCGAGGAGCTTGTGGAATCGCTCGTCGAGGAAGAGGAGCTCAAAGAGGACGAACTGGACGTGGAGGTCGAATCCTCACCGCTCGAGCTCGAAGAGGAGCTGGTCGAAGAGGAGCTGGTCGAGGACCCGGTCGAACTCGGCAAGGTCGAAGAAGTAGGAGTGGCGCAGGCTCCCAGGGACAGGCCGACCAAGAGAAGAAGGCTCGTCAACAATTTTCTGCTTTTCATGTTCTTTCACTCCTTTCCCTAGGCCGCCGGGGCATAGACCCCGCCGACGATGCTTCCCAGAGCCACGCCATCGACCGTCGCCGTCACCGTCGTGGCATCCAAGATCGTCGTTCCGCCTTCCAGGACGTACTCGACGCCGGAGAGAACCTGCTCTGGATTCTCCTCGTCGAAGAAGATGACGAAGCGGGCCTTCGACTGTTCGGCGCCGTCGACGACGGAGTAGATCTCGTAGAAACCGACGTCGGCATTGTCGTCTTGATCCATGTCGTCGGAGTAAAGACAGCGGGCATGAAGCTCCGTTCCGTCCACCTTGGCGTAGACGTTGGTATCATCATTCGTCAAGTTATCATAATAGGAAGAGAAGTAGAAACCGTCTCCATAGACACCGACTTTTCCGTCCGTCCAGTAGATGGTTCCGGTACCATCATCGTTTTCCTCGATGCGGACGATCCAATCACCTTTGCTCGACTGTCCATTCGAATCGATCGAGAAGCTCAGAGTCAGCTCTCGATTGTTGGCCCACGAGGAATCCATGATGTTCGCGTAGACATACTCTCCGACGAAGCTTTCGCCCTCGAAGCGGGTCGCATCGTCCTCCAGGACCGTGATGACGTAATCGGTTCCGTTCTCGACGATGAAGGAATAATAGCCGTCTCCTTCCTCGTTGACGTCCTGGATGTAATCCGCCTCGCCCTGGGCGTTGACGAAGTCGATTGAAAGGGCGCCCAGCGCGATTCCCGCTGCGCTGGTATCTTCCACATGGACGTAGACTTCTTCGTCCGGGAAGACACCGTTTTCAAGGGCGACGTATTCGCCTTCGACCAGGCTCCAGAGGGAGAGATGGAGATTCGCCGAATCGACCAGCTGGATGGTCTGGCGGGACGCCTCCTCGACGGAGATCGTCATGCTGGCGCAGTTGACCATGGTGAAGTAGTGACCATATTCATCCTCACGGACCGTCGCCGTGATTTCGCTTCCGTAGAGGCTGGTGTAGCGGACAAAGAACTGATACGGCCGATAGTCGGGATCGTCGCTTTCGTAATCGAGGTAGACCCTCTGCCCCGGAACGGCCTTCTGGTCCTCGATCGGGGCCAAGGCGCCCGTCTCTTCGTCCAGGAGGGAGGGGATGATCGTCACGTGAGAACCCTGCTCGATCGTCAGCGGAATGCGGTTTTCCTCCGTCACGGCCTCCAGGGTGATGTCCTGAGCGGGCATCGTGAAGGTGCAGGTCTTCGTCCCCTCGACGTCCTCGGCCACGATGGTCTGGTCCGTCTCGACGATGTGGATGCCCGTGGCGAGCAGGGCGTCGGTGTCCTTCAGCTCCACCGTGACCGTATGGCCATAGTAGGCGTGGAGGCGGGAGGTGATGTCGACCTGTTCCCCGTCGATCGTCTCGTAGATGGCCGAGACGTTCGTCCGCTCGGTCGTGATGGAAAACAGCTTCACTTCCTTTTCGGCAAGGACTCCGATGTCCCGGGCGAGGTCTTCCGGTGCCTGGAACGTGTAGACGTCGGCAGCGTATTCGACGTCCAGGGGCGTCTCGATCGCCGTCCCTTCCTCGTTGAGGATGCCGACTTCGACGCCGGTGATCGTATAGGGCGATCCGGGAGGAAGTCCCAGGGAGAAGGAGACCTCCTCTCCGGCGTCGAAGCCCAAGGCGTCATAGCCGTAGAGCTCGGTCTCCGCATCCAGGTTGACAAGGCGATAGTCGCCCTGGATCACGGCGTCCAGCGTCAGGACGACGTCTTCTCCCGGCATCTCGAAGTAGAACGAATCGGCGTCGATCGACGCGGCCCTGGAGCCGTTGACCAGAAGGGCGTCGATCTGGACCTTGGCCGCGTCGTACGTCAGCTCGACATCGACGATTTCTCCCGGCAAGGCCGAAGAGGCGACGTCGACCGTGACATCTGACGGAACGTCTGTCGCGATGTTGTAAGGGGTTGCATCGGACAGTTCCTCTCCGTTCTGCCTCGCACCAGAAGTATCGAGGTGACAGCCGGAGAGCGTCAGAGCAGCGCACACTGCGGCGGACAGAGTCGCGAGTCTGACGAGATTTCTCGACTTTTTAACCATTATCTTCTCCTTTCAGTTGACCGCATGTAAAAAAGATAGTTTTTTGTTTCATTTTTGACAAGGAGTATTTTTCCATCTCGGCTATGAAGAAGGGGTAGACCGATGATAAAGCGCTTTCTTCTTGTCTCGATTCCTGTCCGATGGTATTGTTTCGAATGTTGGTAAAATAAAGAAAGGACAAATCATCCCATGAGAAAGAAACGTCTTCTTCCCCTCCTTGCAGTCTTGGGCGTCTTGTTGGGTGGATGCGCCGAAACATCCTCTTCGACATCAGCAGGCAGTTCCTCCAGTTCGACTACCTCTTCCTCAAGTTCTTCCAGTTCGTCTTCCTCTTCCTCAAGCTCCTCCTTCGTCGAGCCGGACATCACTCCCATCTATGAGGGTGGCTCCGCAAGTGGAAGGCTCACGGAAATCAACGTCAACGCCTTCTGCCGTTCGGACTTCGAGTATCCCTGCTCCTTCCGGACCGACCTCAACGACAAGAGCCTGACGTTTGCGACTTCCGATCCGAACGTCATCACCGTCAAGGAAGAGGCGACCGTCAACGACGAGAACTTCACCCTCGTCACCCACAATCCGGGCAACGCCGTCCTGACGATCTACAACGCCAACGAAGCCATCGTCTACCGGCAGGTCATCCGCGTCCGTCCCGCCATCGCTCCGGAAGACATGGACGAATATCTCTTCAACGTCGATGCCTACCAGAGCATCATGGCCTCGTTCCTGATGGCCAACTACGAGCTGACCTTCACCAGCGTCAGCAGCGGCGAGGAACCGGCGACCGGAATCCTGGTGGGAAGCGACGAGGTCGACGCCAACGCCCGGCACGAGTTTTCCTACGTCTACGACAGCTACATCGAGGACCGCGACTGCTATCAGTTCAACATCACGCCCATCCAATCCAACGTCTCGACCGAGCTCGTCTGCTTCCAGGTCGCGGCGACGGGAGACATGATGATGGTCTACTACGACTCCGGAGACGGGTATGGCTCCCTTTTGACGATGATGGTTCCCACCGACCTTCTCTATCTCCATTCCTGATGAAATAAGAAAGGAAACAGGTAAAAATGAAAAAAGGATTGAAAGCCCTTGGACTTCTCTCCCTCATGCTGACCTTGGCCGCATGCCAGGGAACGAGTTCCCTCTCCTCCTCTTCGGGCGCCCCCTCGAACTCCACCAGCTCGAGCGGAGGCGATAGCTCCTCCAGTTCCTCTTCGAGCCCCAGCAGCTCGTCCTCCACGCCCGACCCCGTTGAGGAGACCTACCGCGTCCTCCTGAGCGTCCCGACGGGCGTCAGCGCGCACCTCGACAAGGAAGAGGCCGCGGAAGGAGAGACGGTCACCCTGACGATCGACACCATCGAGAGCGGCTATAGCGTCACGGAAGTCCTCCTCCAGAGCTATTCCACAACGCCGCTTACTTCCGAAGACGGAAAGACCTATACGTTCACGATGCCCGACCGTTCCGTCACGGTCGTCATCAACATCCAGGTCGAGGGCGACATCACCCTCGTCGGCGACGTCATCGCGGCCCTGACCCTCAATCCGGAAACCGGAATCTACGAGGCCCGCAACGTCAAGGTCGACGTCGACACGGAGATGGCCTACTTCAGCTACCAGGTCAAGGATGCCGAAGGAAATACGACGCGCCTGGATTCCTCGGCCGTCGACGAGAAGAAGTGCTTCGCCGGCCTTCAGTACTACTACACGACCGACCCCAACGGATACAGCCTCCAGATCGCCTCGGGCAGCACGTACGACTTCTTCTACGATCCCGCCTCGGAAAGGCCCTGCTACGTCAAGAGGGTTCATGTCGACGTCCTTCCCAACAACGTCGACAGCCTCTACAACCTCTTCTACGGAAACATCCGCTCCGAATCCACGGTCATGACGGACAACCTGACCTCCATGGACCTGACGATCCGCGAGGCCTCGGAAAACCGCCTGAACCACGTGACGATGCAGAAGTATGCCGACAACACCACCTATATGAAGGTCGAGGACCAGTTCAACGACCGGGACTTCTACGTCTACAAGCACCTCGACGAGGAAAGGAACCTCTTCTCCGTCGTCGATTCCTATGCGACGACCATGGGAAGCGATGACGACACGAGGGAGAGCGGGAGGACGGACGCCGCCTATTCGGCAAACTACGACATCATCGAAAGCGGAGAATCCGGACGCTTCGAGAGAACGAGGAGCGAAGCCGAGCACGAACTGAACACCACCGCCCATCAGATGCGTTTCATCGAAGAGACCATCATGTATTCCTATCGTGTCGGTACATCCCCCGATTCGGTCGATGAAATCTCCTATTCCAACGTCTCCATTGCTTCGGAAGAAACGGAAAATGGATTCAAAACCGTCATCGATACCACCGTCGAATACGATTCGCAGGAAGGCATCTATACCTCCGAAAGGCACGAAGGATACGTCTTCGACGTCGTCCTCGGCTTCTCGGCCAAGGGCGAGCTGACTTCCATCGACTACGAAGAGCTCCACTACACGGAAGACCAGTGGGACTTCTCCGCCCATGCCCCGCTCCTGGGTCAGGAAGGAATGGGTTCCACGGCCAAGAGCATCGAAGGAACCTACGTCTATGACGGAACGATGGAAGAGAACCTCCCCTCCAGCGAGTTCAATCCGGAGGACTACTTCATCCAGTCCTTCGAGACCGTCCACTTCTACAACCCGGAGACGGAGATGCCGGAGGACGACGGAAAGAACTACCTCCACTACAACGACGACGTCATGGTCACGGGAACGGACAGCGACGACGAGGCCGAGCACGTCGAGGTCTCCTACCTTCCGACGACGGCCCTGGACCTCTGGCAGTACGCCCCGACGGAATCGAGCGACGACAGCATCATCACCTCGACCATCTACAACACCTACAACGAGATGACCTGCGTCGGCATCGGCGACGCGACCGTCACCCTGACCAACCACACCAAGGAGAGCGGCATCCGCCACGACGTCGACATCACCGTCACTGCCACGCGGAAGTTCCACAGCTTCTCCCTCAACGGCACGACCAACCCGTTGGTCACCTCCACGACGTCGGCCAACATCTACGCCGGCACGACGGAAGCCTACGACGTCATCGTCACGCCGGACTCGGCGCCCTGCATCTATACGGCGACGGTCGATCCCGCCCACGCCGACATTCTTCAGGTCGTCTCCACCGCCAACCATCAGCTGGTCCTGAGCTCTCCGGCCGACGCCGACATCGCGGAGCCGACGGAAGTCCTCGTCCAGATCGACTCGGACTGGGCCGATCCCGAGGTTCCTTCCCTCCAGGACTTCTACCTCTCCATCACGGTCATCCCCGCCCAGTACTCCCCCTTGGGTGACTGGACCTCGACGGACGACACGTCTGACACCGAAATCCACTTCACCAGCGACGAATACCAGGGCGACTACAACGACTATTACTACGATTCCACGCCGAAGACGGGAACGATCGTCGACAACTACGGCGGACAGATCGACACCTACTACTTCTACTATCAGTTCGCCCACGGCGCCCTGACGGCGACGGTCTACGACATGGAGACGACGGGGACGTCCTTCCCCTTCACGGTCGACGTCGTCACGCTTGAGCTCACCTACAACGCGGCAAGCGACACCGTCGACTGCTGCATGTACTACATGGAGGCGACCGAGGACTGGGAAGCCGACTATTACGGCATCATCGGCAGCATCGACGAGGAGAGCTATCTCCTTCCCATCACCTTCGAAAGAGCCTAGTCCGAAATGTCGAAAAGGAATCTTCTCCCGCTCCTGGCGCTTCCCCTGCTCCTGACCGGATGCGAAACGGCTTCCTCTTCCTCCTCTTCCTCTTCGTCGTCCGCCTCCTCTTCGACGTCGTCGTCTTCCCCCTTCGTGCCGCCGAACGACGTCAAGTCCTACCTCCAGTACCTTGCCAGCGAAAAGAACTACACCTTCACGGTCGAGACGTCCGACCGGTCCTACCTGATGACGTACTACTTCACGGAGAACGTCGTCGGAAGCACGTCCCTGGACAGCCCGGAATACACCAGCCTCCTCATCCAGGACGAAGAGGGCGTCTATCCCCTCAACTACTACGAGGGATCCCTCGTCTCGGGAGAATACCTCGCCGACGACAACGGGGACCGCTATCGGGACGTCTGGGAAATCTCCAGCACGCTCCACGGTAGAGAGGAGGACTTCCTCGCCTCCCTGCCTTCGGGCGAGACGTCCTACACGATCGAGAGCAAGGCCTATCGCATCGCCTTCCTGGAGATGCTGGGCTACGACAGCACCACCATCCTCGACTTCTCGGACATCCAGGCCTCCGTCGAAGGAAACGGCCTCGTCCTCTCCTTCACCCTGGAGGATGAGGACCTGTTCCTCACCGTCCAGGACCTTCGGACGACGACCGTCCCCCTCTACGAGGAATTCGTGGCGGAGGGCGGAACCGCCTATGAGCCCGCCGTGGCGCTCACGGAGACGCGGCGCCTCTTCAAGACCGACCAGATGATCATCAGCCAGAGCGCCTCCGGCTACACGCTCCGGGAGCTGCTCCATCCCAACTACTTCTTCACGAGCATGTCCGACGAGATGTTCTCGGGCTTCGTCGCCATCGACCGTCCGGAAGACGACCTCGTCGGCGTCTATTCGGCCATCGGGACCGGTTCCTTCGACGCGGACTCGACCGAGGGCGTGACCGGCGTCCAGATCAGCACCTCGGCCCCCATCTGGGACATCCCCGACATGACCCAGTTCTACCGCTATCCCTCCGCCCTGCTTCTCTGGGACAACCTGCAGTTCCTCTCCGAAGGACTGGACGAGAGCTTCTCGACCATCGTCCCCCAGCCCAGGGGCGCGGCCTACCACACCCAGGAGAGCAACATCCTCCTCGACTTCGTCACCAACTTCTCCATCGACCAGTCCTACCCCCTGACCGAGTACCTCCCGGTCTCCCTCTCCCTGGACATCGCGCTCGACGAGGAGGACAAGACCAGCGTCGTCGAGCTCTACTACCTCTATTACTATTCTCCCGACGGCTCCCAGATCCATGCCGGATACCTCCATTACTCCATCTCGGGCTTCGGGAACACGAGCATCCCGCGCCTGGACGAGCTGATCGCCTGATCCGCTGGCCGCCGACCTTCGGCGGCCTTTTTCTTTTCCGTGCCAATCCATGCCGAATCCGCTATAATCAGTGGGACAAAATACAGACATGTCCTTCCCAGAGAAAATGATCGAGCTGCGCCACCTCCGCAAGTCCTATCCCGAAGGAAAGGGAAGGATCGTCATCCTCAAGGACCTTTCGCTTTCCTTTGCCGCGAAGGGGCTGGTCAGCATCCTAGGCAATTCCGGGTCGGGGAAGACGACCCTCCTCAACATCCTGTCCACGCTCGACGGCGACTACGAGGGCCAATACCTCTTCGACGGCGAGGACGTCTCCCGCTTCGACGAGAAGAGGAAGGACAGCTTCCGGAATCGGGACATCGGCTTCGTCTTCCAGGAGAGCCGACTCCTGGAGGACTTCACCGTCGAGGAGAACGTCCGCCTCGTCGCTTCCCAAGGCCCGAAGGACGTGCAGGCGAGGATGGGGCACCTCCTTTCCGAAGTCCACCTCGAGGGCAAGGGACGGAAGCGGGCCAAGGACCTTTCCGGCGGAGAGAAGCAGCGCGTCAGCATCGTCCGCGCCCTGATCAACGATCCGGGAATCCTTCTGGCCGACGAGCCCACCGGTTCCCTGGACCAGGAGAACGGACGACTCGTGATGGAAATCCTCAAGGAGGTCTCCAAGGAGAGGCTGGTCCTGGTCGTGACGCACAACCGCGAACTGGCCCAGGAATTCTCCGACCGCATCCTGACGATTGCCGATGGCGGAATCGTCGATGACATCCAGCGAGGTCCTTCTTTGGAAGGCAACGAAAAGAAAACGAAGAAGAAAGAAAAGCCTTTTTCGTTTTCAATAAAGAAATTGCTTCATCTGTCCTCTTCCTTTCTCTTCGCGAAGAAGCTCAAGACGGCCTTGGTGAGCGTCGGCAGCGCCATCGCCATTCTTGGGCTCGGGCTCGTCCTCTCCGTCTCCTCCGGCTTCCGCGGCTATATCCGCACGCTCGAGGGGAAGCTCCTGAGCCAGATTCCGCTCACGATCGAGCAGCTGGCCATGGAAAGCGTCGGCCTCCAGTCCTTCCTCGGGGACGGATACGTCGCGGACGACGAAAGGCTCACGGCCGTCGACTCGCTCAACGATTTCTATCACATCAACACGATCACGGACGACTTTTCCTCCTTCGTGATGTCCCTGGACGAGGACCTCTTCCGCCAGCGCCAGGTGACGCAGTCGGTCGACTTCCGGCTCCTGACCGAGGGCCGCGGGGGCGAAATCGTCACCTATTCGCAGGAACCCTCGACCTATCTCGAGTCCGTCTTCTCCGAGGTCCTGGGCCTCAAGCAGCTGCTCGACGACCGGGAATTCCTCCTGGATTCCTACGACCTGATCGCCGGGACGTACCCTGAGCAGGCCACGGACCTCGTCCTCGTCCTACCGGAGGACAACACGCTCTCGAAGGAGCTCCTGAGCGATCTGGGGCTGAATTCCTTCCAGGAGGAAGGGGGACAGCAGTACCTCGATTACGACGACGTCCTCGCCAAGCGCTGGTCCCTCGTCCGGAACGACGACTACTACGTCGACATCACGGACGACTTCTCTCCCATCGAGGAGGACGCCATCTTCTTCAAGAAGGACTACGAGCTGAAGGCGCAGGGAAGGGCCCTGAGCGACCTCCTCGCCCTTTCCATGGATTCCGACCAGCCGACGAGGGAGGACGTCGAGGAACTCCTTTCCTACGTCTCGATTCCCAAGGGCGTCACCATCGACCTCGACGACATCGACTTCGACGATGAGGAGGACATCCGTTCCCTCTTCCTCTCCCTGTTCCAGAAGAGGGAATTCCAGGTCTATCGTTCCCTCGACGAAGAGGAAAAGCGCGCCTATCTCGACCAGGGAAGGGGAAGGGAGGTTCGGATCTCGGGCATCCTGAAGGTCAAGCCGGACGCCTTCCTCGCTCCCCTGCGCGGCGGCATCTACTACCTTCCCTCCTTCCTGAGCCTCGTCCAGCAGGACAACGCTCCGACCCCGGTCGACAGCAACGGAAACGGAACCATCGATCCGGAGGAGGACCGTCGCTCTGCCATCGCCAAGAGCTACGAGAACAACCTCTTCCTGACCTTCGACGGGAACATCCACGTCCACACCCGCACCATCCTCGACGATTCCCACTATGACGACGACGTCCAGGGCTACGTCGCCAACCGCGTCTCCTACGGCGTCGAGACCGGGGTCACGGGATTCTACCTCTTCCCCAAGGACTTCCAGAGCAAGGAGAAGATCCTGTCCGAGATCGACCGCTACAACGAGGAGAACGGTTCCGAGATCGTCGTCACGGACCTGACCGAGACCATCTTCTCGAACGTCGAGATGCTCGTCGACATCATCCTCAACGTCCTGGTGGTCCTGACCTCCGTCTCCCTGCTCGTCGCCATCATCCTGATCGCCTCCATCCTCTATTCCAACGTCCTGGAAAGGACGAAGGAGATCGGCCTCTTCCGCGCCCTGGGCGCCAGGAAGAGGGACGTCGGCAACGTCTTCCGCCTGATGAGCGTCTTCATCGGCCTCTTCGCCGGAGTCCTGGGTGTCGCCCTGACCTATCTCGGGCAGGGCGTCCTCAACCTCTCCCTCTCGAGCCTGATGCCGAACTACCACCTCGAAGGCCTCTTCGCCCTGCCGCTGTGGCAGGCGCTCCTGTTGATCCTCTTTGCCGTCCTCCTCTCCTACCTCTCGTCCCTGGTCCCTTCCTTCCTCGCTTCGCGAAAGGATCCGATCCGTTCCCTCAAGGAAGAATGAGGGCATGGCGGCCGCCCTTTTTGCCATGTCAATCTTGACATCAAGCCGTCTCTGTCACGGGATGTTTCCAAAATAGAAAGCGTTTCCCTTTACTTTCCTCTTTCCGCTCCTTAAAATTAAATGCTTCTTTCTGACACCATACGTCCTGTAGATGTCCGAAAGACAAAGGAGAAAAGCATGAAAAAGAAAAAGCTGCTGACCGCCCTTTCCCTGCTCCTCGTTTCGACGTCCCTTGCTTCCTGCGACGGAACCTCCACCCTGACCTCCTCGACTTCCACCTCCCCCAGCGGTTCCACCTCCACCTCCTCGGGCCCCTCCACGGGCAACTTCGTCACGGAGACGCTCAACAACGGCTTTTCCGTCGAGACCGGAATCCCGGCGAAGAACGGCACCATCACCGCCGCCAAGGTTGGTGAAGTCCTCGAGACGTTCGCCTCCCTCCTCTCCGGACAGGAAGTCCCGGCGGGAAGCTATGCGGAACAGGCTGAGTTCTTCGTCCCGACCCTCCGTAATGGCGGCGTGAACGACGCCGATGCCGACCTCATCCTCTCCACCGTCGACGAAGCCGAGACCAAGGCCGCCCTGCAGGCCTTCGCCGGCATGATGAGCGGCTCCTCCTCCATCACGCTGGAGGCCTTCCTCCAGAACCATCTCCCGGCCCTGACCTCCGCCCTGAAGACCATCCTCTCCGAACTCGACGCCGACAAGTTCGCCGCCGTCGCGGTTCCCCTTCTCTCCATGACCATGGGAGGAGCGACCGTCGCCGATATGGACTACCGCAACATCATCAACGGCATTTCCCACGCCAACCAGTCCCTCCTCCGGAACGCCCCAGAAGCCGTCCGTTCCTTCTTCGATGGCGTCCTGGCCCATTCGAACTTCGGAGAAATCCAGTCCGTCAACGATTCGGAAGAAGCCCAGGAGATGGTGTGGTTCTTCGGAAGAGCGGCCTACGGAATCCTCAAGGCCGTCCTGGAGAACTTCACCGATCAGGAAATCGCCTCGATCGTCACCCTGGCGATCCAGGTCGCCAACGATCCGCAATACACCCCCACGGCGGAGACGATCCTCCCCTTGGCGAAGGCGGCCGGCAAGATCATCGACAAGTGCTTCATGGACCGTGCGTCCTTCCACAACCTGCTCACCACGTCCATCGCCCTGACCGAGGCACAACTGGAGGCGTCGATTCCCACGAGCCTCTATTATCAAAATCCTTCCTTCGCCTCGGAGCGACAGCTCTCGATTCCTCGCGCCCTCGCTGAGAATTCGGATTCCGTCTTCAACATCCTGAAGTTCGTCGGCGTTCTCCTTGAGAATGCCACGGAAGAGGACTTCCAGAGCATCATGACCTTCATCGGCACCCTCACCAACAACAATCCGGAGCCGGGGACGGGAGAAGCGACCGCGCCGGACATGACCTCCGACGTCGTCCGCCTCGCCAAGATCTTCGCGACCAACCTCACCCGCTTCGGTGCGGACAACGAGGCCATCATGGACAGCTTCCTCGACGTCTTCCGCCTCCTGCCGACCATGGTGAACGGATCCATGTCGGCGAGCATCGCGGGCAGCGGAACCGGATACCGCATCGGCTACACCATCCCCGAGGCCAGCATCGACATGGACAGCGTCTCCGGACTCGTGGACGCCTTCGTCGGCTTCGCCCAGCTCGATCCCGACAACCTCACCGACGAGCAGAAGGCCGAAATCAACGCCAAGCTCCAGGCCATCTCCGCTCCCCTGACGACGGAATCCACCTTCTACTTCATCGACGTCCCGACCCGGTACGAGGTCGGTTCCACGCCGGCTCCGCTCCAGGGCCTCATCCGTCATTCCTCCAATCCCGACGCGGCGGAAGAGCTCGTCATCCCCGCTTCCGAGATTCAGAACCTCTCCACGGAGAGCGTCCGCTACGACATGGCCAGCTTCACCATCGGCCAGGAGACCATCTACTTCCCCTATTACGTCACGGATTATCCGGTCGACTGGCTCCAAATCCGCTGCGGCCTCATGGACAGCTACGAAGTCGATGGCCTTTACCAACTCGATCCTTCCGACGCCATCCAGGAAGTGGAGTACAGCGTCAGCGGTAGCAGTACCACCTACACCGTTCCCTTCGAGAAGCTCATCGACGCTCCGACGGAATACGTCGAGGGCGTCAACGTCTTCTACGTCCCGCTGGGCGAGGACCTCGACAACCCCGACGAATACTACGCCGTCACCTACCAGTACTACTGATCGACAGCCGACAAGCGGCGCCATCCTGGCGCCGTTTTTTTTGCACGGCAAAGGAAAAGGGCTACCTTTCGGCAGCCCCTGTCTTTCTTTCTGTCAGAAGGCCGGAACCATGATGTCCTTGACGATGAGGAGGATGGCCAAGGCCATCAGGAGGACCATGCCGATGGTGGAGGCGACGGACTTGACCTTGTTGGAAATCTTCTTCCGGGAGACCGTCTCTCCCAGGGCCAGCAGGACGTTCCATCCGTCCAGCGGCGGGAGAGGAATCAGGTTGAAGCAGCCGAGGTTGAGGGAGATGTAGGCCCACAGGGAGAGGAACTCCGTCCCCGAGCCCGACTGGACCGCCTGGGTCGAGACGCGATAGATCGAGACGATGCCGCCGACGTTCTGCCATCCGCCCGGCGTGAAGAGCTCGCCCAGGGCCGTGTAGATGCCGACGAACATCCGCGAGAACTGGCTGTTGGTGACCTGGAAGGATTCCATCGGGGTCAGCATCCGGCTTTCGTAGTAGGCGTCCATCCCGATCGTCTCGAAGGCGTACTCGCCGCCGCTTTCCGTCGTCTTGAGGGTGACGGATTTCTCCGTCTCCGCTCCGTCGGCGTCCTGGACGGTGAGATGGAGGGTCCGCTTCGAGTCGGACGTGACGACGAAGGAGTCCGTCGCTCCGTCGCCGTCGAGGTCGATGTCGTTGGCGACGATGTTCATGGCGGCGTAGTTGATGCAGTCGGGAGCGATGTCCTCGACGGAGGTCGGATTCTCGACCCCGTCCCTGTAGCGGAGGTAGGAGGTCAGGGGGACCTGGTCCTCGACGGCGGGGAAGGTGATGGGGCCGAGGACGTTTCCGTTCTCGTCCTGGAGGTTCTCATAGACCTGGTAGAGCCCGACGATGCGGTCTCCGGTCCTCAGTCCCGCCTCGTAGAGCGGGTTCTCCGCGCTCTCGGCGATGGAGACCTGGTTTGTCGTGTAGTCGTAGAAGCGCTGCGGGAAGGCGCCGTAGGCGATGAAGAAGAGAACGTAGGCGACAAGGAAGTTCATCGCGATGCCGGCCAGCATGATGCAGATCTGCTTGAAGTGGTTGACACCCGGGAGCGTCCGCTCGGCCGGGATCCGCTTCATCGGAAGGACGTCGGGTTCCTCGTCCTCGCCGGCCATGGCGACGTAGCCGCCCATCGGAATCCAGCGGATCGAATACTGGGTCTCCCCGGGCGTGCCGTCGATGCCCTTGACCAGGGCCTTGAAGAGCGGCGTCTCCTTCTTCCTCCTCGCCCTCTCCGCCTTGGTGAAGTGCCGGAAGCGGTGCTTGACGATGGCCGGCCCGAAGCCGATGGAATACTCGTAGCAGTAGACCTTGCACGCCTTGGCGACGATCAGGTGGCCAAGCTCGTGCAGGCAGACCAGGACGGAAAGCCCCAGGATCAGGATGATGATATAGACAACGATCATGAGCGATGTTCTCCTTTTTCGATTTCGTCGACGATTTCCGCCGCCCGCCTTCGGGCAGCCTCTTGTGCCTTCGCCAGCTCGTCTCGGACAAGACCTTGGGGTGGAAGGGTCAGCTTCTTCGGCACCTGGAGGAGCGCCTCTTCGATTCCCAGGTAGGTAATCCTCTGCTGCAGGAAGCGTTCGATGGCCAAAGAGTCGACGGCGTCATAGAGGAGCATGCCGGGATTCCCGTAGCGAAGGAAGACCTCCTTCGTCCAGCCGAAGAGCGGGTAGCGGGAGGAATCCAGCCTTTCGAAGTGGAGACGGGAGACGGCCTCCTCGTCCTCCGCCGAGTTCTCGTGCCACCTTGTCCGCCCCTTGGAAAGAGCATAGCCGATGGCGACCTTCATGTCGACAGGGGAATATTCGTAGATCCACCTTTCCTGCTCCCCTTCCCGATAGCGGACGAGGGCGTGGACCAGGGATTCGCGGCAGATCAGGGCCGAGACCTTGGAGAGGGGGAAGTCGAAGAGGACGGAGGCCTCGATGGCTTCGTAGCCCTTGTTGACCATCGTGGCGCTGTCGACGGTGATCTTCCTTCCCATCGACCACGTCGGATGGCGCAGGACGTCCGCGGGCGTCGCCTTGGCAAGGTCCTCCCTCTTCCAGTCGCGGAGCGCTCCGCCGCTGGCCGTGACGACGAGTTCGAGGATGTCCTGACGCGGAATCTTTCTCCGCTCGAGCTCGGCAAGAAGCTTGGCCAGGGCGACATGTTCGCTGTCGACCGGATAGAGGCGGGAAGGGGAAGAGCGCCGGGCTTTGGCGATCAGGGAGGAACCTAGGACCAGGGATTCCTTGTTGGAGAGGAGGAGGTCTTCGCCCTTCTCGATGGCAAGGAGGGAGGGGAGAAGGCCGCAGGTTCCCATCAAGGCGTTGAAGACCGTCTCCGCGGGCGCCCTTTCCATCAGGGCGAGGGAGCAGTCCTTTCCCGTCAGCAGGACGTAGGAAGGATGCCGGGCGTGGAAGGCCGCGGCGCTTTCCTCGTCCTCGATGGCGACGAAGCGAAGCGAGGGAAAGTAGAGGAGGTAGGGCTCGAGGAGCTCCCACCGCGAGCGAAAGGAAAGGCCGACGAGGTCGTAGTCGGGAGAGTATTTCAGGAGATCGAGCGTCTGGCGTCCGATGGATCCGGTCGCCCCCAGGAGGAGAAGCTTCTCGGCCATCAGAGCGGGGAACCTCCCGAAAGGAGCGCCAGGACGAGGGAGAACATCAGGGCGTTGGTGAGGATGGAATCGAAGCGGTCGATGATGCCTCCGTGGCCGGGGAAGAGCCAGCCGTAGTCCTTGATTCCGTAATGCCTCTTGACCAGGGAGAAGAGGAAGCCGCCGATGTTGCCGACGATCGGCATCAGCAGGGAGAGCAGGACCAGGAAGACCCAGGACTGGCCGCCGAGGACGCCCATCGAGGAAAGGAGGGGGGAGGGGGCGAACTGAAGGAGGCCGGGGACCAGAGGCATCTGGAAGGCATACTCGAAAAGCGCGGCAAAGGCCAGGGAGACGGCCATGGAGAAGGCCATGCCGCCGAAGAAGCCCTCCCACGTCTTGTGCGGGGAGACGCGCGGGCTCATCGGATGGCGGCCGAAGAGGACGCCGACGAAGTACGCCCCGACATCCGAGCACCACGTCCCCAGGAGGAGGAAGAAGAAGAGGAGGCAGGAGGCATAGGTCGGATTGAGCTGATGGCTGGAATAATACTGCGAGAAATAGTTGCCGTACGTCCAGACACCCGTCCCCTCGACAGGGACGATCGAACCGGCGCTCTCCAAAAGGCCCGTCGAATTGGGAAAATAGCGGACGTAGAGCATCCCCTGGAGTCCCAGGGCCAGGAAGAGGCCGATGGCGAAGAGATACGTCATGTCCGAAAGCGTCACTTTTGTCGACAACACAGAGATTGTTGCCAATGAAACAAAATAAAGGACAACGAACAAAATGGGAAAGAACAACTTTTGAAGATAAAAGCCGGTCGTTCCGTCAAATGGGCTTCCTTCCCCCAAGTAGTTCAACAAGAACGTCCCATAGACGAAGAAGAGGAGGAAGAGGAAGACGACCAGGCGGACATACCAAGGATACTTCCTTTGTCCCGGCGCCTGGAGGAGTTCGTGGATGGCCAGGAAGGAGAGGGGGATGGAGAGGGCGAAGAATGCCCAGTCGCCAAAGACGAGGCACGGAACCAGGACGGCGAGAAGGGCGATGGAGGTGAGAACCCTCGTGAGCATCGAATGCTTCGAGGAAGAGCTGAGCTGGTTCATTCCTTGATCGCTCCAAAGCGCCGCGAACGGTGCCGGTATTCTTCGATGCAGCGCTCCAGCTCCTTTCGATCGAAGTCCGGCCAGCAGCAGGGCGTGAAGACGAACTCGGCATAGGCGCACTGATAGAGAAGGCAGTTGGAAAGGCGTTCCTCACCGGAGGTCCGGATCAGGAGGTCGACGTCTTCCTGCCCTCCCGTGAACAGCTCGGAGGACAGATCCTCGGTCGTGATGGATTCCGCCTCGATCTCTCCGCCTTGCGCCTTCGCGGCAAGCCGACGGCAGGCGCGGACGATCTCCTGACGGGAACCGTAGTTGAATAGGACGTTGAAGACGTGTTCGGTCAATTCCCGGGTCTCGTCCTCCGCCTTGCGGATCGTCGAAAGGACATCCGAAGGAATCCTTTTGTCCTCCAGGAAGCCGAGGACGCGGATGCGAACCCCCTTCTCCCGAAAGGTCGGGAGCTCCTCTTCGAAGAACTGCTTCAGGAGACGGAAAAGGGTCTCGATTTCCTCGGCGGGGCGGTTCCAGTTCTCGGTCGAGAAGCAATAAAGGGAACAAGTCGAAATCCCGTAGTCCTCAAAGCACGAAAGGACGATTTCCTTGATTCGCCGGACGCCGGCCCGATGGCCCATGGAACGGGGAAGGAACCTCTTCTTGGCCCAGCGCCCGTTCCCGTCCATGATGAAGGCGATATGGTCGAGACTGGTACTCACTTAGATGGTCTCGATGTCCTTGATCTTCTCGGCGAGCATCTGGTCGATGATCTTGGTGTGGCTGTCCGTCGCCTTCTGAATGTCCTCGAGCAGGTCGTGCTGCTGGTCTTCGGAGAGGGTCTCGTCCTTCTTGAGCTTGTTGTTGAAGTCCTTGCGGATGTTCCTCAGGGCGACCTTTCCGTCCTCCGCATACTTCTTGCACTGCTTGATCAGCTCCTGGCGGCGATCTTCGCTCGGGGCCGGGAACTTGAGCATGATGGCTCCGCCGTTGACGACGGGATTGCAGCCAAGGTCCGCCTTGTTGATGCCGCCGATGATATCCTTCGTCGTCGAAGGATCGAAGGGCTTGACGCTCAGGTCGGTCGCCGAAGAGACCGTGATGCTCGCCACGTGCTTGAGAGGCATGTTGGAATCGTAGACGTTGACCATGACCTTGTCCAGGAGCCCGGGGGAAACCCTTCCCGCGCGCAGGGTGGAGAAGGAATCCTTGAGGGATTGGATGGTCTTGTCCATCTTTTCGATGCATTCGTTCAAAACGTCCATAGGGAGAACCTCCTTAAGTTCTAATATTCTACTCGGAAACGGCGGGAAACGCTATCGCGTAATCAGCGTGCCGATCTTTTCGCCTTTGAGAAGCAGGACGGCGTTGTGCGGATCGGCCATGTTGAAGACCCGAATCTGGATATCCGTGTCCTCGAGAAGGCCGACCGCCGTGCTGTCCATGACCTGAAGGTTCCGCGTCAGGATCTCCCGATAGGTGATCCGGTCGATCAAGGTCGCATCGGGATCCTTCTTCGGATCGGCCGAATAGACGCCTTCGACGCCGTTCTTTCCCATGAAGATGCAGTCCGCCATCATCTCCTTGGCGCGGAGGGCGGTGCAGGTATCCGTCGTGAAGTAGGGATTCCCGATTCCCGCCGCGAAGATGACGACCCTTCCCTTCTCGAGATGACGCAGGGCCTTGCGGCGGATATAGGGTTCGCAGCAGGCGTTGAGGGGGAGGGCGGACATCACCCGGGTCGGAAGGCCCTTGCTCTCGAAGAACGACTGGAGCGCCATGGCGTTCATGATCGTGGCGAGCATCCCCATGTAGTCGCCCGTCGCCCGATCGACGCCAATTGAGCTCGCGACCTTTCCGCGGAAGATGTTGCCTCCTCCGACGACGATCATGACATCGGTATCGAGGTCGCGGATCTCCTTCACCATCGTCTGAATGCTCTCCAGGAAGGAGGGCTTGTAGGGAAGGTGTCCTTCCTTGTCTTCCAGGGCCTCGCCCGAGATCTTGATCATGATTCTCTTGTACATCTTCTTCTCCTATCCAAGAAAGGCACCCAACCGGGTGCCTCTCTTTCTCTTACATCTTCAGCTGAGATTCGACTTCGGCAGCGAAATCGGCCTGCTTCTTCTCGATGCCTTCGCCCACGGCATAACGCACGAAGGAAACGAGCTCGGCATGGTGTTCCTTCAGGACATCTCCGACCTTCTTGGTCTCGTCCATGATGTAGATCTGGTCGACCAGGACGTTGGAGCAAAGGTTCTTGCGGACGCGGCCTTCGATGATCTTCTTCTGGATCGCCTCCGGCTTCTTGGCGAAGGAAGGATCGTTCTTGCTGGCCTCCGTCTCGATCTCGGTCTCCTTGGCGATGACGTCCGCCGGGATGTCCGTCTCATAGACGTAGGCCGGATTGTCGGAGGTGACGTTGAGGCAGACGCCCTTGGCCGTCTCCTCGTCGCCGCCCTTCAGGACGACGATCGTCGCGATCTTTCCGTTCATGTGGATGTAGGGCCCGAAGACCTCCTCCGGGTTCTTGTGAACGATGGTGAAGCGGCGGAAGTCCAGCTTCTCGCCCAACTTGATGGAAGCGTCGAGGAAGAGGTCCTTGATGGTCTTGCCGTTGGAAGCCACAAGCTCCATCACTTCTTCCTTTTCCTTGGGCTCATGGGCGAGGACGGCGTCGTTGACTTCACGGACAAGCTCACGGAAGGGATCGGAGTTGGCAACGAAGTCCGTCTCGCAGTTGATTTCGATGACCGCGGCCTTGTCGCCATCGACCTTCACCCAGGCGACGCCTTCGGCCGCCGTACGGGAGGCCTTCTTCTCCTGCTTGGCAATGCCCTTCTCGCGCAGCCAGGTGATCGCCTTTTCGACGTCGTTGTCGTTTTCGATCAGGGCCTTCTTGCAGTCCATTAATCCGGCACCGGTCCTGTCGCGCAGGACCTTGATGAGTTCAATCTGAGCGCTCATTACTTGGCTTCCTCCGTTTTCTTCTCGACAACCGAGGCCGTCGTGGAAGGAGTCACCGCACCGTTCGCCGCCGGAGCCGCGCCTTCCTTGCTGGCGGCAGCGTCCTTGTTGGCAGCCGGACGGCTGAAGCGACGGAAGTTCTTCACCGGCTTGCGGCGAGAACGTCCCTTGCCGTTCTTCCTCATGGCGATGGCATCGTCGCGCAGCTTGGCACGGATCGCCTTGATCTGCTCCGTCTTGTCCACGCCCTCGAGCATCTCCGCCATCGTTCCGGTCGCGGCGGCGACATCCTTATAGGCATAGAGAGGTTCTCCGCCCTTGCCTTCGACGACCGCGTCGGCAAACAGACCGACGATGATGCGGATCGAGGCCTCGCCGTCATCGTTGGCGGGAACGAGGTAGTCGATCTCGTCCGGGTTGGTGTTGGTATCGCCAAGGGCGAAGACCGGGATATGGAGGGCACGGGCTTCCGCGATGGCGTTGTGCTCCGTCTTCGGATCGACGACGACGACGGCCTGAGGAAGGAGACGGATCTCCTTGATGCCCTCGAGGTTCTGGCTCAGCTTCGCCTTGAGCTTGAGCTGTTCGGCGATCTCCTTCTTCGGAAGCTTGTCGAGCTCGCCCGAGACTTCCTTCTGTTCGATTTCCTTGAGCAGGGCGATGCGCTTGCAGATGGTGCGGAAGTTGGTCAAGGTTCCGCCCAGCCAGCGATGGCTGACATAGAAGGAGCCCGAACGGACAGCCTCTTCCTGAATGGCCTTCTGCGCATAGCTCTTGGTGCCGACGAAGAGGACCTTTCCGCCCTTGCTGACGATGTCCTTCAGGGCCTTGTAGGCCTTCTGCATCGCCTCGGCCGACTTGTTGAGGTCGATGATATAAAGATTGTTCCTGCGATTGTAGATGTAGTTTCTCATCTTCGGATTCCACTGGGAAACGCGGTGTCCGAAGTGGCAGCCCGAATCCAAGAGGGTCTTGGCGCTGACAACGGCGTCGTTCTCTCCGTGGACCGTCTCCTTCATCACGTCCTTCGTCTCTTCGGTCGTCTCGATCTTCTTCTCTTCTTCGCTCATCCTGGAGCCTCCTTTTTGTTGTTCTTCTAGATGCTTCGAGATGCCAACCCAATATGCTAAGCGACGCTAGCCAGTGTCCGTGCTAGACCTGAGGGAGGGTGCGGCATAGAGGACTCGTCAGCAAGATCCGCATCTATGGTTACTTGCGCAAAAAGCGCAAAAGAAAATATACCATATCTATAGAAGAAAGAAAAGAAAATCCTTGCAACCGGCGGATGGAATAGGCTATATTGTTTAGGCTTTGGAAGATTCCAGGCGCTGGCCCTGTCGACAAGCGGCTTAAGTCTCAGCCCTCTCAAGGCTGCATCCACGGGTTCGAATCCCGTCAGGGTCACCATAAAGAAAGCATAGGCTTGATACGCTAGAAATGGCTAATCAAGCCTTTTTTGTGCAATAGTTAGCAGTAAGTTAACATAAATTAAACATAGTTGATTTAGAATCCTATCATCTATTGAATGAAGTTTTAGCTTTTGATTTTGCACGAATCAAAATAGAGGAGTAGCCACATTAATAGTTGATGAACTTGAGAGAATATCTAATTGTCAAATAACTGTTGATGCTTCTATTACTGCTTTGCCTTTTTTTATTAATCGAGGTTATAAGATAATAAAAAAACAGACCATTTATAGAAGAGGAGTTGCTCTAACT
>CASFYT010000004.1 GCA_949299015.1 uncultured Bacillota bacterium
TTTCAGGGGGCGGGCCCCTTCCCGCGGCGGCGGCGACAGCCGGGCGGACACACCCGATCCCATCCCGAACTCGGAAGTTAAGCGCCCCGGCGGCGAAAATACCCTTCGGGGGAAGATAGCTCGCCGCCGCTTTTTTCGTGCCCGCGCCCCCTTGACCCGGGACCCCGCGCGGTGGTAGAATATGCCCGTTGTATGGCCTCCAGAGCCTGCAACCGCATAGAAACGGTCAATCTGCAATCGCAGTACCGTAATAGCGAGTCATCAAATCAAAAAGGAGGCATTTGCATGTACGCTATCGTTTTTACTGGCGGTAAGCAAGTCAAAGCCGAAATCGGCAAGACAATCTTTACCGAAAAGATCGAGGGCGAACCTGGATCTGAAGTTATTTTGGATAAGGTTCTCTATGTTGAATCCGATCAGACCATTTTTGGACATCCCTTTGTTGAAGGGGCTTCTGTCAAGGCCAAAATCATCAAAACGGGAAAGCAGCCCAAGATTCATGTTCTTCGCTATCGTTCCAAGAGCAATGTTCGCGTTCGCAAGGGACATCGTCAGCCCTACACGGCATTGTCTGTTGAAGCTATCAGTCTGAAGTAACCTATGATTCGCGCTGTTGCTTTCTATGAGGATGAGGTGTTTCGTTCCCTGACCATCAAAGGCCATGGGGATCCTCTGGTTTGCTCCGCGGTATCTGCCATTCTTATTGGTTCCTGCAATGCGTTCATCTTTCCCGAAAGGTTCGATATCCGACTGATCAGCGGCGATTCATCTATTGTCAAAAATGACATATTCGTCACTTGTCTCTTTGACAATATTGTCATTGACACCCTCTTGGCACAGCTTTCGTCGATTGGCAAGAAGTATCCTAATGAATTAAAAGTCCAAGTATCTTGGCAGAAAGGGTCAAAAAAGCATGTTCGTAAAATTTGAGGTAAAGCTTGATCTCTTCGCTTCTCACAAAGGTGTCTCGTCCACGAAGAACGGACGTGATTCTCAGTCGAAACGTCTCGGAGCGAAGCTCTATGATGGGCAATGGTGCCATTCCGGCTCTATCATCTATCGTCAGCGCGGGACGAAGATTCATCCTGGAAACAACGTGAAGCGCGCTGGAGATGACACGTTGTTCGCTGTCATTGATGGCTATGTGAAATACGAGAGACTGGATCGTCGTCGCAAGAAGGTTTCTGTCTATCCTTCTCGGCCTGAAGTCGCTGCGAAGTAAGATTCTGAGGCTTCGGCTTACTGCTGAAGCCTTTTTCAGTGAGGTGTTCCATGCTTGATCATATCCATATTACAATTCGTTCCGGCAAGGGGGGAGATGGCGCAATCGCCTTCCGCCATGAAAAATCAATTGCCAAAGGCGGCCCATATGGTGGCAATGGTGGTCGTGGTGGGTCCGTCTATATGAAGGCGAGCAAAGACGTAGAGTCTTTTGCCCAGTTTCGTTTGCGTCAGCATTTCTTTGCCGAAGATGGCGAAAACGGAAAAAGCAAGCTGTGCAATGGAAGGGATGGAAAGGATGTGACGATTGTCGTTCCTGTTGGAACTCTTGTGACTGATGAATCGGGAAACTTGCTCGCGGATCTGAATTTTGATGGGGATACGATCTGCATCGCGCATGGTGGTCGCGGCGGTCGCGGAAATGCTTCTTTCAAGTCGGCGACTCGAAGAACCCCGAACATCGCAGAGAATGGACATCCGGGTACTGAGCTGAACTTGCAACTTGAACTCAGGTTGATGGCTGATGCCGGCCTCATCGGTTTTCCTAACGCCGGAAAGTCTTCCCTGCTTGTTCATATGACAAGGGCGAGGAGCATTGTTGCCGAATATAAGTTCTCGACCATTGAACCGGTCGTTGGTGTCTATCATCTGGATGATCTGCTTCCGCGGTTTGTCCTGGCCGACATTCCTGGATTGATTGTCGGCGCCAGTCAAGGACGCGGGATGGGCTTTGAGTTTCTTCGGCACATCATGCGTACGCGCGTTCTCGTCCATTGCATCGATCCGTTGGATTATGAACACGAAGACTTGGAAAAGTCTTTTACGGAAATCAACGACGAACTGCGCCAATTTTCCACAGTTCTTGCCGATAAGCCTCAAATTGTTGTCTTTACGAAGATGGATTTGGTCAAAGACCGTGCGCCGATCGATGCCTTTATCGCCGCTCATCCGTCCACGACGGTCTGTTGCGTTTCCGTCCATGATGTCGATAGCCTCAAACGCCTTGCGAAGATGATTTCCGAGTTTGTCTGCAGGGAAAAAGAACGGGCCGACTCGCATCCCCTTGATACAGAGGAGAAAGTCTATGGTGTCAAGGAACAGGATCGCGGAAGGATTCCCTCTTTCCAAATCGTCGCCCTCGAGCCGAACCGGTATGAAATTCTGGGCGACAGGGTGGTTTTGACCAAGCGCCTGATCAATCTCTCTACTGATGAGGGTATGGACCGCCTTCTCCAATATCTCGATCGTATCGGCATCAATTCGAGACTTGAGGAGATGGGGGTCGAGGAAGGGGCAATCATTCTCCTAGATGGGTTTGAGTTCGAATATCTCCCATGATGAACAAATCTATCAATTCAAGACAATAACGATTGAGGGCGGATCTATGTACTATTATCTTCATGGTATGGTGACGATGCACATCGAAGACAAGATCGTCGTTGAATGCAACGGAATCGGTTTTGAGTGCCTCGTTGCTCATCCTGACGATTTCCCCATCGGTGAGACGATGTTCGTCTTTACATCCCACTATCTGCACGATGACGAGCAATATCTCATTGGATTTCGCACGCTTGAGCAGCGCCGTATCTTTCTCAAGCTGACGAGCGTCTCGGGGGTCGGCCCGAAGACAGCCCTTTCTCTCTTGGCTTCGACCTCTGTCGATCGTCTCAAGAAGGCCATCGATGAGTCGGATCAGTCCTTTTTGGTCCGCCTTCCCGGAATCGGAAAGAAGACGGCGTCCCAAATCATCCTGGATCTGAGGGGAAAACTCGTCGAGGCTCCTTCCAAGGAGACTGATGCGGAAGTGGCTTTGGCTTACGATGGATTGAAGAACCTTGGGTTCCAGGTTCGCGAAATCGACGAAGCCTTTTCGCAGATACCGGAGCGTGGACTGAAGGTCGACGAATATATGACTCGCGCGCTTCGCATTCTCAATCGGCGCTGAGAGATGGAACGGGAAGGCATGGTTGCCAGAGAACTCTCTGGGCGAGAAGACGACGTCGATGTCACCCTTCGTCCACAGCGGCTCTCGGAATATATCGGTCAAGATGAGCTCAAGCACGAACTGAATATCGCCATTTCTGCTGCAAGGTTGCGAAACGAATCGCTCGACCACGTTCTTTTCTTCGGACCGCCCGGGCTTGGAAAGACAACCCTGGCTTGTATTGTGGCGAACGAACTAGGAACGCAGATCAAAGTGACGAATGGCTCTGCCTTGATTCGGACGGGAGACCTTGCTGCCATCCTTTCCTCCTTGAATCCCGGCGACGTGCTCTTCATTGACGAAGTCCATCGCATGCCCGTGATCGTTCAGGAGGTTCTGTATTCGGCGATGGAGGATTATTCCCTCTCGCTGATCGTCGGTCGTGGAGTCGATGCTCGCACGCTGACGATCCCCCTTCCTCCCTTCACCTTGATTGGAGCAACGACCGATCCCGGAAGACTCTCTGCCCCTCTTCGCGATCGATTCGGGATTCTTCTCTCCTTGCAATACTATTCGCCGACGGAATTATTGGAGATCATCCAGCGGACAAGCCATGCGCTTTCCTTTCCGATTACCGTGGATGCTGCATACGCGATTGCCCTGCGAGGACGGGGAACGCCTCGCATCGCCAATCGGCTCTTTCGACGCGTTCGCGACTACGCGACCTATGCGGGAAAATCCATCATCGATGCGGAGGCAACCCAGAAGGCGATGGAATCCCTTCGAATCGACGAGCTCGGCCTGGACCAGACGGACCGGAAGATTTTGGAGTGTTTGATCCTCCGCTATGAAGGGAAGCCTGTCGGATTGTCCTCTCTTGCCTCGGCTATTGGTGAAAACGTCGAAAACATCTCCGATGTCTACGAACCGTACCTTGTCCAGATCGGCCTGATCAATCGGACGCCGAAGGGACGGATTCCGACGAAGAAGGCCTATGTCCATCTGGGAATTCCTTTTCCGGCCAAAGGCGAGGCTTAGGATTCAATCTTGAAAGGGAATTATCCATTTGATAAATTATTAAGGTTACATTTTTGCCTGTGCGATTTCAAAGGAGGGTAAGCAATGCGCCGACTCTTAGCTTATCTGATCATGATGCTCACTGCCATTGGCGTCATCGTCTTCAACGTCCAATCGGTCCTTGAGACGACGAACGATGGAATGGAATTCGGCCGTGGAACGGAACTCGTCTTCGCGTTGGAACAACGAAATCCCGACGACTACGATTCCACTCTCTATCCCGACACGATCAACGAAGGGACGCAAAGCCTTGAGGACATCGACGTCGCCGAGGCTGTCATGGATCGTCTTGACGTCGCGGGCGTCCGCAACGCCGATGTCCAGGTCGTCGAGGGGGATGCCGAGACGGGTGAGGGCTACGAGCTTCGCGTGACGATGTCCCCCCTTTCGAGCAATGAGCTCAATAACGTTCGCAAAGTCCTTTCGATGACGGGTTCCCTGACCATCGGAACCTTCGGCGACGACTATCTGATGTCGCAGGAGGCCAATCAGTTCTTTGCGGAGGGGACCGTCGCCGAGATCGTCTACAACGGAACGACTCCCTACGTCGCCGTGAACCTTGGTTCGACGACCGATTTCGAGACGATGCGCGACCAGGCTTCGGAAGCCGGGACGAATCATGCGGACGACACGGTCGCCGGCGAGGATTCGACCGATACCTCCTCGGACGAGGAATCGGACAGCACGGAAAGCGACACGAAGGGCACAACCCTGTATCTTTGGGCCAACAAGATGGTCGACGACACCTTTGAAGAAGCCTATGGCGTCAACGATGCCGTCGTGATGGAGGATGTCAAGAACAAAGTTCTTGCCGAAATGGTCGTCAGCAACTATGACGAGACCACCCAGCAGATCGTCATCACCTCCGACATCGATGGCAACGCGTTTACGGTCGCCTCGGCGAGGGCGTTGGTCAACTGCCTCAACGCCAGCGACTATGGCTTCAACATCACGTATCTGTATGAAAATGCTGTTGCTCCGACCTTTGGGAACGGTTCGATCTCCGAGGCCTACCTCTATTGCGGCCTCGCCTTGTTGGTCGTTGCGGTCCTCCTCGTCCTCTTCTTCGGACTTTCGGGTCTCACGGGATCGGTGACGATGGTGTTGTCGACGTTTGGCTCCCTTTGGCTGGTGACGATGCTGGGATTCGAATTGTCGGTCTCGACACTCGTCGGCCTTTTCGTCGTCTCCGCCCTCTCCGTCTTCCTCTCGCTGAACTACTTCTGCCACGTCCGTCGCGAGTACAAGCTCAAGGGCGACCTGGAAAAAGCCAACCGCGAAGGATATCGGCAGGCCTATTTCCTCTCCTTGGATGCCTCGGTCGTCGTCCTGATCGTCTCCCTCTTCGGTTTCCTCTTTGCCACCGGTCTCTTCCAGACCTTCTTTGGAACGGTCATGATCGGTTCGATCATCACCTTCCTGGTGACGAACTACCTCAACAAATGGGCGACGTACTGGCTGACGAAGGATAGCAAGAGGGATTTGGTTCCCACATTCGCCCTTTTCACCCTTCGGTCGAAGAATGAGCGAAAGACCGTCCTTGTCTCGACGAATCCGAAGCATTTCTCCCGCTATGCCTGGCCGATCTTCGGCTCCCTTTCCCTGCTCGTCCTCGCTCTCGCCCTTCCTCTGGCGCAGGCCTTCGGCGGAGTGGGCTTCACCGTCTTCAACAATTCGGGAAGCTTCCAGGAAGGTTACACGCTGTCCGTCAACTATCGTACGGAATTCGAAGCCTATGACCGACTGTCTACCTCGGAACGGTTCTTGGGCTATGTCAAGGCGCTTGGCGAACCTGTCGAAGACGGGAACTCGTTCGCTGCCGTCAGCTCAGAGGAGCTGGCCGACTACGAAAGCACCCATGGTTCCCTGGATTCCTTTGGCTTTGTCTATTATCCGGAGACGGCTTCGGTCAACACGATCGAGAAGAAGGACGAAGACAACAACTCCTATTTCCTGACGTATTTCTCCGTTGACGTCGATCGGGATCTGAGCGCCCTGGCCCTTCAGGACGGACAGCTCTTTACGAGCTTCCTCGAGCAGGGCATTCGCGAGCGGATCGTCCTTGTCGACAATGTCACGGTCTCGCTTGGAAACGATGCCCACTTCGACTCTTCCTCCCTTCAGGTCGGAGCGTACGTCCTCTCGCCGACCAACGTCTACCATTCTTCGGTCAACCTCTTCCTGATCCTCTTCGTCCTTCCGCTGTTCGCCGCCCTCTACCTCTTCCTCCGCTACGGAATCCTGGTCAGCCTGACGACGCTGGCGACGGGCGAAGTCTACTCGGCCCTGGCGATCGGTCTGCTTTCGGCCACCCGTATTCCTTTCAACAGCTATTCGGCCTTCGGCGTTCTCGCGACGTTCCTTGTCCTTCTCTTCCTCCTCGTGCCGCTCCTCGGTCGCAACAAGGTGCTGCTGAAGGAGCTCCATGCCCGTCGAGATGCCGACGCCCAGCTCAGGACGGACATCTGCAACGACGTCGCCTGGCGCTCCCTGCCGTCGGTGACCGGAACGTCGATTGCCCTCCTTCTCTTCTCGCTCTCCTTCTTCCTGCTCAACACCGCTACGGTTCCGATGGCTGGCGTTTTGGTCCTCGGATCGATCCTTGTCGTCACGGCCCTTCTTCTCTTCGCTCTTCCCTTCTATCATTTCCTGGCCCTCCACATCAGCTTCCGCCGCTTCCACGAGATGATGGAACGGAGGCGCGAAAGGAAGGGAATCGAGAAGTCGAAGCCCGCCAAGGACGGCATCGTCTACGTCGATGAGGATTCTCCTCACGAGACGATCATCCCGGGTCTCAACGACTTCCATCATTGATCATGTCCTTCCTGACCAACCTTCTGGAACGATATCGTCTGACGCTTCAAGACCTCAGGGCTCGTTCGGCCCCGGGGTCTTTTCGACGTCTCCGGGTTCCGGATTCGCTCCCTGACTTTGCATCGGTCGTCTCCCGCCTGAAGAAGGCGATCGAACATCACGAGAAGGTCGTCATCTACGGCGACTACGACGTCGATGGGCTGACGTCGACGGCAATCCTGAAGCTTGCCTTGAAAGAGGCTGGAAGCGAAGTGGGTTTCTTTGTCCCGAGCCGCTATGTCGAAGGATATGGATTGGAGGCGAGTCGCGTCCGCCAGTTCCGGGAGAAGGGATACCAGCTGATCGTGCTGGTGGACAACGGCGTCCGATGCTTCGATTCCGTTCGTCTGGCCCGCGAGCTGGGAATGGATGTCGTCGCCATCGACCATCATCTTCCGGATTCGACCCTTCCCTCCCTGTCGGCCCTCTTCCATCATCGCCTGAGCGGATTCTTGGACTACGACTGCTCCGCGGCCTCCCTCTGCTACTTCGTCGCCCGGTCGCTTCTTGGACGGGACGACCCCTACCTGGCTTTCCTTGCTGGACTTGCCGTCTTTTCCGACTGCATGCCCCTGGTCGGAAACAACCTCGAATTTGCCAAGATCGCCCTCCTTTCGCAAAATCGCCTTCATTTTCCCAATGTCAGCCTCCTGCTTCCGGAACGGGCCACCTTCGACGACCTTGTCTTTCGCCTGATTCCGGCCTTGAATGCCGTCGGTCGCATCCAGGAGGACAGCCTTTCGACGAACCGAGCCTGCTGGTTTTTGATCCGTTGGGAGGATTCTCGATATGCCAAGGAGGCCGCTCAATGGCTGGAGGAGACCAATCGTCGACGAAAGGATCTCGTCCGGCAGATCGTTCCGTCGGCGGGGAAGAGCCTCTCGACGGCCGGTGGACGTTGCCTGGTCATCGAGGCTCCTTCCGGAATCGCCGGGCTCTACGCCAATCGCCTCCTGCGCGAGATTGGCCTGCCGGTTGCCGTCTTCGCTCGGAGCGAAGCGCGAAAAGGTTGCCTCGTCGGATCTCTCCGGGCGCCGGAGGGATATCGCCTGATGGACTTTCTCGGGTCCTTGAAGAAGGCTCCCCTCGCCTTTGGCGGTCATCCTCTTGCGTGCGGCGTGACGATCGAGGAGCGGGACTACTTCCAGTTTGCGACCTCCTTCCTTTCCTATGTCGAGAAGACGCGCCTGGAAGGCCTTCCGCCCGCCGCGGAGCCGATCGACATCACCCTGGAAGACCTCACGGCGGAGAACTATGCCGTCCTCGAGCAATTCGAGCCTTTCGGCGTGGATTTCCCTCGTCCTTCCTTCGCCCTGACCTGTTCCGTGGAGGATCTCCGGCAGGGAAACGGATATTTCTTCGTCGCCAGCCCCGATTGTTCCGCCAAGGCGATCTGCTTCCAACCCTTCGACAAGGTCCATCGCGAACAATCCGAGTCGGCCGTCTTCGTCGGTTCCTTTTCGTGCGACGAGTTTCGTGGCAAAAGGACCTATGTCCTCAAGGCCGAGTCCTATCGGGAAGAATGACGTCTTTGTCCCGATTGCCGGTCCTTCTTCCGTTGTCCTTCCCTTTCGTCGCCTTCCTTGGCATCCTCTTGGCGGAGGATCGTCAAATGGAATGTCATTACCGGACCGATGTGGAGAGGCGGCTGAGAGAGCGGATTGCGAAGCTGCTCGATCCGCGGGAGGAGCTGAAGGGCCTCAGCCGGGTCATCCTTCAAGCCGTCGAAATCGGCGAGCCTTGCTATGCCTACGTGATCCCTTATCGGCGCCTGGAGATTCCGCGTGCCGGCTATTTCTTCGCACTCTTCCTCAAGACGCCGGGCGAGAGGCGTTTGGCCGTCTTCGACCGCGCCTATCGAGACTATCGCGAATGCCAGAAGGCGGCGAACCAGTATCTTCGCTACTTTCCCCTCTTCCTCTATTCCAGTCGGTTTCTCCTTCCGCCGCCATGGAAGGCGGAAAAACAGGACTCGTAGCAATTTCCTTTCCCTTTCCTTCCGGGATTCGTTAGAATAAAAGGGTATGAATCCTGAGGAAAAGATCGGCGAACATCCGGACATCCCAGCGGCCGTGCTTCCGCCTCGCCAAAGGCTGGAGAGGAGGAGAAGGATCATCCTTTTGCAGCGTGTCCTGGCGTCCTTTCTGTTTCTCGTCCTCCTGCTTCTGGGTGTGCTTTATTTTTCGCTCGACACCTTCTCGACGCCGCGGGGCGTCCGCGTCGAAGGGAACTCCCTCCTCTCGCGGAACCTCGCCCTTGAACTGGCCGGCCTTCGGCAGCGGCGTTCCCTTCTGTTTCTCGACTCGAAGAATGCCGAGGAACAGGTTCTTGCCAATGGTTCGGGCGTCGTTTCGGGCGTCTCCTTGTCGGGCTCTCTCTTCGGATATACCATGGAAGTGGAGGAAGTCGTTCCCGTCTTCCGCGCCGAGGACGGACTTCGTTTCAGCGACGGCTCGACGCTTCCCGAATACCAGCGTCACCTGGAGGAAGCCCTTTCGGCTGTCGGCTCTTCCTCTTCGGCGAGGGATGAAATCCTCGGGGCTATCGTTTCCCACTACGATGATTTCCTGACGCCCCATGGTCCGGCTTCGATGGCCGGCGACTGGGGAGGCCTGCTTTCCGATGCCGATGCCTATGGTTCGTACTTCCGCCTGGACTTTTCGTTCCTGGCGGGGCAGGAATGCCTCGTGCCGACCGGCATCGAATTTCCGCAGGCGACCCCCCTTTCCTTCGGAGAAAGTGCCAATATCCTGCTTTCCGACCCGACGACGGAAGGATCGTATCTCATCAAGGACGTGCCCCTTTCCTCGCTTTCCGACCTTCTCTCGGCATCCTCGCTCCCTTCCCTTCGCTCGCAGATGGAGAAGGAGGTCGATGCCGGAATGGCCACCCTGGAGACGTTTGCCTTCGCCGACGCCCCTTCGGAGGCCTACTCCTGCTACATCTTCGCCCTCCAGGGAGGAACGCTGGGCTGAGGCAGGATCGGAAGGAGAACAACGATGAAAAACAAGTTTTTAGTCATTGAGGCGACGAAGAAGGACGTGCGCCTTCTCTACGGCTCCCTTCGCCAGGGCGAAGTCGAGATCCTCTTCTCGGACCAATCCGGTCCCTTTTCCGCTTCCGACGGCCTCTTTCCGCTGGAGGCGGCGACGAAGGCCTTGTCTTCGTCCCTCGACAGACTTCTGAAGGCCGGTCTTGTCGACAACCTCGCCCTGACGCCGACGATCGCCGTCCTTCCTTCCGACGGCCTCGCCATCAAGGAGGGGTCGGCGCGCAGCTATTCGACGGATACCGGTGGATTTCTGCGCCGCCTCGACTATCGCAACTGCCTCTACCTCATCCAACGCCAGGGGCAGGAGGAAGGCTACGTCTCCCTCTGCTGCTATCCCTATCTCTTCGCCTGCGGGGACGAGGAGTGCGAGCAGTTTCCGCTCCAGCAGAAGTCCGACCTCCTTACGGTCCATGCCGACCACTATCTGCTTCCCGATGCGGTCTTCGAACGCTACCGGAGACTGTTCCTGGCGGTCGGAATCAAGCCCTATCTCCTCTATTTCGAGAACTTGGCGGCCTGCCACTACCTTCCGGTGAGCCAGAAGCGGCGCGAGTTCTTCCTCCTGAATCTCACGGAGGAGGCGAGCGTCCTCTCCCTCGTCAAGGACAATCGTCTTTTGGCCAACCGATATCTCGGTCGGGGTCTTGACGTCACCTACCGGGCCGCCGCGGAACGCTTTTCCCTGACGCTGTCCGAAGCAAGGGATTCCGTCCGGCTCTTCGGCTTCGACGGACCGGAGGAAGATATCCCCTATCCCGTCGCGAAGATTCCCAGCACGAGGGACTTCCGGCGCACGACCCAGGAGGAATACGACAAGGTCCTGACGGAGATCGGCCGAGAGATCGACTCGCTGGACGAGGGGCACCTCAATCCCGTCGTCGTCTTCGGAAACGCCCTGGAGGTTCCGGGCGGAGAAGGACTGCTCTCGACGCGGATCCCCCGCCTGCACTCGATGATTCGCACTCCGATCGTCGGGGCGCATCGGCAGGATTTCATCCCTTGCCTGGGTGCGCTGAAGATGGCCTACGAGAACTTCCAGGCTCCGTTCGAGGAGGTCCGCAAGTCCCTCGAGAACGATCTGATGCGAGATTCCGCCTTCGGGCGCAACGAAAGGAGAAACGGCTAAACATGGAAACCAGAGAACTTCGGCCGATGGTCGACGAAGAAGAGCTCAAGACCAATGCCAAGATCAAGGTCATCGGCATCGGCGGCGGCGGATCCAACGCCGTCAATCAGATGATTCACGACAAGGAGGGGCAGGTCGAATACTGGGTCTTCAATACCGACAACCAGGCCCTGTCCAACTCCCCCTGCGTCAATCGCCTCGTCCTGGGACGGAACGTCACCAAGGGCCTCGGGGCGGGTGGAAACCCGGAGATGGGACGCAAGGCGGCCGAGGATTCCTACGAGGACATCAGCCTGATCGTCCAGGGGGCCGACATGGTCTTCATCGCCGTCGGCGAAGGTGGCGGAACCGGAACCGGAGCCGCTCCGGTCGTCGCGCGTGCGGCCCGCGAGGCGGGAGCCTTGGTCCTGGCTATCGTCACGCGTCCCTTCAACTTCGAGGGCAAGGCGCGCAAGGTCAACGCCACCGAGGGCATGAACGAGCTCGTCAAGGAAGTCGACGCCCTCATCGTCGTCTCCAACGACCGCCTCATGTTCAACAAGGGCGGCCTTCCCGTCACCGATGCCTTTGCCGTCAGCGACCAGACCTTGGTCGACGCGGTCAACACGGTCACGGACCTGATCCTCGTCCACGGCATCATCAACCTCGACTTTGCCGACGTCAAGGCGACGCTGAAGGACAAGGGAATCTCCCTCATCGGAATCGGTTCGGGCAAGGGGGAGAGGAAGGCCATCGACGCGGCGACCAATGCCATCACCTCCCCTCTCCTGGAGGCTTCGATCCACGGAAGCCGGTCGATGCTGATCAACCTGACGGTTTCGGCCGATACGAAGCTCGAGGACGTCCAGTACGCGATCGACTACATCACGGAAGCGGCCTCGGGCGGTAACGAGAGCAACGTCAACATCATCTTCGGCGTCCAGCTCAGCCAGGACTTCCAGGACGAGATGCGCGTCGCGATCATCGCGACGGACTTCGAGAAGGAAATCGACTTCTCCTCGGCACCGGCCTTGACCCGCACGAAGCGCAGCGCATCCGATGCGCCGGCTCCGAGTCCGGACCTGCCGCCGAAGGGCAAGAGCGAGACGGAGAAGGAGATGGAGGAGCGCGAGGAGGACACCGTCCTTCCGAGCTACTTCCAAAGCCTGCTTTCCAGGAAGGAAAAGGGGGACGAAGGAGGGGCCAATGGAAATCGCTGAGATCAAGGCCGTCATCGAACAGGAAAAGGAGGCCGCTCGGGCGGAAGCCGACGGCGTTCGCGACCGAACGGCCCTCCAACTCTTCAAGAGCGTCCGGATGGGAAAGAAGAGCGTTCTTTCCTCGCTCTATCCGCAGCTGAAGTCCGTACCCGAGGAGCGGAAGAAGGAATTCGGCCGCGAGATCTCGGGTCTGAAGGAATATCTCGAGAACCTTTTTCAGGAGGCTTTCCAACGGATCCACGAGCAGGAGCTGCGGAGGAAGATGGAGGAGAAGAAGGTCGACATCACCCTTCCGGGGTACGGCATCGAGCTTGGCTCCCTGCATCCCTATCAGGCCGTCGTCCGCGAGGTGACCGACTTCTTCCTCGGCCTCGGCTTCGAAGTCGCCGACGGACCGGAAGTCGAGACGGACGAGAACAACTTCGAGCGCATGAACATCCCGAAGGACCACCCGGCCCGCGACATGCAGGACTCCTTCCAGATCGCGGAGGGAATCGTGCTTCGCAGCCACACCTCTTCGGTTCAATCCCGCGTCATGAAGGAAAATTGTCCCCACCCGGTCAAGGTCATCTGCCCGGGAAAGGTCTACCGCAGGGACAACGATGCGACGCATTCCCATCAGTTCGGCCAGATCGAGGGTCTTGTCCTTTCTCCCGACGCGACCTTTGCCAACCTGCTCTCCCTCCTCACGAAGCTCCTCCGCCATCTCTTCGGAGAGAAGCGGGAGGTCCGTTTCCGTCCTTCCTACTTCCCCTTCACCGAGCCTTCGATCGAGGCGGACATCTCCTGCTTCGAATGCGGCGGGAAGGGTTGTGCCTTCTGCAAGCAGACCGGATGGATCGAGATCCTTGGCGCCGGAATGGTGCATCCCAACGTCCTGCGGATCAACGGATACGACGACAAGGTCATGCAGGGCTTTGCCTTTGGTCTGGGCATCGACCGCGTGGCGATGCTCAAATACGGCATTGACGACATCAAGAAGCTGTACGAGGACGACGTCGACTTCCTCGCCCAGTTCAGAAAGGAGTAGGACATGCTTTTCTCCTATCGTTTGCTCTCCGAATACGTCGACCTGGACGGTCTTTCCCCGAAGGACGTCGCGAGCCGTCTGACCTTCTCCGGGTTTGAGGTGGAGTCCCTTCGCCCCGTGGCGGAGGCGTCCTCCCTCGTCATCGGCCAGATCATCGAGGAGCGTCCCCATCCCGACAGCGACCACCTTCATCTCCTGAAGGTCGACTGCGGTCCGGAGGGAATCCTCGACATCGTCTGCGGCGCCCCCAATGCGCGCAAGGGCCTCAAGGTCATCGTCGCCCTCCCCGGGTGCGACCTTCCCGCCATCGGCGAGACGATCCGCGTCGGCACGATCCGCGGAATCCCTTCGCATGGAATGTGCTGCTCTCTTGCCGAGCTGGGCGTTGACCGCGAGCGGCTTGACGAACGTCAGCTCTCCGGAATCGAGGAGCTCCCGGCGGACGCGCCTGTCGGCGAACGCCAGGTCCTTTCCTATCTCGGCCTGGACGACTGGATCCTGGACGTCAACGTCCTTCCCAACCGTCCCGACTGCCTGTCGGTCTTCGGCTTGGCCCGGGAACTCTCCTCGCTCTTCGAGCGACGGACCCGATCAATCCCGCTTCCCCTTTCCCTTCCGAAGTCGGACGTGGAAGTCCGCTCCGAAACTTCCGCCTGCCCCCGCTTCGACGTCCTGAGCCTGACGGACCTCGTCCCCCTGGAGGAGACGCCCGTTTCCGTCCGCCGGGCCCTCGAAGCCAGCGGCATCCGTCCGCTGAATCCGATCGTCGACCTGGGAAACTATGCGATGCTTTTGACAGGACAGCCGGTCAACCTCTACGACGCGCGCCAAGTTCCGAACCGGAGATATCTGGTCCGTGAGGATATGGCGATGACCTTCCCCCTTTTCGATGGGCGGAAGGTCGACCTCGTTGCTGGGGACCTCGTCGTGACCGACGGCGAACGTCCGCTTTGCCTGGCCGGCATCGCGGCCGGCGCGCTGGGCATGGTCACGGGCGAGACGAAGGCCGTCGACATCGAGATGGCCTGCTTCTATCACAAGAACATCCGCCACACGTCCGCACGCCTGGGCCTCTCCTCCTTCTCCTCTCAGCTCTTCTGCAAGGAGCGCAATCCCTTCCTGATTCCCGAATGCGCGGCGACGATCCTCGCCCTGCTCCCTCTCTTCTTCCGATCGTGGAAGGTCGTCGGCCTTTCCAGCTTCTCCTCTCTTGAGGAGTCGGACCGTTCCTTCCCCTTCTCCCTCGAGCGCCTGAACCACCGTCTCGGCAGCGACTTCACGATGGAGGAGGTCGACCGGGTCCTTCGAAACATCCGCGTCCGTCGCGAAGGCGATCGTCTCTTCCCTCCCGTCGACCGCGTCGATCTGACCGAACAGTGCGACATTGATGAGGAGGTCTTCCGCTACTATCCTGCCGACCGCATCGTCCCCAGCCTTGAGCACTTCCCGGTCTCGACGGGCGGACTCCATCCTTCCCAGAAGGCCGTCCGCCGCCTGGAGGACCTTCTGCGCGATCGGGGCTACCTCCAGTCCATCACCTATACCCTGGTCGACGAGGAAACCGACCGCTCGATTCGAGTCTTCTCGGATGGCGAATCCTTCCGCGTCCAGAATCCGATGACGCGGGACCACGAGATCGTCCGCTCGGACCTCCTGCCTTCCCTCCTGATGGCGGTCAACCGCAACCGGGCAAAGCAGAAGAACGACGTTCGGCTCTTCGAGATCTCGCCTCTGGATACGCCCAAGGGCGAATGCCTCTACCTCGGCCTGGCGGAGGCCGGGTCGACCTACCATCAGGATCGTTCCGGGCCCCTTCCGTGCTCGTACCTCTCGATGAAGGGAACCGTCACCCAGGTCCTTTCGGCGCTGGGCCTGGGCGAAGGCCGCTACCAGCTCGTTCCCTCGACCAATCCTGCCTTCAATCCCCTGGCGAGCGCGGACGTCTTCGTCGGACGAAGGAAGGTCGGGACCTTCGGCTTCCTTTCTCCGGAACTCGACAAGGACGAATGCGTCCTTTGCGAGCTCGACCTCGGCGCGCTCTTCACCCTTTCCTCCGGGCGCACGAAGGCCAAGGACTATCCTTCCTTCGCCCCGGTTCGCCGCGACCTCTCCCTGCGATGGGAGGAGGGAGTTTCCTTCGCGGACATCCGCCGCGTCCTTCTCCGCCTGCCGGACAGCCACATCAGCGACGTCCATCTCTTCGACCTCTTCGTCGACAAGGACGGAAGCCGCTATCTAGGCCTTTCCCTCTCGCTCTCGTCCGACCGGAAGGCGCTGACCGAGAAGGAGATCGCCGCGGACCTTGAGAAGGCCACGGGAGCGCTCCGCGACAAGCTCGGCCTGACTTTGAGGGGAGCCTGACATGAACGCCTCCTTCCGCCTCGTCGAGGATTCCTTCGAATTCTATCCGGCCCGTGACTTCTTCGACCACGTCGCCCTCTGCGCCCACAACTGCTACCAGGTCTCGGCGAAGGACCACGCCAGCAACGTTCTCTTCGTCGGCCGCCTGATCGCCAACGGCCATTTGGCGATGATCGAGCACGCTCGCTTTCTCTTCCGTCTTGAGGAGGAGGCGTGGAAGCGTCTCTTTGCCCTGCAGAATCCCTATGTCCTGCTCCGGCAGGACAAAGGTCGCTTTTACGCGTCCCTGAGCCTGCGCCCGATTTTGGAGGCGAAGGATGAGTCGCGTCGGGCTTTCCTTCCCCTCATCGCCGCCCTTCCTCCGGAAATCCGCTCCCTCTTCGGCGTGGAAGTCGATTCTCCGGGTGCCGTCCTCGTTCCTCCGGAGTCGGAAGGCCTGGAGCGCTCGAACCTCGAGTCTTTCGTCTTCTGGACCTATCTTCTGATCACCGACCGCGGGGTCAGCCATGAGCTGGTCCGCCATCGTCCGTGTTCCTTCGCCCAGGAGTCGACGCGCTACTGCAACTATTCGAAGGAGAAGTTCGATTCCTGTCTGACCTTCCTGCGCCCCTTGGGCTACGAGAACAACAAGGCGACCTACGACGCCTACTTCCAGGAAGTCTCCCGCACCTACTTCCGGCTTCTTTCTGCCGGTCTGACGCCGCAAGAGGCGCGAAGCGTCCTCCCCAACGCGCTGAAGACGAGCATCATCGTGACGGCCTCCCTCTCCGAATGGGACCACATCTTCGCGCTTCGGTGCTCTCCTCATGCCCATCCGGACATCCGCCGACTGATGGAGAAGGTCCGGAAGGATCAGGAGGAGCGGAAGGAGGCCCTCTTCCATGGCGCGTAGATATCGGCGCCTGAGACGGCCTTGCCGTCCGTGCGTCGCCCCCTACTACGTCAGCCCCTCGCTCCTGCTGTCTTCCCCGGATCGGGCGGAGTCGTTCGACCTGTCCCTGGGCGAAGGCGTCCTTCCCCTTCTTCCCAATCTCTTCCTTCGGGAGGACGTCCGTGCGACCGTCCAGCTTCTGGGAGCGGAAGGAAACCTCCTCTCGCTCTCCCTGTCCTCAGACGTCGACTTCTTCTCCCTTCGGCACCGGCGTTTTTCGCGTTTCCGCGCCCAGATTCGGACCTTCCTTCCCATCGACCTCGACGAGGGGACGATCGGTGGCCTTCCCCTTCCGAAGGAAGGCATCGACCTCGCCTCCGTCACCGTCGCCCTTCTCTCCTATTACGAACCGCTGGGGAGATCCTTCTGTCCGCTTCGGGAGACCGGGACGGCGGAGCTGGGACTCGTCCAAGGGGAGGACTACCGGAGGCTGAAGGAGCGCGTGGACGTTCTCTCCGCCAACGTCTTGCCCGAAGCGGCACGACGAAAGGGCCCCCTCTCCTCGGCCTCTTCCCTGGAAAGGAAGAAGAAAGGCCGCGATCCCAAGAAGAAGGGCTGATTCTCCCACTTTTCTCCCTTCTTCTTTTTTTATGGAAATGGCGTGATTTTTGAAGAAAAGGCCGCCTGATTTGCTTCCTTTGCCGTCTCGTCCAGGAGAATGTTCCTGGACTTTTTCATTTCGGGTTGTCATGCGTGGATGAAATGTGTATAATTGTGGAAGGAAGTGGAAGAAAATGTTCCTAGGACAGAAAGAACAGACCATCGACGAGAAGAATCGGTTGGTCCTGCCGTCTCTCTACCGAAACGACTTTCCGGGCGATACGCTCTACGTCACCTTGGGAATGGATTCGTGCCTCGAGCTCTTTCCCGAAGACGTCTACGCCCGCAAGGCGGAGCAGTATTCTTCGATGAACGACTTCGATCCGGCCCAGCGCCGGGTCAAGCGTGCCTTCCTCAGCAACACCTTCGCGCTCAGCATCGACAGCCATGCGCGCATCCTCCTTCCTCGTCCTTTGACCGAACGCCTGAAGATCGGGCGGAAGGTCACCCTTGTCGGCATCATGGACCACCTGGAGCTCTGGGACAAGGAAGCCTACGAGAAGGTCTCACAGGACGAATGGCAGAACTTCGCCTCCTACGCACAGGAAGTCTACGGGACGAAGCCATGAAGAACCTTCCCCACGTTCCCATCCTCCTGGACGAAGTCGCCGCACTCGCCCCGAAAGGGAAAGCCGTGTATCTCGACTTGACCTTGGGAAGGGCCGGGCACGCCCGGAGGATCCTTGGCCAGCTGGTGGAAGGGAGTCTCTTCATCGGTGTCGACAGGGACGAGACGGCCATCCGGGAATCCAAGGCGCTGCTTCAGGCGGCGTTCCCGAAGATCGCGATGCACTTCCTGCACTGCGCCGATTCCCAGGCCATCGGACGAATCCGTGAATTGGGAATCGCCTCGGCCGACTTCATCCTCATGGACATCGGCGTCTCCTCGCCGCAGTTCGACGATCCGGAACGGGGCTTCTCTTATCGCTTCGACGGTCCCCTGGACATGCGGATGGACGTCCGACAGGGCCGAACGGCCGCCGACATCCTGAACCAGGCGGACGCCCAGACCCTGGAGACGATCTTCTCGCGCTATGGGCAATGTCCCTCCAGCCGCCTCGTCGCCCGAAACGTCCTCCTCCGCCGGCGGGAACGACCCTTCCGGACGACGCTGGACTTCGTCGACTTCCTCGAGCGGACGCTTCCCTCCTGGGAGAAGAGCCGAAAGGGACATCCCGCGAAGCAGTACTTCCTCGCCCTCCGGTATGCCGTCAACCGCGAACCGGAGGAATTGGAGGCGACGCTCCAAGAGGCCCTTGACTTCCTCGCTCCTTCCGGTCGCCTCGTCGTCCTCTCCTTCAACTTCCTCGAGGACCGAATCGTCAAGGAGATGTTCCGCGAGAAGACCCGCCGGAAGTCCCACGACAAGTACCGGGACGGGCCGGACGAGACGATACGATACGAGCTGTTGACCAGGAAACCCATCGTTCCAACGCCGGAAGAGACGGAAAGGAATCCGCGCTCCAAGAGCGCCATCCTTCGGGCAATCGAAAGGAGGTCGCCATGAAAGACAGGCTCACCCGCACGAACAGCCGCAAGGCGAGCCACCGACTGAAGAGGACGTGCTTCGGCATCTCCGTCTTTGCCCTTGCCCTCTCGGCGCTGACCCTTTCCCTGTTCCTGACGAAGACGATCGACTTGAAGGCTCAAAGCCCGACGTATACGGTGCAGGCGGAAGAGCGGATCGAGCCGCCCCAGACCCTGCAGCAGGGCGCCGATTAGACCAGTGGCAGCCTCGGCTGCTTTGATAACCTCCTTTCAGGCCAGGAAACTGGCCTCTTTTTCATATCGAAAAAAGCCTTCCCCGAAGGGAAGGCGGAACGACTAGTTCGGATAGGAGCGACGGGCCTTCTTGGTCCGGATGTCCTTTCTCAGCAGGGAGAGGAATTCGGACAGCGGGACCGTCCTCGTGTCCTTGGCACCGTGGATTCGATAGGTGACCAGACGAGACTGGGCTTCCTTGGCTCCGACGACCAAGGTATAGCTGACCTTGAGCGTCTGCGAGTCGTGGATGCGATAGGAAAGCTTCTCGTTGCGATCGTCGACCTTGGAACGGACCTCGTCCTTCTGCAGGAGCTTCTGGATCTCCTGGGCGTAGGCCGCCTGTTCGGCGTCCTCCGGGGCGACAGGAAGGATGCGGACCTGTTCGGGGGCGAGCCACGTGGGGAAGGATCCCTTGAAGTTCTCCGTCAGGATTCCGACGAAGCGCTCGATGGAACCGAAGATGGCGCGGTGGAGCATGACCGGCTCCTTCTTCTCTCCGTCCTTGTCGATGTAGGTCAGGTGGAAGCGATGGGGAAGCTGCATGTCCAGCTGGATGGTTCCGCATTGCCACACGCGGTTGAGGGAGTCGCGGAACTTGAAGTCGAGCTTCGGGCCGTAGAAGGCTCCGTCTCCCGGATTGATCTGATACGGGATGTGATTCTCCTCCAGGCAGAGCTTGAGCTCATCCTCGGCCTTGTTCCAGGTCGAGATCTTTCCGACGTACTTGTCCAGCGGACGCGTCGACAGCTCGATGTGATAGTCGAGTTCGAAGAGCCGGTAGACGTAGTCGAAGATCTTCAGGAGGCGGCGAATCTCGTCTCCGATCTGGTCGAAGGCGAGGATGACGTGCGCATCGTCCTGGGTGAAGCAGCGGACGCGGAAGAGTCCGTTGAGGGCACCGCTGGCCTCATGTCGATGGACCAGGCCCAGCTCGGCGTAGCGGATGGGCAGCTCGCGGTAGGAATGGAGGCTGTTCTGGTAGACGAGCATGGCGCCGGGGCAGTTCATGGGCTTGATGGCGAAGGGCTTCCCGTCGATCTTCGTGATGTACATGTTCTGCTTGTATTCGCGCCAATGTCCCGACGTCTCCCAGAGCTCGCGGGAAAGCATCTGCGGCGTGCGGACGACCTGGTACTGATTGTCCATCATCAGCTTCCACCAGAACTCCTCCAGCTGATGCCGCAGGATCATTCCGTTGGGAAGCCAGAAGGGAAATCCCGGACCATAGTCCGAAATCATGAAGAGGCCCATGTCGCGGCCGATCTTCTTGTGGTCGCTTTCCTTCCGTTCCTCCAGAAGCTGGAGATAGGCATCCAGGTCGGCCTGGGAGAAGAAGGCCGTTCCATAGATGCGGGTCAGGCTGTCGTTGTTCTTGTCGCCCTGGAAGTAGCATGCGGATGTCGACATCAGCTTGACGGCCTTGATCTGGCTCGTCGACCTCATATGAGGCCCGAGGCAGAGGTCGACAAAGTCGCCCTGACGGTAGGCCGAAAGACTCTTGCCATCCTTGGCGAGTTCGTCGATGTGGATGAGCTTGTACTTCTGTCCTGCGAACGTCTGCCGCGCCTGTTCGCCCGTCAGGTCCTCGCGAACGATGGGGATGTTTTCCTGTATCAGCCTCTTCATCTCGGCCTCGATCCGGGGAAGGTCGTCGCTTTCGCTCAGCGGACGGCTGAACTTGATGTCGTAGAAGAAGCCCTCCTCCGTCGAAGGACCATAGGCGAACTGAGCCTCCGGGAAGAGGTGGAGGACGGCCTGAGCCAAAAGGTGGGCGGCGGAGTGTCGAAGGACGGAGAGGGCCTCAGGCGATTTCTTGGTGACGACTTCGAAGGTGCAGCCGTCCGGAAGGACTTCCGCAAGATCGAAGAGGTTGCCGTTGACCTTGGCGCAGATGGCCTCCTTTCCGAGGGAAAGGGAGATCGACTTGGCGGCATCCAGGGCCGTGGAACGGTCGGGAAGCTGCTTCTTGGAATGGTCAGGTAAAACGATATACATGGTAATTGCCTTCTTTCTCAATGACAGAGGCGGAGACTATTTCTCCAGCTCGTGAAGGGCTAGTGCGGCGGCACCGGCCAGGCCGACATCTTCTTCGAAATGGGCTGAGCGTAGGACGATGGGGTGGAGATGCCAGCAGGCGATGGAGGCGTTGGCGACCTTGACAAGGTCTTCAAGGTAAATGTCGTGAGCGCGCCACGTCCCTCCGGAGACGGCATAGGCCTCAAGGTTGAAGAGAAGCTGAAGATTCGCAAACCACGTACCCAGGAGCCGAATCCAGATGTCGTAGATGCGAAGGGCGTTCAGGTCGTGGGCAGCAACGGCATCAAAGAATTCCTTGGCCTTGGAAATGGAGAAGACCTCCATCTCGCAGAGACGGACGATTCCGTTCCCAGACAGGAGATACTCCGATTCATACATCTTTCCGCGGTACTCCAGAAGGAGTCGTCCTCCCTCCATGGGCGTGTCGATCATCTCACCGGAATGGACGATTCCCAGACCGATGCCGGAAGAGATCGTGACGAAGGCAGAGTCCGAAAGGCCCTTGTTCGAACCAAATCGATTTTCAACGTAGGCGGAACAGTTGCCGTCATTGGCAATCCGAATAGGCACATTTGGAAATGCTTTTTGGAAATGGCCAAGGAAGTCATAGCCGTTCTCCAGGCCGAGATTGCCGCAGCGGCCGACGACATTGTGGCTGACGATGCCGCAGATGGACATGCCGATGGCATCGATGGAGACGTTTGCCGAGGACTGGACCGTGTGAATCAGGTCGCACATCCTTTCAGCCAACTGATATCCGTCCCCATGGACGGAGGGAACACGCTCGACCGCAAGGATTTTGAGGTTTTCGTCCATGACAGCGACACGAAGGTTCGTTCCTCCGCAATCAATGGAAATTACGTGCTTAGGCATGAGGGACCTCGTTAGTCTTCGATGACGCCCTGATCGTTGAGGGAGAGAACCTTGAGGAAGTTCGTCTTGCCGGCACCGACGGGAGTGCCTCCCGTCAGGATGATCTTGCTTCCTTTCTCCAGTTCGTAGTCCTTGGCGATCTTGAGTGCAAGGACCTCCATCTCCTCGAGGAACTGAGGGACTTTGTTGACCTGGTAGGGATAGTTTCCGTAGTAGAGCATCGAATGGGCAAGAGCATCACGATCCGAGGAGACGACGATGGTCGGGCAGACCGGCCGCGTCTTGCTGATGCGGACGGCGGTGGCACCGGAGACGGAGAAGCAGACGATCAGCTTGGCATTGACCAGCTGAGCGGTATCCGCAACGGCTGCGGCGATCGCGTCGTTGGTGGTCTTCTTCGAGGAATCGAAGGCCTTGTGGGAAGCGGACTCATAGTCGAATCTCTGCTCCATGGTCCTCGCGATCCTCGCCTGCATCTGGACGGCCTGGACCGGATAATCGCCGTTGGCGGACTCGCCCGAAAGCATGACGGCATCGGTTCCTTCCTCGATCGTCCATGCGACGTCCGAGACTTCGGCACGCGTCGGATAGGGATTGCGAATCATCGAATCGAGCATCTGAGTCGCCGTGATGACCGGCTTTCCGAGCTCCCGGCACTTCTGAATCATATACTTTTGATAGACAGGGACCATTTCCGGCGGAATCTCGATTCCGAGGTCTCCGCGGGCAATCATGATGCCGTCCGAAGCCTCGATGATGGAATCCAGGTTCTCGATGGCTTCCGTGTTCTCGATCTTGGAGAAGATCAGGATGTTGTCGCCGCCATTCTCGTGGAAGAGACGGCGGATTTCCTCGACGTCCTTGACGCTGCGGATGAAGGAGGCGGAGCAGATGTCGACATGGTTCTTGCAGCCGAAGATCAGATCGGCCTTGTCCTGTTCGGAGAGATAGTCCATCGTCAGGTGCGCACCGGGGCAGTTGACGCCGCGGCGGTCCTTGCAGACGTGGTCGTTGAGGACTTCCATGATGAGTTCCTTCTTTTCCTCGTCCTTGCCGATGCAGCGCATCTCGAGGTTGCCATCGTCAAGACGGATATCCGATCCGACAGCGACATCGTTGTAAAGGCTGGTATAGGTGACGCCGAAGGCCGTCTTGTTTCCGATCCTCTCGGTGCCCATGTAGATGCGAACTTCGTCGCCCGCATGGAATTCGGCCTTTCCGCCCTCGAACTTGCCTGTCCGGATTTCCGGTCCCTTCGTGTCGAGGCAGATGGGGATGATGATATTCTCCTCTTTCTCGATTTCGCGGAGAGTCAGGATTTTTCCGAGTTGCTCCTCATGGTCGCCGTGGCTGAAGTTCAGTCGCATGCAGGTCATACCGTTGCGAAGAAGTTCCCTCAGGGTCTCCTTGTTTTGGCTGGAAGGGCCGATGGTGCAGACAATCTTCGTCTTCTTGTCGATTCTGTAGTTCATGATCTCTCTCCTTTTCGAGTCAGAATGGCGTCAAGCATAACGAACAGGAACGGATTATACATATAATTTTATAGAAGAAGGGCACCGAAAAATCAATGCTTCCGAGCAGGCGCGAAACTTTTTCCTTTCCGAAAACAGAGATTCCTTGTTGCAATGGTATAATAGACGATATGGAAAGAATCGAGAAAGACGCTTTCTTCAGCGTTCACACAAGGCTGACGCTCTCAAAGACCGACGAGGAAGTCCTCTCTCTGCTCTATCTTCCCATCGTCAAGGGACCGGCCTATGCCCTGTATCATCATCTGCTTTCCCTTGCCCGAATGGAGGAGTCGGGGTACGAACGCTTCGACGAACTTTTCGTCGACATGGAACTTGAGGAGCATTCCCTTCTTCAGGCATTTTGTCGCCTCGAAGCCATTGGACTCTTGGAAAGCTATCGTCGGGAGCAAAACGGAATCGTCTATTACATTCTCGTTCCTTTTCCGCCTGCGACCCCCAAGAAGTTCTTCGCGGATGTCGCGCTAAGCCGTCTCCTCGCTCAGAACCTTGGTGGAAAGAGATTCCAACGGATCCGGTTCTCCTTCTCGGAAGGGGAAAGGATGCCCCTGGGGTATCAGCGGACGACGACGAGCTTTTCGGATGTCTACGCCTTGGAACCAAATCCGGCGGAGGAGAGCGGAAGCGAGGAGATCGAGGAAAAGAATTATCGTTCCGTTGTCCAATTCGATTGGAACGACATGCTCTCCCTCCTCGAAGCAACGGAGCAGAGGGCCGTGACGCCCGCGAAAGATCCGATCGTCGAGCTTTCCGCACTCTACGGAATCTCCGAGGGGGATGCCGCCGAATTGATTCGTAAGAACATCGACACCGCCGGAACGTTTTACATCGAAGGGTTCCGCAAGGACGTTCGTCAATACCATCGATTCCAGAATCCGACATCCCCGTCCCGAATCGGCTCTGGGTCGAAGAACCGTCTCGCCAGGCAGCTGGAGGAGCTGACGCCGCAACGCTATCTCGCCAATCGCCTGGAGACGTCTCCCGCCCCGTTCATGCTCGACTTCGTCGAACACCTTTCCCACGACATGGGGATGAGCAATCCTCTCATCAATGCCGCCCTGGAATACTCCTTCCGCAAGACCAAGGGTCGATTCGTCGATTCCTATATCGAGAAGGTCTGCTACACGCTGAAGGCCAACAAGGTCCGGACCAGCTACGACGCCTTGGTTCTTTTGATGGAACAGGACTATGACAGAAACGCAACGACAAGAAAGAAAAAGAAGATTGAGAAAAGAGAGGAGGAAACGACCTCTGAGGATGATGAGAGGATTTCGGCTTTGGAAGAGGAACTGAGAATATGAGCAACGGAGAAATGCCAAAGAAGGTTTCGGATACGTCCGTCGGCCGAGGAGAGATTGAGATTCCGGAACAGGACGTCCAGCGCCTTTCGAATGAAGTCGAATCGCGGCTGTCACGCGATTTGCGGTCGTCCGCCCGAATCCATGCGCTCATGAAGACGGAGAACACCTTCCGAAACTCCCTCGGAGACCTCTATGAATACCTCCAGGACCTTGATGAGTGCCAACAATGCGGCGGGACCCTTTCCACCTGCGCAAAGAGAAGGACGGGCTATCGCCTCGTCCCCACCTATGACGAAGACCGGGATCAGGTCCGCCTTTTGAGCCAGCCCTGTCCTCTTCAACTGGAACTTGAAGAGTCCCTTTCGCACATCGATCCCTGGACGATGGCGGGCGGTGAGATCTACCGCCATGCCTTGGCACTACAGGACCTTGTCCACGACGAACCTGACCGTCGGGATGTCGTCCAGGCCTTTCGTCATGTTCTCAAGGTCTTCGATGACTTTCGACACGGCCTTCCGATACGCGGTTTTCTCTTCACGAGCCTGAAGCCGACGTCCTATCCACTGGATCTCCTTGCCTTCTCATGCTACCTGTTTGCCCGTCAGAAGATTTCCTGTTCGTTCGTGTCCCTGTCCTTCCTCGCCGACGTCACTAGCGCCAACTATGACACTCGGCGCCTCGCTCTCCTCGACCATCAGGCAATCTGCCGGGTTCCGGCCCTGTTCCTGATGGACGTCGACGTTCTCCCGAACACCTTCCGCCCGGAGGTTGCCACGGCCCTCGAGCAGCTCATCGACTCTCGTCGTGCGGAAGGAAAGGTCACCTTCGCGACATCCACGCAAAGGAAGCCTTCCTCCGCCCTCCGCCTCGCCCTGCGCGGCAGGGACGGCGCATCCTCCCGCGCCGATGCCTTGGAGGAGATGATGACGCCCATCGTGCTTCGGGACTTTTGATGGACAAAAGGCCTCTCCGCCGGCAAGAGTAGGTGGAGGTGGATGTTCTATGGTTTATCAGACGGAGACGATGGATTGCGGAAAGGCCTGCGTACGGGACGTCCTCTATCTTGCCTACGAAGACGAAGCCTTTCGTGTCGCTTCGCTCACGGAACGATGCGAGACCTTTGGGGAAATCCTTCGGGAGCTGAAGCGCTTTGGCCTCGACTACGTCGCCTATGAAGCGGACGTCCGGGACGGATTGGACAAGGAGAACCTTCCTGCCATCGCCTTGACGGAACAGGCGGGGAAGGCCCATTTCGTGGTCCTTCGCAAGGTGACGAAGCGAGTGGTCCTCCTCGACGATCCGGAATTCGGCGAGATTCGGCTGACACAGGAAGAATTTCGCCAGGTCTTTCGACATCGACTTCTTCTTCGGGAAGGAAAGGGAAGCCGACCGGCCTGCCCACGGGTCCGTTATTTTCGAAAGCGTGAGATCCTCGCGTTCGGCCTGCTCTTCCTGCTTCTGCTTGCCTCGTCGGTCCTCGCGTTCCATGCCCTGGGGAATTCCGAATCTCTGGTCCTGTCCCTTGCAGGATTCGTCTCTTTCCTTCTCTGCCTAGGCTTGCTGTTCCTTGCGCTCCAGAGGACGCGGAGGCGATTCGATTCCGATTACTTCCTTCCCTTCCTCGAATTCAGCCGCGATCGCCGTGACGCCGCGTTCTTGGGACGATACCTTGACGGCAAGATTCGGACGGTCGTCGACATGGTCGCCTATTCCTTGGTCTTGTTTCTGCTGCTTCTTCTCATCGTCGCCAACGGCACCTTCTATATCCTCGTGGGCGTCCTGGGATTGCTCTTCGCGCTCTTTGCTCCGCTCGAGAGAAGGGAGAGGAACCGCGTCAATCGTTCCTGTTCGATTCAGGAAGAAGGATACCTGGCTTCGCTCAAGGGACGCGGGGCCGACGAGAAAGGGTTTCTTGTCAGTCGAAAGAAGGCAAGCGGATATCTGACGCGACGGGTGCTCTTCCAGCTCTCCAAGCATGGAATTGTCGCCATGGTCATCCTTGCCTTCATGGCAATCGATGGGCAGGCCGGACTGAACTATTTCTTCTTCGCCTTCTTTCTCGCGTTCTCCGTCGAAACCTCCGCCTCCCGTCTCTTCCTTGCCGGAAACGACGAAACAGAGGAGCGTCTGCTGAATTCCCTCTCTGCCTCCTTTCCCGCCTTCCTTCTTAAAAAGCAGCTTCTTTTTCGCTATAATAGGCGAAAGGAGGCGAATGGAGATGGCGACAGGCATCCTTGACTATCTGGACAAGACACACGGCAAGAGGAAGTGGAAACCGCTCTTCGAAAAGACGTTCGACCACGTCCTTGAGCGCTTCGAACGCTTCGGAACATGCGAAGTCAGCCTTTCCCTCGTCACGGACGAGGAACAGCGCGAATTGAACCGAACCTATCGACAGATCGACCGAACGACGGATGTCCTGACCTTTGCCTACTTGGAGGATGGGGACGAGGCGGACCGCAATCTGCCGATGACGGACCTTGGGACGATTACGATTTCCCCGACGGTCGCCCGAAGGCAGGCAAAGGAATTCGCTCACCCGCTGGAAAGGGAGCTCGCCTTCCTCTTCATCCATGGACTGCTTCACATCTTCGGCTACGACCATGTCAAAGAGGATGAGGCAAAGGTCATGTTCGAGCTTCAGAATTCCCTACTTAATTCTTTGGAGTACGACTTCTATACAAACTTGCCCCGCCTGAAGAAGGAGTTGAAGAAAGCTCAGGAAAACGCCGTAGCCACATATTCGCATTTTCGCGTTGGTGCGGTCGTCGTCACGAAGGACGGACATTACATTCCGGGTTTCAACATTGAAAACGCCTCGTATCCCGCCACGATCTGCGCGGAAAGGGTGGCTCTCGCTGCCGCCTATAGCCGCGGATACCGAAAGGATGACATTGCCAGTCTCGGCTGTCTGACGGACAGCCACCGCGTCGGGACCTGCTGTGGCGTCTGCCGACAGGTGATGGCGGAACTGATGCCGATGAACGCCCCGGTCTACATCTTTTCGTCCGATTTGAAGGATCAGCTCTTTACCACGGTCAAGGATCTGCTTCCTTCCGCCTTTACCATGGAGGATCTACACGCATGAAATCAGGAATCGTGGCAGTCTATGGCCGAGCCAACGCCGGGAAGTCCACCCTGATCAATTCCTGCCTTGGCTTCAAGCTTCTCCCTGTTTCCTCGAAGCCGCAGACGACACGAGACAACGTCCGTGCCATCTACAACGACGAGGAATGCCAAATCGTGTTTACGGATTCCCCGGGCGTGTTTCGGCCACATGGGAAACTCGGCAGCATTCTTCTTCGAGATGCGGAAAGCGCCAAGGATGGGGCCGACGTCATTGCCTATGTCGTCGACGCGAAGGAGGTTCCGGACTTCACTCTTGCCGAGCGTCTCCGGGCGGAGACTGCGCCGATCATCTTCTGCTTCAACAAGGTCGACCTCGTCCATGCCGACATCGGGGAAGAACGCCTTGCGCGCTATCTTTCGGTACTTCCCAAGCCGGCTGCCGTCATCCGGATGTCCTGCAAGGAAGGCTTCGGCGTCGCTGATTTTCTTCGTGCGGTCAAGGACCTCCTTCCGGAAGGCGACCTGATCTATCCGAAGGACATGGTTTCCGACCGTCCGAAGGAATACGTCATTGCGGAGATGATCCGCGAGAAGTGCCTTCGCCTGTTGAAGGCCGAGGTCCCGCATTCCATCTACATCGACATGCGCCATGTCGAGGAGGAAGGCGACCGGTGGACGATCTATGCCGACATCATCGTCGAAAAGGAATCCGAAAAGGCCATCGTCATCGGACGAAACGGTCGGTTGATTTCCAAGATCCGAGCCTATAGCGAGCAGAGCATCGGGAGCTATTTTTCTGTCCGCGCCGAGGTCGACCTGCACGTGAAGTGCATCCCGAACTGGCGTGAGCAGGACCGATACCTTCGAAAGTTTGGCTACGAGTGATGCGCGGAGCCCTTGTGCGGTTGCGCGGACTTGTCCTGAACGTCTCCCCCTATTCCGAGGACTCGGCCGTCTGCAGCCTTGCGACGAAGGACGGAATCCGACCGATCCTCGCCAACCGAGTCTATCGTCCCAAGAGCTTTCTTAAGCCTCTCCTGGTCCCGGGATCGATCGTCGTCGTGGACGGCATGGAGGGAGGAAAGGGTCTCTTTCTGGCCAAACAATGCGATTGCCAATATGATTCCTCGCCTCTACTCGTCGATCGTCGATGTCATGTCTTTCTTTTGTTTCTACAGGATGTTTCAGAATCTTTGTTTCGATATGGAGATTCATTCCCAACGGATGATGTCATTCAAGTTCTTAAAGGAATTTATGATGGAAAAGATCTTCTGTCCCTGAGCCTTCTTTTTCTCGGGGCGATCTACAAGTCCCTTGGCATCCCGATGGAGGTGCATTCCTGTGTCCGTTGCGGAAAGCGGGAGACATCGACTTTCTCCCTTGGCGAAGGCGGTCTTCTCTGCGCGGATTGCTCACGTTCCATCGGTGCGGGGGCACATACGACTATGGAAGCGTTCGTCTTCAAGTATGCATTTCTGCCGCCGACCGAGCGGAATCTCTCCCGCGTCGTCCCTCTCACGGAGGGACTTGGCGTGCTTTCCCTTCTCTGCAGCCATCTTTGCGGATACTTCGACCTCTCTCCCCTGCGGACACTTTCCCTGCTGAGGAAAGAGTGCTCAAACAGACCGACATGAGATATAATAGCGTGCTTGAGAATGGAGGTTACCATGCCCGAAAAAGATGATGCTTTCGAAAAGATCACGACCCACCTCATCACTTCCGGCTTCGTCTATCCCGGAAGCGAGATTTACGGTGGTCTGTCCAATTCCTGGGACTATGGCCCGCTGGGCGTCCTGTTGAAGAACCATCTGAAGGACCTTTGGCTGCGTCATTTCGTCCGTGAGATCGACTACAATGTCCAGATCGATCCGGCGATTATCATGAATCCCAAGGTCTGGGAGGCGACGGGACACGTGGCCAACTTCCACGATCCCCTGGTCGACTGCAAGTACTGCCGAAGCCGCTTCCGGGCCGACGACCTCGTCAAGGAGGAATGCCCGGACCTCGACGTCGATTCCCTCTCCCAGGAGGAGCTCAACGGCGTCGTCCAGTCGGGGCGCATCACCTGCCCGAAATGCGGCAAGACGCAGTTCACCGACATTCGCCAGTTCCAGATGATGTTCAAGACCTTCATCGGCGTCACGGAGGAGAAGAGCTCGACGGTCTATCTTCGTCCGGAGACGGCCCAGGGCATCTTCGTCAACTTCCGGAACGTTCTGCGGACGACCCGTCGAAAGCTCCCCATCGGAATCTGCGACATCGGAAAGGCTTTCCGCAACGAGATCACTCCCGGCAACTTCACGTTCCGGACGCGTGAGTTCGAGCAGATGGAAATCGAATTCTTCTTCCGCCCGGGCGAGGACGAGAAATGGTTCGAGTTCTACAAGGAGAACTGCCGTTCGTTCGTCGAGCGCCTCGGCCTGAAGAAGGACCATGTCCGTTTCCGGGACCACGAAAAGGAGGAGCTCGCCTTCTATAGCTCCGCGACGACCGACATCGAATACCTCTTCCCGACCCTGGGATGGGGCGAACTGATGGGAATCGCCTGTCGAGGAGACTACGACCTGAAGCGTCACATGGAGAAGAGCTCCCAGGATTTGACCTATCTCGATCCGGAGACCCACGAGAAGTACGTCCCCCACGTCGTGGAGCCGTCCTTCGGCCTGGACCGCCTGATGCTGGCGCTGCTGATGGACAGCTACGACGTCGAAACCCTCGAGGAGGGGAAGGATTCGAGAATCGTCATGCATCTCGCCTACGAGCTGGCTCCGTATACCGTTGCCGTCATGCCGCTCTCCAACGCGTTGAAGGAGGGCGCCGAGGCCGTCTTCCGTCAGCTGCACCCTGACTTCGATGCCATCTTTGACACGACGGGCTCCATCGGCAAGAGATATCGACGCGAGGACGCCATCGGCACGCCCTTCTGCGTGACGTACGACTTCGATTCGGCAAACGACCACATGGTCACCGTCCGCGAACGCGATTCGATGCGGCAGGAACGCGTGGCCATTGCGGACCTCGCGGACTACCTTCATTCGCAGCTGAGGAGGGATCGTCGTCTTTGATGGCCCAGAGCCAGGAAAACAATTTGTTTCGGGAGGTCGCCAAGAAGAGCGACATCGTTGAGGTCATCGGCTTCTATCTCGGGAGCAGTGCGCTGAAGAAATCGGGGAAGAAGTACCTTTGCCTCTGCCCTTTTCACAACGATTCCCATCCTTCGATGCAGGTCGACCCGCAGCGGAACACCTTCCATTGCTACGTCTGCGACACGTATGGGGATTCGATCACCTTCGTCGAGAAGTTCGCCCACCTTCCTCCGATCGAAGCCCTGAGGAAAGTCGCCGACATCTGTCAGATCCCGATTCCGAAAACCTACGAGAAGCGCAAGGAGTCCGATCCTCTCTTCGAACGCTTTCCCAAGGAACTCAAGGCTCTGGAGGAGCTGTCCAACTTCTACCGGCTTTCCCTTCAGGCACGGGACGGGAAGCTCGCCCGCGACTATCTCTCCTCCCGAGGGATGGATGCCAAGACGATCGAACACTTCGGAATCGGCTTCGCCCCCTTCGATCCGCGAAAATCCGTCGCCGCCCTCCGCGGTCTCGGCTTTGACGTACCGACATTGGAACGTGCCGGAATCCTTGCTCCATCGGCGGACATCAAGGACCGGCAGGACGGAAGGATCATCTTTCCCATCACCGACCATCGGGGGCACGTCGTCGGCTTCTCCGGTCGGAAGTTCCTTCCCGACCAGGAAGGAGGGAAGTATGTCAATTCCCCGGAGACGGAGCTCTTCCACAAAGGGCGGATCCTCTACCACCTTGACCATGCCCGGGAGAGCGCCCGCAAGGACGGATACGTCTACGTCGTCGAAGGCTATATGGATTGCATCGCCTTTCAACGCGCCGGCATCGATTCGGTCGTCGCGCTGATGGGAGCTGCCTTGACGTCGGAACAGGCGGACGCCCTGAAGGAACTGAACGTCGAATGCCGACTTTTCCTGGATTCCGACGAACCCGGCCAAATGGGAGAGGAACGTTCCCTCCCCCTCCTCCACGAACGAAAGATTCCGACTCGAATCGGCTGGAAGCTCACGGGAGGAAAGGATGCCGACGAAATCCTCACCAAGCTGGGCCCAGAGGAACTTCTCCGTCAGGCCCAGCGACTTTACGACGTTCCCATGTTCCTTCTCGGCCGTCGGCTCAAAGGACGGAAGATCCTGGCGGAGAGTCAGGAAATCGAGCGGTATCTCTCCGAAATCCGGCCTTATTTTCAGGACCTCGGCGCGATTTCGCGGGCCAAGGACGTTCGCCAGATCGCCCGGCGGACAAGCCTGACGGAGGAGGAAATCCTGCCTTTGCTTCAGGTCGAGGACAAGAAGGAAGAGGTCGCCCCCAAGAAGACGTCTTCTTCCACAATGGAGTCCGCCCGTCGACCTTCGTTTCCGCCTCGTCCGACACGAAACGAGCCGATCCGAAACGTCACGCTTGCGCCGAAGTATACGGGGACCGACGTCTTTCATCGTCTCTTCCTCTTCCTTCGCGACCTCCACTCGGGAGAAGGCATGGCGGGGAGCCTTGTCAAGAACGAGCTGATCATCGTCCTGACCCTTCCGCGAAGTCGAGAGGCCTATGCCGACTTCCTTCGCAGCCACGTCGTCTTCTGCCAGAAGGAACTCAACGTCCTCGCGGACCTGATCGGCAACGTCTACCTGTCTGACGAGTCTCTCGTCGCCTTCGGGGCGACGGAATACGAACGCCTGCTGGGAAGCCTTCAGCAGGAGTCGGCCGCCCAGAAGACGGAACCGGAGGAAGAAGACGACTTCGACCTCGACGACGGCCAGGACGAGGCGCTCTCGATGACCAACGACGTGCGCGTCGCATTGGTCCAGATCGTCCAGGAAAGCCGTCTCCTCGAGTCTCCCGGATATGACCCGCAGTCCTTCCGGAACTATCTTCAGAACGAGCAGAACCTTCTCAGGATCCGCCGCTTCGAGGAGGAGGTCCATCAGGAAAGGGCGGAAGGCGAGGTCCTCAGCGTCGACGTCGTCTCGCAGTCCTTCCAGACCTATCGGAAGAAGAATTCTCGCTGATTTGTCGTGTTTTAGTTGGAAAATCGGACAAGGAAGTCTAATAATAGTATTTTGGGAGGTATCGACATGGCGAAGACCACGGAAAAGGCCAAGGAAGGAAAGAAGACCAAGGCCAAGGAAGGAACCATCGACATCCGCAGAATGAGTTCCCAGGTGAAGAAGGAAACAGCCGAAAAGCCGGAGAAGAAGAGCGCCAGGAAGGCCTCCACGGGAGCGACGAAGGCCAAGAAGGGCAAGACGGAGGCAAAGGAATCGACGACGGCGAAGAAGACGGCGCCGAAGAAAGGCAAGCCCTCCGCGAAGGCGAGTGAGGCACCCGAGGACAAGATTCCCGCCACGATTGGTGAAATGGCTCATTCCACCTATGAGATCATCGGGTTGGAACAGGTTAAGAACGATTTATTGAAAATCGCGCAGGCTGGAAAGAAGATTTCGCAAAACGACTTGGAAAAGCATACGAAGCATCTTTCCCTGAGCGATGATGATTTCAATGATTTGGTGACCTTTCTCGAAGAGAAGGGAATCATGGAGGACGAGAACTACGGGGAGGATGACGACATCCCCCTCATGGACGAAGAGGACGAAGGCGATGACGAGTTCATCGATGAGGACGAGGAGATGGACTACGTCGCTCCGATCGTCGACGTCAAGAATTCGGATCCCGTCCGTCAGTATCTTCATGCCATCGGCGCCTATCAGGTCCTCAAGACGAAGGAGGACGAGGTTCGCCTTGCCAAGCGCGTCCTGGAAGGCGACCAGGATGCCAAGGACGAGCTGATTCAGTGCAACCTGAAGCTGGTCGTCTCCATCGCCAAGCATTATGCCAATCGTGGCATGGAATTCCTCGATTTGATCCAGGAAGGAAACATGGGCCTGATGAAGGCCGTCGACAAGTTCGACTACACGCGCGGCTTCAAGTTCTCGACCTATGCCACCTGGTGGATTCGCCAGGCCATCACCCGCGCGCTCGCCGACCAGGCCAGGACGATCCGCATCCCGGTCCACATGGTCGAGACGATCAACAAGATCACAAGGACGCAGCGGAAACTGACGCAGCAGCTCAACCGCGAGCCGACGGCGGAAGAGATCTCCGAGGCCATGGACGGCGCCTTTTCGGCGGACCGGATCCGCGAGATCCAGCAGATCGCCCTCGAGCCTCTTTCCCTGGAGAAACCGGTCGGCGAAGAGGACGATTCGCACATCGGCGACTTCGTCGTGGACAAGGACAACGAATCTCCCTACGACTACGCCAACCGTTCCATGGAGACGGAGCGAATCAACGAGGTCCTTTCTCAGCTGACCGATCGCGAGGCGCGTGTCATCCGTCTCCGCTATGGTCTGGAAGATGGAAGAACCCACACGCTTGAGGAGGTGGGCAAGGAATTCGCCGTCACAAGGGAGCGCATCCGTCAGATCGAGGCGAAGGCGCTGAAGAAGCTCCGCCACCCGTCCCGCTCGCGTCTCCTCAAAGACTTCCGCTGATCGTGAATCCGGACCATCTGAGCCCAAGGCTTTCCCTTGCCCTGTCTCTCGTCCCTCGCCATGGAACCGTCCTCGACGTCGGTTCGGATCGTGGCGACTTTGCGATTGCACTCGAAAGGCGCGGTCAGAAGGCCTATGCCGCCGAGAACAAGGAAGGTCCTTACCGGACGCTCTGCGAGAACCTTCATCGGCATCGCTCCATGGTCGTCCCTCTCTTCCAGGACGGACTCGCCGCCTGTCCGGCGGACGTCGTGGGTCTGACGATCCTCGGAATGGGAGGAAGGACGATCGAGCACATTCTGCGGGAAGGGTCCTCTCGTCTTTCGGCCATCGAATGGATCTTGATCTCGCCGCAGTCGGATTTCCCAGCCCCCATCGGATTCCTCGCAGCGAACGGGTACCGCAACGTCGATGGCCGATACGTCGACGAGACGCGGCAGTACCCCATCCTTCTCTTCGAACGAGGATGGGAGGACATCGACGAGGATGAGCTCCGCTATGGTCCCGTTCCCTGGCGACGAAAGGATCCCGTCCTTGGCAAGATGCTCTTGGCGCAGGATCGTCGCCTCCGCGAACTTCCCGCGGAAATCCAGGACCTTCGGAAGGCAGAAATCGAATCGTGCGAAAGGAGGCTGAGACGATGGAACTTGGCTCGTTGATCAAGAAGCTGGGACGAAAGGCACCTCTCGCGAAAAGCGAACCATGGGACTTTCCGGGATACCAGGACGGCCCCGTCGACCGTTCGAAGGAGGTCCGGAGCGTCTTCCTCTGCCTGGACCTGCTCCCATCCTGCCTCGATGCGCTTTCCTCTTCGTCCTTCGACCTCGTCCTCACGCACCATCCTTTCTTCTTCGGAAGGAAGGAGGAAATCCTCGACACCTTTCCGTGGAAGAAGGAGCTTCATCGATGTCTTTGGGAACAAGGCCTTCCCGTCTATTCGTACCATACGTGCTTCGACCGGGCGAAAGGCGGCATGAACGACGCGCTGATCGAACGTCTCGGCCTTGTCCCGCACGAGAGCTCGGACCCCTATCTTCGCTTTGCGGATTGCGACTTCCGTTCGCTGTCGGAGCTGAAGGAAAGGGTTCGCTCCGCCTTTGGCCTTCCCGCCCTCCTTTCCCTTGCGGCAAAGGAGGGGCCCATCCGGCGCATCGGCGTGGTCGGCGGCGGCGGTTCCTCGATGTATCCCGCGGCGCTGGCGGCGGGCTGCGAGGTCTTTCTCTCCGGCGACAGCTCCCACCATGCGAGGATCGAGATGAGGGAGGCGGGCCTCAGCTTCCTCGAACTGCCTCATGAATGCGAAGAGACCGGATTCTTCCTCGGCATGTCGCGGATGCTCCAGGAAATCGATCCGACGTTGAGGATCGTCGCCCCTTCCCTGCAGAAGGCGATGGAGGTCTGACGATGGCGCGCAACAACGAGAGCCAGCCGAAGGCGATCGACCTTCCGAGCTATCCCGACGGCAACGCGGGAACCCCGCGCGACAAGCTTCTCGAATATCGCCAGACCCGGGACATCGCCCTTCGGAACGAGATCGTCGAAGAGAACCTTCGTCTCGTCGTCAAGATCGCTTCGGAATACGCCCGACGCCTCCACCTTCCCATCGAGGACCTCTTTCAGGAGGGAAGCCTGGGATTGATCAAGGCCGTCGAAGATTTCGATCCCGAAAAGAAATTCGCCTTTTCGACGTTGGCGACGGCCTACATCCGGAACAGCATCTTTCGCTATATCACCAACGATGCCAGGACGATCCGGATCGGCACGCACGACCTGACCAAGTATCGCAAGATCGCGTCGGCCGAGGAGGAGCTGATTCATTCGCTCAAGCGGGACGTCACCGACCAAGAGATCTTCCAGAAGCTCGGCGGGACGATTTCGGAGAGGGAAATCGCCCGCCTTCGCAATGGTCCCAGCCGGATCCTCTCCCTGGATACGTCCACAAAGGACAGAGACGGTCAGGAGACCGGACGCAGCCTTGGAGAAAGGTTTGCCGACGACTCGGCCGACCCCCGCGTCCTCTCCCTGGACAACGAGCGGGACGAGATGCTCCTGAAGGCGCTTTCCTGCCTCGATGCGGAGGACCGGGACATCGTCCTTTCCCGCCACCAGGAAAAGCCCGTCACCCTGCAGGAACTTGCGAAACGGTATGGCATTTCCGCGGAGGCGGTCCGCCAACGCGAAGGACGCGCCCTACGAAAGCTCAAGAGCCTTCTCACGAAGGACTAGTTCCCGGTACATCCTTTCGACTTCCTCCCCGCTGATGCTCGTGGAAGAGCCGAGGAGAACGTCCTTCCTGCCGAGGACGTCGGATGGAAAGGAGGCGCTGGTCGGGCAGATGGAGCCCTCGAGACCGGGAAATCCTTCGAGGACGGAACGGAGGATTTCGTTCGCGTTGGAGGAGAGGGGGTCGCCGGCGACGGCAAAGAAGAAATCCTTCGGCTCCTTTCCCTGCAGGAAGGAGAAGGCCTCCTCGACCCGTTTCCGGTAGAGGGGGCAGAGCGGGAATTCCTGGACGACCTTCGTCCGTCCCTCCAACAGTCGGAGGGCCTCGATTCGCGTCGATTCGGCGATGGTCGTCTGGCAGACGAGGACGACTTCCTTCGGAAGGACAATCCGTGCAAGCTGCTCGGAGAGGTTCTTTCGGGCATCGAGAAGAACCATCGCGGGAAAGCGGGAGAGAAAGCCGATCGTTTCCGGATGTCCGTCCTTTCCCAGGAACAGGATCGGCATCTTCCTTACGCCTTCCAGCTCGCGGTATCGCCTGGAGATCAGGGGGCAGGTCGCATCGAAGAGCTGGGCTCCCGAAAACCTCCTTTCGTCGCGGACGTCGTGGCCATGGGCGGAAAAGACGACGTTGCCGGTGTGGACTTCCTCATCCGGTGCACAAAGGCGGGCATGGTAGGCCTCCAGAAGGGCCTGGTTCTCCTTCTTGTTGTGAAGGAGCGGATGCGTGAGATAGAGGGCACCTGGAAGCTCCGCGGCCCGTGCCATCACGGAAATCGCGTTCTTCACCCCGGCGCAGAAGCCGTAGTCCGGCAGAAGGTAGATCATGAGAGAATTGTAGGTCATCGACCGCAATCTGTCTAGAAGAGCGCGCGCCCATGCGCTAGAATGGAGAAGTGAAAACGGGAGGAGAGATGCGATGGACTACTCGAAATACATTGGCGTGACGATGGACTTTCCGACAAAGGGGATTTCCTTCAAGGATATCTCCCCCCTCCTGAGGGACAAGGAAGCCTTCCACCACTGCATCGACGACATGGCGAAGCTCGCGGAGCCGTACCATCCGGACCTGCTCTGCGGTCCGGAAAGCCGCGCCTTCCTCTTCGGTGCCGCCCTGGCCTACCGCATGGGCATCGGCTTCGTCATGGCTCGAAAGGCGGGAAAGCTTCCGGGAGTCGTCTATCAGATCAGCTACCAGCTCGAATATGGGTCGGCAACGCTTGCGATTCCGAAGAACAGCTTCGTTCCCGGCCAGCGCGTCCTGATGATCGACGACCTGATGGCGACCGGCGGGACGTTCTCGGCGCTCAAGGAACTGATCTCGATGGCCGGCGGTGACCCGGTCGGGGCATTGACGCTGATTCGGCTGAAGGAGCTTGAGGGCGAGAAGAACCTCGACGTCCCCTGTTCCTCCCTGATGGATCTCTGACATGGCCGACGAAAACCATCTTGTCACCTTTGACGAACTGAAGGCGACCTATTCCCGATACATCCACCGCGCCGAGGACCTGAAGCTCCTGGAGCGAGCGTATCTTTTTGCTGAGAAGAAACATGAGGGACAATTCCGGAAATCCGGTGACCCCTACGTCACCCACTGCCTTGGCGTCGCCAAGATCCTCGCCGAGCTGGAGGTCGGCCCGCAGACCATCTGCGCCGGTCTCCTCCACGACACGATCGAGGACACGGGGACGACGAAGGAGGAGATCGCCTCGGCCTTTACCGACGAGATCGCGAACTTGGTCGAGGCCTTGACCAAGGTCACCCGGCTGAGCGACTACAAGAACGTCGAGTTCACGGCGGAGAACCATCGGAAGATCTTCGTGGCGATGGCGCGCGACGTCCGCGTCATCATCGTCAAGCTGGCCGACCGTCTCCACAACATGAGGACGCTCCAGTTCCAGCCGGAAGCCAAGCAGAAGCGCATCTCCCAGGAAACCCTCGAGGTCTATGCGCCGATCGCCCACCGCCTTGGACTTTACAAAATTCAGACCGAGCTGGAGGACCTTTCCCTGCGCTATTCGGAGCCGGAGCGCTTCCGCGAGATTCAGGACAAGGTCCAGGCAGTCTACGAGGATGCACATGCCTCCCTGGACGCCTTGAAGGACGAACTCATCACGATCCTGGGCCCGACCCACATTCCCTTTGTCATCCTCGATCGCGTCAAGTCGGTCTACTCGATCTACAAGAAGATGTACGTGAAGCATCACTCGTTTGAGCAGATTTATGACATCATGGCCCTTCGCGTAATCACGAAGACGGAGCAGAACTGCTACGAGATTCTTGGCTACGTTCATGCCAACTTCAAGCCCGTTCCAGGACGTTTCAAGGATTACATCGCCATGCCCAAGCCCAACATGTATCAGTCGCTCCATACGACCATCGTGACGGACACCGGCCACTTCTTCGAAATCCAGATACGGACGGAGAAGATGGATGAGACGGCCGAGGGCGGCATTGCGGCCCACTGGCGCTACAAGGAAGGATCCAACTACGACCCCAAGAAGGAGCAGGTGGAGATCGAGAACCAGCTGCACTGGTTCAAGGACTTCGTCTCGATGACCAACGAAGGCTCCCTGCAGGAGAACGCGAAGGACTACGTCGAGACCCTCTCCCACGATATCTTCGAGGCGCATGTCTACGTCTTCACGCCCAAGGGGAACGTCATCTGCCTCCCCAACGGGTCGACGCCGATCGATTTCGCCTATCGCATCCACTCGGACATCGGAGAGCATCTCTCGGGCAGCCGAGTCAACAACACGCTCGTGCCGATCTCGACACCGCTGAAGACCGGTGACATCGTCGAGGTCATCACGAGCAAGAACGCCTCTCCCAATTCGGAGTGGCTCAACATCGCCAAGACCAACTTCGCCCGGAACAAGATCCGGAAGTATCTGGTTCGTCAGAACGCCGACTACGTCCGCGACGATGCCATCAAGCGCGGGAAGCAGGCTCTGACGGACGGGCTCAGGGAGCGAAAGATCAATCTCGATCCTTCCAAACTGGTGACCAAGAAGGTCCTCGACTCCCTCCGGTGTTCCACAGCGGAGGATCTCTATCTCCTCGTGGGGAACAGGACGATCAGTCCGCAGCAGGTCATCGACGCCAATGAAAACATCTTCTATTCGCCGAGGAAATCCGAGGAACAGCTTGCGGAGGAGATCAACGCCAAGCAGGCGAAGAAGAATCGTTCCGACAGCGTTCTGCTGGCCAACGGCGACAGCGTCATGATCACGCTGGCGAACTGCTGCCTTCCGATTCCGGGAGACGACATCGTCGGCTTCGTCTCGACGGGGCAGGGCGTCAAGGTCCACCGCTCCGACTGCCCCAACATCCAGCACGTCGACAAGGCCCGCCTGCTTCCCGTCGTCTGGAATCCGGACGCCCTCCAGGCGGAGTACATGGTCGACCTGGCCGTCCAATGCCATGATCGCGACGGCCTGCTCATGGACGTCCTGAACATCCTCAACAGCAATCAGGCCAAGCTCTACAAGGTGAATGCCAAGTACCATCCGGGAAGTTCCACGACGACGATCCTGCTCTCCCTTGCGGTCAAGAGCAAGGAGAACCTCGACAAGTACCTGCACCTGCTCTCCGGCGTCAAGTCGGTCTTCCAGGTCGACCGGATCCGCCATTAGTCTTCCTTCTCAAAGAGAAATATCATATAATCGTTAGGCTTTTTTAGGAGGTTTTTTCGATGAGCGATCAAGGCATCAGACGGCCGCGTGGAACGACCGACTACTATGGGCAGGATGCCCAAAGGCTCGTGAGGCTGAGAGACCTTCTCATGGACGAGTCCCGCCGCTATGGGGCCCTGGAGGTCGATCCTCCCGTCTTCGAGGAGAGCCGCCTTTTCCACCGCTCGGTCGGCGAGAGCTCCGACATCGTCCGAAAGGAGACCTTCGACCTGGTCCGCAAGGGCGACAAGGACTACACGCTGCGCCCGGAATTCACGGCCGGAGTCAACCGGATGGCGCTGGAGAACAAGCTCTATGCCTCGCCGGACCTTCCGCTCCGCCTTTCCTACTTCGGCAAGGTCTTCCGCTACGAAAGGCCTCAATCGGGCCGGCTTCGGGAGTTTTATCAATACGGCGTCGAGTTCCTGGACCGCACCGTCGACCTCGACACGTCGATGGACTGCCTCCTCCTCTCCCTTTCGGCCGTCCAGAGGGCGCTGGGAAAGCAGGTTCGGGTCAAGCTCAACTTCCTGGGCAGCTTCGCATCGCGCGAACGATACAAGCACGCCCTGTACGACTTCTTCTCCCCGCTGGCCTCCTCGATGTGCGAGGACTGCCAGAGCCGGCTGAAGACCAATCCGCTCCGCATCCTCGACTGCAAGGTCCCGGAAGACCAGAACCTGGCCCGCACGGCGCCGCGGATCGAGGATTACCTTGACGAGGCCGATCGGCAGGAGTACCAGACCATGCTTCGAACCCTCGACGAAATGGGCGTCGACTACGAGAAGGACGACGGTCTCGTCCGCGGGCTCGATTACTACACGGGTTTGGTCTGGGAGATCTACGACAAGGAGAATCCCTCCTTCCCGGCCCTGGGGGGAGGCGGAAAGTATGCCTCGCTGATGAAGGACATCGGCGGACCGGAGTTCGAGGGCATCGGCTTCTCCCTGGGCGTCGAACGACTCCTCCTGGACATGGACGAGGAGCGGCGGGCTCAGCTCGTCGAAGGGGACGGAACCGACTTCTTCGTCATCGACCTGGAACGGAAGGGCAAGGCCCTTCGCCTGATGCGGGAAATCCGTCTTTCGGGCCGATGCTGCCTGACCCCCTCCTTCTCCCGCGCGCTTGGCGGTGCCTTCAAGATGGCCGACCGCTTCCGCGCCCGAAAGGTGCTCATCGTCTTCGAGGACGGTCACCTGGAGCTGAAGGACATGGAGAGCAGGACGCAGGAACGGATCGAGGAGGACGATTTCCTCCGATCGCTGAAAGGAGAGAACTGAACGATGCTTCGAACACATACTTGCGGCGAGCTGACCGCCCATGACGTCGGAAAGGAAGTCCGCCTCTGCGGCTTCGTCGACGGCGTCCGCAACCTCGGATCCCTCGTCTTCGTCGATCTGCGCGATTGCTACGGCATCACCCAGCTCAACGTCAAGCCGGCCGACCAGGAACGCTGGCATCTCCGCAGCGAGGACTCGATCCAGGCAAAGGGGACCGTGGTCCTTCGCAGCGCTCCCAACCACGACCTTCCGACGGGAGAGATCGAGATCGACGTCCACGAGGTGACCGTCTATTCCGAGAGCGAGACGACGCCTTTTCCCATCCAGGACGAGGTCACGGCCAGCGAGGAGACGCGGCTGGAGTACCGCTACCTCGACCTGCGCCGCCCCAAGATGTTCCGCTATCTCAAGACGCGGGCCCTGATCTCCCAATACGCCCGTGAATTTCTGACGAAGGAGGGTTTCCTCGAAGTCGACACGCCGACCCTGATCAAGTCGACGCCGGAAGGGGCAAGGGACTACCTGGTCCCCAGCCGCACCTTCCCAGGCTCGTTCTACGCCCTCCCGCAGTCGCCTCAGCTCTACAAGCAGCTCCTGATGGTCGCCGGAGTCGACCGCTACTTCCAGCTCGCCCACTGCTATCGCGACGAGGACCAGAGGGCGGACCGGCAGCCGGAGTTCATGCAGATCGACTGCGAGATGTCCTACGTCGAGCGCGAGGACGTGCTGAGGATCATCGAAGGGCTGCTCAAGGACCTTTTCCGCCGCATCAAGGGCGTCGAGCTTCCCGATTTCGCGCGCCTTTCCTACAAGGAGGCCATCGAACGGTATGGGTCGGACAAGCCCGACCTTCGCTTCGGCATGACCCTGGAGGAGGTGACGGACGTCCTGGGCCGCTCCGGCTTCAAGGCGTACGAGGGGAAGACAATCGAGGCCCTCCTGGTTCCGCAGATGGCCGCGAAGGTCTCACGCAAGCACATGGACGAGGACAACGTCCTGGCGAAGAAGTTCGGCGTCTTCGGCGTCAGCCACCTGAAGTTCGAGGAAGGAAAGTGGAATGCCTCCATCGTCAAGAACATCCAGCCCGAGGCGCTGGAGGAACTCACGAGGCGTCTGCGTCCGCAGGAAGGAGACCTCCTCCTGCTCTGCGCCGACCTGGACAAGGAGAGGGCCTGTCTGGCCCTGGGCGCGCTTCGTCTCGAGTACGGGAAGAAGCTAGGCCTGATGTCCAAGGACGACTACCGGCCGCTCTTCGTCATCGACTGGCCGCTCTTCGAGCGCGACAAGGACGGAAGGATCGTCTCCCTCTCCAATCCCTTCACAAGGCCCGTTGACGAAGACCTCCCCTACCTCGACAGCGATCCCACGAGGATCCGTTCGACCTCCTACGATACGGTCCTCAACGGCGTCGAGCTCTCCTCGGGCGCGCTTCGCATCCATGACGCGAAGGTCCAGCGGAAGGTCTTTTCCCTCCTCGGCCTGACGGAGGAGGACATCGATGTCCGCTTCGGATTCCTGGTGAAGGCCCTTCGCTTCGGCGTCCCGCCGGAGGGAGGCTTCGGAATCGGCATCGAGCGCCTGGCGATGGAGCTCTGCCAGACGGACAACGTGCGCGACGTCGTCGCCTTCCCGAAGAACCTTCGCGGTGCCGAACCGATGTCCGAATGTCCGAGCCCCGTCCCTCAGGAAGACCTGGACGTTCTTTCGCTGCAGATCGTCAGGAAGGGAGAGGACCATGTCTGACACGGGCCTTCCCTTTTCCTCCCTGGCCCTGGATCGTTGCCTGACCGACGTCCTTTCGAAGAACGGATTCCTCCGGATGTCCCCCGTCCAGGAGAAGACGATCCCCTTCCTTCTCCGAGGAGAGAACGTCCTCTCCCTTTCTCCGACCGGAACGGGAAAGACGCTGGCCTATGCCGCCCCGCTCCTGGAGAAGGCGCTGAAGAGCGAGAAGCCGACGTCGATCCTTCTCTTTCCGACCGTCGCCCTGCTCGACCAGGTCCATCAGGTCCTCCGAACGCTGGCCAGGGACCTCTTCGGCGAAGAGGCGGTGAAGGCGCTCCGTTCGCGGAAGGATTTCACGCGCGGCAATCCGCGCATCCTCCTTTCCACTCCGCACCTCTACCCGGAGATCCTTGCCCGCTACGACACCTCGATGGTCCAGGACGTCGTCCTTGACGAAGGGGACATGCTGGTCTACGACGGCTTTTCCGAGATCCTCTCCCTCCTTTCCAGCGCCATCCGCAAGGGGTCCGTCTCCTTCTTCTCGGCCTCCCTTCCGACGCAGAAGGTCCGGGAGGTCACCAAGTCGCTCAGGATCTCGAACGTCGTCGACGTGCGAGATGCGATCACCGCCCACGGCGTCCGACATCACTTCGTCTTCGCCCGTTCGATGGGCCCGGAGGAAGCCTTCCTCTCCCTTGTCCGCGCCCTCCTTCCGACGAAGATGATCGTCTTCGTCAGCCGCGGCGACACGCTGCCCCGTCTCTCCTCCCTCCTCAAGAAGGAAGGAATCGAGTTCCTTTCCCTCCAGGGACAGGAGGACAAGCGCGACATCCGGCGAAAGGTCGAGCTCTTCCGACGGATGCCGATCGGAATCCTGCTGGCGACCGACTATCTCTCGCGAGGCATCGACGTCCCCGACTGCAAGGTCGTCCTTTCCTACGACCTTCCCCGACGCGCGGACTACTATTTCCACCGCGCCGGACGGACCGGCCGCTTCGGAACGGAAGGCGACTCCTACGTCCTGGTCCTGGATGACGAGGAATCGTTGGACAACGCGCGGCGGCTCTCGCGCCGGGAGGAGTCCTTCGACCTCTTCGCCCTCACCCGGGAAGGGCTGAAGAGCCAGCGCGGGCAGTACCTGTTCAAGAGCCTCGGAAAGAAGGACCAATCCAACGAAAGGCTTCAGAAGCAGATTCGACATGCCGTCAACGAGACGAAGTCGAAGAAGGTCAAGCCCAACTACAAGAAGAAGGTCCAAAAGGCCGTCGACCTCGTCAAGCTGAAACACCGGAAGAAGGTCGTCCTGACCAACATCGCCCGCAAGGGTGGGAAGGCGCAGGACTATCATGAGGACGAAAGGCGCAGGAAGCGCTGACCTAGAATTCCTTCAGGAACGACCGGAGGCGCATCAGCGCCTCCTTTTTTTCATAGAGGCCGAGGCTCCTTCCCTTGGCGAAGAGAAGGTAGACGCCGGGAGCACCACTTCCGGCGATTCCGATGTCGGCATCCTTCGCTTCGCCGACGCCGTTGACGGGACACCCCATGACGGCAACCTTGACATCCTTGAAGATAAAATCCAGGATGTCGGCGACTTCCTTCGCCAGTTCCTTCACGTCGACCAGCGTGCGACCGCAGGTCGGACAGACGACGAGTTCCGGGATGTCCTTCCGACGTCCTGCCTGCCGGAGCAGGGTCTTGGCGACGCGAAGCTCCTCCTTCCGCTCGTCGCTGAGGGAGACGCGGAGCGTATCCCCGATTCCTTCCCGGAGGAGGGGGTAGAGGGCCAGGGCGGACTTGGCGGCGCCCATGACGCCGAACCCCGATTCCGTCAGGCCGACATGGAGGGGATAGGGATAGCGGCCGTAGGCCTCCCGGTAGAGGCGAAGCGTCCGCTCGGGAGAGGAGGACTTCAGGGAGAGGACGATGCGGTCGAAGCCCAGGTCCCGGAAGACGGCGAGCGTGGCGTCGAGGGCGAGGAAATAGTCCTCGACCTCGTCTCGCCCCTTTCCCTTGTAGAAGGAGAGGGAACCGGAGTTGACGCCGATCCGGATGGGGACGTTGCGCCTCTTCGCCTCCTCGACGACCGACCGGAGGCGCGCCTCTCCGCCGATGTTCCCCGGATTGATGCGGATCTTGTCGACGCCGGCTTCCATCGCGCGGATGGCATAGGCGGCGTTGAAGTGGATGTCGGCGATGACGGGCACGTGGACCCGCCTCTTGATCTCCGCAAGGGCCTTGAGGTCCGCCTCGTCGAGCACGGAAAAGCGCATCATGTCCAGGCCCATCGACTGCAGGAGGTTCGTCTCCTCGACGAGAGGCTCGACCAAGGCGGTCTTCCGGTCGCCCATCGACTGCAGGAGGACCTTCCCGTCTCCGAGAGTCCTGTTGCCGACGGCAAAAGCGATTCGTTTCATGCCTTCATTCTACCACAGGGCGAAAATCTTGGAAGATAGTTGCCTTTTCTCTCTCTTCAGAGATATAATCAATAAGTTTTCACGAGGAGGTTACCTATGGCCGAGAACAAGAGAATCAACATAATCCTCCGCTGCTCCGTCTGCAAGCGCGAGAATTATATCACGGAGAAGAACAAGCGTCTTCATCCGGAGCGTTTCTCCACGAAGAAGTACTGCCCTCACTGCAACCAGATGACGTTGCATGAGGAGAAGAAGTAAAGAGGAGGTCGGGCGCGATGGCAGACATGGTCGATGCCGGCGAATTGGGTCCGGGCAAGGTCTTCCTCTACGACAATCAGCTCCTTCAGGTGGTCGACATCCAGCACAACAAGACCGCCATGGCGAAGATGAAGCACAAGATCAAGGCGAAGAACCTTCGCTCGGGAGCCATCAGCGAGATGATGCTCTTCAGCGGCACGAAGGTGGAGCTCGCCTTCCTCGACAAGAAGGAGATGCAGTTCCTCTACGCCGACGACGGAGAAAGCGGATTCGCCTATTTCATGGACAACGAGACCTACGACCAGATCCAGCTCCCGAAGGAGCGGGTCAAGTGGGAGCTTCAGTTCCTCGCCCCCAATTCCAACGTCCTGATCACCTACTATCAGAACGAGATCCTGGGCATCCAGCTTCCCGACAAGGTCGTGCTCAAGATCGTCGAGACGGACGACAACGCCGTCCCGGGCGATACGGTCAACAAGGCGACCAAGGAGGCCGTCCTCGAGACCGGATATAAGCTCCGCGTCCCGATGTTCGTCAAGAACGGAACGCAGATCGTCGTCCGCACGGCGACGGGCGAATACGATTCGCGGGCCTAAGCAGGATGATGGAGATCGCCATCTGGGGCTTCGTCCTCTCGCTCATTGGCTGCCTGCTGGTCGGCCTCGTGATCGGCTACTTCGTCTCGCGCAAGCTCTTCCAGAGCGCGCTGAAGAAGAATCCGCCCATCACGCGCAACATGATCAAGGCGATGTACCGCTCGATGGGCCAGACGCCCAGCGAGGCGCGCATCAATCAGACGATGCGTGCGATCGAGGAGGCACAGAAGAATCCCCACCGCAAGGGATGACAAAGGAAAAGGCTCGCGACGCGAGCCTTTTTTCGATTCGATCAATCCTGCTTGAACTTCGTCTCCGGTTCCTCTCCGCGATTGAGACGCCGGATGTTGGAGAGATGCCTTAGGACCACCAGGAGCGCCAGGAGGAAGCTGACGAGGAGCGTCACGTACGAGAGGTGGAGCAGGCAGTCCGGGCCGAAGTAGGCGCCGCCGTCGAACTGGGTCGGAAGCGGCAGGACGGTCCAGTCCAGGACAGCCGGGACGAGGAAGAGGAGAAGGGCGAACGGCACCGCGACGACGGAGGAGAGCGAGATCCGGTGGAAGAGGCGGAAGAGGACGAAGAAGAGCGTGCAGGCGAGGACGAAGATGATCGGGGAGACGAAGATGACGTAGCCCGCGTAGCAGGCGACGCACTTTCCGCCCCGGAAGCCGGCGTAGAGCGGGAAGGTATGGCCGAGGCAGACGCCGACGGCGACCAGGTTGACGAGGAGCTCCTTCCGGTGCTTGAAGTCGGCGAGGAAGGGCATCGGAACGTAGGTCAGGACGAGGAAGGCCGCAAGACAGGGCAGGAAGGCCTTGAGGATGTCCAGGACGATCGTCAGGATTCCGGCCTTCTTCCCGACCACGCGTCCGACGTTGGTTCCGCCGGCGTTGTGGGAGCCGTAGTTGCGGATATCGATGCCGTGGAGCCGACCGATGATGATGGACGTCGGGATCGAACCGATCAGATAGCCGGAAAGCAGGAAGAGAAGGCCGAACAATGCGAGAAAGAGAACTTCCATTGGAAACCTCCAAGCGCCTCTATTATACAAGTTTCGTCTTTCATTTCCGAGGAATGGAACTTAAAATTATATGTTGAGGTATCTTCTATGGCAAATGATTATTCGGCCTCGGAGCTCAAGGTTCTCCATGGTCTCGAACCCGTCCGTCAAAGGCCGGGCATGTATATCGGTTCGACGGATACCGTCGGCCTTCACCACCTCGTCTGGGAGATCGTCGACAACGCCGTCGACGAAGCCAACGAAGGCCATGGCAAGCACATCTACGTCACCATCCATGACGACGGTTCCCTTGAGGTCCAGGACCAGGGACGCGGCATCCCCTACGATTACAACAAGGCGGAGAAGAAGAACGGCTTCCAGATCGTCTACCAGACCCTCCATGGCGGAGGCAAGTTCGACGAGAACCTGTACAAGAGCGCCGGCGGCCTCCACGGCGTGGGCGCCTCGGTCACCAATGCGCTCTCCCGCTGGCTGGAGGTCCACTCCTTCCGCGACGGCCGGGATCATTTCATGCGCTTCGAGGACGGTGGGAAGAAGGCCTCGGAACTCAAGGACCTCGGTCCGACCAACAAGAGGGGGACCGACGTCCGCTTCTATCCCGACGACCGCATCTTCTCCGACATCACCTTCTCCTTCGACCGCATCGCGCAGCACCTGGACGACCAGGCCTGCCTGACGCGCGGGGTCACCTTCCACCTCAAGGACGAACGCACCGGCCGGAGCCAGGATTTCTTCTACGAGAACGGCCTGCTCGAATACTTCCAGCGCCATACGGTGAACAAGGAGGGCCTGACCGCCCCCATCCATATCGAAGGGACGTCGGACGAGGGCGTCCGCGTCGAGTGCGTCTTCGGCTTCCTGAAGGACAACTACGACGAAAAGATCATCTCCTTCGCCAACGGCGTCCGCACGACCGACGGCGGATACCACGTCACGGGCCTGAAGAAGGCCCTCACCAACTGCTTCAACTCCTACGCGATCAATCACCGCCTGATCCGCTCGAGCGAATCGCTGGACGGCGATTGCCTCCGCGAAGGCCTGGTCGCCATCCTTTCCGCCTGGATTCCCGAGCATCTGCTCCAGTTCGAAGGGCAGACGAAGGGAAAGCTGGGCACGAAGGAAGCCCTCAACGCCGTCGACCGGACGGTGGAGAGCCGACTCGCCTACTATCTCGAGGAGCACGAGGGCGAGGCGACCTCGGTCTGCCGCAAGACCATCGACGAGATGCGCGTCCGCGCCAAGGCGGAGACGGAACGAAAGAAGGAACGCGAGCTCCTGAAGAACAAGGTGGGAGGCTTCACGCTTTCGGACAAGCTGACCCCCTGCTCCAGCAAGGAATACGCCCTGAACGAACTCTTCATCGTCGAAGGCGACTCGGCCGGAGGCAGCGCGAAGAAGGGACGGAACCCGAAGCACCAGGCGATCCTTCCGCTGAGGGGAAAGCCGAAGAACACGACCGACGTCGAAGACGAAAAGGCCCTCCTGGGAAACAAGGAGATCGCGACCCTGATCTATACGATCGGAGCCGGCTTCGATTCGGATTTCAAGGTCAAGGACATCCATTACGGCAAGGTCATCATCATGACCGATGCCGATGACGACGGCAGCCACATCCAGTCGCTGCTTCTGACCTTCTTCTACAACCATATGAAGCCGCTGCTGGAGACGGGGCACGTCTACATCGCCTGCCCGCCGCTCTACCGCGTCTATTCCGGAAAGAAGGAGATCTACTGCTACGACGACGACGAACTGGAGAAGGCCAAGGCCGAAGTCGGCAAGGGCTATCGCGTCAACCGTTACAAGGGATTGGGCGAGATGAACTACGACCAGCTCTCCCGGACGACGATGCTTCCCGAGAAGAGGAAGCTTCTGCGCGTCTTCATCCAGGACGACGACGAATGCAAGGACAAGGTGAACATCTTCCTGGGACGCGACACCGACCGCCGCAAGGAATGGATCGAGAACAACATCGACTTCACCACGAAGGACAGCTTCACCAAGGAGGTGACCCGTGAGAAGTAGCAAGAAGGCAGCCGTCTTGACCAGCGAGGAGATCGTTCCCTCGCAGCTGAGCGACGTCCTGGTTTCGGCGTTCAACCGCTATGCCAAGGCCGTCATCACCGACCGTGCAATCCCGGACGTCCGCGACGGTCTCAAGCCCGTCCAGCGCCGCATCGTCTACGACATGTTCGAGCAGGGGGACGTCTTCGAGAAGCCCACGGTCAAGTGCGCGACCATCGTCGGTCACGTCATGGGACATTACCATCCTCACGGCGACAGCTCGATCTACGATGCCCTCGTCCACCTCTCCCAGGGATGGAAGATGGAAGAACCTCTCGTCGACTTCCAGGGAAACAACGGTTCGATCGACGACGATCCCGCTGCCGCCAACCGCTATACGGAGGCCCGTCTTTCCAAGCTCAGCGAGTACCTGGTCAAGGATATCGACAAGGACCTGGTCGAGATGGTCCCCACCTTCGACGACAAGTCTCTAGAACCGACCGTCCTTCCGGCGCGCTTTCCCAACCTCCTGGTCAACGGAACTCAGGGCATCGCCGTCGGTTCGACGACCTATATCCCCAGCCACAACCTCAAGGAGGTCATCGATGCGGCGATCTACCGCATCCAGCACCGGAGGGTCAACCTCGACGACATCCTGAACTTCATCCAGGGACCGGACTTTCCGACGGGTGGCGTCATCGACGACAAGGAAGCCATCCGCTCCCTCTACGAGACGGGAAAGGGTTCCTTCTACCTCTATTGCAACACGATCATCGATGAGCAGAACAATACCATCGTCATCGATGAGATCCCTTATGGTACCGTCAAGAAGGACTTCGTAACAACTCTTCAGAAACGGAAAGAGTCGGACAATCTCGACAACATCGAGGAAATCATCGATGAGTCCGCGAAGGACGACGTGCGGATCGTCCTCTACATCAAGCAGGGGGCCTCCCCGTCCGACGTGCTCAACTACCTCCAGGGCAAGGGCCTTCTTCGGACCACCATCAGCTGCAACTTCCTCGCCATCGACAAGGGCCATCCGAAGACGATGCCGCTCATCGACATCCTGGACGCCTTCATCGACCACCAGCGCGACATCCAGACACGCTCCTCCGCCTACGACCTGAGGAAGGACCAGCAGCGCCTGGAGATCGTCTCCGGCCTGATCAAGGTCTATTCGATCCTCGACGAGGTCATCGAGAAGATCAAGAAGTGCTCCGGCAAGGAATCCGTCAAGAAGATGCTCCAGAGCGACTATGGCTTTACCGAAATGCAGTCGGAGGCCATCGCGATGCTTCCTCTCTACCGCCTTTCCAACACCGACATCCAGGCCCTTCGCAGTGAGGACGAATCGCTACGCCAGGACATCGAGAGGCTCAAGGGCCTCCTTTCGGATTCCGAAAAGCTCGACCGCGAGATCATCAAGGTCCTCAAGGAGGTCAGCGGCGCCTTCCGCCGCGACCGGCGGACGAAGATCCTCGGCGAGAAGCTCGTCTTCACCGCCATCGACCAGACCAAGCTCATCGCAAAGGAAGACTGTTACGTCGCCATCACGATGGACGGGTATGCCAAGCGGACGACCCCGAAGTCCTATCAGGCTTCCTGCGATGCCAACAAGGACGATCCCCTCGTCCTGCCCAAGCTCAAGCCTGGCGACCGGGTCGTCTTCCGCCGTCGCTGCTCCACGCACGATTCGATCCTCTTCTTCACGGACCGCGGAAACTACGGCTACGTCCCGATCTACCTTCTCTCGGAGCTGAAGTGGAAGGAGGAGGGCAAGCACCTCAACAACCTCCTGACGCTCAAGCCGAGCGAGAAGATCGTCCGCGCCTTCCTCTGCGACGAGTTCCGTTCCGGGATCGACGTGGTGATCCTGACGAAGGAGAACAAGATCAAGAGGACCCCGCTTGCCGAATTCCGCCAGTCCGGACTGACGAAGAGGACGTTCCGCGCCTGCAAGCTGATGGGCGAAAGCGACGAGGTCGTCGGCGTCGAGATGACCGGTGGAAACAGCGATGTGATCGTCGTCGACAATCTCGGCCGCGCCAGCCGGTTCAACGAGTCCGATATTCCGGAGGTGTCGCTCACGGCGATGGGCGTCAAGGCGATCTCCAGCTCCATCGACAACGCCCCGCTGGTCTCCCTGGTCACGCTGCACAGCAACGAAGCCTCCCTGCTCCTGATCCTCGCCGACCGTCGCTGCTGCCGGCTGGTCTCCTCCGCGGACATCGAGACGACGACCCGCCTCGGCGCCAAGACGAACCTGGTGCGCATCTTCAAGAAGAATCCTCTGCTCCTGGTCTCCCTCTCGAAGGTCGAGAAGATCCGCGGCCAGCGGAACGTCGTCGGCGTCACCACCCCGACGCAGACCGCCGTGATCGACCTCGGAAGCCTCGCCCCTGTCTCCCTCAACTCCGAGATGAGGGAGAACATCGCGGAGCTCGGAAAGGAGACGATCGTCGGTAGGAACGACGACGGCGAAGTCATCGACGAGAATTTCCGCATCGAGACGCCGAAGGTCGTCAAGGTCAGCCCCGTCAAGGCCTCCCCTGATCGGACCGACACGCAGCTTTCCCTCTTCGACCTCTTCGAGAAAGACAAACAGGGATGATTCTGCTATAATCGGGCTATGAGAAAGTTACCCAAGGTGGCCTACCACGCTTCATCCATCTATGACATCGACATTCGTTTTTTCCAGCAGCACGCCAAGTACTTGATTATCGACCTCGACAATACGCTCGATCCCGCGGACGTCAAGCATCCCTCTTCGAGAGCGGTAAGATTGTTGAAGGAACTCCACAATGCCGGCCTCCTTGTCCACATCCTGTCCAACAATACGAAGGAGAGATGCCGGGAATATTGCCAGGATCTCGATGTTCCCTACCTGCCCAACGCCTTCAAGTACAGCGCCTTCTTCATCCGCCGGTACCTGAAGGAACAGGGCATCGCCGTCCGGGACTGTCTCTTCGTCGGCGATCAGATCTTCACCGATCGCATCTACGTACGCAAGCTCAAGGGACGGCTCATCCTGACGGAGCCGCTCTCGGAAAAGGACAATTGGGTGACGAAGGTTCCGCGCTTCTTCGACCGTCGAATTCGGCGGAAGTGGCGAGAAAAAGGTCTCCTGGGAGAGCAATGTCCCCGGAGGGAAAAGGAGGTAGAAGCATGATCTTCAAGAAAGCGAAGACGACCGGAGTGACGCAGGAGATTCGCATCCGCCGCTGCTATGGTTGCGGCGCGATCCTTCAGGACACGGATCCCACCGAAATCGGCTATGTTCCCAAGGAGATGTTCGAATCCGGAGAGGATGCCCTCTGCGAACGCTGCTACAAGCTGCGGCACTATTCTACGTACAAGCAGACACCGGACTTCAACACCGACTACATCGCCATCCTCAACGATGCCAAGGAGGAAGGGGCTCTTGTCGTCTACGTCCTGAACGCCTTCTGCCTCACGGGTTCCCTGCTGGACGGAATCGGCAAGTACCTGCCGGAAAACGTCCTCGTCGTGGTCAACAAGAGGGACGTGCTTCCCCGCAACTATTCGGACGAGTTCCTGACACGGTACGTCGAGAGCAAGCTCAGGCCGGAATCAATCGAACCCAAAGGCGTTCTCCTGACGTCCACGTCCAAGGGCATCAACATCGAAAAGATGATGTCGGAGATCAATCGCCTCCGAAACGGAAAGAACGTCTACTTCATCGGCGCCTACCAGGTCGGAAAGTCTTCCCTCATCAACTCCCTTCTGAAGGAATTCCAGAACTCCACGGAAAAGATGATCACGACCTCTCCCTATCCCGGTACGACGCTCGACGTCATCTCGATTCCGCTGGACAACGATTCCTACATCTATGACACCCCTGGCATCTACAATCCCAAGAGCATCGTCTCCTTCATCGAGCCGGAGATTGTCAAATATGTCATCCCACGCAATGAAATCCGACCGGAACGCTATCCGACGAAGGCCGGACAATCCTTCCTCTTGAGCAACCTGGCCCGCATCGATTACCTCGAAGGCCCGAAATGCGACATCGTCTTCTACAAGTCCAACGACGTCTCCATCGAACGATGCAAGGTCAGCAAGGCGGACCAGACCTTCAACGCCATCTGCCAGAATGGTTCGCTCCGCTTCCGGACGCAGAAGGTCCAGAAGATCGGCGACCTCGTCAAGACGACCTTCGAAGTCCGAGAGAACACCCCTTACCGGATTCGAATCGTCGGCCTGGGATTCTTCGATTTCATCGGCGACGGCCAGGTCATCGATGTCTATGCCCCCAAGGGCGTCCGACTGATTGCGGAGAAGAACGAGATCTCGAACGCCGAATGATTGGTATCGTCGATTCCTTCCTTCCCCTCGTCGACGACCATCTCTCGTTTTTGGCAGGTGTAATCAAAAAGAATCCAAACGAACCGATTTTTCTGATTGGACCGAAGATGGAAGAAATGGCGACAATCGTGGGGGAATTACAAAAACTGATTGGAAGATTTTCGAATGTTTCGATTATTTCATCTTCGAGAGCGAAGAAATATTCCTTTACAACACTCTACTGCAGCCAAAAAAAGATGGCGGAATCTTTTCGCGCCGATCACATCGTTGTCCGGACTTCTCTGGCCTCAAAGCGGGAAAAGGTCTCTTCCGGCGCCTCCTTCCACGCACCAATCTCCATGTTGGAGGCGATGGCCGATCAGGAACTCTTCTTCTGCCACGACATCAGATCGGCCATGTCCAAGGAGCGCTACGGGCACACCGTCAGCGTCGCCAAGACGGCAAGGGCGATTGCCGAATCCCACGGCATCGATGGTCGGAAAGCCTTTCTTGCCGGAATGCTCCATGACGTCGCCAAGGACATGCCAAAGGATCGACAACGAAAGATGGTCCACCGGTACTTTCCGCGATATGAATTCTATCCCGGTTTTTCGCTCCATCAATTCGCTTCCCGGATTGTCGCGGAATCAAAGTTTCATCTACGTGACAGGGAAATCCTTTCCGCCATCCAGTGGCATTGCACTGGAAAGGGGAGGATGACACCCCTCGAAATCATCGTCTACGTTGCCGACAAATGTGAGCCGACGCGGCCTTTTCCGACGAAGGAAATCGAAAGGGAAGCGCACCATGATCTCTTGAGCGCCTTCCGGATGGTCCTTCGAGATCAGATTCGCTACCTCAGACGGCACAATATCGATTATCATACCAATGCTTCCAGCATTGCGATGTTTCACCATTACCTAGGGGAGGATGCAGAATGCCATTGATCAGAGAACAGAAGAAAACGAAGGAAACGCAGTTGAAAACGACAGGACGTATCGAAAGCGCCCGCGTCCGGCACGTCGCCGAAGAGCTATCCTGGAACTATGGCACGGATGTCGTCGTCTACGACGTCCGGAGCCGGACGCCCTATGTCAGCTATTATGTCGTCTGCTCGGCCAGCAACGACCATCGCCTGCGTTCCTTAGTCACGACTGCCGACGAAGCCCTCTACGACAACTTCTTTGACTTGCACCACAAGGAAGGAAAGAACGGATCGACGTGGATTCTTCTCGACGCCAAGACCATCGTCGTCCAGCTTTTTACGAAGGAAATGCGCGATCACGTTCAATTCGATGCCCTCTACGAGGATTGCCCCCATGAAGTCATCGTCGCCGAAGAGGAACCAAAGTATCCCAAGCGCCGAAAGGCGAACGGGAGGGCCGCATGAAAAGCGTCCTGATGGTCGTCGCGACCGAAGAAGAGCTCCACGCGCTTCGTCGCGTCTGTCCACTCAAGTCGGAGGGCGTGGGCGCCAATTTTGTCTACCGCTGTCAGGAATCGAATTATCAGATCGATGTCATCCGAGGAGGCATTGGAAAGGCAGCGATGGCCTTCGCCCTTGGCGCGTGCTTTGCTCGCAAACATTACGACCTCGTGTTCAACATCGGGGTCGCCGGAACGGTTTCTCCTCGTCTTAAGGCGATGGACATCTTCTGCGCGACAAAGTCCTGCTACTACGACGTCTCCCTTCCCGGACTGAAACGTGGACAGATGGACGGAATGCCCCTTTTCTTCGAATGCGATCCTCGAATCGTCGAAATCGCAAGAGAGTTGAATCCTGAGATTCGAACGGGAATCGTGATTACGGGCGATCAGTTCGTCACGAAGGACAATCTCCCTCCACACCTCGAGGATTTTGAAGATCCGCTTGCCATCGACATGGAATCGGCATCGGTCGGTGAGTCGACCTATTTGACAGGAACCCCCTATGCGATTTTGCGCACGATCTCCGACGATGCGACGACGTCTCCGGACGAAGCCGAATATGAGAAAAATGTCGAGAAAGCAAGTAATCGTGCTGCGACAACGGCGCTGCAAATTATCGAAAAGTATTTTAGTATTTAATTAGTACTAGTGAAATACTAAACCCAGAAATTTTGAGAATCCAAATTATAGTATATATTCGGTACTGAATATATACTATTTTTATAAGAAAGTTGATTAGGGTCCTTAATCAATGAATGATAAGTCAAATTTATTATCAAAAATAGTAAACAAATGGTATTTATGAACGATAACCAAGAAATATGTGAAAAATCATCGCAATTTATTTTAATGCGGATAATGTTAATTATGTTAATAGATTTTGGATTTGAATAGTCGATATATAGTAATAAAATTGAATTCATAAAAATAGTGATATATCAGTACTAGAGTAATACTAATAATTCATTAACTAATATTGCTGTGTTTTATAGTACTATATTTATACTATTTTTCAATATTTGCAAAACCGTCTCTGCTCTTCAATCGCTTCTTCGCCAAATGTAACAAGAAGTCCATCACTAGGATGAGGATAAGGCAGATCAAGACATACGCCATCATTTCCCGGTAATCCAGATTCTGATAGGAGGTATTGATGAGATTGCCTAATCCAAGGTCGTCCGTTCGATAGGTGAACGTCTCCGCCATGATTTCAATTTTCAGTCCCAATCCCAAAGCCTGTGTCCATCCCAATAGAACGTAGTCCATCGAGAGCGGAAGGATGATTCGGGTGATATTGCTTAAGTGATATTTTCCCTTCAACAGCAAGGACATCTCATATCTTTGATAGATGGTTCGAGCTCCGGAATAGGAGGCCTGGTACAGCATCGGAAACAGGACGAGACTCACCACCCAGATGGCTGTCTCAGGGACGAAGACAATCAAAAGCAGGATGAGGGCAATCGTCGGAAAGGACCTCAGGACCGTCATCAACGGGGTCAAGATCATCCCTAGCGATGAAAAATAGCCGGCCAACGTACCAAGGAGCATTCCTAAGGCGCCGCTGCCCAAAAGCGATGCCACGAGACGCAAAAGGGTATTTCCGAGCGCCAGGTAGGTCGTTTTCTCTCCAAGCTTTTCGACGAGCTGGGAGCATGTCGAAAAGAATTCAGGCAAAAAGAGCTGAGATGTGGAAAATGCGACGATTTCCCATACGACAACAACCAAAAGGAGCCCAAGAAGGATCAGAAAGGACGGATGGAGGAAAAACTTCTTGAGCTTCTTCATCGTTCATTGAGCGGGATAATAGGTTGAAAGGATTCCTTCCGGAAGCGAGATTCCAAGGGAAGAAAAGGCAAGGAATTCCTCCGCGGACGGGTTCTTGTCCGCCGAAAGGAAGGCGAGTCCATTCTGCTCCTGCGATTTGCTCAGGACGTTGGCATTGAATCCGAAACGCGCCTGTTGTGTCGTCAGATCACCATAAGCTTCGAGATTGGAGACGGCTCTTGAAGCACCATGAATCAAGTCGAGGACGTCCTCATCGAAAAGCGAGAGGAAATGCTCGATTTCGTCACGCCTTGAGCCATCGTCCTGAAGGCTTTTCTTGATGAAAAGCCCGGCCTGAGGGAAGCCGTCCGTACCATATTTCTTTCCGTACTCTTCAGCGATGTCCGCCACAACCTGAACGTCTGTCGGCTTCGTGTCGTCCAGAAGAATCTGGGTGATGACGGGATAGCTGGAAACGACATAGTCGACTCTTTCGCCCTGGTACATACCACTCTTGAGAACAGGCGCCGTATCGCTGACCGAAGATCCGTAGGCATCGACGGTGAGGTCCATGCTGGCCTTGAAGGCCCGATCGGGGACAAGGCCCTCTCCGTAGGAAAAGACGAAATCGTCGTCCGTCGGGATGCCGTCCTCGTCGTTTCCTGTGGAGAGCAGATACAGATTTCCGAAGGTCACCATGCGTACCAGACGATAGTTATCGCCGGAAAGTTTCATCCCATTGACGGAATCGAAGACGATGAAGTCCGCATCGGCTGAGGAAAAGGAGGCTTGAACGACAGGGGCGCCAGCGAGCTGGAGCGAGTCATCGTTCGCGTACCGAGTGAAGCTGGCTGCGGGAGCACCTTGTGGGCAGACGATGGAAAAGTCCGTGCCAACCTCGGCTTGTGATGAAGAGGTGCTAGTTGATGAAGAACCATTCGTTGAAGAGCTTGACAGGGACTGGCTCGAAGGACCAGAACAAGAAACGAAGAAGGGGAGTGAGACAAGGAGCAGAAGCGATTTGCGATTCATGGTGATGCCTTTCTATGCTTTTGTATCGAGTAACGTCAGAATCGGTTTGCCGATTTGATTGGATGTCGGAACAAGCCCGAAGTTTCGAAGGATTGTCTGGCCAATCGTAGCGAAGGTCTCCTCTTCAGGAAGCTTGGTGCCGTGGAGGTATCGCGGGGAATAGCTCAGGAGTGGGACACGCTCTCGCGTGTGATCGGTTCCCGTGTGGGTCGGATCGTTTCCATGGTCCGCGGTGACCATGAGGAGGTCATCCTCCCTCAGCAGCGGGAGAAGCTGTCCCAGACGTCGGTCGAAGGCCTCAATCGCCTTTCCGTACCCAATCGGATTCCGACGATGGCCATAGAGAGAGTCGAATTCGACGAGGTTGACGAAGCAGAGACCATTGAATTTCGACCGAGCGATGTCCATCGTCTTGTCCATCCCGTCCTCGTTGCTTTCCGTATGGACGGATGCCGTAATCCCCTGACCATTGAAGATATCGTGAATCTTACCGACGGCAAGGACATCCCTTCCGCCTTTCTTCAAGACGTCGAGAGCTGTCACGCCGGAAGGCGAGAGAGCATAGTCGCGACGATCCGAAGTCCTCTTGAAATTCGTCTTGTCCGTTCCAATGTAAGGCCGAGCGATAACCCTTCCGACCTTCCACTCGGGACGCATCGTGATCTCGCGGGCAATCTCACAGGCTCGATAGAGTTCTTCAAGAGGCATCTTATCGACATTGGCTGCAATTTGAAGAACAGAATCGGCAGAAGTATAGACAATCAAAGACCCATCTCGCGTTTGCTCTTCGCCAAGCTTTTCAAGGATAACCGTTCCGCTTTCCGAGTAGTTTCCGATGACTTTTCTTCCCGTTCGCGCTTCGAGTTCATCGATCAATTCCTTCGGAAATCCCGTCTCAGTGAAAGTGACGAGGGGATTCGGGGTCAGGATTCCCATCATCTCCCAGTGCCCCGTCAGAGTGTCCTTTCCATTCGATTTCTCGCGCAGCGTCTGGACGTAGCTTTGAGGATGCAAGACAGTCGACGTCCCACGGACGTCGGCCAGATCATGAAGTCCGAGCGCATTGAGAACGGGAATGTCCAATCCGCCGCAGGCCTCGGCCGTATGGACAAACGTATTGGTTCCGACATCGCCGAAGCGTTCGGCATCCGGTTCAGCGCCGATGCCGACGGAATCCATCACGATGAGGAAGATTCGTCGAAATGACATATGGTTTCGCCCCTTTCCTGTCTATTATACGACTCTTTTCCGCCCGTTGCAGAAACGACGATCAATCTTCTCCTTCGCCCATCGCCTTGTCGTATCCCTCGCGCTTCATCTTCGAGGAGACCTTCGTGTAGATCATCGTCGTCTCCACCTGGCTGTGTCCAAGGAGTTCCTGGACTTGGCGAATCGGAGCCCCGTTTTCCAGCAGGGTCGTCGCGAAGCTATGCCGGAGCATGTGCGGATGGACGTCGCTGCCTAGTCCCGCCTTCTCCGCCGCCTTGCGGAGCTCGAGATAGAAGTATTGACGCGAAACCCGTCCCCGGTCCTCGTGAAGAAAGAGGTTCCTTTCCTTCGTCTTCAGTCCCTTCCTTCGGTCGAGATATTCGGAAAGATAGAATCGGCATTCCTGATTCATCGGAACGATCCTCTCCTTGTCGCCCTTTCCCCGAATCTTCAGGTATCCATCCGGGACGTTGACCTGACCGAGCTTCAGGTTGCACAGTTCGGAGACGCGAAGGCCGCAGGAATAGCAGACCTCCATCATGGTGAGGTTGAGGAGCCCCTTGAAGGTCTCGGCTTCCTGCGATTGAAACAGGAGACGGACTTCGCGGTCGGTCAGGACACGCGGGAGGCTCCGTCCCTTCTTGGGGACCTCCATCTCTCCCAAGGTGACCCGAAGGACGTTCTCTCCCTTGAGGAAACGGTAGAATCCCTTCACGGCCATCGCCTTGCGCACCAGGCTTGTCTTGGAATAGCCCTTAGAGGTCAGGAAGGCTAGATAGTCGTCATAATCGCTCAGGCCGAGTTCTTCGGCAGGCTTTTCGCCGATGAGGTCTTGGAATTGGCGCAGGTCGCCCTCATACGCCTCAACCGTCCTTCGGCTGTCCCCCTTTTCGGAAAGAAGGTAGGCGAAGAAGCGTTCCATCGCATCGCGCAGGGTCATGACGGATCCTTTCCCCGGTTGCCGACCTTGTCGACGCCGACACCGATCAGGCGAAGGCTTTCGCCATGGTAGCATTCCTCGAAGATGCGCATCGCCTCCGCAAAGATGGAGGCCGAACCCTCGACAGGAGAAGGGAGAGCCTTCCTCCTCGACCAGGTCCTGAATCGGTCGTCACGAAGCTTGACGACGACGACGGAGGCCGACTTCCGATATTTCTCCAGCTCTGCGGCAACTTCTTCCGAGCAGATGCGGATCATGTCGCGGATCTCGTCGTAGTCGGTGATGTCCTCCGAAAAGGTCCGCTCGGCGGAACACGACTTGGGATCGAAGGCCTCGGGATGGACATGGTCGTCTCCGAAACCGTTGGCTTCCGACTGGTAATAGTCGAAGAGGTTGCCCAGAAGGCGACGGACGTCCGGATTCTGCGTCCGTGCCAGGTCGCCGATCGTCTGGATGCCCAGGGCTTGGAGCCGTGGCGCGGTCTTCCGGCCGATGCCGTACATCTTGTCGATCGACAGAGGCCAGAGAAGAGATTCGATGTTCTCCCGATTCAGGAGGGTCAGTCCCATCGGCTTTCGCAGGTCGCTGGCCATCTTGGCGAGAAACCGGTTGGCGCCATGTCCGATCGAGCACTTGAGCCTTGTATGGCGGTAGAGCGAAAGCTGGAGGTCGAAGAGATAGCCATGGCGGTCTTCGCGGTCGATCTCCGCTGTCATGTCGATATAGCATTCATCGATGGAAGCCTGTTCGATCAAAGAAAAACGATTTCGTAGATATGAAAAGAATTTTTTAGACAAATAACGATAATAATCATAGTGACCGTTGACGATGATCAAGTCCTTGCAAATTTCCTTGGCCTGACTCATGGGCATCCCGGACCGGACGCCGAACTTCCTCGCCTCATAGGAGCAGGTCGCGACGACTCCGCGGCGTCCGTCGTAGCCGACGGCCAGGGCCTTTTCGTTGAGGGTAGGATCGCGCAGGCACTCCGCCTGGGCGAAGAAGGCGTTCAGGTCGATGTGAACGATCTCTTTCATCGTCGCCCTTCGTCGTAGAGCTCACGGGCCTGGAGAAGGGCGGATTCGGTCTTCTTGCGGCCGGAGATCATCTTCGCCAGCTCCTGGACGACCTCGTCGCCGTCGAGGAGCCTGAATTGAGAAGCGGTCACGCCTTCGACGACCTCCTTCCGGACGCCGACGTGAGCCTTGGCGAGGGCGACGACCTGTGGAAGGTGGGAGATGACGAGAACCATGCTGTCCTTCGAGATCTCCCGCATCTTCTCTCCCATCAGCCGCGCCATGCGGCCCGAGACTCCGGCGTCGATTTCGTCGAAGACGAGGAGGAGGGCCGGATCCAATCGGTTGAGGACGGCCTTGATTGCCAGCATCAGGCGGGCTCCTTCTCCCCCGGAGGCGACCTTCGAGAGTTCGTGGGAGGAGAGCCCCTGGTTGAGCTGGACGAGGAATTCGCACTCGTCCATGCCGTCCTCCTTCAGATCCGTATTCTTCCATGCGAGGGCGATGCCATCCTCGGGCAGGCCGAGGTCCTTCATCTGCCCTCCGATTTTCTCCTGAAGCACCTGGGAGACTTCCTGACGCTTCCGGGAAAGTTCCCGACCTTTCTCGGTGGCGGCGCGCCGCGCCTCCTCCTTCTCTTCTTCCATGTGCCTCTTCGTCGCGTCGAACTGGTCGATCTGCTCCCGCCGCGCCTTGAATTCCTCCAAACGGGAGAGAATCTCTTGGGTCGTCGCCCCAAACTTTCGCTGGAGGGGCTTCAGCTCAAAGAGCCGCTGGTTCATCTCGTCGACGGCCTCGGCCTTCTCCTGGATCTGGCGGAATCCGTCGCGCAGGTCCTCCAGGGAGAAGAGGAGGCTTCTTGCCTTATCGGAAACCTCCTTTGCCTGTTGGGCAAGGCTGGTTTCGGAAAGGGGACGCAGGCTGTCCAGGGCGGTCGAGAGGAGGTCGAAGAGGTCCCCCTCTTCCAACTGAGACGAGAGATGGAAGCGTTCGAGGACCGTCTGGATCTTATCGACGTCCCGCAGCTTGGAGAGCTCTTCCGTCAGTTCTTCGATCTCGCCGGGAACGAGGCGATGCTTCTCGATCTCCTGGATCTGGAAGTCGAGGTAGTCTCGGTCCATCTCCTTTTCCGAGGAGAGAAGTTCCGCCAGTCGCTCGGATTTCTCCACGTAGTCCTGGTAGGCCTCAGAATAGGAGCGCCTTGCTTCGGCCAGTTCCCGGACTCCGAAACAATCGACATAGCGAAGGGCAGACCGCGGGTCGAAGAGCTCTTCGTTCTGTCCCTGGCGATGGACGGAGAGGGCCTTCTCCGTCCGTTCTCGGAGCTCGCGAAGCGAGACGGGGTCCCCGTTGATCCACTGGCGGCTCGTCCCATCCTTCCGAATCACCCGTCGAAGGGTCGCCTCCCCTTCTTCGTCGAAGAGGGGAGGGAGGCTCCCTTCGGAGCCGTCCGAGGAGAAAAGGGCCTGGACCTCGCATTCCTCCTCCCCGTCGCGGAGCAGCGTCCGGTCAAAGCGGGCCCCCTTGAGGAGAAGGAGGGCGTCGACGACGAGGCTCTTTCCCGCGCCGGTCTCTCCCAGAAGGGCGAGGAAGGATCCCTCCAGCGGAAGGGTCGCCTTCCGAATGACGGCGAGGTTGCGGATCGTGAGCGTGATGGTCATAGGAGCTCCTTTCGAATCGATTGGGCGACCTGCTCGGGAAGGAGGCGGTAGACCTGGTAGAGCGTGGGAAGGTCGCCATGCGTGACAAACGTCCTCGGGAAGGAGAAGGAACGATAGCACACGTTCCTCCCTTCTCGGGCAAGGAAGGAGGCGATGAATTCGTCCGTTCCCTCCCTCGTGGAATAGGAATCATAGAAGAAGACCCTCTCGTAGCCCTCCAGAAGCCTTCGCAGCTCTTCCTCCGAGGGAAGGAGATTCAGAAGGATGGCCCGGTCCGTCGGAAGACCTTCAAGGAGCGAGAGAAGCCTGGCCCCGTTGGGCCCCGTGGCCAGGACGAGCGTTCGGTAAGTGCCGCGTCCGCCGCAGAAGTCGCAGATCTCCGTCTCTTCGCAATTCGGAAGGGCAAAGGGAAGGTCCTTGGGGAGCCGGAAGAACGTCGGGACAGGGCGATCAAACCATCTTGAATTGACAAGACGGAGAAGGCTCTTCTCGTCATACGGAAGGTAAACTCTCGTTCCGGGAATGCCCTTCAGGAACGATACATCATAGAGTCCTTGATGCGATTCGCCGTCCTCCCCCACCAATCCCGCCCGTTCGACGAAGAAGAGGACGCCGATCCTCTCGCGGGCGACGTCTTCCATGACCTCGTCGTAGCTTCTCTGGAGAAAGGTCGAATAGATGTCGACGATGGGATGCTGTCCCTTCAGGGCGAGGCCAGAGGATAGGGTGACGGCGTTCTCTTCGGCGATGCCGACGTCCAGCGTCCGCCGTGGAAAGCGGCGGAACAGTTCCTCCAGGCGCGATCCGTAGACCATCGCCGGCGTGATCAGGAACGCCTTCCGGTCCTGCTCCATCTTCTCCTGCAGCAGCTTCGCCTTGAGCGAAGTGAAGGAGACGTCCTCCGCCGGCCGCTCTTCCTCGAAGCGTTTGGGAACGCCGTGGAAGGTTCCCTTCTCGTCGTTCATCGCCGGGGCATAGCCATACCCCTTCTTCGTGACGACATGGACGACGACCGGACCGTTTCGGACGAGGGACTTGGCCTTGCGGAAGGCCAGGTCCAGGCTTTCGAAGTCGTGGCCGTCGAAGGGACCGATGTACTTGATTCCCATCGTCTCGAAGATCGTCGGCGCGATGGTCATGCGGCGGATCGTATCCTTGAGGTCGCGAAACTTGAGGAAGAGCCTCCATGTCCAGGGGCGGCGGGACATCACCCGGCCCAGGAGGTTCGACGTCCGGAAGTAGAAGAGCGAATTGCGGATCTTCTGGAACTGCTTTCCCAGGAAGGAGACGTCCTTGCCGATCGACATGCCGTTGTCGTTGAGGACGATGATCAGGCGCATCGACTTCTCGTTGGCCAGCAGGCTGAGGGCTTCCATCGAAAGGCCCGAGACGATCGAGGCGTCGCCGACGACGGCGATGGTGTCGCTCTCCACGCCGTCGTGCCTCTTGGCGAGGGCCATCCCGTAAGCCACGGAAATCGAGGTCGCCGCGTGGCCGTTTCGATATTTGTCCGCGGGCGAGGAATCCGGATCGGAAAAGGGAGAGACGCCGCCGTATTGCCTGAGCCCGTGCAGGGAACGTCCGGTCAGGATCTTGTAGGCATAGGTCTGGTGGCCGACGTCGAAGAGGATGTCGTCTCGATAGCAGTCGAAATGCTTGAGCAGGGCGATGGTCAGCTCCACGATGCCGAGGTTGCTGGAGAGGTGACCGCCGTAAATCTCGGCATTCGTCAGAATGTCGTTCCGGATGTCGCTGGCGAGCACCCGTTCCTGATTCAGCGTCAGCAGGGGATGCGGACTATTCCTGTTCTTCCGCCTTGCCATCGATGCTGTCGCTGACTTTCTCGCGGAGCTCGTCGAGCAGCTTCTGCATCTCTTCGAGCTTCCTCATGCCATCCTCGTAGACCTTCGTCGCCTCGTCCAGCGGAAGGTCCTCCTTCTGGAGCCGTTCCAGGGACTTCTGGACTTCCTGCTCCAGCTCGGCATAGTTCTTCGGCGTCGCCTCTTTCGTGCCTTTCTTCGTCATTTTCGATCCTCCTGAATCCTTGCCGTTCTCCTTCCGTCGGCAAACGTGATCGTCACGACGTCTCCTTCCTGCAGCTCTCCGGAGGAAAAGACCTTCTCCCCTCCCTTGAAGACGACGGCGTACCCCTTCCTTCCGGCCCGCTCCGGATCAAGGGAACGGAAGAGCGCTTGAAGGGAGACAAGCCTCTCCCTTCGGTCCAGAAGAAGGTCCTGCATCGCCTTCCGGAGTTGGGCGAGGAGCGTGCCTCTCTTCCGTTCAAACGCCTGAAGGAGTCCCGTGTAGGTAAAAGCGAGGAACTTCCTCCGGGCGCGGAGGCTTTCCTGGTGGGCCTTCAGACGGCGATAGGGCGAAAGGTCGGAAAGCCGTGTCCGCAGGGCGTCGAGGGACAGCTGGCGGCTGTCCAGGAGGGCCTGGAAGCCCGCCTTCAGGCGCTCGCCCAGGTCGTCCCATCGCCTTCGAACGTCGTCGAGGCGGGGATTCACGTAGGAGGCGCCTTCCGTCGGCGTGATGGCCGAGATGTCGCTGACGCGGTCGGCGATCGAGGTGTCGATCGTATGTCCGATGCAGGTGATGACGGGACAGGGATAGGTGGCGATGGCCATGGCAAGCTTCTCGTCGTCGAAGGCGGAAAGATTCGTCTTGCTGCCTCCTCCCCGGCCGAGGATGAGGGCGTCGAAATCCTGCTTCCGCGCCTTCTCCAAGGCGGAGAGAAGGCTATGCGCGGCCTCCTCGCCCTGGACGGTCGCCGGAAAGAGGACGGTGTCGACGGGAAAGCGCTCGTGCAGCGTCTTCAGGATGTCCTCATAGGCGGCGGAGGGGTAGGCCGTGACGATGGCGATGCGGCGACAGAGGGAAGGAAGGCTTCTCTTGCGGTTCGCGTCGAGATAGCCGAGCCCTTCGAGCTTCTCCAGCGTCTTCCGCTTGCGCAGGAGATTCCTTCCCATCTGTTCCTGGCGGATCTCGATCTCCTCGCCCCAGAGCGTCACGGAGCTTCCGTGCGCATAGTAGGAGAGGGCGCCGCGGATCTCGACGATGTCGCCGACCTTGACGTCCGCAAGTCCGTAGGAATCGCCGTAGAGGGTCCGGAACGCACACTTGAGGAGCGGGGAACTGACTTCGTTTCGACCGGGATCGCCGATTTCCAGATACGAAAACTTGCCTCGCCTCAGGGAATAGACTTCTCCATAGACGGCGAGGGACCGGAAGGCAGGGTTCTGAAAACAGGCCTTGAGGATGTCGGAGAGCTCTCCGACGGAAAGGGCCTTACGCCCCGCGGAATTCATACTCCGGAATCGCCTTGTCCAGGACGGCGTTGACAAAGCGATGGTCTCCTTCCTTGAGATAGGACTTGGCCATCTTGACGGCCTCGCTGATGACGACCTTCCGCGGAGAAAGCTTGGCGTACCTTCCCTCGCTCACCGCCTCGAAGAGGATGGCCTTGGAAACGTTGTCCAGGCGGGAGAAGTTCCAGTTCACGAGATGTTCCGAGATGACGGAGACGATCTCGTCGAAATGTTCGAACGCCAAGGCGTACACGCAGCGGGAGAAGACGGGAACCTCCTCGAACGTCTCGACGCCGTATTGGTTCCGGATCACCTCGGTCGCATCGAAGTCCTCCTTGTTCTCCAGGAAGAGAAAGACCTGGTAGAGGGACTGCATGACCTTCGTCCGTTCATCGGTTCTGTTGTAGTTCTGCATCTGATTTTCCTTTCTGAAGAAGCAAGAGCGACCCGTAGACAAGAAGGGAGAGGAAGAGGACGTGAAGAAGGGGAAGGAGGACGTAGTCGACCGTCGTCGGACGAAGGAGGAAGAGGCCACCGCCCGCCAGGCCGAGGAACACGATGGTCGCCAGCGTGTCCAGGGCATAGAGAAGCGTCGTCAGGTGAAAGAAGAGGGCCTTCCCGCGGATGGCGTAGGAGGAAAGGAAGATCATCAGCAGGGCCAGCAGGATGTTGACGGCGGCCACGACCGACTGGATCAGGGAGACGTCGTAGGTGGGAAGCAGGGCGAAGAGGGGCAGGTCCGCCGCTCCGAAGAGAAGGAATGCCGTCGCCGGCTGGGTATAGGTCGTCGTCTCGTCGAGGACAAAGGCGGTCTGAAGGAAGATCTGTCCGATCAGGGAAAGGATGGCGATGACGATCGGGACGGAAAGGAGATACGTCAAAGCCCCTTCGCCTTTGAGCTTCGGGAGCTTCATTCCTTCTTCGCCTTCTGGATGCGGGAGACCCGCACGTTGACCTTGGACGGCGTCACCTCGAGGAAATCGACCAGGGACTCGTAGACGTTCTTCTGGATGCCGGCGCTGATCTGCGTCGCATCCTCGCCCGCGGCGACCGTGATTTCGATCTCGATCGACGGCTTGTTCCGCTTGTCGACATGCGAGGAGACCTTGTATCCGCGCCGCGTCTTCTCCAAGGCGAACTTGCCCTGGAACTCCCCTTCCAGCATCTGTTCGATGCCATCGATCGCAATCTGGTTCAGGACGTACGTCGAGACGCCCTTGTTTCCATACTTTCCGCTACCAAGATAGAGTATCTCCATCGTTTGGACCTCCATGAATCTCTCTTATTCTAACATAACTTAGCTTGGCTGCTGGATTCCTTTCATGGACAGCGAGATGCGCTTGCGCTTCCGGTCCACGTCCAGGACCTTCGTGCGGACGATGTCGCCCGGCCTCCCGTATTGCTCCGGATGTTCGACCCGTCGGTTGGCAATCTCCGAAACGTGGACCAGGCCGTTGATCTCGATGCCCAGGTCGACGAAGAAGCCGAATCCGGTCACATTGCGGATCGTCCCCTCCAGAATCATCCCTTCCTTGAGGTCGTCAAGCGTCTTGACATCCTTCCGCAGCTTCGCCGTCCGAGCTTCCTTGCGGGGATCGCGCGTCGGCGAGGTCAGCTCCTTCAGGATGTCGTCGAGCGTCTCCCGTCCGCAGGAGAGCTCGTCAGAAAGGCGTCGCCGGTCTTCCTCGGAAAGAGCCATGAGTTCCTCCTTCCGATACCGAGCGAGGATCTTCTTGGCGATGGGATAGGATTCGGGATGGACGGCGGTATTGTCGAGCTCTTCCTTGCTTTCCGGAATTCGAAGGAAGCCGGCGCAATTGAGGAAGGCCTTGGGACCAAGATAGGGGACATCGAGGAGTTCCTCACGGGATCGAATCAGACCATTTTTCTCTTTGTATCGAACAATGGAATCCGCAATCTTTGCGTTGATTCCAGAAACATACGAGAGTAGGGCTGCCGATGCTGAATTCACATCGACTCCGACGTAATTGACGACGTCCTCGACGACCTTTCCAAGGCTCTCGGATAGCTTCTTTTCGTCAATGTCATATTGATACTGACCGACTCCGATCGACATCGGCGGAATCTTGACAAGCTCGGCGAGGGGATCCTGCAGGCGTCGTGCAATCGAGATGGCCGAGCGGATGTTGGGTTCGTATTGCGGGAATTCCTTCTGGGCCAGGGCGGTCGCCGAATAGATGGAGGCCCCGCTCTCGGAGACAATGACGACGTCGAGGGATTCCAGCCCGTCCTTCTTCTTCAGCTCGGAAAGCAGTTCGTCGCTTTCCCGCGAAGCATGGCCGTTTCCGAGGGCGATGGTGTCGATATGCTCCTTGCGGACGATTCCTTCCAACAGGGAGAGGGCGCGTTCCCGGCTTCTTTCGTTCATGAAGGGATTGGGCAGGACGAGCGTCGCCAGGACGGTCCCATGCTCATCGACCGCCGCAAGCTTGCAGCCGTGGGCAAAGCCCGGATCGAACCCGAGCACCCTCCTTCCCTTGAGTGGCGGGACGAGCAGCGTCGCACGAAGGGTCGAACGGAAGGATTCGATGGCCTCCTCGCTCGCCCGATCGAAGAGCGAGGCAAAGATCTCGTTCTCGATGGACGGATGGATGAGGCGACGATAGCTGTCGAGGGCGATCTTGCGATTGATTTCCGCATAGGGGGATCGGGCGGAGAACGTGAAGGCGAGGAGGTGGTCGACGATCTCTTCCTCGGGAAGGACGAGGTTCCTCGTCAGGCACTTCCGCTTGACCCCGCGGTTGATGGCCAGGACGTTGTATCCCTTCAAAGCCCCCAGCGGCCTTCGATAGTCGTCGTAATGGTCGAAGACGTCCGTGTCGGCCTCCTTGGTCTTGCGGACTTCGACCACGCCGCGACGCGAGGCGATGTCCTTGACGTAGAGGCGATAGTTGGCGTTGTCGGAAATGCTCTCGGCCAGGATGTCCATCGCTCCATGAACGGCCTTCTCGGGCGTGTCGAAACCGGGGGCGAGGTAGGACTTTGCTTCCTGCATCAGGTTTCCCGTCCTGTCGGAAAGGAGATACTCCGAAAGCGGGAGGAGCCCCGCCTTCCGCGCCTTGCTTCCCCGCGTCTCCTTCTTGGGCTTGTAGGGACGGTAGAGGTCCTCGACCTCGTTGAGGGTCATCGCCAGGTCGATCTTCTCCCGGAGTTCCGGGTCGTCGACCTTCTGCTCGTCCAGGCTGCGGAAGACGGTCTTCTTCCGGTCCTCGAGGTTGTCGAGGTAGGAAAGGCGTTCTTCGAGCTGGCGGAGGTTCTCGTCCGTCAGGGAACCGGTCGCCTCCTTGCGATAGCGGGCGATGAAGGGCACGGTGTTGCCTTCCCGGAGCAGGGCGATGGCCGCCTTGACTCCTTCCTCGGGGAGGGAGAGCTCGCGACTGATGATTAGGCTTTTCTCGATGGACATGGGACCTCCTTGAAATCGAAGCGAAACTGAAGACCATTATACATTCCTTCTTGCCCCATCGTTCCCCTTCCGTGCAAACAAACGCTTTTCGTCCCCTGTTGTGCTATAGTTACAACGGAGGTATGTCATGAAAGAATCTCTTGCACACGAAGATATCGAACGGTTCCGAAAGTCGGAAGCCGAAAGGACTGAGGACGTCGCCCTCCGCCACAGCGTGACGTCCAACGGCATCGCAAAGTCGGCGACGGACCTTTCCAAGGCTCGTCTTTTGGACAACGTCTTTTCGATCGACGTCGACTGCGGTGGAGTCACAAACCAAAAGAAATCGGGACGCTGCTGGATGTTTGCCGGACTCAACATGCTCCGGCGCGTCGTCATGGACCGTCTCCACGTCAAGGACTTCCGCTTCTCGCAGGCCTACCTGCAGTTCTACGACAAGCTGGAAAAATGCAACTTCGTCCTGGAAAAGACGATGGAATATGCCGGCGAGAGCCTCTATTCGCCTCACAACGTCTTCCTCCACGACAGCGGCGTCGGAGACGGCGGACACTTCGCCATGTTCACCAGCCTCGTCAAGAAGTACGGCGTCGTTCCCGCTTCGGCCATGCCGGACACCACGGTCTCGGCGGATACCGGCGAGCTCAACAGCCTCCTCGAGAAGGTCCTTTCGAAGGACATCCTGATCCTGCGAAGGACTGTTGCCGCGGAGGGCGTCGATTCGGCCCGCACGGAAAAGCAGGGAATGCTCGAGGAGATCTACCGCATCCTCTCCATCGCTCTCGGGGAGGTCCCCCAGTCCTTCACGTACGAATATCGTGACAAGGACGACAAGTTCCATCGAATCCATTCGACGCCTCTGGACTTCTACCGCGACTATGTCGGCGTCGACCTCGACGACTTCCTCGCCCTCAGCGACGCTCCGATCCTCGGCTGGAAGGAAGGCGTCAAGTATGCCTCACCCCTCGTCGCCAACGTCGTCGGAGGCGACCGCGTCGTCTTCTTCAATGTCCCGACGGACGTCCTCAAGAGGTCCGCCATCGCTTCGCTGAGGGACAACATGCCGCTCTGGTTCGCCGCCGACGTCAGCGCGCAATCCCTGCGCAAGGAAGGCTACCTCGCCGAGGACATTCTCGACGTCGAGTCCCTCTTCGGCATCGCGCTCAACAAGGACAAGGGCGAGCGCCTCAGCGCTCGGGCGACCTTCTGCAACCACGCCATGTGCCTGACAGGCGTCAACCTCGACGACAAAGGAAGGCCCGACCGCTGGAAGGTCGAGAATTCCTGGGGGAAGGAGAACGGGCTGGACGGCTTCTACGTGATGTCCGACGACTGGTTCACGGCCAACGTCTTCCAGGTCGTCGTCCACAGGAAGTACGTGGACGAGGCGATCGTCCGCCGCTACGAGGCAGCCCCCATCGAGGAAGTCGATCCGATCACGACCATCTTCTAGAAAGGAAAATCACCATGGAAAGAAACATCACGGCCGAAAACCTCCTCGCGTTCGAGAGGAGGTTCGACGAGACGCCCTATTCGCGCGTCCTCCAATCCGCTGTCGCACGGAACGGAATCCACAATGCGACGCAGGACGTCGAGAACCTCCGCGCGCTTCCGGAACACTATTCCATCGACCTCGAAGCCGGGACGGTCTGCAATCAGAAGCAGTCGGGTCGGTGCTGGATGTTCGCGGCCTACAACGTCTTCCGCCTCCAGGTCATGAAGAAGCTCAACCTGGCAAACATGGAGCTGAGCCAAGCCTATCCCCTTTTCTATGACAAACTCGAAAAGTCCAATTTCTTCCTTGAGAACATCCTTTCCACATTGAGTGAAGAGGTTTCTTCCCGTCTCCTTTCCCACCTCCTTCGCGATCCCATCGGGGACGGCGGTCAGTGGAACATGTTCGTCGGGCTGACGAAGAAATACGGCGTCTGCCCCAAGGAGCTGATGCCCGAGACGGCCTGTTCCTCCAACACCCGGGAGATGGACCGCTACATCACCCTCCGGCTGCGAAAGGGAGCCTCCGAGCTTCGCCGTCTTTCCGCCGAAGGGAAATCCCTGGACGTCCTTTGGCAAGCCAAGGAAGGCATCCTCGCCGACGTCTACCGCATCCTCGTCCTCTGCCTGGGCAAGCCGCCGGTCTCCTTCACCTACGAGACGCAGGACAAGGATCGGAAGTTCGTCCGGATCGAGAACGTCACGCCGAAGCAGTTCTACGAAAGGTACGTCGGAATCGACCTCGACGACTACGTCTCCGTCATCAACGCTCCGACGAAGGACAAGCCCTTCTATCGTTCCTTCACCGTCCGCTACCTTGGCAACATCGTCGGTGAGGAGGTCCGTTACGTGAACCTGCCGATCCAGGAGCTCAAGGATCTCGTCGTCCGCCAGCTTCAGGACGGCGAGGTCGTCTGGTTCGGCTCCGACGTCGGCCAGTTCTCCAACCGGAACAACGGCTTCCTCTCCCGGAAGAACTTCGACCTCGAGGACCTCTTCTCCACCTCCCTTTCCATGAGCAAGGAGGACCGCCTGGACTACGGCGAATCCCTCATGACCCACGCGATGGTCTTCACCGGCGTCAACATCGACGCCGCCGGACGCCCCAACCGCTTCAAGGTCGAGAACTCCTGGGGCCCCGACACGGGATACAAGGGCTTCTATGCGATGGACGAGGACTGGTTCGAGCAGTTCGTCTACCAGGCCGTCATCCACAGGAAGCACCTCGACGCGAAGCAGTGGGAAGCCTATCAGGAGGAACCGATCGCCCTCCAGCCGTGGGACCCGATGGGTTCCCTGGCCCTCTAGCCGATCCTTCTTGAAGGAAACGAAAAAGAGTCCCGGCCGGGACTCTTTTTTTCGTCGTTCAGCGGACGACGATGTTGACGATGCGGTTGCGGACGGCGATGACCTTGACGACCGTCTTCCCCTCCAGGAAGGGAAGGACCCGGGCGTCCTTGAGCGCCAGCTCCTTGAGCTTCTCGAGCTCCTCGTCGGTGCAGTCCTTGGGATAGTCGATGGTCGCGCGGAGCTTGCCGTTGACCTGGACGGCATAGGTGATCGGCTTGGCGGCGATCTTCCCCTCGTCGTAAGAAGGCCAGGGGACGAAGTCGATCAGGCCCTCCCCGCCCAGCAGACGGTAGCATTCCTGTCCGAGGTGGGGGCAGATCGGGGCGAGCAGCTGCGCCAGGCCCTGGAGCATCCTCCGCGGCAGCGAGGAAGCCTTGTAGAGCTCGTTGACGAGGATCATCAGCTGGCTGATGCCCGTGTTGAAGTGGAGCACCTCGTAGTCGGTCGTGCACTTCTTGACGGTCTGGTTGTAGACGAACTCGAGGTCGGGATTGTCCTCCCTTGTCCACAGGCGGACGAAGTTCTCGTCGGCAAAGAGACGGTAGACCTTGTCCAGGAAGCGCTTGGCCCCCTTGGGACCGTCGTTGTTCCAGGGGAGGGACTGGTCGACGGGCCCCTTGAACATCTCGTAGAGACGAAGGCTGTCGGCGCCGAACTCCCGGATCACGTCGTCCGGGGACACGGTATTTCCGAGGGACTTGGACATCTTCTGTCCGTCGCTTCCCAGGATCAGGCCCTGATGGTAGAGCTTGCGGAAGGGCTCGTCCGAGGAGAAGACGCCCTCGTCGTGCAGGAACTTGTGCCAGAAGCGGGCGTAGAGGAGGTGGAGGACCGCATGCTCCGCTCCGCCGACGTAGACGTCGACCGGGAGCCAGTGGTCCAAGAGCCTGCGGTCGCCGATCGCCTCGTCGTTGTGCGGATCGATGTAGCGGGCATAGTACCAAGAGGAACCGGCCCACTGCGGCATCGTGTTGGTCTCCCTCTTCCCCTTCTTCCCGTCGCGGACGACGTTCACCCAATCCGTCGCCTTGCTCAGGGGCGGCTGCCCGTCTCCCGTCGGCTGGTAGTCTTCCAGTTCGGGCAGGACCAAGGGAAGCTCCGTCTCGGGGACGGTCGAGCCATCCTCCATATGGATGATCGGAATGGGTTCTCCCCAATAGCGCTGTCTCGAAAAGAGCCAGTCCCGGAGCTTATAGGAAATCCGATAGGTTCCTTTATGAAGTTCGACGAGCCGGTCGGTGATGGCCTTGCGCGCCTGTGCGATGTTCATCCCGTCGGCGAATTGCGAATGGATGTGGGGACCGTCGCCCTCATAGGCCGCCTCGGACACGTCTCCTTCGAGGACCGGGACGATCGGCAGGCCCTTCTTCCTGGCAAAGTCGTAGTCGCGCTGGTCGTGGGCGGGGACGGCCATGACCGCACCCGTCGCATAGGTCGCCAGGACGTAGTCGCCGATATAGACGGGAACCCTCTCCCCGTTGATCGGATTGACGGCATAGCTTCCCAGGAAGACGCCCGTCTTTTCGCGGCTGGCGTCGGTCCGCTCGAGATCGGTCTTCTTCTGGCATTCTTCCTTGTACTGCTTGACCGCGGAAGCCTGTTCCGGGGCCGTGATCCGTTCGACCAGGGGATGCTCCGGAGCCAGGACGCAGTAGGTGCAGCCGAAGAGGGTGTCGGCGCGCGTGGTGAACACGTCGAAGGAGAGGTCCGTGCCCTCGACGTCGAAGGTGACGACGCTCCCTTCGCTGCGCCCGATCCAATTCCTCTGCATCGTCAGCGTCGAAACAGGCCAGTCGATGTCCTTCAGCCCGTCCAGGAGCTTGTCCGCGTAGGCGGTGATCTTCAGGCACCACTGGCGCATCGGCTTGCGGATGACCGGATACCCGCCCCTTTCGCTCCTGCCGTCGATGACCTCTTCGTTGGCCAGGACGGTGCCGAGCGCCGGGCAGTAGTTGACGGGCCGGTCGTCCTCGTAGGCGAGCCCCTTCTCGTAGAGCTTCGTGAAGATCCACTGGGTCCAGCGGTAGTAGGCCGGATCGCTGGTCTTGACCTCGCGGTCCCAGTCGTAGGAAAAGCCCAGCCTCTTGAGCTGCGCGCGGAAGTTCTCGATGTTCCGGTCGGTGTAGAGGGCGGGATTCTGGTTGTTCTTGATGGCGAACTGTTCCGCCGGAAGCCCGAAGGCGTCGTAGCCGATCGGATGAAGGACGTTGTATCCCTGCATCCGCTTCATGCGCGCCAGGGCGTCGGTGGCCGTGTAGCCTTCGACGTGGCCGACGTGGAGGCCGACGGCCGAGGGATAGGGGAACATGTCGAGGACGTAGAACTTCGGCTTGGAAAAGTCGTAGGCGTCGGTTCGGTAGGTCTTCTCCTCCTCCCAGACCCGCTCCCAACGCTCTTCAATCTCCTTGAAATCGTAGGGCATGGTGTTTCTCCTTTTCTTCACGGAATCAAACCGTCCTATTATACAACGTCCTCCGGGGATTTCCTTCCTTTTCCTTTTCGTAGACAGTCTGTCGATTACTTCGAACAAATGCCTAAAAATGTCAAACTTTTTTTCAAAATCACTTGCCTTTTCCAGAGCCTTCTACTATGAAACTTGTTCGTTGATATCGGGAGAACAACATGAAACTTTGGAAGAAATTCGTCCTTGGGACGGCGACGGCCGTCCTCGTCGTCGCCCTCGGGGTGGGAGGAACGGTCCTCGGCCTCTGGCACGACGAAATCAAGAGCATGGCGACGATCGAGAAGCTGGAGGACGCCGATCCCGAGAACCGTTCGGGCCCCCTCTACACGATCGACGTCTCCGGCGGCTACTACTTCGACAAGTTCCTCGAGCAGGGCGGCGCCCGCAACGACCAGGAGCTGATCGACTTCCTCGTCCAGAACCTCACGAAGGGCATCGTTCCGATCGAGCTGGAGGCGCCGACCGTCGGCTGCTCCTCCTTCACCTTCCAGACGCCCGAGGGCGAGCGTTACTTCGCGCGCAACTACGACTTTTCGCCGACGACGTCGATGATCGTCCGCACTGCGCCCGGAGACGGCCGCCACGCCTCCGTCAGCAGCGCCGACCTTCAGTTCCTGGGCATCACCGACTGCGCGGAGATCACCTCCTTCATGGAGAAGTGCCTCGCCCTCGTCAGCCCCTACGTCCCGCTGGACGGGATCAACGACGCCGGCGTCAGCTGCGGAATCTACATGTCCTATCAGAAGGACGTCGGTGAGGACGGACAGGAAGCGGTCGTCAGCACCGACCAGAACAGCGACCTTCCGGACCTGACGTCGACGACGATGCTCCGCATGATCCTCGACTATGCCGACGACGTCGACGAGGCCGTCTCCCTCGTCCGCCAGTACGACTTCCACGATTCGGCCTCGACCTCCTTCCACTACATGGTGGCCGACCGGACCGGAAGAAGCGCCATCCTCGAATGGGTCGCGGGCAAGGACGGGGACGACGACGGGACGAAGAGGGAGCTCAAGGTCTACTACAACGACCAGGACGACGCCCTGGAGGAGGGAGAGGGGAAGCACGACTTCCAATACATCACCAACTTCCTCGTCACTCCGGGATACTACGAGGGCCGGGACGACAGCCGGAAGGGCGGATACGACCGCTACCTCCACATTCAGGAGCGCATCGATCCGGACGGAACGAATCCGGAAGGAGTCTTCACCGAGGAGCAGGCCCTGGACCTGCTCCAGGAGCTCGGACGAAGGCGCTGGGACGCCCAGCATGGGGGAAGCGACAGCAACTCCATCACGGTCTGGTCCTCGCTCTACAACCTGACGACGGGCGAAGTGACCTGGGTGAGCAACGAACGCTTCGACGACCCGGACCACGTCTATCATCTCGCCTTCCCCGAAAGTTCCTGTTGAAATCCCATCCCCGCTCTGTTAGAATACCCCTCGCATCAGTAGCACGATGATGGCTTTTCGACCGATGACGCACGGAAAAGTAGCCTTGCTACGAAGGCGAACGACGCTCATCCGGAAAGGCAGGATCATCGCCTATCTTATGCATCGTAACGCATAAAGAAAGGAGAATTTCACATGTCACGTTACACTGGACCCGTCTGGAGAATCTCCCGCCGCCTCGGCTATTCCATCCTCGGCAGCGGCAAGGAGCTCCAAAAGCGTCAGACCGTCCCCGGACAGCACGGCGATGCCCGTCCGAAGAAGAAGACGGAATACGGCCTTCAGATGGCCGAGAAGCAGAAGCTCCGCTTCACCTACGGCGTCAGCGAGAAGCAGTTCCAGCGCCTCTTCAAGATCGCCAAGGGAGACAACACCAAGGTCACCGGAACCTACTTCATGCAGATCCTTGAGTCCCGCCTGGACAACCTTGTCTACCGCATGGGATTCGCCACGACCCGTCGCCAGGCCCGCCAGCTGGTCAACCACGGCCACGTCACGGTCAACGGCAAGAAGGTCGACATCCCCTCCTACCTCTGCTCCGTCAACGACGTCATCTCCTTCAAGGAGAAGTCCAAGTCGCTGAAGGTCGTGCACGAGGCCATCGAGAAGAAGCCCCTCCTTCCGACCTTCGTCGAGGTCGATGCCAACAAAGTCGAGGGCAAGTTCCTCCGTCTCCCGGAGAGAAGCGAGCTCTACGCCGACATCGACGAGGCGCAGATCGTCGAATTCTACAACCGTAAGCTCTGATTCGTCTTCCACGGATGCCTTCGGGCATCCTTGATGGCGGCTATGGTGAAGTGGTTAACACAAGCGGCTGTGAACCGCTCATTCATGGGTTCAAGTCCCATTAGCCGCCCCATCTTGTTTGCCAGGCGCTTCCCTTTGGAGGCGCCTTTTTTCCTGCCCTTGCCCGGAAGAGGACGGACAGGGACCCTCCGTCCCTCTTTTGCGACGATTTTTCTCTCCGAAAGCACTTTCCTATGGTAGAATATCCCTATTGCTTTTACCCAAGGAGACTCAGACCATGTGCGAAAACTGTGACTTGATCGCGAAGCTGAAGTCGGGAAAGAATCCCTACTTCCTTGTCGAGACGAAGGCGGGATTCCTGCTCCTGCACGAACATCAGCCCTACCCGGGAATGTGCCTCTTCGTCTGCAAGGAACACGTCAAGGCCATCTACGAGCTGGAGTTCCATACCCGCAACGAATACCTGACGGAGATGGGCCAGATCGCCCACGCCATCCATGACGCGACCAAAGCCGTGCGCGTCGACATCGAGATCTGCTCCTCCAAGGACGGACACCTCGACTGCCTGCTCGTCCCGCGGCAGGAAAAGGACCTGGAGGCGCTCGACTACAAGCCGGCCTTCTCGCTTCCGCAGGTCCAGTTCCTGGACGACCGGAACCGCTTCTCGACCGAGGAGCTCCGGGACATGAAGGAAAGGCTCTACGCCGAGCTCCAGAAATACTTCCCGAAGGCCGTCCCGCAGAAGAAGGGGCTCCTGCAGGGGATGCTCCTGGACAAGATCTTCGACGGCGTCCGCATCTCCCTGATCGACCGCCGCGGCAACGTCGTCGCCTACGTCGACATGGGAAAGAGGAACCGGACCGAGCGCGTCCTCTCCCGCACCTACGTCAGCGAGGCGTATCGGAGCAAGGGACTCGGGACCTTCCTCCTGGACGAGGCGGAGCGGATCTGCGCGCAGGAAGGGACGACCTTGGTCAAGGCCTGTTCCTTCGCCAACCGCTAGTCCGCCTTCAATACGACGTCGAAGAGATCGATTCCAAACCGTGACTTGAGGCCGACCACGTTCCCTTCCGTGATGAGGGCGTCGGCCTCCTTTTTCATGTCGAGGGCGACGTCCACCAGGGAGAAGTCGACGCTGTCGAAGACGTAGAGGTTCGTCTTCCTCCCCTTCCGCGTCAGGCAGAGGATGGTCTCCTTCTCCTCCAGGAAGACGAAGTCGAGGATCCTTTCGTCCTTCGACCAGGGGAGGAGGAAGTCCATCCGCTTGAGGATCTTCCCCCGTCCGGACAGAAGGAGGAAGCCGCGCGGGGAATCGGAAAGGAGAAGGTTTCCCTTGCGGAAGGGATAGACCTTCCGGCTTCCTTCCAGGAAGAAGTCGAACAGGATCCTCCCTTCGCCGACGAAGGCGAAGTGTCCACGACGGTCGAAGAGCAGAAGGGCGTTCCACTGGCGGAAGAAGCCGATGCGGTCGTCCTCGTGCCCGTCGACGAGGAGCGTCTCCTCCGCGCCTTGCCGGAGGCGGCAGAGAACGGTCCTTTCCTCCTCCCGCTTCAGATAATAAAATGTCCCGTCCAGCGAGTAGCACGCATCCAAAAGAAGTCCCCTTTCGAGGGAAAAGGGACGAACGGGGTTCGGAGCTTCCAGGGAGAGGAAGAGCCCCTTTCCCGAAAGCAGTCCGTTGGGAAGGAAGATGGTGTCTTCCCTGGGGGAGAGCAGGACCTTGCGGGCGTACATGTCCGTCTTCAGGAGGTCCTGGACCTTCTTCCGCCGGTCGTAGAGGGCCAGAAGGTCCTCCTCCTTGACGAGGAAGCCATCCCGGAGGGCGCAGAGGGACTGCGCCCCCGGAAAGCTGCGGATCTTGCTTAGTCTCTTCAATGGACGTCCCTTTTCCCGCGCAGACGGTCCTGCCGGATCCTCTCGACCAAGTCCGGAGTGAAGTCCTCCTTCCTCGTCCGATAGCTCCAGTTCGCATCCGAGAGCAGGGACGGCGTGTTCATCCGGCTGCCGTTGTCCAGGAGCAGGAGGTCCTGGATGGGGACGATGTTCGCCATCGTCTTGAGCGCATAGCTGATCGAGACGGTCGTGGTCGCCAGCGCCTTGAGGTCGTCGCCCTGGAAGGGGACGGCGAACTTCGCGCATTCCTCCTTCAGGGTCTTGGCATAGGTCTCCACGCCCTTTTCGTCCAAGGTCGTCAGGAACCCGTAGATCGGCATGTTGTCATGCGTTCCCGTGTAGCTGAAGTAGTTCTCCGTGCAGTTGGAGGGCAGGTGCTCGTTGTCCTCCGTCCCGTCGAAGCCGAACTCGAGGACCTTCATCCCCGGGAAGCCCGTCTCGCGAAGCAGCGTGCGGACCTTGTCGTCCATGAATCCAAGGTCCTCGGCGACGATCGGATAGTCCTCCCTGCCCGCAAAGAGCGCCATGCCCGGGCCGTCGACCCACTCGCCGACGACCGCATCCTCGCGGCCGTAGGGAATCCGGTAGTAGGCCGCCAGTCCGCGGAAATGGTCGATGCGGAGGATGTCGTAGAGGCGCAGGGAATAGTCGAGCCTTCCGTGGAAGAAGGAGAAGCCATCCTTCTTCATCGATTCCCAGTCGAAGATCGGATTGCCCCAGAGCTGTCCCTTGGGGGAGAAGTAGTCGGGCGGACAGCCGGCGACGTAGGTGGGCTCGCCCTTCTGGTCGAAGAGGAAGAGCTCCGGATTCTTGTAGCACTCGATCGAGTCGCGGGAAAGGTAGAGGGGAATGTCCCCCATGATCTCGATTCCGTTGAGGTTGCAGTAGGCCTTCAGCCGAAGGTATTCGTCCAGGAATTCGTATTGCGTCCAGACGAAGAAGAGGTAGAGCTCGCGCTCTTCGCGGAGGATGCGCTCCTCCAGTTCCGGCGAGTAGTTCCTCTCCGGTCCCTCCCACTCGTAGTACGGGCGGAAGTTGTGGAGGGTCTTCAGCGTCATGTAGAAGGCGAAGTCGCGATATTCTCCCTTGCGCAGGAAGTCGACGAAGGAGGGGGTGTCGCAGTCGAAGCGCGAGAACGCCTTCTTCAGCAGCGGGATTCGGTTGTCGAAGAGCTTCCCATAGTCGATCTTACAGGGATTGCTCCCCATGTCGGCGCTCTCCACCTCCTCCCGGGTCAGGAGTCCCTTCTTGATCAGCGTGTCCAGGTCGATGAAATAGTAGTTGAGGCCCTTGGCGGAAAAGGACTGGTAGGGGCTGTCGCCGTAGCTCGTCACGCCCAGGGGTAGGATCTGCCAGATCGTCGAGCCCGACTTCTTCAGGAAGTCGACAAAATCGTAGGCTTCCTTTCCCAGGGTTCCGATGCCGTAAGGGGAAGGAAGGGCGGAGATGGGGAGAAGGATGCCCGAGCGTCTTTCGTTCTTTTTCATTTTTTCCTCGCTTGATTGTGTATCATATCCTTGCTCAATATGATAGCGAGAATCAGAAAGGAAAGAAAGACAGTATGAACGAAAAGAAGTCCCTTCTCCAAAGCGTCATCTACCAGGTCTTCGTCCGGGATTATCCCAGCGGCGGAACGCTCAAGAGCGTGACCGACGACCTCGACCGCATCGCCGCCCTCGGCGCCGACATCCTCTATCTCATGCCCATCCAGCCGATCGGAAAGGTCGGAAGGAAGGGGACGCTCGGATCGCCCTACGCCATCGAGGACTACGGCGAAGTCGATCCGGCGCTGGGATCGCTCCACGACCTCGAGGAACTGACGGAAAAGGCCCACGAAAGAGGGATGAAAGTCCTGCTCGACGTCGTGTACAACCACACCTCGAGGGATAGCCGTCTTCTCCGGGAGCATCCCGATTTCTTCTTTCGGGACAGCCAAGGAAACTTCGGAAACAAGACGGGAGCCTGGAGCGACGTCTATGACCTCGACCATCAGGCGGAAGGACTGGACGAAAAGCTCGTCTCCTACCTCGAGGAATACAAGAACAGGGGAATCGACGGATTCCGGTTCGACGTCGCCTCGCTGATTCCGGCTTCGTTCTATCAGCTGGCAAGAAGGCGACTCGGAGAAGAGATGATCTTCCTTGCCGAGTGCATCGACACGGACTTCATCAACTACGTCCGCAGCCTCGGCTATCCGGCCCTCTCCAACGCCGAGCTCGCCCTCAGCGGCATCGACCTGTTCTACCCCTACGCGTCCTACCGCTTCATGGAGGACTGCCTCCGTTCGAAGGAGACGAAGGACCTCGAGGCCTACCTCGTCGCCCTCCAGCTCGAGGCGGCCTCACTCCCGGCGGGCCACTACGTCACGCGCTCGATCGAGAACCATGACCGGCCGCGGCTGGCCAGCTACAGCGACAGCGAGACCTTTACCGAAAACCTCCTGGCCTTCTCCTTCTTCCCGATGGGGCCGGCCTTCGTCTACTTCGGCGAGGAGTTCAAGGACACGCACCGTCCTTCCCTCTTCGAGAAGGAGACCGTCTCCTTGAAAGAACGGGATCCGGCCTATTCGTCCCTCTTCAAGACGCTCATGTCCTACAAACGCGACGTCCGGCACGAACAACTGCGCAACTCCCTCTACGAAGAGGTCTGCGGGCACGTCCTCATCGTCCGGAACGTCTATCCCGACCACGAGGAATACGGCCTCTTCAACCTTTCCTCGGGAACGCAAAAAATCTTCCCGACGACGCTGTCGAAGGGAAGATATCAAGATTTGCTGACCGGAAGGACCCTTACGTACGGAGAGGAAGGGCTCGACGTAGAGAAGCCGCTCTTCCTAGTCCTCGATGCGCAGGAACGCTGAGCGCTGCGTCACGCCGTCCTCGTCCCCTTCGCCGAGGAGGAAGCACTCCTCCCTCCCTTCTTCCGAATAGGCCTCCAGCGCGCAGGCTCCGACGATCCTCCTCTCCCTGGGAGAATAGAGGAAGTCGGGGTGGGCCGTGAAGAGGACACCGTCGACCTCCTGCGGACGGAAGGTCAGGAGCAGGCGGCAGGAGAGGGGGTCGAAGTCGAAGGAATCGGCTCGAAAGGGAGAAAGTCCGTCGACCAGGTCCGCCAGGTCGAGCGTCGCTCCCTTCTCCGAAAGGGAAAGGGTCTTTGCCCCATCCTCCTGACTGCGATAGCTTCCGAAAAGATCACGCTTCGTGATAGAAGGAAAAAGATGGAAGACGAACCATTCCTGAAACTCGGCTCTATCCGAGGAGAGGGTCACCTTCACGTCCCGTTCCTTCGTCTCCTTGGACAGGTCGACGACGATCGTGTTTCCTTCTGCCGAGACGGAGAGGCCCGGCGCGGAGACGACGATGTCGTCGAGGACGGTTTCCGGATTCGTACGGAGCGTCAGGGAATGGACTCGACCCAGCATCAGGGACACGTCGTGGAGGGAGATTCCCTCCTGATACTGCCGGTCGTCGAAGTAGACGTTGTGGACGCTCATTCCTTTCCCTCCTCCGCAAACTTGCCCCGGCGGCAATAGGTGACCTTTTCCGTATGCTCGAAATGTTCCACGAACTCGTCGACGGCAAAGTGCGTCGACTTGAAGGCGAAGATGACGACGACCTCCATTCCCCGGACGCCGTCCATCTCGAAGTTGCGGGAATGGATGTCCTTGATGGTCAGCTTCAGTCCGTCCGCCTCCTGGTGGACGAGGGAAAGGATCGGAAGGTCCGAATCGCAGCGGATCAGGATCGTCGGCGCCCTACGGTCGATCATCTTCTCGAGATGGACCAGGCCCAGGAGGAAGAAGAGGGCGACGACGGTCGCGATGAAGGCCTCGACGACGAAGCCGGCCCCGCAGGCAAGGCCAAGGCCGCCGCAGATCCAGAGCGTGGCCGAGGTCGTCAGCCCCTTGATGGAGGAATGCGTCCGGATGATGCAGCCGGCGCACAGGAAGCCGATGCCTGAGACGACGCCCGCGCCGATGCGGGAGGCATCGAAGTCGACCTCCGTCGCCTGGATGGCGAAGATCGAGATCGACATCATCAGGGCGGAGCCGACCGCCAGGAGGACGTGGGTCCTCAGGCCCGCCGACTGGCCGCGGATCTCGCGCTCAAAGCCGATGACGCCCGACAGGACGCCGCTGATGAATGTCGCCAAAAGGACGAAGACGGGAAGTCCCCAAAGGGGGTACTCCGCGATCGAAAGAAGCCATTGATCCATAATTTCCTCCGCAGGGATGCGTTCCTACATTATACTTTCCGCCGCATCCCCGGGGCAAGAAGGACTATTCCAGCGGTGCGAAGACGGCGTAGTGGAGGTAGAGCGAGACGCTCGAGAGAGTCAGGACCAGGGCGAGCAGGACGAAGAGGGCGACAAGATAGGCTGTCTTGGTCTTCAGGATCGCCGAGAGCCATCCGCCCTGCCATCCCTCCGCCGGCTCCCGAATCGCGAGATAGATTCCGTAGGCGACCAGGAGGACGCCCAGGATCAAGGCGATGTACGCGAGGGCAAGGAAGTCGACCACGTATTCCGATCCGTCGACGGAATAATGAATCGTCGGCACCATCGACAGACCGGACAGGACGACGAGGGCCAGGGAGAAGACGAGGGCCAGGCTCTTGAGGTCGATGCGCCCGAAGACGCCGTCTTCGCGGTCGTCCTGGGGTGCCAGGTCCTTGAAGTGCTGATCTTCCAGGACGAGGAAGAGCGGCTTGGCCACGAAGAGGAAGAGGACGATGGAGACGAGGATGCAGGGGATGATGTATCCAAGGTTGTAGACGGCGGAGTAGGTCACGGTCCCGGCATCGAAGTGCGGCTCGAGGAAGGAACCGTTGGCATCCCACATCACCAGGCAGCCCGAGAAGAAGGAAGAGACGAAGCGCAGGGCACCGGCAATGACCATTCCGAGGATCGGAAGGCCGACCTGCCGACGATAGAAGGAATGTGAGAAGAAGCCGCAGACGCCGCAGACGCCGAAGCCGACGATGTAGTCCAGGAGGACCGAGACCCAGTTGTAGCCCCAGCCGCTGATGAAGAAGGAGATGAGACCGAAGAGGAGGGAGACGGCAAAGCCCCAGAAGGGTCCGCCGATGAGACCCGCCAAAAACAGCGGAAGCATCGCCGGCGTGATCGTGCCTCCGTTGGGCCAATTGAGGCCGGGAATCTGTTCGCAGATGAAGTCGGTCAGAAGGGCGAGGGCGAGCATCATGCTGCTGACGACCATCTGGATGATGGCCCTGTTGGCCCCGCTGCGTGTCGAATGTCGTTCCATCTCTTTCTCCTTTCCGGGCATGAAAAGGGCCCTGACCCGAGGCCAAGGCACGCAAGGATTCCATGTCGAGAAAAGGAAGAGACGAGGACGATGGACTTCACTCCCTCCGATGGTCTTGACCAACAGGTTCGAAGCGTCAGGTTTGAGCCTTCTCAACCGCCGAGGCGGTCCCGCTGTAAAGTACTTGAATAAGATAGCACAACCGAAAGGTCCGTTGTTCATTTTTTCGACAAAATCTTTAATTTTGCTACCCGCTCTCCTTTTCGGTTGCTATAATGAAGAAAGAATTAAGGAGAACCTCTCATGGCAAAAAAATCTGGCTTCTTCCGTAAGTTCTTCAAGCTCATCTTTTCGTTGGCCGGCCTCGCGGTTGGCGTCCTTGCCGTCATCCTCATGGCCTTGCCCTTCGTCGGTGCGACCATCAGCGGCGAGGTGATGGGACAGACGGCCACAGGCATCGTCGCGCTCTCGGGATTCGCGCTCGCATTTGGCGGCGCGCCGATTGCGGAGATGACCGTCAACGGCGAGACGGTGGACCTCATCCCGGACGATGTCCTCGACAGCCTCCCGAAGGAAGCGGAGACCGGAATCACCGTCGCCTTCGTCCTTCTGGCGGTCGGCGTCGTCCTCGCCCTCCTCTACGTCCTCTTCTCCTGGGGAAAGAAGAATACGACCCTCAAGCTGGGCTTGGGCGTCTGCGCGACGCTCGTCCTTCTCGTCGGCGGCATCCTCTGCTTCTTCGCCCCAAACTTCGCGGAGCTCGAATCCTCGACGGAGGAAATCATGGGCATGACCTTCAAGCAGGGCCTGCTCTACGGCGGCATCCTGACGGGCGTCTTCGGCATCGCCTCGGGTGCGCTGATGGGAATCGCCTCGCTCCTTGGCCCTCGCGCCGAATAAGGAAGTTCGATTCGTTTCAACTGAGGCTGTCGTAGGCAGCCTCTTTTTTGTTCTTCTTGGTCCACGAAAAAGCCACGGCCTTCGCCGTGGCTCTTTTTTCGATGCCGTCCTACTTCGCGTCCTACTTCGCCATCTCGTCCTTCCGGTGAAGGACGGAGCAGGCCAGGGCGAGGCTGCCCGGGCCGATGTGGACCGCGACAGAGAGGGAAAGGGGATCCATCAGGATGTCCTCCTCGCGAAGGGAAAGGGCTTCGGCGACCTGCCTTCGGAACAGCTTCGCCTTCTCCTCGTTGTGGGTGTAGGCGATGGCGAAGGCAAGATTCTCCCTGCCCTGGAACATGCCGGCGATGTCCTCCTTCATGAAGCGGATCATGTTGGCGCAGGCGCGAGGCGCTCCCAGCTGCTTGCTCTTGGCGTCCAGCTTGCCCCCCTCGATCTTGAGGACCGGCTTGATGTTCAGGACGGACCCCAGGGCGGCGGCAGCCGGCGTGATCCTTCCGCCCTTCTTCAGGTATTCGAGCGTATCGACCATGATGTAGATCATGGACTGGGAGGCCGTCTCCTCCAGCGCCTTGCGGATCGCTTCCGCCTCCATCCCTTCCTCGATCATCGCCTTGGCGTCGTAGATCGAATGGCGCAGGGTGACCGAGATGCGATGGTTGTCGACCACGAAGACCTTGCCGACGTACTTTTCGTCCATGGCCAGGGTCTTGGCCGTGTCGATGGCACCGGTCAGACCCGACGACATGCCGATGAAGAGGATCTGGTCGTACTTCGACAGAGCTTCGTCCCAGACGCGATAGAAGTCGGCGATCATCGGCTGGGCCGTATGGATGGCATGGCCCTCGGCCTGGAGCTCGTAGAACTTCTCGGCCGTGATGGTCCTTCCCTCGAAGTAGTCCTGTCCGTCGATGACGACGGGCATGGGTATCACAAAGAGGCCAAGCCTCTCGATCTCGTCCTTGGGAAAACCAGAATTGTCGTCCGTAACGATGCCAATTTTCATGATTTCTCTCCTTTCCGGAAACCAACGTCAATTATATCGTTTCGGCCGTCGAAAGAGCAATCCGCCCACGGGAGCGCATTTCAATCCTTCAGCTTCGCCCCGCAGTTCCGGCAGAATTGGGCGTCCGCATCGTTCTTTTCATGGCACTGGGGACATTCCTGAGACAGGGCCGCTCCGCATTGGTCGCAGAACTTCGCGTCCTTGTCGACGGGAGAGCCGCAATGAGGACAGGTCGATCCCGACCGGACCGCCTGGGCGAACTGGGAGAGGGCCGGCTTGATGTCCTTGGCCGCTTCGTTGATCACCGGGGTGGTCTCGTGGGAGACGTAGCGGCTCATCTCGCGACGATAGCCGAAGGCCGACAGCGTACCGCCGATGAAGACGAGGAAGGGACTGACGATCATCAGCGGAAAAAGGCTCGTCTCGAAGGAGAACATGCTGATGGCGCCGAGGATGAACCCACCGATTCCAAGCGCCAGGAAGAGGGGTCCGAGGACCTTGAAGACCTTCTTCGTGCGCTCGTGCTTCTTCTTCGCCTCTTCGTCGTTCCTGTCGTTCTTCGGGACCATTTCCATGTTCGCAATCCTCCTTTCGTCCAATATATCGTATTCAATCCGTCCTCTCTTTTCAATTGTACAAGCCCTCGCGAAACGTCCATTCCGGCAGGCTCGATTCGACGCGGTGGTATCTGCCCGTTTGGAAATCCTCCTACTCCGGCAGAGAAGAAAAAGAACCCCGTCTCGAGAACGGGGTCCGATTCTTGTACGACTGGCGGAGCAGCAGGGATTTGAACCCTGGCTGAGCTTGCGCCCACTGCTGGTTTTCGAAACCAGTCCCTTCAACCTCTTGGGTACTGCTCCAAAATTCGTTGCACACAAGGCGTGCGAAAAGAAGTATAGTATTTTTCAGCGGACAAAACAACATGAAAGAAAAAAATCCATCCCCGGACATCCGTCCGGCGACGAGAACCCTCCTCGTCGAATGTGCCACGACGGGCGTCATCCTTCTCTTCGTCGTCTCCCTCTGCGTCCTGTTCGAATACTTCGCCCCCATCGCGAGCGAGGGGGTCCTGGAACTGACCTATTCCGAAGGGATGACCCTCGTCGTCGACAAGGGAAGGCTCGTCAACTCCCTGGTTCCCGCCTTTCTCTCCCCGGCCTTGACTCTGGGCCTGCTTTCCTTCTTCCGTCCCTCGGGACTTCGGCCGGAGATTGGGACGAGGGGAAGGCAGCTTCTCTTTCTTTCCATCCTCTCCCTCTTCGGCGTCCTCGCCTACGTGGTCCTGACGATCGTCCTCGGGGGCTTCGGCCTCCCTGTCCTCGCCGTCTCGCCCGTGACCTCGCTGCTCGTCCAGGTCTATGTCTTCCTTCTTTATAAGCTGTACATGGAAGGCCGTTATCGATCCAACGCCCTTTTCTGGGAGATCTTCCGCTTCGCCATCGTCGGTCTCGTCGCCGCCGTCTTCGACTTCCTCTTCTGCTACCTCGTCCAGTTCCTCGCCTTCGGTGGCCGGACCGATTGGTACGTCACGCTCCTTTCGACCGCCTGCGGATTCCTTGTCGGCGTCGTCATCAACTACGTCCTCTCGACCTACATGGTCTACCGAAACGCCAAGACGAAGACCTCGAGGACGGCCAAGGGCATCCTGCTCTTCTTCCTCCTCTCCGTTCTGGGACTCCTGATCGGAATGGGCCTCCAGTATCTCCTCTATGACTACCTCTTCCTCCAGGCAAAGGTTTCCTTCCTCTCCTATCCGGTCGACTTCGTCATCCGTACGCTCGTCGTCATGGTCTTCAACTACGTGACGAGAAAACTCTTCGTCTATCGATAAAAGACTTGCAGCCGCTCAATTCGTCTGATAGAATCTATAGGCTGTCCTGCAGGCGTAGTTCAGTGGTAGAACTTCAGCCTTCCAAGCTGATCATGCGGGTTCGATTCCCGTCGCCTGCTCCAGTTTCAGTCCAAAGGTCCTGAGGAGGGAAACATGCCCTATATCCATCTGCGAACCAACGTCGACGTCGATTCCGACGCGACGCTTCAGCTGAAGTCGCAGCTGGGCCAGGACATCGCCGATCTGCCGGGGAAGAGCGAGCGCTGGCTCATGGTCGAGGTCGAGGGCGGCAAGGCTCTCTCCTTCCAAGGTCGAAACGAACCCTGCGCCATGGTGACGGTCCTGATCTACGGCAAGGCCGATTCCTCCAGCAAGGAAAGGCTCGCCTCCCACATCACCAAGCGCTGCCGTGACGTCCTTGGCATCGACGAGGCCCGCGTCTATGTCGCCTTCTACGAGACGCCGGACTGGGCCTATGGCGGATCGCTGTTCTGAACGGTTCCGTAGCCAAGTTGGCAAGGCACAGGACTGCAAATCCTCAACCGCGGGTTCGAATCCCGCCGGAACCTCCATGCGCTCGTAGCTCAGCTGGATAGAGTATCTGACTACGAATCAGAGGGTCAAGAGTTCGAATCTCTTCGAGCGCACCATCGCTTGCATAGCCCGGTCCTCCGGGCTTTTGTACTTCGGGACGTTGCGCAGCTTGGTAGCGCGCTTGCTTTGGGAGCAAGAGGCCATGGGTTCAAATCCCATCGTCCCGACCATCGAATGGATCGGCCCGGTTTCCCGGGCTTTTTTCCTTTCCGTCTCCGCCCGTCGCCCGATGGGGAACTCGGTTTTTGCAAAGCGCTTCCATCCATTCCTGTCGATCCTGGACTTTTGATTTCCTTCCCTCTTCCCCTTTCATTCGTTTTCCTTGCTTTCTTCGATGGAAATTAGGACAATATTAGGTGCGAGGTAAGTTAAAAAGTTATGAACGCACGCAAGAAGATCCTTTCGCTCCTCCTCCTTGGCGTCCTGAGCGCAACCTCCTGTTCGCTCCGCCAGAATTCGAGCAGTACCGGCAGTTCCACCACGCCGCCTTCCAATACCTCTTCCTCCACGACGCCGACCCAGGGCGACAACACCTATGGGGAAGGCATCACCGAAGAAGAGAAGGGATTCCTAGGACAGATTGCCGAAGGTGACATCACCAAGGCCGAGGTCACCGGAACCGGCTTCGACGGCAAGTTCGAAGTCCGCCAGGCCGATGTCCTGACGGCCGTCGTCTATCGCGGAACCCTCGAGGTCGAGGTCCCCCGCGGTCCGGTCACCTTCACGATCTATGTCACGATTTCGGCGACCGACTACACCATTCTGGACTATGTCACCGATGGCACGCTGACGACGCACGGACAGGACGGCGCCTTTGCCGACGACGCCCTGGGCCTGATCGGTTCCACGGGTGAAGGGACGGCCATCGCCGGTTCCACCCTGACCGCCGATGCCATCATCGACTTCTGCCAGAAGGCTTCCGCCCAGGCGAAGGCCGATCTCGAGGGTGGTGTCATCCCGCCCGACCCCGAGCCGGAACTCTCCATCTCCCTGAGCAGCTCCACTCTCCTCCTGGAGACGACGAGGGAACAGAACGACATGACCACCCTGACCGCGACCGTCGAAGGGGCCACGGAAGAGACGGGCGACATCGTCTGGAAGTCCTCCGACGAATCGATCGCCTACATCCAGGGCAACGTCGACTCCAATACGGTCACCGTCGTCTCCCGCATGCGTCCGGGAACCTGCACCATCACCGCCACGATCGGCGACAAGTCGGCTTCCTGCGAAGTGACGGTCGTGACCGCTTCGGTGGAGCTGGGCGACGTCGGCCTCGAGGAGGCGACGATCGCCGAACTCAACGAGAAGTCCGTCGACTCCTATGGAACCAAGTACTTCCGCGTCTCGGGCATCGCCACGAACATCCTCTCCGGAGGCGGCATGACCCTCGTGGACCGTGACGATCCGACCCAGTCGATCAACGTCAACGGCCTGGCCAAGGACGGAAACGACCTGGACAGCCTCTTCACTTGGCAGGAGGGCAGGCTCGACTTCACCAATCCGGTCAATTTCGACGACCAGTTCGATGCCGGCGAGGGCGACGAGATCCAGATCGTGGCCATCCTCACGGAGACGGGACTGGAAGGATATCTGGAGAAGGTGCTTTCCTCCGAGGAGACGCTTTCCTATCCGCTGACGGCCAACGTCGGTGAGCATGGCTCTCTGGCCCGCGTCGACGTTCAGATGGTCGACGTCCCGCAGGAAGACGGCTCGACGGTGACGATGTATCACGTGGTCGAGAACTCCTCTCGCGCCCTTCCGTCGACGATCGGCTTCGGCGAGATGGTCTACTTCGTGGTCACCCCCGAGGAAGGCTATGAGATCGAAAGCGTCACGACGACCATCAACGGCATCAAGGCCACCCACTATGACGCGCTCGGAAACGATCAGGACCTTGCCCTCTATTCCATCGCGGGAGACGTCGGCGCCCATTCCATCGACGTCGCCTTCGCCTGGGCCAACCCGGACTATCCGGAACCGACCGTCCAGGAGACGACGATCGACGCCCTGCTCTCCTCCGAGACGGACATGGACGGCAACTACTACACCGTCGAGGGCATCATCGAAAGCTTCGACGAACAGAACCCGAAGCTTGGCGGAATGACCCTCCTCGATCCGACGACCCGCAAGGCCCTCTCCATCGACGGCCTCTCGGCCTCCTTCAGCAAGGAGGACTTCGCCTTCGACCACGAGACCGGACACCTGAGCTACACGAATCCGGAAACCTTCGCCACCCTCTTCCCTGAAGGAGAGGAACCGACGATCGAAAGGGGCGACCTCATCTCGGTCACCGGCATCTACGTCGGCGGCGAATTCCGCGGCGGATTCAACAGCGTCGTCACTCCCAACGAGGACATCTCCTATTCGGTGACGACCGCCACGGCCACCAACGGCACCATCCGTCTTGTCGACGCCCACTACGATGAGGCGCTCGGCGAATACGTCATCGATGGCAATCGCGCGGAAACCAGCGCAATCTGCGGTGAGACCGTCTTCGTCGAAATCAAGGCAAACGAAGGATTCGAAATCGAAACCATCCTCCTCAACGGACAGGAAATCACCCTGTCTCCGCACAACGAGGAAGGTACGCTCTACAGCTTCACGATGGGACTCTCCGCCACGACGGTCAGCGCCGAATTCAAGGAAGCGGAAGAGGTCATCGATCCTTCCGAGGACATCGTCGACATCACCCTCTCGGACCTCCTCTCCCAGACCAACGACCGCACCAAGCTCTATCGCGTCACCGGCGTCCTCCGCGGCACGGACGATGGCTTCGGCGGCACGACGTTCACCCTCTACGATGAGGAAGATCCTTCCCTCTCGATGGACTTCAGCTACCTGAGCAAGGCCGCGACGGACGACAGCGGCGCGAACGTCTTCGTCCATGACGGCATGGGCTGGAGGATCGAATCCTCGAATGACAACTTCGTCGACATCTACGGAACGGAGATCCAGGACGGATCGGTCTGCACCTTCGTCGTCGCCGTCGACGGCTCCAACGACGCCTATGGCTACTTCGAGAAGAAGGTCAGCGATCCCTCCGCCGATCAGAAGGTCTCGATTTCCGTCGAGATCAACGACTATTACGGCTATGGGACCATCACTTGGTACGATGAGAGCAACAATCCCATCGAGCAGCCGACGGAAGCGACGGTCGGTTCCTCCCTGCACGTTTCGGTCAGCGGCTTCTCCTATTTCTGCTCCATCACGGTCAACGGAACGGTTCTCGTCGACTATGCTGAGGCGGGAACCGTCTACGAGATTCCCGTCGAAGGTCCGACGACGATTCTCTTCGAGATCATGTAGTCCCCACCGGGGGCTCCTGGCCCGGCTTCGGCCGGGCCTTTTCCGGTCCGAGCGATGATAACCGCTTTCATTTTTTTCTCGTTTTTCTGTTGTCTTGACAATATTTTTTATTTTCCTTATATGTATAGGCAGTCGGCACAGCGACGAAAAGGCACATTGTTGTCTTTTTATTTTTGTGCCGATGTCTCTGAGGTGAACCATGACGATAGCAAAAGAAACGAAAAAAGGTCGGGTCGGCTACTGGCAGATCGCCAAGCTGCTCGGCAAATCCGTCCGGGAGTACAAGCTCTCGAGCATCCTCTCCATCGTCTTCATCGCGCTGGAGACGCTCTTCGAGTGCCTGATTCCCTATGTGATGTCCCTGCTCATCAACGATCTGACGAATTTGGACCGTCCGGACGTCGTCATCAACGAGGAGCAGCTCATGGCCCGCGTCCTGACGTATGGCGGAATCCTTCTGGCGATGGCCATCTGTTCCTTCGCCTTCGGCATGGCGGCGGGAAAGATCTCGGCCAAGGCCTCGGTCGGCTTTGCGACCAACCTGAGGAAGGACCTCTTCTACAAGGTCTCCTCCTTCTCCTTCCACAACATCGACAAGTTCTCCGTCTCCTCGCTCGTCACGAGGCAGACGACCGACATCACCTATATCCAGATGTGCTACATGATGCTAATCCGCATCGCGATGCGCTCGCCCCTGATGCTGATCTTCTCGGTCGTCATGGCCTGCGTGATGGCGCCTTCGATGGCCTGGATCTATGCGATCCTCATCCCCATCCTCGCCGTCGGCTTCGGCGTCCTCATCGTCAAGGCCGTTCCGATCTTCAACCGCGTCTTCGACAAGTACGACGAACTCAACGAATCGGTCGAGGAGAACGTCCGCGGCATCCGCGTGGTCAAGACCTACACGCGGGAGGAGTTCGAGAAGAAGAAGTTCTTCAAGGCCAGCGACGACATGGAGAAGCAGTTCATCAAGGGCGAAAGGCTTCTGGCCCTGTCCAACCCGCTCCTGGTCTTCTTCATGTACATCTCCATGCTCTTCATCATCTGGTTCGGCACCTACATGGTCCTCGACGGCCGCGTCGAGATCGGCCAGATCTCGGCCCTCATCACCTACGGGGCGCAGATCCTCTCCTCCCTGATGATGCTTTCCATGGTCTTCGTCATGATCTCCATGTCGACGGCCTGCCTTCGCCGCGTCTACGAAGTCCTCGTCGAGAAGCCGACGATCGCCAACCCGGAAAACCCGGTCATGGACGTGCCTGACGGCTCCATCGTCTTCGACCACGTCTCCTTCAAATATCGCAAGCATGCCGAGAAGTTCGCCCTCAGCGACGTCAACCTGACTATCCGTCCGGGCGAGACCGTCGGCATCATCGGCGGCACGGGCTCCTCGAAGTCGACCCTCGTCAACCTCATCTCCCGCTTCTACGACACCACCGAGGGAAGCGTCAAGGTCGGCGGCATCGACGTCCGCGAATATGACATCCGGACCCTGAGGGAGAACGTCTCGATGGTCCTTCAGAAGAACGTCCTCTTCTCCGGCACCATCAAGGAGAACCTCCGGTGGGGCAACCCGAAGGCCACCGACGAGCAGATCGTCGAGGCCTGCCGCATCGCCCAGGCCGACACCTTCGTCGAATCCTTCCCCAAGAAGTACGACAGCGAGATCCTCCAGGGCGGAACCAACGTCTCGGGCGGTCAGAAGCAGAGGCTCTGCATCGCGCGGGCCATCCTGAAGAACCCGAAGATCCTGATCATGGACGACTCGACCAGCGCGGTCGACACCAAGACCGACGCCTTCATCCGCGAAGGCCTTCGCCATTCCCTCCCGGGAACGACGAAGATCATCATCGCCCAGCGCGTCTCCTCGGTCCAGGATGCCGACGTGATCCTCGTCATGGACGACGGGCGGATCACGAACATGGGGACGCACGAGGAGCTCCTGAGGAGCTCTCCCATCTACCAGGAGATCTACAACCTGCAGAACCGCGTCGGAGGTGCACAGTAATGCCCATGGTCCAGACCAACGCCAAGCGTTCGCCCCTCATCCGCATCCTCTTCGACTACATCAAGATGCACAAGGTCGCCTTCGCCGTCTCCGTCGTCTGCATCTTCTTCTGCGTCGTCGGCAACATCGCCGCCCCGCTCTGCCTGAGCGAAGTCACCGACTCGCTCAAGGCGTACATCGTCGACCAGGCCGTCTCCTACGAGGAGACGCTCTCCCACATCATGTCCTACATCTACATCCTCATCTCCTGCTACGTCGTCTCCATCATCGGCAACTTCACCTATTCCCAGGTGACGGCCATCGCCGGACAGCGCTACATGAACGACCTGAGGCGGCACCTCTTCAGCCACATGGAGGACCTGCCCATCCGCTACTTCGACCGCAACGACAAGGGCGACATCATGTCGGTCTACATCAACGACGTCGACACCGTCCGTCAGCTCATCATCCAGTCGCTCAACACGATCATGATCTGCTTCATCACCTTCGTCTCCGTCCTGGTCATGATGATCCTCTTCTCCGTCTACCTCACCCTCATCGTCCTCGTCGGCGCCGCCTTCATGATCTATGCCACCTACCACGTCGGCGGCCACTCCTCCCGCAACTTCATCGCCCAGCAGAAGATGATTGGAAGCCAGGAAGGCTTCATCGAGGAGATGATGGTCGGTCTGAAGGTCATCAAGTCCTTCTGCCATGAGGATGCCTCGAAGAAGGACTTCGACGCCCTCAACGCCAAGCTCCAGGACGTCGGGACCAAGGCGAACTCCTACGCCAACATCCTGATGCCGATCCTGGGCAACATCGGCAACATCCTCTACGTCATCGTCGCGGTCGTCGGAGCCATCCTCTTCGTCAACCACGTTCCCAACGTCGCCGGCCTTCCCGACCGGGCCCAGATGTCGATCGGCATCATCGTCGCCTTCCTTCCGATGGTCCGTCAGTTCACCAACAACACGGCCGAAATCTCCAACCAGGTCAATTCCATCGCCATGGCGGTCGGCGGAACCTCCCGCGTCTGCGCGATGCTCGACGAGAAAAAGGAGGTCGACGACGGCTACGTCACCCTGGTCCGAGGCCGCTACGACGAGAAGGGAAACATCGTCGAGTGCGATTCCAAGGAGCAGGAGATCTGGGCCTGGAAGCACCCGCATTCCGCCACGCACGACGTGACCTACACGCTCCTTCAGGGCGACATCCGGATGTTCGACGTCGACTTCGCCTACAATCCGGACAAGGTCGTCCTCCACAACATCACCCTCTACGCCAAGCCGGGTCAGAAGGTCGCCTTCGTCGGCGCGACAGGCGCCGGTAAGACGACCATCACCAACCTCCTCAACCGCTTCTACGACATCGCCGACGGCAAGATCCGCTACGACGGCATCAACATCAACAAGATCTCCAAGAAGGACCTTCGCCGCTCCCTGGGCATGGTCCTCCAGGACACGAACCTGTTCTCCGGAACGATCATGGACAACATCCGCTACGGAAAGCTGGACGCGACCGACGAGGAGTGCATCGCCGCCGCGAAGCTCGCCAACGCCGATTCCTTCATCACCCGCCTGCCGATGGGATACCAGACCTACATCACCAACGACGGCGGAAACCTCTCCCAGGGCCAGAGACAGCTGCTCTCGATCGCCCGCGCCGCCGTCAACAACGCACCGGTCCTGATCCTCGACGAGGCGACCTCCTCCATCGACACGAGGACGGAGAAGATCGTCACCGAGGGCATGGACAACCTGATGAAGGGAAGGACCGTCTTCGTCATCGCCCACCGGCTCTCCACCATCCAGAACGCCGACGTCATCATGGTCCTCGACCACGGACGCATCATCGAGCGGGGAACCCACGACGAGCTCATCGACCTCAAGGGAACCTACTATCAGCTCTATACGGGAGCCTTCGAACTCGAATAGGAGCCAGGCGGAAGCGACGTCTTCCGCCTTTTTTCGTCGAAAGAGGAAAGGAAGCCTTTCTTTCTTTGCTTTCCCGAGCCAAAAAGAATAGACTGAAGAGGCGAAAAGACAGGAGGTTTTCCTATGAACATCGGCGTCGTCTCCCTCGGCTGTGCCAAGAACCAGGTTGACCTGGAGGAAATCCTCCACTATCTCAAGATCAACGGCTGCGAGACCGTCTCCAATCCCGACCTGGCCGACCTGATCCTGGTCAACACCTGCGGCTTCATCGACGCCGCCAAGAAGGAGAGCATCCGGGCGATCCTGGACATGGTGCGGACGAAGAAGCCGGTCGTCGTCACCGGCTGCCTGGCCCAGCGCTACCTCGAGGAACTGAAGAAGGAGATTCCGGAAGTCGCCCTCTACATCCCGCTCTCGGACTACGGCCGCTTCGGCGAGCGGCTCCGTGAGCTCTTCCCCTCCTTTCCCCTCCGGGGCGAGATCTCCCCGCTGGGACGGAGCTTCATCTCGCCCGTCCACGAGGCATACCTGCGCATCTCCGACGGCTGCAACAACCGCTGCGCCTTCTGCGCCATCCCCAACATCCGCGGCAACTTCCGTTCCGTTCCCTTCGAGACGCTGAAGCAGGAGCTCGACGTCCTCGAGAAGGAGGACGTCCGTTCCCTGACGGTCGTCAGCCAGGACACCTCGATGTACGGGAAGGACATCCATCGGACCCTCGCCGACCTCGTCCGCGAGATCCAGAAGCATACGCACTTCGACTTCGTCAAGCTGATGTACCTCTATCCCGACGAGGTCACCGACGAACTCATCGACCTCTTCGCGACGGATTCCCGGCTCTCCCCCTACTTCGACCTTCCGGTCCAGCACTTCTCCGACAAGGTGCTGAGGGCGATGGGACGAAGAGGGACGAAGAAGGACATCCTTGACCTCCTCGCCAAGTTCCGGAGCCGCGTTCCGCAGGCCATCCTTCGCACGACGATCCTCGTCGGATTCCCGGGCGAGACCGAGGAGGACTTCCAGGAATGCCTCCGCTGCATCGAGGAGGTTCAGTTCGACCACCTCGGCTGCTTCACCTACTGTCCCGAGGAGGGAACGCGGGGGGCCGCACTGCCCGACCCGGTCCCGGAGAAGGTCAAGAAGGAGCGCTATCGCAGGGTCATGGCCCTGCAGAAGAAGATCTCCTACCGTCTCAACAGGAATCGCATCGGGAAGACCTATCCCTGCCTCGTCACGGGCTACGACGAGAAGAACCTCTGCTACGATTGCGTCAGCGACCTCTACGCGCCCGACGACATCGACGGAAAGATGGTTCTCTTCTCCAAGGCGCCCCTGGACGTCGGGGACCTGGTGGAGGCCCGCGTCGTCAACGCCCTCCCCTACGACCTCGAGGCGGAGGTCACCAAGGTGCTCCGGAGGGCCAAGGCGGAGGAACGATGATCTTCGGAAAGTACGTCAACCTTTATTACCGGAAGTACTGGTACCTCTTCGTCCTCGTCTTTCTCGCCGACACGATCGTCGACTTCGCCCAGCTCCTCATCCCGATCATGGTCGGAAGGATCATCACCAAGATTGAGAACGGTGCCTTCGTCCTCGTTCCCGAGGACGGCCTCTGGTATCACAGCGACCTGACCACCTCCCTCCTCTTCCTCGCCGTCATCGCCCTGATCATCGTCGTCGGCCGCATCGGCTGGCGCTATTTCAGCACGCATATCGCCGCCCATGTCGAAAGGGACATGAGGAAGGCGCTCTTCCACAAGACCGAGAAGCTACCCCTCACCTACTTCAAGGACAAGAAGGTGGGAGGCCTGCTCTCCTACTTCACCAACGACCTCCAAACGATCAAGAGCCTCTTCAACGAGTGCATCATCTGGATGACGGACCTCGTCGTCCTCGGCACGCTGACCTTCGTCCTGATGATGCTGATGTCATGGCCGATCACCCTGATCACCTCCCTTCCCCTGCTCTGCTTCTCGGCCTTTGGCTACTTCGTCGGCAAGGCGGAGGCCGATCGCTTCCGCAAGGCCAACGATGCCTACGAAGACCTTTCGGACTTCGCGGAGGAAAACCTCCAAGGCTTTTCCGTCCTCAAGGCCTTCCGCAAGGAACGGATCCGGCAGAAGGAGTTCGTCCGCCTCGCCACCATCGCAGCCGATACCTCCGTTCGTTATCAGCGCTATTCGACGCTGATCGACCTCGGCATCAATTTCTTCCTGACTGCCACCTTTTCGCTTCTGATGGGACTTGGAACCTATTCCATCCTCTCCCGGAATCCTTCGATGGCCTACCAGATCACCGACGTCGGCGCTTTGACGACCTTCGTCGGATTCTACGATACGCTCACCTGGCCGATGATTGCCGGCGGACTTCTGATCGACTATATTTCGCGCGGAAGGGGAGCCTATCGGCGTCTTGCCGAAGTCTTCGATGCGCCCGAGGAGGATGAGGAGGGAACGATTTCCGAGGCGACGCTTCAGGGGGAGGTCCGTTTCGACCATCTCTCCTTCTCCTATCCCGACCAGGAGGAGGGAGAGAGCAACCTTCAGGACATCTCCTTCCACGTCCTTCCCGGGATGACCGTCGGCCTCATCGGAAGGACGAGTTCGGGCAAGTCGACCCTCCTGACTCTCCTGGACCGTCTCTATCCCATCGAGAGGGGAAGGGTCTTCCTTGACGGCAGGGACATCAACGACTACGCCCGCAGCCTCCTGAGACGGCAGATCGGGCTCGTCTCCCAGCAGGCCTTCCTCTTCTCCGGCCCGCTGTGGCAGAGCGTCGCCTTTGCGGAGGACGATCCCAAGAAGGTCGACTGGGCGAAGGTCGCCTCGGCCTGCCGCTTCGCCTGCATCGACAAGGACATCGAGGAGAACTTCCCCCAAGGGTACGAGACCTTCATCGGCGAGAAGGGGGCGACCGTCTCCGGCGGACAGAGGCAGAGGCTTTCCATCGCCCGGGCCATCTACAAGAATCCGCCGATCCTGATCCTCGACGATTCGCTCTCGGCTGTCGATGCGGACACGGAGCAGAGGATCCTGCGCAACATCCAGCAGGAACGGAAGGGAAGGACGACCTTCATCATCGCCCACCGCATCTCCGCCATCGAGAGGGCGAACTGGATCCTGGTCCTCGACAGGGGACGGATCGTCGGCCAGGGAACGCACGAGGACCTGCTGAAAAGCTGTCCTCTCTATCAGGACATCCAGAGCCTTCAGGAGCTGGAGAAGGAGGTCGCGCGATGAACGACGAACGCGAAGAGCGCACCTATTCCATCCGGGACCTCTCCCTCCTGAAGTCCTTCTACCGCTACCTCAGGCCCTATCGCGTCCCCTTCTTCACGATGATGGCCCTGACCCTGTTCGTCAACGCCGCCTTCATCCTGGAACCCCTGATCTTCCGCTTCCTGATCAACGCCCTGGTCGACTACTCCGGAGGGGCGGCGACGGCGGAGCAGACCGTCGAGACGGCCGTCCTCCTCATCCTCTGCGACGCCCTCCTGATGGTCCTTGCCATCGTCGGCGTCTACTTCGTCAACATCTCGCTCAAGAAGATCGGACAGAAGGCCATCTGCGACCTGAGGCAGGACGTCTTCGAGCACATCCTCTCCCTCTCCACCTCCTCGCTGAAGAGGATGCCGATCGGATCCTTCGTGACGCGCGTCACCAACGACACGCAGAACCTCTCCCTGGCCTTCACCGACATCCTTCCGACCCTCCTGCGAAGCGTCCTCTCCCTGACGATGATCCTGGTCCTCGTCTTCGTCTACACGCACCTCTACGGCTTCCTCTTCCTCGCCTACCTTCCCGTCGTCTTCCTCCTCTCCGCCCTCTTCCGGCGCAAGGCCAGGATCCACTACCGCGGAGAGAAGAAGGCCGTCTCGCTGATGAACGCCTTCCTCAGCGAGAACTTCACGGGCATCGCGCTGGTCAAGAGCAACGCGAAGGAGGAGCGGATGGAACGGCTCTTCGACGAGCGGAACGACGAGATCTACCGGCACTTCCTCAAGAGCCAGAACCTCTTCGCCCTCTTCTATCCCTCCATGTACCTCCTCCAGATGTCCTGCATCCTGATCCTCTTCGGATTCGGAATCCCGATGGCCCTCTCCGGGGCCCTCTCCCTTGGCGACTTCAACATGCTCTACAGCTACTCCGGACAGTTCTTCGGCCCGATCCAGCAGATCACCCAGCTGATGAACACGCTCCAGCAGGTCATCTCCTCCGCCGAGAGGATCGATGCCGTGATGAAGATGGAAGAGGAGGAGGACGACAAGGAGGGAATCGACGTCCCGTCCTTCCGCGGAGAGGTCGTCTTCTCCCACGTCTCCTTCTCCTACGTCGAGGGCCAGGAGGTCCTCCACGACGTCAGCTTCCGCATCCCCGCCGGGAAGACGGCCGCGTTCGTCGGCCAGACAGGAGCCGGAAAGAGCACCATCATCTCCCTGCTGACAAGGACCTACCTTCCCCAGCGGGGAGAGATCACGATCGACGGCGTCGACATCCGACGCTACACCCTCTCCTGCCTGAGGAGGAACATCGGCCTCATGCTTCAGGACGTCTTCCTCTTCACGGGAACCGTCGCGGAGACCATCTCCCTCAAGGACGAGGGCATCGCCAAGGAGGAAATCGTCGCCGCCGCCAGAGAGGTCGGGGCCGACAAGGCCATCGACTCCCTTCCCGGAGGATACGACGAGAAGGTCCTGGAGCGCGGGGAGAACTTCTCCGCCGGAGCCCGGCAGCTGCTCTCCTTCGCCCGCACGCTCGTCTATCGCCCGAGCATGATCCTGTTGGACGAGGCGACCGCCAACATCGATACCCGGACGGAGAAGACGATCCAGGACTCGCTGGAGAGGATCCGCAAGGTCGGGACGATGGTCATCGTCGCCCACCGTCTCTCCACCATCCGAAATGCCGACCTCATCTTCGTCGTCGACAAGGGCCGCATCGCCGAGGAAGGAGACCATCAGGCCCTCCTCCAACGGCGCGGCATCTACTATAATCTCTATCGGCTGCAGAACATGCAGAACCGTCTCGATCACAGGGAGGAGACCAATGAGGACTCAAATCAAGCTCTATGACAGCTATGAGGGACAGATGCGTCCTTTCGTCCCGCTCAGGGGAAACGACGTCAGCATCTACTACTGCGGGCCGACCGTCTACAACTACGTCCACCTCGGAAACTTCCGGCCCACGATCACCTTCGACCTGCTGACCCGCTTCCTTCGGGAAGAAGGCTATGAGGTCCGGTGTGTCAGCAACTACACGGACATCGACGACAAGATCATCCGCGAGAGCCAGAAGGAGGGGAAGAGCGAAAAGGACCTCTCCCAGTTCTACATCGCGGCCTACGAGGACTCGCTCTCCCTCCTCAACGTCCTCCCGCTCTTCCGTCATCCCAAGGCCAGCGAATACATCGACAAGATGGTCGACTTCATCGACGACCTGATGAAGGAGGGCTATGCCTACCGGGGCGAGGACGACATCTACTTCGCCGTCAGCCGAATTCCCGAATACGGAAACCTCTCCAAGCAGAAGGTCGAGGACCTGCACGCCGGCAAGAGGATCGACGTCGACCCGCTGAAGAAGGATCCGCTGGACTTCGTCCTCTGGAAGCGGACCGACGACGACGGCATCAAGTTCGACACCAAGATCGGACGTGGCCGGCCGGGATGGCATACCGAATGCGTCGTGATGGCCCACGACGTCTTCCAGGCGGACATGATCGACATCCATGGCGGCGGTTTTGACTTGAAGTTTCCCCATCATGAAAACGAGATCGCTCAGTCCATGGCTCACGACCATACCAGGCTTGCCAACTTCTGGATGCACGTCGGATTCTTGCTGACTGGCGGCGTCAAGATGTCCAAGTCCCTCGGCAATTCGATCCTGGCCAAGGACGTCCTTGCCCGCTACGGGGGCAACGCCGTCCGCCTCTTCTTCTACCAAAGCCATTACCGCGCTCCGGTCAACTACACGGAGGAGAACCTGCTCCAGAGCCAGAAGACCGTCGAGCGCCATCTTGCGACCTATCGTCGCGCCAAGATCCAGCTCGCCCTCCATGCCCTTCCGGAGGGCTCGATCCTCGAGGAACCCTACGAGCGGTTCCTTCTCGCCCTCTCCGACGACCTCAACGTCGCCAACGCGCTCTCCGTCGTCGACGCACTCGTCAAGGAGACGAATCAGGTCCTCACGCATAAGGACTTCGCGTCCCTTCCCTCCCTCGTCAGGACGCTCGGAAGGCTCCTCGGCGTCCTGGGCTTCCTGCTTCCGACGGTGGAAGTCACTCCCGAGGACAGGGCCCGTTACCAGGAATACCTCGAGGCCCGCGAGCGAAAGGACTACGCCCGGAGCGACGAGCTTCGTCCTCTGCTGATGGAAAGGGGACTGCTCTAGGATGTCCCCTCTGCTCGAGGAGACAAAGAGGGCGCTCTCCCAGGCGAGAGACCATTCCTCGGCCGTCCTCGCCTTCGTCTCCCTCTTCGAACGAAACCGATTTTCGCTCCCCGATCCCTACCCCATCCTCGTCCTCGACTGCTTTTCCCAGGAGGGGAAAGGCTTCCTGGACCTCTACGTCGAGTTCCACGTCTACGAGAGCCTCGATCCGGAGCTCAGCCAGGCGAGGACCATCGACAACGACGGAGAGAAGGCCTACCAGCTGCACCTCTTCCTTTGCGTCGGCGAACCTCTTTTGCCTCGTCGCCTGGCGGAATGGGACCATCTCAGCCCCTCTTACCGCGCTGGGGAGAAAAGGCAGAAGGAAGCGTTCCTGAACCAATTGGCGCCGTTCCTGAAAGAAGGGAAGATTCGATCCCTTCGACTGGAGTTCACCGACAGCATCTAGGAAAAAGCGGGGCACCGAGCCCCGCTTTCTTCATTCTCCGTCCTTCTCCGTCGCGAAGAAAGGCTCCCACGACTTGATGTCCTTGATGGAGGGGACGAAGATGTAGGGGACGTTTCGGAAGAGGCCGCGGTAGTCGAATCCGAACCCGACGATGTACTTCTGCTCGTCCGTCTCCAGCCCCGTGAAGTCCGCCTTCTCGTCGAACTTCATCCGCAGGTTGTTGCGCTTGATGAGGATGCAGACGCGTAGCGACCTGGGACGGAAGTTCCTTTGGATGTATTCCTTGAGGAAATGCATGGTGACGCCTGTGTCGATGATGTCCTCGACAAGGATCACGTCGCGCCCCTCGAGGTCGTAGTCCGGCAGCTTCTCGACGAGGACCTCGCCGGTCGACTGGGTACCATCGTAGCTCTTGACCTTGATCGTATCCAGGAGGATCGGATGCTGGATATGCTTGACGAGCTCATAGAGGAAGGGCAGGGCGCCGTTCATCACTCCCAGCACGACGGCCGCCTTCTCCTCCTTGGCGATCGAGGCGTCGATTTCCTTTCCGAGCCTCTGGCAGACGCGGACGATCTCGTCCTCCGACAGAATCAATCTTTCCATGTTTCCCTCCTGATCCCTCACGCCTCTATTCTATCGATATTTTCGGAAAAAGAAAAGAAGGGAGGAAGCCTTGGAAAATTCCTCTTGCATTTCATGAGACAACCTGCGATAATACATGAGCTGTCCCAAAAACAGCCAACGGATCTATAGTGTAGGGGTTTATCACGCCTCCCTGTCACGGAGGAGATCGAGGGTTCGAATCCCTCTAGATCCGCCACGCAGGCGTAGTTCAGTGGTAGAACACGACCTTGCCAAGGTCGATATGCGGGTTCGATTCCCGTCGCTTGCTCCATCGTGCAAGTCTAGTCCCCGGGCCTCCCGGGGATTTTTCTTTTCCCCAGCCTCTCCAGCCGTTCGGCCATCTTCCCGTCCTCCTCCCTCCTGTAGCCGGAATAGACCTCGAAGAGCGTGGCCGTGTCCCCGTGCCCCACCCTCTCCGCTATCCCCCTCGGCGTGAACCCCTCGTAGAGCAGGACGGTGATGTGGCTGTGCCGGAAGTCGTGCACCCTCGGCCTCTCCAGCCCCGCCTTCTCCGACAGCTCGTCCAGCCTCCGCTTTATCGTGGTGTAGCTCATCCGCTCGAAGAGCCTCCTCCCCCTCGGGGTCTCCCCCGCCAGCGCCTCCAGCTCCCGGAAGACGAACCCGGGAAGCGTGACGGTGCGCACGCCCTCCGGGGTCTTCGTCTCCGTCACCCTCCGCCTCGTGTAGCTCTCCCGTATCGCTATCCTCCCGCCCTTGAGCAGGCTCTCCGGCTTGAGCGCCAGCACCTCCCCTCGCCTCGCCCCGGAGAAGTAGAGCGTGTCGAAGAAGGCCAGCTCCAGCGGGTCGGACAGCAACGCCCGGAACCTCCCGTAGTCCTCGGGGTCCCATATCGTGTAGGCCCGGCGCAAGGCCCTCCGGAAGTTCCTCCCGGGAAGCCTGTAGGCCGTCCCGAAATGCTCGTTGGAGAAGTTCAGGCAGCACACGGCGCAGGTGTAGAGCGTCCTCTTGTAGCCGTTGGAGAGCCCCCTGTCCTGCAGGCCCTGCTTGAACCGGACGGCGGCCTCGTGGGAAAGGGGAAGCGCCTCGTCCCCCAGAAGGGGCAGGATGTGCACCCGGAAACGGCTCTCCAGCGTCTCGAAGGAAGAGGGGCGAAGGCTCGCCCGCTGATAGCTTAGGTATCGCTCCGCCAGTTCCCGGAAGGTCATCTCCTCCTATCCTCCCAGCCGTCTCTTTTCTTTCTGATACCAGTATTCGAGAACGATTTTCCGCTTGCTCCGCTCCCCCTCGTCCTCGATGGAATCCACCTCGGAAAGCTTCCTCGAGTATTGCCTCGTCAGCTCCGCCAGGCTCAATGCCCTCGGCTCCCCTCGGGGTTCCGTTTCCGTGACGTTTCCTTCGCCGTTACTATAATCTCTACTATAATCTCTACTATGTCTATTATTTGGGGTGTAATCTTTACACCCCCGTGGGGTGCAATTGTTGCAGGGGTGGGGTGCAATTGTTGCAGGGGTAGGGGTGTAATCTTTACACCCCTTTTCCGTTTTCCCATCGGTTTCGGCCGAAAGGGGTGTAATTGTTGCAGGGGTGGGGGGTGTAATTGTTGCACCCCTTTTGGATATTGCAACTTTGGTCGAGTATGAGAGCTTGAAGAGGCTCTTTTTCCCCTTTCTTTCCGTCCTTTCGATAATTTCGTTGTCAACAAGATTGTTTAGTTCATTTATCGTTTGGCGCTCCTTTAGCCCCGTGGCCTCGCTTGCATATGCGGTCGAAAGCTCGATTTCCCCGCTTCCGCCCCTTTTCTCGTCCCTTCTAATCAGGCCGTAGACCACGGCGAAGAGGGCAAGCCCGCTCCCCTTGAGGTGTAGCCGGTTGACCATCCAGCCGTAGACGCAGTAGAAGTTGTCATCCCTCATGATGGGCGCCTCCCTTCCTGGGCGATGGGCTGGGAAGCCCCTCCACCCTCTCGCAGGTGTAGCCTTCCTTCGTCCGCCGAAGGCGGAGATAGATTTCTTCCGGCGGCGTGGCCTTCCGGTCCTCGTCAAAGCCGAGCGTAGCGTCGAAGAGCGCCTCCTCCTGCTCGGCTATCCTTGTCAGGATACCGGCAATCCGGCCGGCCGCCTCCCGCTTGTCGATACAATTGACCAGATCGTAGAAGGGTTCGGCAAGCTCGATGATGGAAGTTATCCACTCGTCCGGGCCAATAATGTAGCTCTGTCCGTTGCTAGCCATAGATTCGCTTTATCCTCCGTTTAACTAATGGCCGGGCTTTTCTGCTACAATATGAAAGCCCGGAAAAGTTTTTTCTGCATTTTTGGGTAGGGGTCGGCGGCTGTGCTAGGGCGCCGGCCCTTTTTCTATCTCTTTTCATCGCCACCATCTCCGCCCCCGGGGCTCTCCGCAATCGGCCCCAGAAGGCCGATTACAGGCTCTAGGAACGTCCTAATCAGCTTCGAGGGGGAAATCCCCAGCCTGTCGGAGATTTGCTCCAGAGTGGCCTTTTCCTCGGCCGTGACCCTAAGAGCGACAATCTCCGTCCGGAATCTCTCGTCCGTCTTCGGTCGCTTCTTTCTCATCACGTCACCTCCTGACGATATGATAGCATTTATGCGTTAAACATTAAAGGCCATTTTCTAAAGCGTGAAAAGTTTAACGCTCGAACATCAGGCGGCCCATGTGGAAAGAATATACAACCATCATCAAAAAATAAAGTTGCTTAACGCCTCGAAAGTGATTTTGCTTAGCGCGGCCTTGCCCTTGTTCCCTTCGTCTTATCCTTGCGGTAGCAAGGATAAGGCAAAGGTAGGGGTGCGGGGGCGGCCTCGCCCCAGCCATGAATCTGCTATAATTGATTCGCCCCTCGTCGGGGGGCAGAAAGACACCTCGGGGAGACCTTTTACAGGCGTCAGTTAGTTCCCGTCGCTTGCTCCATTGGAAAACGCTCCCCTTCGGGGGAGTTTTTTCGTATAATGGACACGAAATGAAAAGAAGCATCCTGCA
>CASFYT010000005.1 GCA_949299015.1 uncultured Bacillota bacterium
CCCTCCTTCCTCTCCTTTTTCTCCGCGCCCGCGAAGAGAGGGAGCATCGAGGAGAAATCCTCCGGCGCCTCGTCTTGCTGGCGAAAGGACGCCGAGGAACGCTCCTTCCCCTCTCCCGGCTCTGCTACTCCCTGCAGGAAGCCGACCTGGGAAGGCGTTGCTTCCGCCTCGCTCTCCAGCAGGAGGACAAGGAAGCCCTTCAAGAGGCCATCCGGACCGGGAAGGAAGAAAGACTGGCGGAAAAGATCCTTCGGGAAGGAAGAAGGAAGGGGAGGTCTGTCGCCCTCGAACGCGACCGGGAAAGAAGGAATCGGGAGGAGTTGGGACAAGAAAGAGGAGTTTTCATATCGGACAAGATCGTTTTCGGATAAAATAGATGATTGTCATGGCCTACATCCTGGAACGTTCCGTCCACGACATCGTCGACGTCCTCTGTCGCCGAGGCCACCTGGACAACCGCATCTTCAACCTCTCCTCGATGCAGGAGGGGACAAGGCTCCACAACCTCTACCAGGGGGAGCAGGGTTCCGACTACCTCTCGGAATACACCCTTTCTCATGCCTATCAGATCGCCGACTACGTCTTCCGCATCTCGGGCAAGGCCGACGGTGTCTTTCTCGCTCAGGACGGGTCCATCACCATCGAGGAGATCAAGACGACCGTCGCCGACCTGGACGAGTTCGCCCAGGACCACAGCCAGTGGCACCTCGCGCAGGCCATCTTCTATGCGGACATGATCTGCCTCGACCGACACCTGGATCACGTCCGTGTCGTCCTCACCTATCTCCACCAAACCAATTTTCGTAAAAGAAAAAGAATCGAATTGGAATACAGCGCTGAGGAAGTCCACGGCTTCGTCCTGAACCTCCTCGAAAGATATTCCGAATACATGAACCAGATCCGAAAGCTGAAGGAAGAACGGGACGAGAGCGCCAAGAACATCGTCTTCCCCTATCCCACCCTACGGCCCGGCCAGGAGAAGATGATGTCCTTCGTCCGGGATTGCGCCTTGGAAGGGGAAAACGGATACATAGAGGCTCCGACGGGAATCGGAAAGACGCTCTCCGTCCTCTATCCGCTCCTGACGCTCTTCGCCGAAAGAAAATGCGACCATGTCTTCTACCTCACGAGCAAGAATGCCATCAAGACGATTGCCATGGACGGCATCAAGCAGCTCGTCGAGGGAAGGGCCAAGGTCAAGAGCCTCCTCGTCACGAGCCAGGACAACATCTGCCCCAACGACCGCAAGGGACACTGCAATCCCGACGAATGTCCCCTGGCGAGGAACTACTACGACCACCTGGTCGAGAACATCTTCGAACTCCTCTCCCGGTCGGATTCCATCGACAAGGAGACGATCCTCTCCTTCGCCCTCGAGAAGAAGATCTGCCCCTTCCAGTTCCAGCTCGACCTGAGCCGATACGTCGACGTCCTTGTCTGCGACTACACCTATGTCTATGATTACCATGACAGGCTCGGCCTTTCCGAGTCCTCGATTCCCCTGGAACGAAGCTATCTCCTGGTCGACGAGTGCCACAACCTCCCCGAACGCGTGCGGGAGATGTACTCCATCGAAATTCCCCTCGCCCTTCTGAAGAAGGCACGGACGACGGCCCTGGGCCCGGAGCTCAAGGCCCTGCGCGGCGACCTCCGGCAGCTGGAAAAGGTCTTCCAGGAGCTTCCCGCTCCCGACCAGGGGGAAATCCTTCCCCTGGAGGAGACGCCGGGGGAGGTCTCCGACCTCGTCGAGGACTTCCTCCTCGACTTCAAGGCCGTCCTGCGCAAGACCCCCTTCGTCCTGAGCGAAGAGCTCTTCGAGTGCTTCTACGCCCTCAACTCGTTCTCCTTCCTCGAAGAGAAGAGGGGGTCGCATCCCGAGCAGTACCTCCTCTACGCCCTCTTCCTCCACGGGGAAATCCTTTCCCTCCGTCTGGTCTGCCTCGATCCGACGCCGCCCATCCGCGACGGGAACCGCTTCTTCCGCTCCGCCCTCTTCTTCTCCGCCACGCTCTCTCCCAAGGACTATTACATTGACCTCCTCGGCGGCGACGAAGGAGGAAGAAAGCTTGTCCTTCCTTCGCCCTTCCCCCGGCAAAGGCGCCTGGTCCTGCTCGACGCCCTGCCCTCCCTCCGCTACCGGGACCGGGAGGACAGCCTTCCGGAAGTCGTCCGCCTCATCCGGGAATGCGTCCTTGCCCGCAAGGGGAACTACTTCGTCTTCCTCCCCTCCTTCGAATACCTCTCGATGGTCGAGGAACTCCTCAGAAAGGAGGAGGGAATCGACATCCTCGCCCAGGGCCGGATGATGGGGGAGAAAGAGCGGGAGGAGTTCCTCGCCGAATTCGAGGAACAGCACGAGCGCTACCGGGTCGGCCTCCTGGTCCTCGGAGGCATCTTCTCGGAGGGCATCGACCTCATCGGGGAGAAGCTCATCGGCGCCATCCTCGTCTCGATCGGCCTTCCCCAGCTGACCTACGAGCGCAACCACATCCAGGCCTACTACGCCACGGAAGAAGACCCGCGGAAAGGCTTCCGCTACGCCTACAGCTATCCAGGGCTCAACCGCGTCCTCCAAGCCGCCGGAAGGGTCATCCGCAGCGAGAAGGACAAGGGCGTGCTCTTCTTCATCGACCGCCGCTTTGCCGAAAAGACCTATCAGTCGGTCTTCGCCGAGCTCTATCCCGACCTCAAGCGCGTCTTCTCCCCGTCGGGAGTCTCGGCGCTCTGCCGCCATTTCTGGGAGGAAACGAAATGAACTTCGATCAAAGGCACATCCGAAACTTCTCCGTCGTCGCCCACATCGACCACGGGAAGTCCACGCTCTGCGACCGCATCCTGGAGAAGACCGGGGCCGTCGAGGAGAGAAACCTCCAGCCCCAGCTGCTCGACGACATGAACATCGAGCGCGAGAGAGGAATCACCGTCAAGCTCAACGCCGTCAACGTCACCTACAAGGCCAAGGACGGGGAGACCTATCTCCTCAACCTCATCGACACCCCCGGGCACGTCGACTTCACCTACGAGGTCAGCCGCTCCCTGAGCGCGTGCGAAGGGGCCATCCTCCTGGTCGACGCCACCCAAGGCGTCCAGGCCCAGACCCTGGCCAACGGCTACCTCGCCATCGACAACGGACTGAAGATCCTTCCCGTGATCAACAAGGTCGACCTCCCCTCCGCCAATTTCGAGAACTGCCAGCTCGAGCTCATCGACACCCTTGGCATCGATCCCGACCTCTGCCTGAAGGTCTCCGCCAAGACCGGAGAAGGCGTCGAGGAACTCCTGGAGCACATCGTCACGGACCTTCCCTCGCCCGAAGGCGACATCGAAGCCCCTCTCAAGTGCCTGATCTTCGACTCCAAGTTCGACTCCTATCGCGGGGTCATCGTCCTGATCCGCGTCTTCGAGGGCCAGATCCGCGTCGGCGACCGCATCCAGCTCATGTCCAACAGGAACGTCTACCAGGTCACGGAGCTCGGCATCCGGACGCCGGGCGAGAGGAAGGTCGATTCCCTCGGGGCCGGCGAAGTCGGATATCTCGCCGCTTCGATCAAAAACATCAAGGATGTCTCCGTCGGAGACACCATCACTTCGGTCGAAAGGCCAACCATGGAACCGCTCAAGGGGTTCCGCCGCACGACACCGATGGTCTACGCCGGCCTCTATCCGAGCGAAAACCAGGACTTCGAGAACCTCCATAACGCCCTGGACAAGCTGAGCCTCAACGATTCCGCCCTCGTCTACGAGCCTGAGACCTCCATCGCCCTCGGCTCGGGATTCCGCTGCGGCTTTTTGGGCCTCCTCCACATGGAAGTCATCCAGGCCCGGTTGGAGGACGAGTATGACCTCGACCTCGTCTGCACCGCCCCTTCGGTCGTCTACGAGGTCCACTTCACGGACGGGCGCATCGAGATGATCCAGAACCCGGCCGACTTCCCCAAGGACCGGACGAAGGTGAAGAAGACCCTCGAGCCCTTCGCCAAGGTCCAGGTGATGACGCCCAAGGACTACGTCGGCGCGGTCATGACCCTGTGCCAGAACAAGAGGGGAGAATACGTCGACATGACCTACGTCGATGAAACCCGCGTCGAGCTGAACTATGAGATGCCCCTCAGCGAGATTGTCTTCGACTTCTTCGACCGGCTCAAGTCCGTCTCCCAAGGCTACGCCTCCCTCGACTACCAGCTCATCGGGTACCGCGAGAGCGACGTCGACCGGATGGACATCCTCCTCAACGGCGAGCGCGTCGACGCCCTGACGACGATCGTCTTCCGTCCGACCTGCTATCCGCGGGCCCGGGCGGTGGTCGACAAGCTCAAGGACGTCATCCCCCGGCAGCAGTTCGAGATTCCCGTCCAGGCGATGATCGGCGGGAAGATCGTCGCCCGCAGCGACATCAAGGCAGTCCGGAAGGACGTCCTGGCCAAATGCTACGGCGGCGACATCTCCCGCAAGAAGAAGCTCCTGGAGAAGCAGAAGCGCGGCAAGAAGAGGATGAAGGAATTCGGAAAGGTCCAGGTCCCGCAGGAGGCCTTCATCGCCATGCTGACAGTCGACGAGGCGAAGTAGTAGAATGATGCCAAAGCGAGACATCCAATCATGACCGAAGACGGAAAGAAATACACGGACCTCGTCTATGCGACAAAGGACGACGTCAAGGCGATCCTCAACCGCGAGAACGTCGATGCGGAATGGCAGAGGGTCCTCTCCTATCGCCAGGCCTTCTCGCTGGAGACCGAGCTTCGGGACCGGGACTTCCACCCCTGCGTCCTGACCCTGACGCCCACGATCCTCTCCCAGTGCTACGGCCTGGAGGAGAGGCTCTTTCAGGACCTTCGGCTCTACCACGGCCTGCGGAGGAAGGACGGATTCCGCCTGAAGAGGAAGGCCTTCGCCCTCAAGGCCCTTTCCCGGCACTGCATGGACAAGATGCCCAACGACGCCACGCTGGAGAAGATCGCCCGCCTGGAGGTGGAGACCCTGCCCTCGTCCTTCTTCCTGCTGGGCTCCTATTCCCGCCTCTGGGAACAGGAGGACCTCGCCTTCGACGAAGCGCTCTTCCCTCGCCTCAACGCCCTCCTTCAGGGCGATTCCACCCTCGAGGCGGCCATCCTGAGGAAGGACGTCGTGAAGGACGTCCTCAATCCGCTCCTGCCCTGCCCGGCCGAAGGCATCTCCGAGCAGCTCTCCTTCCTCTTCCTCTTCCTGCGGCAGCAGGAAGTCCCCCTGCTTTCGCGAGCGGTCCTCGCCGTCTATTTCTTTCTTTCCGAGCGCCCCTTCGAATACGTCAACGAAGAGACGGCCGCCCTGGTCTGCAAGTTCTTCCTCCTCGCAAGCGGACTGGACCAGGTCGGTTTCGCCCTCGACTTCGAATCGGTCCTCTTCTCCCATTCGGAAACCTTCTTCCGGAGGCTGAAGGAGACGGAAAGGACCCTGGACCTGACCTATGCGCTGACTTCCATCCTTCCCTACCTCGCCAAGGACGAGGAGAAGATCCGCCAGCTCCTTGAGGAGTGCCGGAAGGAAGAGGCGGAGCAGGACGCCGCCACCCCGACGGAGGAGGCCTCCCTTCCCCCTGTGGAAGAACTGGCCCTTCCCAACTTCGGAAGGAGGGAGGACGGGCGCGTCGTCGAAGAGCGGGCGAAAAGGCTGAGGGAGACCTATCCCTCGCTGAAGAAGAGGGAGGCCCATTTCTACGCCGGCCACTGCCGCATCGGCGCCTTCTACACGATCGAGGACTTCGTCACGTCGGAGATGTCCGTCTACGAGACGGGACGCCAGGGGATGGAAGGCCTGGCCAAGAAGGGCTTCTACCGCAAGGAGCGCCAGGGAAAGAAGTTCGTCTACACGCCGATTCCCATCGAAGGGCTCGACTAGATGCCCAAGGCCCTCTACCTCCACATTCCCTTCTGCGAACACCTCTGCAGCTACTGCGACTTCCCGAAGGTCGTCTGCGGAGTCTATTCGGAAGGGGACTACCTTCGCGCCCTGATCTCCGAAATCGAGTCCTTTTCGATTCCTCCCTCCGCCATCAAGACGATCTACGTCGGCGGCGGGACGCCCTCCGCGCTTTCCCTTCCCGGCCTGGAGACGCTGCTGTCCTTCCTACGCCGTTCCTTCGGAGGCGTCGAGGAGTTCACTTTCGAGTGCAATCCGGAATCGGTGGACGAGAAGAAGGCGGAGCTCTTTGCCAACGGCGGCGTCAATCGCGTCTCCTTGGGCGTGCAGAGCGCGGACCCGCACCTTCTGAGGCGCTTCCGGCGTCATCACGATCCGCAGGACGTCGTTCGCGCCGTCTCTTGCCTCCGGCGGTCCGGAATTGACAATATCAATCTTGATTTTATCTATGGCATGAAGGATGGATTATCGGAAATCGATGAAGATATCGATTTTGCTCTCTCATTGAATCCAACCCATCTTTCCTTCTATTCGCTTCAGGTCGAAGAAGGGACCCTTCTTTTCCGTCAAGGCGTCGAGATCGATCCGGACCATCTGCGGGAGGAATACGACTACCTGCGGGAGAGGCTCTCGAGCCACGGCTTCCACCGCTACGAAGTCTCCAACTTCTGCCGTCCGGGATTCGAATCCCGGCACAACCTCACCTACTGGCACGACGAAGAATACTACGGCTGCGGTCTGGGAGCGAGCGGCTTCCTTCGTTCGCATCGCTACCGCAACACGACCTCGATGCCCCGCTACATGCGGGGAGATCCTTCCCGCGAGGTGGAACTCGTCGACTCCGAGAGCCGAAAGCTCGAGTACCTGATGCTTCACCTGCGGCTTTCCTCCGGTTTCTCCCTCGAGGATTACCGTGCCCTCTTCCACGAAGACTTCCTTCTCTCCCATCGCCGGGGGATCCAGGAGGTCTCGTCTCTCGTCGAGGTCCGGGACGGACGCTTTCGCATCAAGGACGACGCCCTCTACGTCATGGACCAGGTCCTCCTGGCCCTGATCTGACCGTCCGGCGTTTTCTTCCCTCGCGGCGCTCCTTCCTCGTTTGACCTTTCCCTTCGCCCATCCGGCTGGGATGCTATGGGAAAGGAGCATTTGCCAATGGAATCCATGAAGGAAAACCCCATCGACAGGGACGCCTTCTTCTCGGACCTCACGCCCAACGCCAGGGAGCGTCTCAAGCGCGTCGTCCTCCATTACCGGCAGAGCCTCTGCGCCCTGCTCATGTTCCATCCCGTCTCCGTCTCGCGCCTCCTCACCAAGTCCAACGACCTTCCCTCCCTCTTCATGCTCAAGGCCGTCCTGGAGGACCCTCGCCTTCCGGGAAAGGCCCACTCCTTCCTCAGCTACGTCTCCGGCATCCTCTTCGCCCTCAACTGCCTGGAGAGGGACACCGGCGTCCTCCTGTATCGTCACCTCTTCATCCAGCGGGACTGCGACGAATGGATGAAGTCCCTCTCCCATTCCTCCTTCTACCGCATCAGCGGCAAGGCCATCCAAACCTTCTTCCAGATCCTGGACGGACCGGAACCGAAACCGCTGAACAAACAGGAGTCGAAAGGGCAATAGGAAGTGGAAGGAGGTTCTTCCATGGCCAAGCTGAGACGAATCTTTCGCGACGAGAGACAGGAGTGCCTGTCTCTTTTCGCCCTCGCCGCCCTTTCCCTCCTGCTGTTCGACAGTCCGCTCCTGATGCTCCTCTCCCTGATCCTGGAGATCGTCCTGACCCTCGTCCTGCTCGAGAGAAGGGAGAGGGGGAAGAAGCCCCTGAGGGAGGAGCATTCCGATCTCTCCTTCCTCGACTCGTTCCTCTCCCTCGTCGACGAAGGCTGGCCCATCCGGGAAGCCTATGACCAGTCCCTTCCCTTCCTGCCCGAAGGAGAAAGGCGTCCCTATGATCAGTTCTCGGAACGGCTTTCATCCTCCCGAAGCCTTTGCCCCTTCGAGGCCAAGCTCCGCTTCTTCCTGGAATGCGACGGAAGGAACGAGGCTTATCTCCTCCACCTGCGTTCCCTGCGGGACGCCGTCCGCACGAGACGGGAGGAACTCTCCCGCTTCCTCGACGAGGAGAGGAAGGCTTCCTTCCGGGAGCGCCTGACGCTCTTCCTCTTTCTCTCCCTCACGGTCTTCCTTTCCCTCTTCTTTCCGTCCCTGACGGTTTCCTCCACCCATGGCGTGCTCTCCTTCCTCCTTCTCCTTGTCCTCTCCCTCCTCGTCCCCGGCCTTCTCGTCCTCTCGCTGGCCCGACTCCGGGGGTGGAAGGATGCTTGACCGGATTCGCTCCCTCCTCACGAGGAAGGAGAAGGGGCCACGAAGGGAAAGGCGAAGGACGAAGAGGCCTCTCCTCTGGGCCCTTTTGCTCTCCCTGGCCCTCGGCCTGCTGCTCGGGCTTTTCCTCCAGAAGGCCATCCTGGTCTTCTTTCTCCCTCTTTTCACGCTCGCCTTCTTTTCCCTTCGGAAGAAAGAAGGAACGAAAATGGCGAAGGACGAGGAAGAGTTCTTCCAAAACTTCTATCTCTATTCATCGATGACAAGAGAAGGAAAGACTTCCTTTTCCAAGGCGGTCGACGAACTTCCCATCTCTCCGTTGAAAGACAAGCTTTTGTCGTCGATCGATTGCGCCAAACTGACGCGGAAGGACTTCGAGGAGGCCGGGGTCGCGCCCTCCCTGTTGGTCGACCGGACGACGCGGCTGGCCTTTTGCGACGAGATTGCCGAGGAGGATCTCGAGGACTACCGCCGGCTTCTTCCGCCGCGGAGGAGGCCGTCTTTCCCTTCCTTCCTTCCTCTGCTCCTTCTCCTCCCTCTCCTTCTCCTGACCTACCTGGCCATCCTATGAAAGTTTTCCTCCTGATCTTCTTCCTTCCTCTCTTCTTCCACGACGTCGCCCTCTCCGCAAGGGGTCGTGATTGGGCCCAAAGGAATGCTTTGATCGTCGAGAGGAACCTCTCGTCGGAAGAGACGCTTGCCTCAAGGGGCATCGACGAACGGCTCCGCTTCGTCCTGATCTCGTCCGACGAAAGGGAGGTCCGCTATGCGCTGGAAACCCGGAGGAAGCTCCTGCTGACCGGAAGGGGCGTCCGCACTTCCTTCGTCTACTCTCGAATTGAGGGGGATTTTGAGCTATACTCTTGTGCGGGAAATACCTCATCAAGGAGAAAGATATGACGAACCTCATCGACGATTTGGAAAAGCGCGGCCTCCTGGAGAGCTTTTCCGACGAACAGGCCATCAAGGCCATGCTCCAGAACAAGACGACGCTCTACTGCGGCTTCGACCCGAGCGCCCGTTCCCTTCAGCTGGGGAACTTCATCATGATCCACATCCTCCAGCGCTTCCAGAAGATGGGCCACAAGGTCATCGCGGTCCTCGGCGGCGCGACCGGCATGATCGGCGACCCCTCCGGAAAGTCGAGCGAGCGAAAGTTCCTCGGCGAGGAGCAGGTCCTCGAGAACGCCAAGGCCATTCAAAGGCAGCTTTCCAAGTATATCGACACCTCCGATCCCGAGAAGGGCATGATCCTGAACAATTTCGACTGGTGGAGCCAGACCAACATCCTGTCCTTCCTCCGGGACTACGGCAAGAAGTTCCAGGTCAACTACATGCTCTCCAAGGAGATCGTCAAGTCCCGGCTCGAGACGGGCATCTCCTACACGGAGTTCAGCTACATGATCCTCCAGTCGGGAGACTTCCTACGGCTCTACCGCGACTACGGATGCCAGATCCAGTTCGGAGGCGGAGACCAGTGGGGCAACCTGACGACGGCGCTCGACTTCCTCAAGCGCAGCGAGGGGCCGGATGCGAAGGCGGAGGTCTTCTCCTTCAAGCTGATCACCGACGCCAACGGAAAGAAGTTCGGCAAGAGCGAGAACGGCGCCCTCTACCTCGATCCGACCATGACCTCGCCCTACCGCATCTACCAGTATTTCATGAACGTCTCGGACAGCGACGTCCTGAAGTACCTCTACATCTTCGACGATCGCGACATCGAGGAGATCAACGCCATCTACAAGGATCACATGGAGCATCCCGAGAGGCGCGAGGGACAACGGGAGCTCGCCCGCGTCATCGTCACCTCCCTCCATGGAAAGGAGAAGGCCGATTCCTGCGAGAAGATGTCCAAGGCCTTGTTTTCGGACGACTTCTCCGGCCTTCGGAAGGAAGAGCTTTCGGAACTGACCGACGGGCTCCCCCTCGTCCGGCTGAGCGGAGAAAAGGCGCTCGTCGACGTCCTGATCGAACTGAAGCTGGCGTCTTCCCGACGGGAAAGCCGGGAGTTCCTCAACAACGGTGCCGTCAAGGTCAACGGCCGGAAGGTTTCCGACCCGAACTTCGTCCTCGGCGCCAAGGACGCCCTCGAAGGCGGCTACGTCTTCGTCAAGCGAGGCAAGAGGAACTACGGCTCAGTCCTCTTCGAGGAATGAGAGGATCGCGCCGGACACGGCGTCGTCCAATACGTATTGTTCCTTTCGGCGGAAGGAAGAGACAAACTCTTCCTCCCGCCTTTTTCTTTCTTCAGGGTCGGCGACCTGAGCGATCGCACCGTACTCCTTCGTCAGGCGTCGATAGTTCTCGGAGGACTGGACCGTGATGAGCGAATTGTGTCCTCCCTCCGCCGTGACGAAGACGCGGACGTTGGGACGGGGATGCTTCTCCGCCTCCGCGGCCTGACTCTCCCGGAAGAGGACCATCGGATCGTCCTTGGCATGGACGAGAAGGATGCGCGTCTTCGCGTTCCGAAATCCTCTCCTTGCGCTGACCATGTTCCGACGTCCGATGAGAAGGAGGGAAATGGGATAGACCACGGGAGCCATCAAGACGTAAGCGGCCTTGCTGAAATGAAGCAGGGCATTGAGACCCGTCTGAGTTGGAGAAAGAAAGCCAGAACGGGCGACACAAGAAACGACTTCCGGATGGTTCTTCAGGACGGCAAGAACACAATAAGCGCCCCATGAATGTCCATAGAGCGTTATTGGAAGAGATGAATTGATATTTCTCTTCTGCACATCCCGCAGGACGTTCTCCAGGACGTAGACGCCCGTCCCCAGGCTCTCCTGATTCTTTCCGTCCGAAAGTCCGCAGCCATACTGGTCATAGGCGAGGACGATGTAGCCCTGACGGCAAAGCATGTCGATGTCGATCAGATACTGGACGTGCGTTCCGAAGAGGCCGTGGGCGAGGACGACGAATCCGCAAAAGGAGCGCCTCCCCTTTTCCTTATAGACGTAGCCGCGGATGCTCTTCCCGTAGTAGCCGCAGGCATAGGCCTTCCTTTCCAGCACGTCGGCATAGTCCTCGAAACGGAGATAGCAGGGATTGTCGGGATCCTTTCCGCGGATCCAGAGCATCTTCCGCATCACGGCGGCAAAGAGGACCATCATCGAGGCGAGGTAGAGGAAGAGAACCGAAAGGATGACGATGACGGCAATCAGGACAGGATTCATAGGTCTTTTCTCCTCCTGGATATTATAGGACCCGAGGCGGAAGAGGGAAAGGAAGGAGGCTGTCCCAGGCTTCGGCCGGATGCTCTCTCGCCAAAATTAGCACTCTATACTTGAAAGTGCTAATATTTGTCCTATAATGGTATTGTCTTCACGAAAGGAGGACTTCACATATGGCCGAAGAACAACGATATACGCAAAAGGTCATCCAAGCCATCAACGATGGAATCCAATATACGAAGGACAAGTCCCTTCCTTCCTTCGACGTACCGGAACTCCTGCGCGTCCTCTTCGATCAGGAGGATTCGCTCTACTTCAGCGTCCTGCGAAAGGTCGGCGTCGACCCGAAGAGAGTCTCCCAGATCATCGACCGCTTCGTCGAGCAGACGGCCAAGACGACTTCCTCGGAGGAGCCCGAGACGTCCGCCGACGTCAAGAACATCCTCTACGTCGCCAGCAAGGTCCAGCGCCAGATGAAGGACGACTTCCTCTCCGTCGAACATCTCCTGCTCGCCCACTTCGAGACGAGGCATTCCATCCTGAGGGAGCTTCAGTCCCTGGAAGGGTACGACAAGTCCCGCTTCCAGAAGGCCATCGACCAGATCCGGGGTGGAAACCACGTGACGACCGATGCCCCGGAGAGCCAGTACGAGGCGCTCAAGAAGTATGGCCGAGACCTCGTCGACGAAGTCGCCCGCGGAAAGATCGACCCCGTCATCGGACGCGACAACGAGATCCGCCGCGTCATGGAAATCCTTTCCCGCAAGAGCAAGAACAACCCCGTCCTCATCGGCGATCCGGGCGTCGGCAAGACCGCGGTCGTCGAGGGCCTGGCCTGGCGCATCTTCAAGGGGGACGTCCCCGAGAGCCTGAAGGACAAGTCCATCTACGAGCTGGACGTCGGATCCCTGATCGCCGGCGCGAAGTACCGCGGCGAATTCGAGGAGCGGCTCAAGGCCGTGATGAAGGAGGTCCAGAAGAGCGAGGGCCGCCTCATCCTCTTCATCGACGAGATCCATACCTTGATCGGTGCCGGAGCCGGCGGGGACAGCAGCCTCGATGCCGCCAACATCCTCAAGCCGCTCCTCGCGCGAGGCGAGCTCCACTGCATCGGCGCGACGACCCTCGACGAATACCGGAAGTACATCGAGAAGGACCAGGCCTTTGCCCGCCGTATGCAGAAGGTCCTGATCGACGAGCCGACGGTCGACGACACGATTGCCATCCTCCGCGGCATCAAGGACCGCTATGAGCAGCACCATGGAGTGGAGATCACCGACGACGCCATCATCGCCGCCGTCACCCTCTCCAAGCGCTACATCACCGACCGCTTCCTTCCGGACAAGGCCATCGACCTGATCGACGAGGCCTGCGCCAAGGTCCGCATGCAGATCGACACGATGCCCGAGGAACTCGACGAGGTCAGCCGGAAGCTCATGCAGCTCCAGATCGAGAAGGTCTCCCTCAAGAACGACGACTCGCCCACCGTCCAGAAACGGCGCCAGGAGATGGAAGAGGAAATCGCCGAGCTCACCAGCCGCAAGGACGAGCTGACCGCCAAATGGAAGGCGGAGAAGGAGGAGAACGAGCGTCAGAAGGAAGTGAAGAAGAAGCTGGACCTGGCCCGCCTCAACCTCGAAAAGGCGATGTCCGACGCCGACTACCTGACGGCGGCGAAGATCCAGAACGAGGAGATCCCGACCCTCCAGGAGCAGATGCGGACGCTTTCCGAGAACGCGGACCGGGAAGGGTCGATGGTCTCGGACGTCGTCGACGACGAATCGGTCGCCGAGGTCGTCTCGGGTTGGACCGGAATCCCCGTCAGCAAGCTGACCCAGAGCGAATCCAACAAGCTGCTCGGCCTGAAGGGCGAGCTCGAGCGCAGGGTCATCGGCCAGGACGAGGCCCTGACGCAGATCGCCTCCTCGATCCTGCGAAGCCGAGCGGGCCTGGCGGACGAGAGCCGGCCCATCGGAAGCTTCCTCTTCCTCGGCCCCACCGGCGTCGGCAAGACCGAAGTCGCCAAGGCCCTGGCGGAGCAGCTGTTCGACTCGGAGAAGCAGATCGTCCGGATCGACATGTCGGAATACATGGAGAAGGAATCCGTCAGCCGGCTGATCGGCGCTGCGCCGGGCTACGTCGGCTACGAGGAGGGCGGCCAGCTGACCGAGGCCGTCCGCCGCAAGCCCTACTCCATCCTCCTCTTCGACGAGATCGAGAAGGCCCATCCCGACGTCTTCAACGTCCTGCTGCAGGTCCTCGACGACGGCCGTCTCACCGACGGCCAGGGACGGACGGTGGACTTCACGAACACGATCATCATCATGACCAGCAACCTCGGCTCGGAAATCCTGTTGGAGGGAGAAGGAGAGGAAAGCCGACGGAAGGTCCTCGAACTGCTCAAGCGCTCCTTCCGCCCGGAATTCCTCAACCGGATCGACGAGATCGTCCTCTTCCATTCCCTGACCGACAAGGTCGTCGACAAGATCGTCGAGAAGTTCCTCAACGACCTCGGACGGAGGCTTCAGCAGCGCAACGTCCGCTTCCAATACACCGACAAGGCCGTCTCCTGGATCCATCGCCATGGGTTCGATCCCGTCTATGGCGCCCGGCCTCTTCGCCGCTACATCCAGAACAACGTCGAGACGCCGATGGCCCAGGAGATCCTCCAAGGAAAGGTCCTGGACCATATCCAGCTCGATGCCAACGAAAAGGGACTCTTCTTCACCGAATAAAGAAAATGGCTGTCCGGACATTAACTTCCGGGCAGCCTTTTTTCAATTGCCATTCCACTTGTTGAGAGCAGGAATGTCGACGGACGAAGCAGGCGGTCGGCTGGCTGTCGAGGACCTTGATCCGGGACCATCGAGTTCCTTTTCCCGAAGGTTCCTTCTATCTTTCCTCTTCCTTCTTCTTGCGGAATCGCTCGCCTTCCTTGCAGAAGGACAGGAACGGACAGGAGAGGCACCGGGGCCGACGGGCCGAACAGAAGGTCCGCCCCAGGAGGATCAGGCGGCGGTGGGTCTCGATCGGGGTCTTCCCCTTCAGCTTCCGCTCCAGCAGGGCCTCAGCCTGGTCGGGCGTCCTTCCCTTCGGAATCAGTCCAAGGCGCGTCGAGACGCGAAGAACGTGCGTGTCCACGGGCAGGTAGGGGGCATGGCACCACTCCGCGAGGAAGACGCCGGAGGTCTTGTGTCCGACGCCTGGAAGCTCCTCGAGTTCCCTCCGGTCCTGGGGCACCTTCCCCTGATGCCGTTCCAGCAGAAGCCGGGCCGTCTCCCGGACGTTTCGCGCCTTGGATCGGGCCAGGCCCACCCGGCGGATGTCCTCTTCGATCTGCTCGACGCTCGCCTTGGAAAGGCTTTCGAGGGTCGGAAAATGTCCGAAGAGGATCTTCGTCGCCTCGTTGACGCTCCGGTCGGTCGTCTGGGCGGAGAGCAGGATGGCGATCAGGAGCTGCCAGTCGCTCTCGTGGCGAAGGAAGCATTCGGTGCGGGGAAAGGCTTCCTCCAAAGCCTCGAGGAAGAGGGGAATCTCCTTTTCAGTCATCGAGGGTCCAGTCCGTGTTCACGAGGATGTCGTGGATTTCCTTCTTCCGCTTGGTGTCCTCGTCCAGCGTCGAGACGCCGATCTTCTTCCTTCCTTCCGAACGCTCCAGCTCCTGGATCAGGACGTCCGCCCGCTTGAAGGAGATGTAGCCTCCCTTGGTCAGGCTCCGCTGGCACGCCTCCAGGACCATGTCGCGGGTCGCGCCCGACTGGAGCCAGCGCGTCACCATGTCGCGGTCGATTGGAGAGAGGACGCGTCCGTTGACCTTCTCGAGCTCCTCGTAGAGGTTTCCGTCGGCCTGCTTGGGCAGACCGGCCTTCTCCTGCAGGGTGACGTCCCGGACCCAATCGTCGAAGATCTTCTTCCGGAAGGAGGAGAGGGAGCTGTGGATGCCGCTTCCGTCGTCGACCACCTCGACGAAGTTCCGGGACAGGAGCTTCGAGAGGGAGAGGTCGATGTCCTCCTTCCTCGCCTTCATGTAGGAGGCGAGGATGTCGCAGGTCAGGAGGGTGTCCTCGATCTTCAGGACCATGTCCGAGACGAGGAGGACCATGACGTCCAGCTCGTCCAGGTCGTAGAGCGGATACCTCTTGACCAAGAGGGTCGCAAACGGAATATCCCTTTCATCGAAATTCATGGATCCTGTCTCCTTTCTTTCCAAAAGTCCTCCAGACTCAGCATCTCCACCATCCTTTCGCGCCACTGGGGCGGGCACTTCCGAATCTCCTCCCGGACCTTCGCCGGATTGAGATGATCCAGGAGGTCCCTCTCCCGGCGGATGGCCTTTTCCAAGAACGGCGCCAGGGTGAAGGAGAGGGAGAGGGAGAAGCGGACGGCCCTCAGGATGCGAAGGGGATCCTCCCGAAGACGCCGGTAGGGATTGCCGACCGTCCGGATTCGATGGGAACGAAGGTCCTTCAGCCCCTTCCCCGTCGGGTCGATGACGTTGAGGCCGATATCGACGTAGAGGCAGTTGATGGTGAAGTCCCGGCGTCGGTAGTCGCGGTAGAGCGACGGGACGAAGCGCACCTCCCTTGGATGCCGGAAGTCGTCGTAGCGCCTCTCCTCGCGGAAGGAAGCCACGGTGATGCGGAAGGGGTCCAGCTTGAAGGAGACCGTGCCGTAGCGCTCGAAGTACAGGGCGTAGGGAAAGGCCTCGAAGACGGCGCCCGGCGCGTTTCGGACCGCGAAGTCCATATCAAAGCTCTCCCTGGCAAGCAGGGCATCCCGGACGCTGCCGCCGACGAGGAAGACGTTGTCGCGTCCGAGCTTGGAGGCGATGAGGTCAAAGACCTCCTGCTGGTCGTTCGTGAGAGAGACGTTCATCATGAAAAGGCCGCTTTGGAGAAAGCGGCCAACGAGAGCTTACCGATCGTTGAGGAGGTCCTTCAGGGTCTTCGAGGGCTTGAACTTGACCGCCTTGCTGGGAGGAATCTGAATCTTCTGGGAGGGATCGGAAGGATTGACGCCGACGCGGCCCGTCCTTTCGACAAGCGTGAAGGTTCCGAAGCCGGCAACCTTGACCGAGCCGAAATCGGGATCGATCAAGCCCCTGGCGATCGCGGCGAAGATCAATTCCACCGCCCGGAGCGCCTCTCCCTTCTGCATCCGACCATCCTTCGCAAGCTGCTCTGCCAAATCTTCCTTCGTAATCGGTTTTTTGTCAGCCATTTCATTCACCTACCTTTCTAAAAGCTGTTATATCAAAATATATCGATTAAATCAATAAATTTCGCCAAAAAATAGAAATGTAAAGAAGTGACGGCATTCCTAGGAAAGCGCTTCCGAAAAGAAGGTCACGCGACCCGCTCGCTCTTCAGCTCCCGAACCATCAGGGAGAGCGATTTTTCCGAAGGCCGGGCGTCGTGGAACAGAACGTCGTTCACCGCCTCGGCAATCGGCATCTCGATGGCCATCCGCCGGGCCAGGTTCGTGACGTATTTCGCCGTATTGACTCCCTCGACGGTCTTTTTGTTCTTTTCGAGGACAATTTTGGCATCATCAGCCTTGCCAATCTCATAACCGATGGAAAAATTTCGGGACTTCATGGAATTGCAGGTCAGCATGAGGTCGCCAATGCCGGAGAGGCCGAGAAAGGTCTCCATCCGAGCCCCGTTGGCGATGCCGAAGCGCATGATCTCGGCGTTTCCCCGCGTGATGAGCGCGGCACGGGCGTTCTCGCCCTCCCCCAGGCCCAGGAGGATTCCGGCGGCGATCGCCAGGACGTTCTTGAGGGCGGCGGCGATCTCCGAGCCGACCTCGTCCGTGTTGGTGTAGACGCGGAAGTTCTCGCTCGAGAGGAGCTCCTGGAAAAGCCGGGCCTCCTCTTCCACTTGCGAAATGGCGCTCAGGCAGGTGAGCTTCCCGTGCAGGACCTCCTCGGCGTAGGAAGGCCCAAGGAGGGAGACGATCGGGAACCGCCGTCCCTCCGGAATCTCCTTCCGAAGGACCTCGCTCAGGCGCTCGTTCGTCTCCGGATCGAAGCCCTTCGCCAGGGACAGGACGTGGACGGGAGCGGAGAGGAAGGGAACGAGCGCCCGGGCCGTCTGGCGATAGGCGTGGGAGGGCACGGCGAAGACGACGACCCGGGCGCCCGACAGGGCTGTGCTCAGGTCGTTCGTGAACGTGATCCTCGGAGAGAGGAGGACGTCGGAATAGTGGCGCGGGTTGCGGTGCTCGACGTTGATGGCCTGGTATGCCTCGTCCCGGTCGTAGAGGACGACGTCCTCGACCTTGCGCGAAAGGACGTGGGAAAGGGCCGTTCCCCAGGCTCCGGAACCGAGGACGGCGGCCTTCACTTCTTCTTCTCCTGAAGCAGGTCGTAGGACCGCTTCGAACGAACCTGAAGGCGGATCGGACAGCAGTCGAATCCGAACTCGCGACGAATCGCGTTCTCCAGGTAGCGCTTGTAGGAGAAGTGGAAGTAGTTCGGGTTGTTGACGAAGAGGACGAACGTCGGCGGGACGCCCTCGCTCTGCGTGCAGTAGCTGATGCGGAGCCTTCCTCCGTTGAAGTCGGGCGCCTCGTTGTCGAGCTGGGCCTTGCTGATCAGGGAGTTGAGGAGGGAGGAGGGAACCTTGCGATGGAGGACCTCGTCGACGTGGTGCAGCTCGCGGAAGATCGCCTTGATGTTGCTTCCCGTCTTCGCCGAGCAGAAGACGATCGGGGCATAGCTCGCGAACTTGAAGTAGGCCCGAATCTCCTGGGCGAACTTCTGCTGATCGTCCATGCCGTGGGAATGGAGGTCCCACTTGTTGACCACGATGACGATGGGCTTGGATTCGTCCATGGCATAGGAGGAGACGTGGATGTCCTGGCTGACCAGGCCTTCCTCGGCGTCGATTAGGAGCAGGCAGATGTCGGCGCGGCGGGCGGCGTCGGCGGAGCGGATGACCGCATACTTGTCCAGGTCCTCGGCGACCTTTCCCGGCCTCTTGATGCCGGCGGTGTCGATCATGACATAATGGCGGCCGTCGCGCTCGAAGCGGATGTCGACGGAGTCCCTCGTCGTCCCCGAGACCGGAGAGACGATGACGCGTTCCTGTCCGAGGATCTTGTTGGCGAGGGAGGACTTTCCGACGTTGGGCCGGCCCAGAAGGGTGAAGGTCAAGGCGCCTTCGTAGGGGTTCTCCTGCTCACGGGGCAGGACCTTCATGACCTCGTCGAGCAAGTCGCCAAGGCCGAGGCCATGTTCGCTGGAGATGGCGTGGGGATGACCGAAGCCGAGCTGGAAGAACTCATAGCTGTCTCCCAGGAGGGTCTTGTCGTCGATCTTGTTGACGACGAGGAAGACCTTCTCCTTGTAGGGACGAAGCTTCTTGGCGACGAAGAGGTCGCTGTTGGTGACGCCGGCCCTGCCATCCACGACGAAGAGGATGACGTCCGCCTCCTGGATGCCCAGTTCCACCTGGCTCTGAACCTCCCGTTGGAAGGGGATGTTCTCGCCGGTGATGCCTCCGGTATCGATGAGGGTGAAGGTCTTGTCGAGCCAGTGGCCCGTGCCATAGTTGCGGTCCCTGGTGATGCCGTATTCCCGTCCGGTGATCTCCCGACGGCTGTCGGTCAGCCGGTTGAAGAGCGTCGACTTCCCCGTCGAAGGGGCGCCGACGAGCGCTACTGTTCCATATCGTTCCATGTCTCACCTACTTTCTCAAGGAAGAGCTTCAGGATGGCGTCGACCTCCTGAGCGACCGTCATCTCAGACGTATCGAGGAGGACGGCGTCCTCCGCCTGCATCAAAGGCGAATGCTCGCGGTGGGAGTCGATGTAGTCCCGGCGCTCGATGTCTTCGGCGATTTCCTCCAGCGTACCCGGAATGCCTTTCTTCTGGTTCTCGAGGAAGCGCCTTCGGGCGCGAGCCTCGACGGAGGCGACCTGAAAGACCTTCAGGTCTGCCTGGGGAAGGACGACGGTCCCGATGTCCCGACCGTCCATCACGACGCTCTGCCGGGAAGCCATCTCCCGCTGGATCTCGACCATCCGCTCGCGGACGGCCTTGTGGGCGCAGGCGTAGGAGACGAGGCGGGAGACGTCGTTCTCACGGACGCGTTCCGTCACGTCACGTCCCGAGAGGAAGACCCTTCCCTCCTTGTCCTCTTCCATCTCGAAGCCCGGAATCAGGGAGACGGCGTCGGCTTCCGAGCGCGGATCCCTGCCGTTCTCGATCATCCAGAGGGTGAAGGCGCGGTACATGGCGCCGGTGTCGATGTAGAGGAAGGAAAGCCTCTTGGCGACGGCCTTGGCCGCGGTCGACTTTCCCGAGGCGGCCGGCCCGTCGATGGCTATGGCGTAGTTTTTCTTCATGCAATCACTCCTGTGGCATAGAGGACGACGACCAGGAGGACCAGGACGAAGAGGACCAGGACGAGGGCGACGGTTCCCACCTTGAACAGGAACCCCTTCTCCTTGGCCTTCTGGAAGCGGATGCGCTTGGCCTCCTTCTTCTGCTGGCGGAGGAGGTCGTGCCTCTGCTCCTCTTCCTGGTGGCGAAGCAGGGCATCGACGTGCTTGGCCACGTTCTTCTCCTTCGTTCCATTGGAAAAGGGGTAATCGGTCATCCGTTCGATGTTCCGACGAAGCTCCTGGTATCGCTCCACGCGCGTCTTCTTTTCCATGGAAATTCTCCCCTTACCATTATAGGAGGTGCGAGGACTTTTTTTTAGTCATGGGCTCGGATTTCCTCGAAAAAAGCGCCTTCCTTCCTCCGAAGACGGTTCGGGAAGATTCCAAGAGGGAAGGGCCCTTCGGCCGGATCGTCCATCGAATCGATTTTTCCTTGAAATCGTCCTGAGCCTGCGATACAATAATTGTCGCTGCCGCTATAGCTCAGCTGGTAGAGCAACTGATTCGTAATCAGTAGGTCGGAAGTCCGAATCTTCTTGGCGGCACCATCGAAATTCCCCTCGCTTCGGCGAGGTTTTTTTGTTCCCGAAAAAGGAAAAGGGGCCTTTCGGCCCCGAACCGTTCCTTAGTCGACGAAGGAGAGGATCGCCATCTGGGCGTTGTCGCCCCGACGGTTCTCCGTCTTGAGGATGCGCGTGTAGCCGCCGTTGCGGTCCTTGTAGCGGGGACCGAGGACGTCGAAGAGATACTGGAGGGCGTTCTTCTTCGTCTTCGCCTCGATGAAGCCTTCCTCGCGGACGAAGCGGGCCGCCAGACGGCGCGCAGCGAGGTCGCCCTTCTTGGCATAGGTGACCATGCGCTCGGCCTTCTTCTGCGCACGCTTGGCAAATTCGAGCGTGACCTCGACGTGACCCGAGACGATGAGCTGGGAAACGACGTTCCTCAGCATGTTCTTCTGCTTGTCCGAGGTATAACCCGCCTTGAAGCGGACGCCGCCCTTGCCGTGGACGTTCTTTCTTCCGATTGTAGCCATGTTCGTTTACCTCACTTTTTCGAATTGTCGTCGTGCTGCAGGGAGAGACCGATGGCCTGAAGCTTGTCGAGAATCTCCTTGTAGGATTTCTTGCCCAGGTTGCGGACCGTCATCAGCTCGCTCTCCTTCATGTTGCAGAGGTCCTGGACCGTCTTCAAGCCGTTGCGCTTGAGGCAGTTGTAGGAGCGGACGGAGAGGTCGAGGTCTTCCAGCGAGATCGTGGCGAAGTTCTTCTCGGTCGTCTCCTGCTTGGTGGTCATGATGGTGGCATTCTTGACGCGGTCGTCCAGGTCTTCGAAGAGCTTGAAGTGCTCCTCGAGGATCTTGCTGGAGAGCGCGACCGCCGCCTGCGGCGTCATCGAGCCGTCGGTCGTGACCTCGATGGTCAGCTTCTCGTAGCTGGCATCGTGTCCGACGCGGTCGGGATCGATCGTGGTCTTGACCTTGAGGATCGGGGAATAGTTGCTGTCGACCGCAATCCAGCCGATCGGCCAGGTGGAGTCCTTGTTGTCCTCCGCCAGCACGAGGCCGCGGCCGCGGCGGGCGTGGAGGGTCATCTTGATGTGGCCGTCGCTGGAAAGGTGGCAGAGCGTCAGGTCCTTGTTGACGACGGAGACCATGTCGGGGCAGACGATGAAGCCCGCCTTGACCTCCTTCTCGCCGTGGACGTCCAGCTTGAGGACGTAGTCGGCCTTGTCGTCCTCGAGCTCATCCATGAGGACGATCTTCTTGATGTTGAGGATGATCTGGACCAAGTCCTCGACGACGCCCGAAAGCTGGGAGTATTCGTGCTGGGCGCCTTCGACCTCGACGGCATAGACCGCCAAGCCGGGAAGGGAGGAGAGGAGGACGCGGCGAAGAGCGTTTCCGATGGTGATTCCGAACCCGCTCTCGAGGGGGGAGATCACGAACCGACCCTGAGTCGAAGTGATGGCATCCCGATCGATGTCGAATGAGGGCTTCTCGAATTCTTTCATTGCCTTCCTCCTTTTTTAGCCACGCGGACGCTTGGGCGGACGGCAGCCATTGTGAGGAATCGGCGTGACATCGGCGATGGAGAGGACCTTGAGTCCGCTCGCCTCGAGGGCGCGGACGGCCGTTTCACGGCCCGGGCCAGGGCCCTTGACTTCGACGTCGACGGACCTCAGTCCGCGGTCGAAGCAGGTCTTCGCGACGGTCGAGGCAGCGACCTGGGCGGCGAAGGGCGTCGACTTCCTCGTGCCCGACATGCCGCAGGTTCCGGCGCTGGACCAGGCGATGACGCGTCCCTGCTCGTCGGAGATGGAGACGATGGTGTTGGAGTAGGAAGCGTGGATGTGCGCGACGCCCTTGGTGAAGCCCAGCTTGGTCTTCTTCTTGCGAATCGTCGTCTTCTTGCCCTTGGTGGCCTTGCTCGCAGTCTGGGCCTTGGGCTTGTTGTTGATTTCAGCCATTTCCGTTACCTCTTTTTAGCCGATGGTGGCCTTCTTGTGGTTGGCGACCGTCTTCCTCGGGCCCTTGCACGTACGGGCGTTGGTCTTGTCTCTCTGTCCGCGGCAGGGAAGGCTCCTCTTGTGGCGGTTGCCACGATAGGTTCCGATTTCCTCCAGCCTCTTGATGTTGAGGGCGACGTCACGGCGGAGGTCGCCTTCGACGACGTAGTGGGAGACCTGGTTACGAACGGCGGTCAGCTCCTCTTCCGTGCAGTCCTTGACGCGCTTGGTCGGATCGACCTTGGCATCCGCGCAGATCTTGAGCGCGCGGGTCATGCCGATGCCGTAGATGTAGCGAAGCGAATAGGCCAGCTGCTTGTCGTTGGGAATGTCCACACCTGCAATTCTTGCCATAATGTTTGTCCTTTCTCCTTAGCCCTGTCTCTGCTTGTGCTTGGGGTTGGAGCAGATGACCATGACCCTTCCCTTGCGCTTGATGACACGGCACTTGTCGCAAATCGGCTTGACTGAAGCTCGAACTTTCATGTTCAGTTCCTCCTTACTTGTATCGGTACACGATGCAGCCATTGGTGACATCATATGGGGAGATTTCCACCGTGACCCGGTCTCCGGGGAGGATGCGGATCTTGTTCATGCGCATCTTTCCGGAAATCCTGGCTCGGATCATGGCGCCTCCGTCGAGCTTGACCGAATACTTCTCGGCGGGGAGGGTATCCAGAACGGTCCCCTCCATCTTGATGAAATCTTCTCTGCTCATTTTTGCATCTCCAATTCGCTTAGATGTCTTCTCACGTTGGAGTCGACCGAAGTGATGAGGGCTCCCGTCCTCGTGATCAGGACGTCGTTCTCGTAGTGGGCGGTCAACCTCTTGTCGGCGCTCTGGACGGTCCAGCCGTCCCTGAGCGTCACGACCTTGTTCGACCCGGCGAGCACCATCGGCTCGATGGCCAGGCACATGCCTTCCCGCAGGAAGGGGCCAAGGCCGAGCGAGGGCTCGTAGTAGTTGTAGATGAAGGGATCTTCGTGCATCTCCCGGCCCAGTCCGTGGCCGCCGTACTCCCGGACGAGGGAGAACTGGTAGGAGTCGGCGACTCTCTGGATGGCCCTGGAGATCTCGTGAAGATGGATTCCGGGACGAAGGATCTTGTAGGCTTCGAAGAAGCATTCTTCACTGCAGCGGATGAGCCTTTGCGCTTCAGCGGAGATGCTTCCGACGGCGAACGTCCGGCAGGCATCGCCCTGCATGGACGTCTCATCGACGTTCCCCATGTCGATGGAGAGGATGTCCCCCTCCTTGAGGATCTGGTCCTTGTGGGGAATGCCGTGGATCAGGGTTTCGTTGACGGAGGTGCAGACCGCACCGGGGAATCCGTCATACCCCTTGAAGGTCGGCTTGCAGCCTTCCTCGCGCAGGAACTTCTCGGCCAAGTGGCTGATTTCGAAGGTGGACCGTCCGGGCCGGATTTCCAGGGAGAGCCTGTCGAAGACTCTCCCCAGCTTGGCACCGACCGCGATCAGCCCATCCATCTCGCTTTGAGACTTGATGATGATCGCCATTCGACTTAGAGGACTTCCTGGATGTGTCCGAAGACCGCATCGATGCTCTCGAGGGCATCGATCTCGCGGACGAGGCCCTTGCCCTTGTAGTATTCGACCAGGGGCAGGGTCTTCTTGCTGTAGTCGTCCAGGCGGACCTGGAAGGACTCGGGACGATCGTCGTTGCGAAGGATGATCTTCTCGCCGCAGTGGTCGCAGATGCCTTCCACCTTGGGCTTCTTCGTCTTGAGGTTGTAGGAAGCGCCGCAGTTGGGGCAGACGCGACGGGAGGCGATGCGGTCGACGAGCTCCTTGTCGTCCGCGACCAGGAGCAGGACCGCCGTGATCTTCTTTCCCAGCGTGTCGAGGATCTTCTCCAGGGCCTCGGCCTGCGCGATGGTGCGCGGGAAGCCGTCGAGGAGGAATCCCTTCCTGCAGTCGTCCTTGGAAAGGCGTTCCGCGACGAGGCCGATCGTCACCTCGTCGGGAACCAGCTGGCCCTTCTGCATGTAGGCGTTGGCCTCCAGGCCCAGCTTCGTCCCTTCCTTGATGGCGGCACGGAACATGTCGCCCGTCGAGATGTGGGGGATCTGGTAGGTTTCGACGATCTTCTCGGATTGCGTGCCCTTGCCCGCGGCGGGAGGGCCCATGATGATGATGTTCTTCTCTTCGTTTTGTGCCATATTACAGTTCACTCTCCGCATAGCCGTGGCCGGCGAGGATGCCGGCGATCTGGTTGGAGACTTCCAGTGCGACGCCGACGACGATGATGAGACCGGTTCCTCCAAGCGACAACGACGCATCGACCGCCCCCGACATGGAGAGGATGACCGGAAGGAGGGCGATGAGGGTCAGGGCCATCGAGCCCATGAACGTCATGCGGGAGAGGACCTTGCTGATGTAGCGTTCCGTCTCCACGCCGGGCTTGATTCCCGTGATGTAGGTTCCGGATGTCTGGAAGTTTTCCGCGATGCGCTCCGGATTGATCTGCAGCTGGGCGTAGAAGTAGGAGAAGAGGATGATCAGGACCGCATAGATGATCGGACCGAAGGGGAAGGAGAAGTCTTCCGTCAAAGGCGTCATCGCCTGGTAGTTGAAGACGTCCATGACGATCTCCATCCACCGCGGCGTCGTCTCCGCCGTGTTGAAGAGGGAGATGATGATCGAGGGGGCGACCATGATGGAGGAGGCGAAGATGACCGGCATGACCGAGCTGGCGTTGACCTTGATGGGGAGGAAGGAGGACTGCTGGCTCGCCAGTTCGCTGCTGGCGCTCGTGTTGGAATGGCTCACCGGAAGCTTGCGGACGCTGCGCTCGATGAAGGTGACGAAGACGATGATGGCCAGGAAGGCCAGGAGGTAGAGCGCGATCTGGACCGAACCCTGAAGGATCAGGTCCGGCGTGCCCGAGGCGATGGAATCGCCAAGGAAGCTTTCGAAGGCACCGGTGATCTGCGTCGGAAGGCTGGAGACGATGCCGGCGAAGATGAGCATGGAGATGCCGTTGCCGACGCCCTTGTCCGTGATCTGGTCGCCCAGCCAGTTGAGCATCATCGAGCCCGCGACCAGGAAGATGATGACCTTCGTATAGCCCCAGGCCGACTCGTCGTCCAGGGAGATTCCCTCGCCCGAGTTGGACAGGGCGACGATGATGCCGTAGGCCTGGACCGCCGCCAGGACGACCGAGAGGATACGCGTGACGACGTTGAGCCTCTTACGGCCCGACTCGCCTTCCTTGGTCATCTGGGTGAGGGCCGGGAGGACGTCCATCGAGAGGAGCTGGATGATGATGGAGGAGGTGATGTAGGGCGAGACGCCGAGGGCGAAGAGTGAGAAGTTCTGCAGGGCGCCTCCTCCCATCATGTTGAGCAGGGAGAAGGCGTTGGTGGTATCTGCGAAGAAGGATTCGTCCGGGGTGACACCCGGAACGACGATAGCCGACCCGATCCGGAACACAAAGAAGATGGCGAGCGTGAAGAGAATGCGGTTGAGGACCTCCTTGTTGTGGAAAAACGCGGCTACCTTTTTCATCATTCGGCCTCAGTTTCTTCCTCGTGGACGTGGGCCTTGAATGCGACCCTGGCATCCTTCAAGGAAACGACAGTGCAGGTTCCGCCGACTTTCTCGACGGCTTCCTTGGCCGCCTTCGAGAAGGCCTGGAGGGCGATGTCGAGCTTCTTCGTCAGCTCGCCCTTGCCCAGGAGCTTGACCGGCTTGTTCAGGTTCTTGACCAATCCGATCTCGATGAGGAGCGTGTTGTCGATGCGGGTGCCTTCCTCGAAGTCATAGCGCTCGAGGTCCCGAAGGTTGACGGCGACGTACTCGACGCGGCCGTAGTTCACGAAGCCGTGCTTCGGAACGCGACGGAACAAGGGGAGCTGTCCGCCCTCGAAGCCGACGGGGACCTTCTGGCCCTGACGGGCACCCTGTCCCTTCTGGCCTCTGGCCGAAGTCTTGCCCAGGCCCGAGCCGATGCCGAGTCCGACCCTCTTGGGAAGATGGCGGGAACCCTTGGCGATCTTGAGATTGCTCAAATCCATGGTCCTTCCTCCTTACTTCTTCGCCTCGCCGAGCGTCTTTCCGTAGCGCTTGGTGAGGATCTCGTCATACGTCTTGAGCTGCGTCAGGCCGTCGACCGTCGCCTTGACGGCGGTGGTCTGGGTTCTCGAGCCGTAGATCTTGGAGTAGACGTTCTTGACGCCCGCGAGCTCCAGGATGGCGCGGACGGCGCCGCCGGCGATCAATCCCGTACCTTCCGGAGCGGGCTTGAGGAAGACCTTGGTCGCGCCGAAGCGTCCCATGACCGGATGGGTGATGGAGCCGTTCTTGGTGATCTGGACCTTGAACAGGTTCTTGCGGGCCGAGGCGATGGCCTTCTTGATGGCTTCCGGAACTTCGATGGACTTTCCGAGGCCGTAGCCGTACTTGCCCTTTCCGTCGCCGATGACGACCAGAGCCGTGAAGCGCATCCTCTTTCCGCCCTTGACGGTCTTGCTGACGCGGGAGATCTTGACGACCTTCTCCTCGTAGAGCTTCTCCTCCGGACGGAAGGAGCGGCCGCCGCGACGATTGTTGCGGTTGAAGCCGCCACGACGATTGCCGCCGTTGGTGGGACGGCCGTGGTTCTCGCTGCGTTCCGCCTTGGCCGGAGCGGCCTGGCTGACAGCGGTATTCTTGTTGTTCTCTTCCATGTTGCCTGTTCTCCTAGAAGACCAATCCCGCTTCGCGGCAGGCCTCGGCCAGAGCCTGGACCTGTCCGTGATAGAGATAGCCCGAACGATCGAAGACGACTTCCTTCACGTTGAGGGCGAGGGCCTTCGCGGCAAGATCCTTGCCGACGGCCTTGGCCGCCTCACAGTTGGAGGGGTTCTCCAAGCCGAGCTTGGCCGAAGAGGAGGAGCAGAGCGTCTTGTGGCAGCTGTCGTCGATCAGCGAAGCATAGATGAACTTGTTGGAGCGGAAGACCGAGATGCGCGGACGCGAAGCGGTTCCCTTGACCTTGGCGCGGATGCGAAGATGACGATGCTTTCTCTGAGCATTGCGGTTGAATGTCGTGTACATGGTCTCTTCCTCCTTTACTTGCCGCCGGCCTGCTTCTTGGCGGAAGCGGGCTGACGAAGGGCGATGACCTCACCCTTGAAGCGGATGCCCTTGCCGTGATAGCACTCGGGCTTGCGGACGTGACGGATCAGGGCCGCCATCTGACCGACCTTCTGCTTGTCGATTCCCGTGATGGTGATCTCGGACTGCTTGATCGAGACCTCGACGCCCTCGATGGGATGGACGACGTCCTCGTGCGAATGGCCGACGTGAAGGACGAGGTCCTTGCCGCGCATTTCGCCACGATAGCCGACGCCCTTGATCTCCATGACCTTGGTGAAGCCGTTGCTGACGCCTTCGACCATGGAAGCGATGAGCGCACGGGTCGTGCCGTGGAACATCTTCATGGAAATGGAGTCATTCGGACGCTTGACCAGCAATTCGCCGTCCTTCTGCTCGAAGGCAATGTGCGGATTGAAGGTCTGGGAGAGCTCTCCCTTGGGTCCCTTGACCGTTACCTTGCTTCCCTCGACCTGGACGGTGACGCCCGCGGGGATCGCAATCGGTTTCCTTCCGATTCTTGACATTTCGATTTCTCCTTACCACACGTAGGCGAGCACTTCGCCGCCCATGTTGTTCTTGCGGGCTTCCTTGTCCGTCATCAGGCCCTTGGAGGTCGAGATGATGGCGATGCCCAGGCCGTTGAGGACCTTCGGGAGCTTGCTGACAGGGACGGTGATGCGAAGGCCCGGCTTCGAGATGCGCTTCAGACCCGAGAGGACTCTTTCGCCGTGGGCCGTGTACTTCAGCGTGATCGTCAGGGTCTTGTAGGGCTTCTTCTCCTCCTGCGCGACGGCGTAGTCGACGATGAAGCCTTCGTCCTTGAGGATCTTGCAGATCTTCTCGTTCATCTTGGAGGTGGGAAGGGAGACCGTCTTGTTGTGCATGAGGTTGGCGTTGCGGATGCGGGTGAGCATGTCCGCGATGGTGTCGTTGACCATTTTCTCTTCCTCCTTTCCTTACCAGCTCGACTTGTGCATGCCGGGGATCTCGCCGTTGTAGGCCATCTCCCTGAGGCAGATGCGGCAGACGCCGAACTGGCGGATGATGCCGTGAACGCGGCCGCAGCGGCTGCAGCGGCGATAGTTGCGGGTGGAGAACTTCGCCGGCTTGCTGCACTTGATGATCAAAGCTTTACGTGCCATTTACTCTCGACCTCCTATTTCGCGAAGGGCATGCCGAACTTCTCGAGCAGGGCATGGCACTCCTTGTCGGTCTTGGCCGTCGTGACGATGACGACGTCGAGACCCTGAGTCCTGGTGACCTTGTCATACTGGATTTCGGGGAAGATGAGCTGTTCCTTGACGCCCGTGGAGTAGTTGCCGCGGCCATCGAAGGAATCCTTGCTGACACCGCGGAAGTCGCGGACGCGCGGAAGGTCGATGTTGATGAACTTGTCGAGGAAGTCGTACATGCGGACGCGGCGCAGGGTGACCTTGACGCCGACGGGGACGCCCTCGCGGAGCTTGAAGTTGGCGATGGACTTCTTGGCCTTGGTGACGACCGGCTTCTGTCCCGAGATGATGCTCATCTCCTTGACCGCCTCTTCGACGTTCTTCTCGTTGGAGCCGAATTCGCCCAGACGCATGTTGAGGACGATCTTGACGAGCTTCGGGCACTCCATGACGGAAGAATAGTGGAACTCTTCCATCAGCTCCGGGAGGACCTTCTCCTTGTAGAGGGTCTCCAGGCGAGAGACGACCTTGGCCTTCTGGCAGCCCTGCGAATGGTTCTTGCGAACGGAGACGCCGTTTTTCTTTTCTTCAGCCATGTTTCTCTCTCCTTAGTTGAGGATGGTGCCGCTGGCCTTGGCGTAGCGGACCTTCTTGCCGTCCTGGAGCTTGTAGCCGACCTTCGTGCGCTTGTCGGTCTTGGGATCGACGAGGGCGACGTTGGAGACGTCGATGGGGGCGTTGAAGTCGACGATCTTTCCTTCGGCATTGCCCTGGTTGGGCTTGACGTGCTTCTTGCGGGCGTTGACGCCTTCGACAACGACCTGATGGGTCTTCGGAAGGGCCTCAAGGACCTTGCCCTTGGCTCCCTTGTACTGACCCGTGATGACGACGACCATGTCGCCGGTCTTGATTTTCATGATTCCGTACCTCCTTAGAGAACTTCGACCGCCAAGGAGACGATCTTCATGAACATGTCGCCCTTTTCGCGGAGCTCGCGGGCGACCGGCCCGAAGACGCGGGTGCCCTTGGGGGTTCCGTCCTCGTTGATGAGGACGACGGCGTTGTCGTCGAAGCGGACGGTCGACCCGTCCTTTCTCTGATAGGCCTTCTTGACCCGGACGATGACGCCCTTGACGACCTCGGACTTCTTGACCTTGCCATTGGGGATGGCGTCCTTGACGGCGCAGATGACGACGTCACCGACCGAGGCGCTGCGGCGGAAGCTTCCGCGAAGCATGCGGAAGACGCGGACCGAACGGGCGCCGGAGTTGTCGGCGACGACCAGATTCGTTTCGTTCTGAACCATGGACTACTCTCCCTTCTTGACGATCTTCACGAGACGGAAGCGCTTGTCGTGGCTGAGGGGACGGCATTCTTCGAATACCACGATGTCCCCGACCTGGGCCTCGTCCTTGCGATCGTCGACCTTGTACTTCTTGCGGGCCGTGACTCTCTTCTTGTAGATCGGATGAGCCTTCTTGACCTCCGTCTCGACGACGATGGTCTTCTGCATGTTGTGGCTGACGACCTTGCCCTGAAGGCGCCGGCGATTCGAGGTCTTCGTGACCTGTTCGTTTTCCATAGTGTCCTGGACCTCCTTACTTGGCCGCGCTCTCCGCCTTGGCCCTCTTCCGTTCGTTCTCGACGGTGAGGCACTTGGCGATGTCCTTGCGGCACTGGTTGATCTTGTTTCCGTTGTCGAGCTGACCGGCCTTGGCCTGGAAGCGCAGGGTCAGAAGGTTTCCCTTGAGCTCGTAGACCTTCTTGCGGAGGTCCTGGTCGGAAAGCTTTCTCACATCTTCGATTGTCATTTCAATACCTCGCCTTTCTGAATGACGCGGGACTTGACGGAGAGCTTGTAGCCCGCCTGGTGAAGGGCGCGCTTGCAATCCTCGTCGCTGAGTCCGGCGACCTCGAACATGACCATGCCCTTCTCGATGACGGCGGCCCAAGTCTCGACCTGACCCTTACCGTTACCCATACGGACCTGGAGAGGCTTCTTGGTGATGCCGAGATAGGGGAAGACGCGGATGTAGAGCTTGCCGGTCTTCTTGGTGTACTTCGAGAGGACGACACGGGCGGCCTCGATCTGACGGTTGGTGATGTATCCGCCTTCCGTCGCGGCGAGGCCGAAGCTTCCGAACGCGACCGTATTGCCGCGGGAAGCCTGCTTCTTGGGGCGCACGAGATGGGAACGGCGCCACTTGGTTCTCTTAGGCTGTAGCATCCTTATTCTCCTTTTTGGGCCTCAGCCTTCGGGGCGGTCTTCTCCGCTCCGGCGTGGGGTCCGTTCTGGTGGCCGGCGTTGGGACGGCGGTTGTCGCGGTTGTTGAAGCGTCCGCGGCCGAAGCGATTGGTCTCCGGGCGCTTGTCGCGCAGCTCCTTGTAGTTGTCGGGGAGGGCGATCCAGACCTTGATGCCGATGACGCCGTAGGTGGTGTGCGCATCGACGTGGGCATAGTCGATCGGCTGACGGAGGGTGTGGAGGGAGAGGACGCCGTCGCGATACTCCTCGTAGCGGGCGATTTCGGCACCGCCGAGACGGCCCTTGGCCATCGTCTTGCAGCCCTTGGCACCGGCGCGCATGACGCGCTGGATGGCCTTCTTCTGCACGACGCGGAAGGAGGCGCGCTGCTCGATCTGCTTGGCGATGTCCTTGGCGACGAGGACGGCATCGAGGTCGGGGTTCTTGACCTCGACGATGCTGACCTTGACGTTCTCGGGCTTCCGCTTGAGGAGCTTGGCGAGGTCGGCGCGGATCTTCTTGATGTTGGCCGAATCCTGGCCGATGACGATGGCCGGATGGCTGACGTGGATCGAGATGGTGATGTCGTTCTTGATGCGCTCGATGTCGATGTGGCTCAGGCCCGCGTCCTGCTTGTCGAGCTTCGGCTCGAGGTACTTGCGGATCTGGATGTCCTCTTGCAGATAAGAGGCGAAGTGCTTCTTGTCGGCGTACCAGTGGCTGGACCACTCACGGTTGATGCCCAGTCGCAGGCCGTTCGGATTGACTTTCTGTCCCATGGTTTACTTGGCCTCCCGATTCTTCAGCGTGACGTAGACGTTGGACCATCTCTTGACAAGGCCGCTGGCGGCGCCCTTGGCACGAGGCAGGATGCGCTTGAGCTTGATGGAGTCGTTGGCGGTGATCGTCGCCACGTAGAGGCTGTCGCGGTCCATGTGGAAGTTGTTGACCGCGTTGGCTTCCGCCGACTTGATCAGCTTCTTGATGTCGCGGGCGCACATCTTCTGGGTGTTGTCCAGGATGTCGTAAGCCGTGTCGATGTCCTTCCCCCGGACCAGGTCGATGACCAGGCGGACCTTTCTCGGGGTCGCGCCGTAGTTGTTGAGCTCAGCCTTGGCCTCGTTACGAAGAGGCTTGTTCTCTTCCGGCTGAACGGTGTTCTTTTCTTTGGCCATTTTCTAGTGAACTCCTTACTTCTTGCCTTCGGTCGTGCTGTCGGCGCCCGAGCGATGGTGCGTGAAGGTGCGGGTGAAGACGAACTCGCCGAGCTTGTGTCCGACCATGTCCTCGGTGATGTAGACCGGGACGAAGGCGCGGCCGTTGTGGACCGAGATGGTATGCTGGATGAAATCGGGGAAGATGGTGGAAGTGCGAGACCAGGTCTTGATGACTTCCTTCTTTCCGCTCTGGTTCTGCTCTTGGATCCTCTTGAGAAGGCGAGGATCGCAATACGGACCTTTTTTGAGACTTCTAGACATGTGTCATTCTCCTCCTGGTTTACTTGGCGTTGCGCCGACGGACGATGAGGTGGTTGCTGCGGGCCTTGCGAGAGCGGGTCTTGACACCCATGAGCCTTCTTCCCCAAGGGGAACGAGGCGCATCGTGGCCGATCGGGCTCTTTCCTTCGCCGCCGCCGTGGGGGTGGTCGTTCGGGTTCATGACGGAGCCGCGGACCGTCGGCCTTTCGCCGAGCCAGCGCGTCCTTCCGGCCTTGCCCTTGTGGACGAGGTTGTAGTCCTCGTTGCCCACGTTGCCGATCGTCGCGCGGCAGGTGAGGAGGAACTTGCGGACTTCGCCCGAGGCGAGCCTCAGGATCGCGTACTTCCCTTCCTTACCGAGGATCTGGGCGCCCGTTCCGGCAGCGCGGCAGACCTGTCCGCCCTTGCCCGGCTCGAGCTCGATGTTGTGGACGACGATACCTTCGGGGATGGAAGCGAGTTCCATGCAGTTTCCGACGCTGATCTCGCCTGCCTTGCCGTCGGTGACCTTCATGCCGACCGTCAGGCCCTTCGGGCAGAGGATGTAGCGCTTGACGCCCTTCTTGTTGATGATGAGGGCGATGCGGCAGTTGCGGTTGGGGTCGTATTCGATCGCCAGGACCGTGCTCTCCTCTTCGCCGGAGCGACGGAAGTCGATCAGGCGGTACATCTTCTTGTGGCCGCCGCCGATGTGACGGCAGGTGATGTAGCCCTGCGAGTTCCTTCCGCCCGTCTTCTTCAGGGGAACGATCAAAGCTTTTTCAGGAGTCTTCTTCGTGATGTCTCCGGTGGCGAGGGTGGAGAGGTGTCTCATGCCCGGAGTGATCGGGTTATATTGCTTGATTGCCATACTTGTCTCCTCTAAGTTGCTTTCTCCGAATTACTTCTCTTCCGCTTCCGGAGTGGCCTTCATCTCTTCGGCAGCGACCGCTTCCTGGATCTTGCCGAGGTCGAAGGACGAATCGAAGCGGACAATGGCCTTCTTGTAGGCGGGGAGGAAGCCCGAGTAGCGGCCGACTCTCTTGGGCTTGCGACGGACGTTGATGGTGTTGACGGAAGCGACCTTGGCGCCGAAGACCGCCTGGACGGCGTTCTTGATCTCGGTCTTGTTCGCCTTCTTGTCGACGGCGAAGACCAGGGCGTTCTCCTTGTCGCGGAGCCTCTGGCTCTCCTCCGTGACGATCATGTGCTTCAGGATCTCGAAGTCCTTGAGGATCGCCGGACGGAACTGGAACTCGGGAACGGCCTCTTCGACCTTCTTCTCTTCCGCCTTCTTGCGGGTGGTCTTGCGGACCTTCTTCACCGGGGCCTTCTCGGCCTCGACGGTCTCTTCGACCTTCTTGTTTTCTTCAGCCATTTAGTTCTGTTCCTCCATGTGGTCCTCTTGGGTGGGGATGACGCCCTTGACAAGGATCAGCTTGTTGGCGTTGAGGACATCGTAGACCGAGACGTTGTCCGCCGTGGTCAGGGTGACGCTCGGGATGTTGCTGCTGGCGCGGATGAGGTTCTCGTCCAGGCCGTAGACGACCAAGAGGTTCTTCTTCTCGTCGGCGTGGATGTTCTTGAGGACCTGGATGAAGTCCTTGGTCTTGGCCGAGGGGCAGGCCTCGTCGGTCAGGACGATGACGTTGCCGTTCAGGGCCTTGTCGGAGAGCGCCGAGGTGAAGGCGACGAAGTGCTCCTTCTTGTTCATCTTCAGCTTGTAGTTCTGCTGGCCGTTGGGGCCGTGGACGACGCCGCCGTGCCTCCAGATCGGAGAGTTGGTCGTACCGGCTCTGGCGCGTCCCGTGTGCTTCTGTCCGTAGGGCTTGCGGTTGCTGCCGTGGACTTCGCTGCGGTCGAGCGTCTTGGCCGTGCCGAGCCTGCGGTTGGAGAGGTCGACGCGGACGGCGCGCTGGACGACGACTTCGTTGACTTCCGTCCCGAAGAGCTCCTCGGGAAGGGTGACCTCGCCGACCTTCTCGCCCTTGTAGTCGAGAACCGGCTGGGTCAGGTAATTCTTTTCGTTAGCCATTTCAATTGCTCCTTGCCGAGATTAGCGAACCTTCTTGTTGGTGGTCTGCTTCTTCTGGCCGGCCTTTTCCTTCTTGACTTCCATCTTGGCCAAGGCCTCGGCGTTCTTGCGCTCGATGTCCGCAATCGTCTCCGTCGTGTAGTCGACGATCGGGGCGACCGGGAACGGCTTGCAGGTTCTCTTGACCGCCGTGCGGATCTTCAGGACGGCAAGCTTGGGTCCGGGAACCGAGCCGCGGATGAGGACGCAGTTCATGGAAGGATCGACCTTGACGATGGGGAGGTCCAGGATGGTCGTCGTCTGCGGACGCCAATGTCCGGACATCTTCTTGCCGGCATGCACGCGGTTGTTGCAGCGGCCGTTGGTGGCCAAGGAACCGATCTGGCGGTGATAGCCGGAGCCATGGCCCTTGGGGCCGATGTGGCCGTGATATCTCTTGATCGTGCCCGTATATCCGTGGCCCTTGCTCTTGGCCGTGACGTCGACCATGTCGCCGACCTGGAAGATCGAGCAGTCGATGGACTGGCCCACTTCGTGATTGGGGTAGATTTCATCGCCTTCGATCTCGCGGATGACGTACTTGGGAGTCGTGTTGGCCTTCTTGGCAATGCCCAGCTCGCACTTGTTGGCGCGGCTTTCCTTCTTGTCTTCATAGCCGACCTGCAGGGCTTCGTAGCCGTCCTTCTCCTTGGTCTTCTTCTGGAGAACGACGTTCGGCAGGATCTCGACGACGGTGACCGGGTACGTGGTGCCGTCCTCGGTGAAGACGGAAGTCATTCCGATCTTTCTTCCGATGATGGATTTCATAAATCCTCTCCTCCTTTAGGTTTAAAGTTTGATTTCAACATCGACGCCGGCAGGAAGATCGAGGTTCTTGAGAACGTCGATGGTCTGCTTGGTCGGGCGGTTGATGTCGATCAGTCTCTTGTGCGTCCGGATTTCGAACTGCTCACGAGAGTCCTTGTCGACGAAGGGCGAACGAAGAATGGTGAAGATCTGCTTCTCGGTAGGGAGCGGAATCGGCCCGACTACCTGCGCGCCGGTCTTCTTGGCGGCTTCGACGATCTTTGCGACCGCCTGGTCAAGGACTTTGTGGTCATAGCCCTTGAGACGAACACGGATGGATTTGTTTTCTGCCATGATTTCTTTCCTTCCTTGCCTAAGATCTCTGTTTAGGCATCCGTTCAGCATGAATTACCCGAATACGTTGACAACCGCTGTCCGCGTTTCGGCAACTTCACACGTCAATACGGGCTGAAATGGCGTTCAGCGTTGTCCATTGTATCGCATCGAAGCAAGAGCGTCAACAAAATTCGACGCTTTTTTCGTATTTCCGTCCTTGCTTTATATATTAGGATAATATGTGAGTCCGATTGTTACAACCCTTTTCCGCGTTTCCATAAGGGAGAAGCCTCCCCTGTGGTAAGATAGAACCATGAAAATCGAAATAGACACGCCGGCGCAAGGCCGGCTGGAAGAAATCCTTCGGCAGGACGAGCTCAACCGGGAAGCGACGGACCTCCTGAGCGAGTTCCTGACCCATCGCTACGACGAGATCGACGAGAGGCTCTTGACGACCATCCGGCGTTCCCTCTCCCTTTCCCCGGAGGATTCCTACGCCCAGGCCGTCCTCTCGACGCTCGACATCGATCCCGAGGACGAGGAACTGCGTCAGCTCCGCGCCAGGGGATTCCTCTCCCACGTCCATTCCCTGGAGGCACGAAGCTTCCGGGAAAACGCCTACCTCCGACGGATCCGGGTCCAAGGGGCAAGGAGGGGGAAGTGGTCGCTTGCGAAGAACTACTACCAGCCCTACGAGGGCTTCCTCTCGCACGCGACAAGGAGCCTCGGAAAGGAAAGGGACTTCGCCCTCGAGGACCACATCGGCTTCTTCACCGAAAGGGTCGACTATCCCGTGATCCTGGAAAGGGACCACGTCTGGATGAGCGTCACGCCCTACGAGGTGGAGACCATGGCCCGCCCCATCGCCCTCTCCCGGGGAAGGGTCCTCGCCCTTGGCCTGGGCCTTGGCTATTATCCGTTCATGGCGCTGACGAGGAAGGAAGTCGAGCAGGTGGTCGTCGTCGAGAAGGACCGGGACGTCCTCTCCCTCTTCGCCACGGAGATCCTTCCGCAGTTTTCAAGGCCCGAAAAGGTCCTTCTCGTCCAGGCCGACGCCTATTCCTATCTGAAGAAGGAAGACCTCTCCGCCTTCGACACCGTCTTCTTCGACATCCACTCGACGGCCGAGGACAGCCTCCGGAGCTATGCCGCCTGCCTCCGCCTGCGTCGGCGCCGGGACAACGTCTCCTTCTGGATCGAGGAGTCGACCCTCGCCTATCTCCGCCAGATCCTCCTCCTGCTCCTGGACATGGAATACGCGGAGGACGAGACGCTTCCCGAGGCCTCCCCGGAGATCCTCGACCTCTACCTGCGCTGGAAGGAAGAGCTCAAGGACGTCGTCCTGAGGACGAGGGAGGACGTCGACGACCTCCTCTCCGACGCCTCCCTGAGGAAGCTCCTTCTCGCCGTCCCGAAGTAGATTCCGGCCTCTCCCACGAGAGGCCTTTTCGATGGCAAGGAAAAAGGCCACGGAACAGGTCCGTGGCCCGAATGACGAACGACGAGGAATCAGGCGCCGAGGGCGAGCTTGCCGATGGACCGGCGCGTCGCACGGGAGATGATCGTCAGGATGGGTTCCAGGCAGAGGACGCCCAGGATGACGCTCAGGTAGACGACGTCCCAGTAAAGCCTCGGCCAGCCGTCCAGGATGGCGAAGGGGTCGGCGACGTACTTCGGAAGCAGGTAGAAGCAGAGAGAGAAGAGGACCGGGGTGAGGAGGCAGGAGAAGACGACGAGGAAGATGTTGAATCCCAAATGACGGGAAGCACGATAGGGGCCGCTGTCCTTCATCGCCCGGAGCGCGTTCTTCTTGAAATAGGAATTGCGCAGGGAAGGAACGACATAGCGGAAGAAGCGGCAGAGCAGGACGATGACAAGGCCAAGGGCCGGGACGGCGAGGACGGCATAGTAGGAATACCGAAGGACTTCCGACCAGAGCTCCTGGTTGGGAAGCGTGGACATCAGCCTCGCCAGGAGGGTGAAGGCATAGCCGAGGACCGGGATGGCCTCCGTGCCAAGAAGGTTGAAGTCGTCGACCGCATAGGTCGGGGAGATTCGGACCGCCGGAAGCAGGGCGAGGAGGAGGAAGGCCGCGAGGGCGAAGAAAGTCGCAAAGAACCGAAGGCCGAGGTCGGAAAGGAAGAGGGGACGATGCTGCTTGACGAAGACCGAGGCCTTCTCCTCGAGCGTCATCTCCGGAGCGGCAATCGGCTCGACCGGCTTCGGAGCAGACGCTTCCTCAACCGGTTTGGGGGAGAGGACAGCGACAGGTTTCGTGTTCTCGGCAATCCGACGGTCGTATTCATCCTGCGAGACCCAGACAAACTTGGCGCGGCAATGCGGACAACGGTCCGGAGTTCCAAAGAATTCCTTATGGCATCGTGGGCATTTCATGATACAGTCCTCCTTTCCCGATGATGCACGTCCCCTGAAGTATCGTCCATTCGTAAGAGGAAGCCGAAGGCATCCTGTTGCAACGAGGAAAAGCCCTTACAAAGCGAGGAATAAAATAGAGAAAGCTCCTTATAAAAGTATTCTAAGAAGTATACCAAAGTCAAGGAATTGTCACGCTTTCGGCGTCTCGGACGACGAAGGAAAAGGATGACGAGCGGATGCCGAAAGGGCTTACGAACGGACCGGAAGGCCATCCGAGGGGGAGAGCGGACGGGCCCTCGCTGGCAACGTAAGGAGCATTCCTCCTCTTACAAATCAAACATTCTGTCTTCAATCAGCCAATTTTCTTTATCGATTATTGTCCAAAAGTTCAATGATTTTTCTAAAATCATCTGTTGTATAAATATATTTCTTTCCACAAAATTCACATGTGATTTCCTGTTCCTTTCCCTCAGTCAGGAGCTCCTGGAGCGTCTCCCTCCCCAGGGTTGCCAGTCCGCGCAATCCTTTCTCCCTTGAACAATGGCAGGCAAAGCGGACCTCCTTCCGTTCCGTGAACTGGACATCCAACCCTTCCAGGACAAGGGAAAGAAGGTCCTCCGGCGTCTTTCCCTCACGATAGACATCCGTGACCGAGCGGAATCCCTTGAGGTTTCGCTCCAGGATCTCGACCGTCTTCTCGCTCGCATGGGGCATCAGCTGAACCAGGAATCCACCGGCCGCCGCGATCGTGACGTCCTTGTTGAAGAGGACCCCGAGGCCGATGGCCGTGGGGGTCTGTTCCGACTGGGCGAAGTAATAGGTCAGGTCCTCGGCAATCTCCCCCGTCACGAGAGGCACCTGGGAGACGTAGGGTTCCTTCAATCCGTAGTCCTTGACGACCGTGAGCGTCCCCTTACCGATTCCTCCCCCGACGTTGAGATGCCCCTCCTTGTTGGGAGGAAGGATGACGTCGGGGTTGCTGACATAGCCCTTCACCTCGCCACGGTCGTTGGCCGTCGCCAAGACCTGCTTGAGGGGCCCGTCTCCTTGGATGTAGATCGTGATCAGGTCCTTCTCGTTCTTCAGCATGTCCCCCATGATCAAGGCCGCCGATAGGGTGCGCCCCAGGGCCGCCGCGGCTATCGGAGAATTGTCATGGATCTTCCTCGCCTCTTCGACGAGGTTCTTTGTCGTGACGGCAAAGGCGCGGACTTCCTCGTTTTTCGTCAGACCGCGGACGAGATAATCTTTCATGGATGTCACCTCACTCTTTCAATCAGGAAGCTCATCGGACGGAAGCCGTCGTTGCAGGAAAGGAGGAGGGTGTCGGGATCCTTCATCCAACCGGGAATCGGCTCTTCGACGCCTCGGCTCCACATTTCCAAAAAGGGAAGGATCGTCTCCCAGGCGCTTGGGCAGAGTCCTTCCGGCTTTTGAAGCCCCCGGAAGAGGAAGACTTGGCCGACCGAGATAGGACAGGCGTCGGAAAGGACGTTCTCGTACCGATCCTTCAGGTCAGGATAGGTCGACTGACGCAGCGCCGTGATTCGGAACGTTTCTTCCATGTCTCACCTCAGGAAGACGGAGTGATCCCTCTTCCCGGAAATCATAATCAATTCGCGTGGAAAAGCAAAGTCCTTTCCCAAGGACCCTGCGGGGAAATCCCTGATTCATCCTTTCCTTTTTTCTCTCAAGGGAAAAGGAACTTCGAGGGCGGCTAAGGACAGAAGTCCTCGTCGAAGACGCCGGAATTCTCCAAGTCACCCAAGAAGAAAAGCAGGAGGAGTGGAAAGCGCCGGAAATGATGTTTCCGACGAAGCCCCAGGAATGGCGAGGAAAGTCTTTCACTCCAGGGGCCTACCCAGGCCCCCTTAAATCCAGGACGTAGGATTCCGTGCAGAAGAACGAACTACGGCTCCAAATGGGTTGTTGGTCGTGCAACCGATAATCCACCCGTGAAGTCCATGCCCTTGCTGTCGCCTTGAATGACGCTGTCGTGGACGAAGCATTGGGAGACCATTGTTTTCCCTAGCGCACCGCCGTCAAAGCCTCCCACCATATTGATTCCCGCCAAAACTCCTCCAATATTCGATTTCTAAATTTTTGAGAATTTCATCTTTGCTTACAATCATTTAATTATAGGCATCAACAAACATCGCTTTTATTTCTTCCTCATTTAATGTTGGAGTTTGGCATTGTTCTTTATTCTTCTTATCGAATTTATAATTGCACTGCCATATAGTTTTCTTATATTTATCAGTCGAACGCCAGACTTTAGATCCATATAAATGTCCGCAATCTGCACAGATTAATTTTGAAGAAAAGCAATTTTTAAAAGAATTTGAATACCGCAGTTTCTTTCTTCTTGCTAGTTCTATTTGAGCTAAATCCCACTACTCTTTAGGAATGATACCCGGATGAGAATCTTTAACATAATATTTAGGAACTTCACCATTATTGACCTTTGTAGTGTGTGTTAGAAAATCCTCAACAAAAGTCTTTTGAAGAATAGCTGAACCACAATACTTTTCATTTCTCAAAATACTTCTTACAGTGGTTTCATTCCACTTATGTCTTAACTTTTACTTTGATACAAAACGACACACCCCACTAAATAAATGAAACCCCTTAATAAATGATAAATGCCACTTCTTTGTCTATATTTTTTGTTGTTTAATTATAGAGTTTTAATTCAACTTAATGAAATTGACGCAAAAGAAGGCAAACGTAAACGCTTTGTGAGGCTATTAAAAAAGACTAGGATTCCTTACTTCCTAGCCTCAACTTTTACTTTGTATCCTGAATTAAATATAAACTCTATTAGGATGAGCGAAGATTATTTTTATTTTGTCTTTTACTAATTTTGAAGTTACTTCATCCACTTCTAAAGATTCCTTAGTTTTTTCAGTCAAAATGGATTCTGGTAAACCTATAGTTTTAAATCTATCGCTTTTAGCTGAATTTTATTAAAGAAAACTATTGTATTTTTCGTTAATAAAAATAAAATTTAGACATGGATAAAAATTTTTCTTATATTAAAACCGATGAAATAGAAACAAATAATAGAAAATTAGCATTAAAAGCCGCTATCGAAGGTATTGTTTTATTAAAAAACGATGAAAATTGTTTACCTATAAAAAGTAA
>CASFYT010000006.1 GCA_949299015.1 uncultured Bacillota bacterium
TTTGTCCTTGCCTTTGTCATCCTTTCCTTTTCGGGCGAGACGTATCTCGGGGCGTTTCTGACCTATTCCTTCGTCTTCCTCTTCGGTGCGGCCTTCCCGGCCGTCCTCCTTGCGCTCGCCTTCCTGGCGATCCTTTGGATCGTCCAGGGACGCCTCTCCCTGCCGGGGAACCTCCTTCAGAAGATCGGGGGCATCGGCCTTCTCGTCGTCCTGATTTCCCTGTGCGGATATTCCTACGTCCTCTCGCTTCCGGACCGGGCTCTCGCCGACTTCACTCCGCTTTACCTCGAAAGCCTTTCGTCCTTTTCCACCTCGCCCGTCGAGGTTCAGAACTATTCGGCCTGCACCGCCCTTGGCGGAGGCTTTCTGGGAAACGGAATCTTCGTCCTCTTCTCCTCCTTCCTCGGCGGTGGGGGAACGACCGCCCTCCTTGCCGTCCTGGCCTTGATCTTCGCCCTTCTTCTCAGCTATCGCCTCCTGTGGGACGCCCTTTCCCTCGCCCGCCAGAAGAGGAAGGAGCACGTCCGCTATTCCTCTCCCTACCAACAGGAAGGAGAGAAGGGAGAACAGGAGTACATCCTTGTCCGGGAAAGCCAGAAATCCGTGATGAACATCGATCCCGAGCTGACGAAGCCCTTTTTCGATGGTTTTTCGCGCGGGGAAGAGGGGACGGCGCCTACGCGTGAAAACGTGGAAAGGGAAGAGCCGGAACCCGCCCCTTCCCATGCGGAGGCCGAAGAGGACTACCTTCGTCCCCTCGCTTCTGCACTCGAGAGGGAATCGACCCCTGCCGTCGCCCAACCTCCTCTCTCTCCGGAGAAGGAAGGCGTTCCCTCGGCTTCCTTGCCGAAAGAGGAACCGGACCTTCCCGACTTCCTCTCTCATCCGAGAAGGAAGCAGGAGAAGGACGACCGGGAATCCTTCCCGCCCTCTTCGAAGACCGAAGAGGAGCACCTTCTTCGCGAGCTTCGGCCGCTGAAGACCGCTCCGGTCGTCGAGGAAGCCCCGCCGGAACTGACGACGGAGAGGGCTCCGCTGCCGAAGGTACGCCCCTTTGTCCCAGAGACCAGGGAAGAGAGGCGCTCCGACTTCGCTCCGCTTCCTCAGCCGCAGAACGTTCCTCCTGCGCCTTCTTTCCGTCCCTCACCCGACCGGATCGCCCTTGATCCCGAGCTGCAGCGAAGGGCCTCGCAGAGGGCTCACGAATTCTCCACCTCCTATCGCCAGGATGGCGCGACCTTCGACATCGCCGAAGAGGGGACGCCTTCGGTGACGGAACTCCTCAATCCTCTCGAGAAGCAGGCGAAGCTGGTCTCGGAGAAGAAGAAGGTCGAATCGACCCTGCACGAATATGCCGTCGACAGCGTGGTCGAGGAGAAGAAGGAAGAGGAAAGCGAAGTCAACGCCAAGGTGGAAGAGCAGCTTTTGGAACAGCAGTATTTCGAAGCCAAGAGGCGCAAGCGCGAGGAAGAGGAGCGGCGAAAGGAAGAGGAGGAGGCGCGAAAGAAGGCGGAAGTCTATCGCTACGTCTCCCCGGAGGAGAAGAGCTACGACTACCCCCTCCCGGACGATTCCCTCCTCGAAGAGAGGGACGATTCCGACAAGCTGATCATCAACAACCAGGCCGCCCAGGAAAAGGCGAAGATCATCAATCGCGTCTTCGACGAATTCCATATCCAAGGCAAGGCGATCTCCTTCACCATCGGCGCCTCGGTCACGCGCTTCAACATTCAGATGGAGCCGGGCGTGAAGAGCGACCGCATCAATTCCGTCCTCAACGAGCTTCAGATCGCCCTCAACGGAGACAAGTCGGTCCGCATCGAAACGGTCGTCGAAGGAAGGACGACCTCCGGAATCGAGATCGGAAACGCCAAGTCCATGGCCGTCCCCTTCAAGGAAGCCTTCCAGGAAGTGGAGGGACACCCGGACCAGAACCTCCTCCTTCCCATCGGGAAGGACATCTCGGGGAAGATCATCACCTTCCCGCTGGACGACATGCCCCACCTGCTGGTGGCGGGCACGACGGGTTCGGGAAAGTCCGTCCTGGTCCATTCCTTGATCATGACCCTCTTGATGCGGAACTACCCGAGCCAGCTCAAGCTGATGCTGATCGACCCCAAGCAGGTCGAGTTCGCCAAGTACAACCTGGAAAGCCATCTCTTCTGCCCGGTGATCTCCGACGCCCAGTCGGCGATCGTCGCCCTCGAGAAGCTCTGCCAGGAGATGGATCGCCGCTATGGCGTCCTCTCCCGTTACAGCTGCGTCAAGGTGCAGGAATATCGCGCCAAGCGGAAGGGGCACGAAGACGAGATGGAGCCGATGCCGACCATCGTCTGCGTGATCGACGAATTCGCCGACCTGATGCAGACGGGAGGGGCGGAGGTGGCCGATTCGGTCCAGCGCATCTCCCAGAAGGCCCGTGCCTGCGGCATCCACCTCATCATCGCGACCCAGCGCCCCAGCAAGGACGTCATTCCGATGGTCATCAAGAGCAACATTGCGTGCCGCATCGGACTTTCCTGCTCCACGGCGGTCGACAGCCGCGTCATCCTGGACGAGGGCGGGGCCGAGACGCTTCTCGGCAAGGGTGACCTTCTCTTCAAGTGCCCGGGAAGCAAGTCCCTGATTCGCGCCCAGTCCCCCTTCATCTCTTCGACGGACATCGAGAACATCCTCGATTACATCAAGAGCCATGCCGGCGCCCCCAACTATGCGCCGGAATTCCTCGAGCTCGAGGTCGAGAACGAAGACCATCTCTCCAAGAGCGAGGCCGAGTACGACCTCTACGAGGAGGTCAAGGACTTCGTCATGACGACGGGAATCGTGAGCAAGTCGGCCTTGATCCGCAATTTCTCGGTTTCCTATGCCAAGGCCGACCAATTCCTCGCCAAGCTCCGTCAGGAGGGAATCATCCGGATGGACTTCGGCGGCAAGTACGTCGTTTCCAAGCGACGATCCATGGAGGACTGATGAAACAACCAATCGATCGAGACCATTGTCTCTCCCGCCGTATTTCCCTGCTGACGCTCGTTCCGGAGAAGGAGCTTTCCCCCGCGTCCGTCGTCCTTCTTTCCCAGATGCTGCCTCCCCTCTTCACGGAGCCGAGATGCCGGGAAAACTTCGCCGGGCTCCGCTTCCTTGCGGAACCCGTCTTCTTTTCGGGCCGCCCCTCCCTCCGTTTCTCCTTCCTGCAGACGGAAGACCCTTCCCTCTCCTTCCTCCTGCGCAATCCCTATCAGGCGCTGGAGAAGGAATTCCGTTCCTTCCTCGCTTCGGAAGTCGAGCTGACGGAAGACCATCTGCGGAGGGCCAAGAGGCTCTCCCTCCGAAGGGAAGGCTCGGCGGAGATCCTGCTTTCGTCGACGAAGGCGGACGGCGCCCCCGTCGTCGCTTCCAGGGAGTCTCTTTCCGCTCTCCGCCTGGAGGAGGCCAGGGAGTCTCTTTCCCTGCTTTCCCGCAGCGGGGCGGCGCAGTCGGTCTTCTTCGGGACGGCGAAGAATCCTTCCACCTTCTCCTTTGCCAAGCCCGAGAGAAACGAAGGAATCCTCATGGAGGACCTCGCCCTCGGGTCGGACGTCCCGGACGAGACCCTTCTCCTGGACGTCCGTCATTCCTCCCTTCGCTCCCTTTCGGACGTCGATTCCTTCCTTCTCTTCTTCCATCAGTTCCAGAGGGAGGTCTCCCTGCTCTTCCGGCGGATGATGCTGGCACCGATCTCCTATTCCTTCCATCCCGTCGATTCGGATCGGACCCTTCTGCTTCTGACCTTTCCGGAGAACAACCTCTCCCTGCTTCGCGGCCAGCTTCCGTTTGCGGCGGAGTCCCTTCCCTATTCCTTCGACCTCCGAAAGGAAGACGTGCATCGCGTCCAGGAAGACTGGATCCTCTTCGAGACGGAAGAGGAGCGTTTCCGTCGTCTGCTTCTTTCGCTTTCCCTGTGGGACGTGGAGGCCAGGAACCTCCTCGAACGCCGTCCTCTGAAGAAGGATTCCGCCTTCTTCGATTCCGTCACCCTGGCCCGGATGGTCCTGGCCTGCAAGAGGTAAAGAACCATGATCAAGAGCGATTACGGACATTTCGACGTCCCTTTCTATGAGCAGAAGCTCAACAACGGCCTGAAGGTCCTCTTCGTTCCGACGAAGAGGGGCCTGGAGAGCGCCATGGTCTATGTCTCACAGGGGGGCTATCTCCACGACGAGAAGATCGAGGAGAGCAAGATTCCCTTCGGAACGGCCTCCTACGTCAGCAAGATGGTCATGGACCGGGACTTCCGCGAGACGCTGCTCGCCCATGAGGCCTATGGCGAGGAGAAGAGCGACCTTTCCTACACCTACTTCCAGGTCACGTCCCCGAAGGGGATCCTCGCCCCGCTCTCCCTCCTGATGTCCCGCCTCTACGACATGGACTTCCGGGAGGAGAACCTCGAGGAGATCAAGAAGAGCAATTTCGACCAGGGCGAGAAGGTCCTTCGCGCCCAGAAGGAATGCCTCAGGAACCTCTATTCCTCCTCTCCCATCCGCATGGGCGTCCTTCCCACAAGGGAAGAGAGCGTTCCGATCCACGTCACCGCCCTCCGGAAGTTCCTCCAGCGCTACTACGTCCCGTCGCGCGTGACCCTGATCGTCGCCGCCGACTGGACGCCCAAGGAATGCATGGAGAACATCCGCAGCCTCCGCCTTCCCCGGGAAAGCGCGACGGGGAACAAGGAACTCCTCTTCGACGAGGATTACAAGAACGTTCCCCAGGCCTATCGGTCCGAAAAGGCGAAGGACGGAGACATCTTCGTCTATGGCGTCAAGTTCGCCCCTCGTCAGGAAATCTTCGAGAAATACGGCCAGCTGATGTTCATGGCCTACGAAGTCCTGGGTGACATGCTCTTTGTCCGGAACCCATCCTTCCAGGAGTCCCTCCGCGGCCTGAACAGCGACCTGCTCTCCTTCCGCTTCGAGGAGGGAGGAGAGGACACCTGCCTCCTTCTGACCTTCTCCACCAAGACACCCGTCGCCCTCGAAGACTTCCTCGTCGGATACTTCCATGGCCTGGAGAAGAAGGTGGACCGACGGTTCTTCCACGCCCAGATCGAGGACCAGGTCGCCCGCTCCCTGGAGCGGATGCGCAACGCCCGGACCTTGATCAAGCTCTTCGCCTCCGCCTACGCCAACAACCTCCCCTATCCTTCCCTGCTGACGATGCTCACCCGGATGAGCTACAAGTCGTTCCTTCAGTTCCTGCGGACCATCGCGGAATATCCCCATTCTTCCTTCTTCCTGCGGGAGGAGAAGGAATGAGGGTCGGCTGCGACGTCGCCCGGATCGAGCGCTTCGAGGGAAAGGAAGACCTCGCCCGGCGCCTACTCTCCTCCCGGGAATGGGAGGAATACGAGGCCTGCCACGACAAGGCGACCTATCTCGCCCGTGCCTTCGCCGCCAAGGAAGCCTACGTGAAGGCGACGGGAAGGACCAAGACGGACTACCGCCGGCTGGAGGTCGCCCACGAAGAGGACGGGAGGCCCTACCTTTGCCTGGACGGGAAGAGGATCGACGGCGACCTGTCCCTCAGCCACGACTTCGTCGCCCTGGCGGTCCTGATTGTCGACGAAAGGAGAAACGGATGAAAAAGATCATGATGCAGGCCTGCGCCAAGGCCGGGGACGTCCTGGAAGTCACCTTCAGCAAGAACTTCTACGTCCGCAACCAGAAGTCCTTCACGCTCTACGAAGACGGCAAGATCCTGCGCAAGCTGTTGCCGGTCAGCCAGTCCGAGTCGGGATCGTCCTACCTCTACACCCTTTTCACCAAGGGCGTCGAGTACCGGCCGGGACACCTTTATCAGATCAAGACGACGGAGAACTACTTCATCCCCATCGACATCTCCTTCCTGGCGACGACCGAGGAATTCGAGAGGAAGTACCGCGATGACGGTCCGCTGGGCGCCCTTTACGGAAAGGAGGGGACGACCTTCCGCGTCTTCTCGCCCTTCGCGACGTCCTGCGTCCTGAAGATCCAGCGCAAGGGGGAGTATTCCTTCCACGCCTACGTCATGGACCGCGACGACGAAAAGGGAACCTTCGAAAAGTTCGTCGAAGGCGACCTCGACTCGGCCCGCTACTTCTTTTCCGTCAAGGTCTTCGGCGAGATTGCGGACGTCGTCGACCCCTATGCCTACGGCCTGGGACACAACAGCCTCTACGCCTACGTCATCGATCCGGAGAAGGTCCGTCGGATCTCGACCAACGACGAGATGCTCCCTCCCTTCCCCGGCAAGATGAGTTCGATCATCTACGAATGCGACGTCCGCGACATGACCTCCCTTACCGACTGGGAGGGAAAGGGGACCTACGAAGCCTTCTGTCGGGAAGGAATGAAGACGAAGGGCGGCCTGCCGATGGGAATCGACTACCTCTCCAGCCTCGGCGTCAGCCACATCCAGCTTCTGCCTGTCCTGGACTTCCAGACCATCGACGACGACGATCCTTCCTCCGGGTACAACTGGGGATACGATCCTTCCTTCTACTTCGCTCCCGAGGGATCCTATACGAAGAATCCCGACGATCCCTACGAGCGGATCATGGAGCTGCGTTCCTTGGTCGGAAGCCTCCACCGCCGTGGTCTGCGCGTCAGCTTCGACGTGGTCTACAACCACGTCTTCTCCCATCTCTACAATTCGCTCTCGCTCCTGGTCCCGCAATACTATTTCCGCCACAACAACGACGGTTCCCTCAGCAACGGGTCGGGCTGCGGAAACGACCTGGAAAGCCGCCACTACATGTGCCGGAGGCTGATCGTCGATTCGCTTCTGCACATGGTCGACTTCTACGGCGCCGACGCCTTCCGCTTCGACCTGATGGGCATCGTCGACATCGAGACGATCCGTCAGGCCTTCCAGGCCGTCGAGAAGAAGAAGGAAAACGTCATGTTCTACGGAGAAGGATGGGATCTGTGGACCAACCTTCCGGCGGATGAAAAGGCGACTCAATACAATTCCAGCAAGATGCCTTTCTGCGGCTTCTTCAATGATCGCTTCCGGGACGTCGTCAAGGGCAAGACGGGAGAGTCGGAGCTTGGCGTGAGGGGGTACCTCTCGGGAGATACCAACTATCGGGACGGATTCAAGCACGTCTTCCTCGGCTCGTCCGTCGCCCTGGCCTTCGCTCCGATGTTCAACCATCCGGGACAGTCCCTCAACTACGTCGAGTGTCATGACAACCACACGCTCTACGACAAGCTCAAGTGCTGCTGCGGCGACGAGAGCGAGGAGGACCTCTTCCGTCGCATCAAGATGATGACCGTCGCCATCCTCACCGCGCGCGGCATCCCCTTCTTCCATGCCGGACAGGAGATCGGCCTCTCCAAGGGCGGCATCGGCAATTCCTTCGATGCCGGGGACAAGGTCAACGGCTTCGACTGGAAGAAGCTGGACGAGAGGAAGGACCTCTACCACTTCTTCCAGGATGCCATCCACATCACCAAGAGGATGGAGGACTTGATCGGGAACCAGCGGGACGAGCTGGGATCCCTGATCACCTTCGAGAACCTTCCCTATGGCGCCATCAAGGTCAACTTCAACCTCCGGGACTTCTCGATCTTCATCCTCTTCAATCCGACCAAGCATTCCTTCACCTATTCCTTCGACGACTATTCCCAGCTGCTCTTCAACGAGACGGGGAACGTCGAGAAGGAGGACTTCTACATCAAGCTGGCCATCGTCAACGGACTCTCCGTCAGCATCTACCTCTCGCGGAGGGAAGGAAAGTGATCAAGTACGCGCGGATGGGGCTCTGCGGCTTCCGCCATCTCCTTCGCGACTATCCGACGATCCGGAAGTACGCCCGGAATCCGGAGAAGTATCCCCTCTCGGAACGCTACGCCCGCGTCCGCCTGCTCTTTCGGAAGCTCAACCTTTCCTCCTTCCACGTCGACTTCTACGTCCAGGGGGAGGAGAACGTCCCCGAGGGGCAGTGCCTCTTCGTGGGCAACCACGTCTCGGTCTACGACCCCATCGCCTTCGTCCAGTTCTTCGAAAGGCCCCTGGGTTTCGTCGCGAAGAAGGAGATCGGATCCATGCCCCTCGTCCCCACGATCGCCAAGGCCATCGACAGCACCTTGATCGACCGGGAGGACCTGCGGAGCGAGATCCTCGCCTTTCAGCGCATCGACGGCCTCCTGGAGGAACATCCCGACCTCTCCTACGTCATCTATCCGGAGGGGACGCGCTCAAGAAAGCCGCCCTACGACCTGCTGTCCTTCCATCCGGGCTCCTTCAAGCTGGCGACGAGGCGCTCGATTCCCATCGTCCCCTACGCGATGTTCCTTACCGACCGCGTCCTGAACCAGAAGTACCATTACCGGCGCTATCCGCTGCAGCTCGTCTTCCTTCCTCCGATCCTTCCGGAAGAATACGAGAGCATGGATACGCAGGAGATCGCCTCCCTGGCCCAGGACCGCGTCCAGCAGGGGCTGGACTCCCTGCGGAATCAGGACCTCGCGAGCATCCGGAGAAGCAACGGCTATTCCCTCGCCAAGGCAAGGAAGGTTCAGTTCCGCTGATATCGACGAAAAAAGGCGCCCTCCCAAAGGAAGGCGCCTCTTTTTCGTTCGGTTCGATCAGAGGTGGAGGCTGTCGTGGAGCGGATCCTGCGTCTCGGTGTCCGGATTGTAGCCGTTGAGGATGGCGTATTTCTCGTGTTCGCGGGCCAGGTCGAGTTCCTGACGGGAAGCGTCGATCTCGGACATGTTGTGATAGCTCAGGCCGTAGCCGCGTTCACCGGCGAGCGCGTAGTAGCGGTAGGCGATCTCCAGGTTCTTGGGATTGGTGACCTTGGACCGATAGGCATCGCCGATGTAGTGAAGGGCCGGGGCGTAGCCCATCCGGGCCGACTTGACGATGTGCTCGTGGCCGAGTCCTTCGTTGTAGAAGTAGGTGTCGGGAGAAAGGTAGAGGAGTCCCAGGCGATATTCGGCGACGGAAGAGCCTCTTCCGCAGGCGATTTCGTAATGCTTCTTGGCCAGCTCGAAGTTCGGCGCGAGGTAGGAGGAATGGCCCTCGTAGAGATATCCCATGAGGACGGCGGCCCTCAGCGATCCCTGCTCGACGGCGGTCTTCAGCAGCTCGATGCCGTCGTTGATCTCCTTGTCGGTGGAGATGGGGGAATCGATGAGGCGGATCGCACGGATGAGGATCTGCTCTCCTTCGATGACGGTCTGGACCTTCTTGCTGTCGGACATGTAGATCTTGCCCGCCGGCTGGACTTCCGGAGCCTTTTCGGCTTCCTTTTCTTCCGCCGGCTCCTCGACCTTCTTCTCCTCGACAGCCGGCTGTTCTTCGGCCTTCTTCTCTTCGACCGGTTTCTCTTCCTTCGTTTCGACCGGGGTCGTCGCCGGCGGGATGACGGCTTCGGGCTTCTTTTCTTCGGCGACCGGCGTCAGGACCGGAGCGGTGCTCGGCGTGCCGGCGGCGAGTTCCTTCTCGAGCTGGTCGAGCCTCTCCTTGGAGAGTTCGTCACCCAACTCGATGGCCTTCCGATAATAATCCGCGGCCCGGTTCTTGTCGGCCGCTTCCGTTCCTAGGGCATAGTTGAAGTAGTCGCCCATCTCGCGATAGTCCAGGCAGTCGAGCTTTCCTTCGTCGGTCGTCGCGAAGAGGCTCAGGGCCTTGTCGTAGTATTTCCGGGCCTCCTCCGGGTTGGCCTCGAGGTTGCCGTCGATTCCCTCGCGGATGATGCGTCCGATTTCGAAGAAGGACTTGCCCTTGGTCGTCCCCTTCCGTGCCGACTTGTTGATGAGCTTCAGGGCCGTATCGACCTTCTTGCCTTCCTCAAGCAGCTTCAGACCATCTTCGAGATTCTTGTCCATGGTATAAGGCATAATCCATCCTCCGTTATCGATAGATTTATTATAGATAGGCTTTGACAGCCTTGCAAGACGAAAGCGGGGAAGATTCGGGTAAAAACCGTCTTTCAATCTTTTTCCGAGCCGTTTAGGACCATTTCCATTGTTCCATGGACGGTTTTGGAAGGAGAGAGCCAGGGAGAGTTGAAACGCCGAAAGGAGTGTGATATATTAGCAAAGCCCTTTTTGGGCTTACCTTTGGTCCGCTGGATTGGTCACATGTCCATGAACAGGGGGAAAACACAATGAATTCCAAAGGAGTGAACTGAAAAATGAACAAGAATCTCGTTCAGCAGGTCACTGCCACCCAGATCCGTCACGACATTCCGGACTTCGTCACGGGCGATACCGTCCGCGTCATGGTCACGATTCGTGAAGGAAACAAGGAGAGGCAGCAGGCCTTCGAAGGTGTCGTCATCTCGATCCGCGGCGCCGGCGTCAGCAAGACGTTCGTCGTCCGCAAGGATTCGGCCGGCATCGGTGTCGAAAGAAACTTCTTCGTCAACTCTCCGGTCCTTGCGTCCATCACGGTTCTCCGTCATGGCCGTGTCCGTAGGAAGAAGCTCTTCTACCTCCGTGACCGCAAGGGCAAGGCCGCCCGTCTGGAAGAGGTCATCCGCAAGGACAAGATTGCGGCCAACCTCGCGGCGACCAAGACCAACGCCGACAAGAAAAAGGCTCTCAACCGCGAAAAGGCCAAGGCCGCCAAGGAAAGCAAGGCCGCCGAGGCTGCTGCGGAGAGCGAAAGCAAGTAATCGCCTTCCTTCCTCGTTATCGGATGTGACAATCAAGCTGGCTCCGGCCAGCTTTTTTTTCGCTCTCCGGTTGGCTATGATGATGGCGATGATTCTTCGGAGGTTCTTATGAGGCAAAGAAATATCGTCTCCCTTTTGCTCCTGTTTTCCTTCCCGCTCCTTTCGGCATGCCAACCGTCTTCCTCCCATTCTTCCTCGACCACACCGCCTTCGAGCACGTCAAGCTCCACAGGCATCTCGGATTATCAGCTTGAAGTCGCCGCATTGCCAAAGACGGAATATATTCTTTATGACGCACTGGATCTTTCTGGCCTTGAGGTCGTATTGAACGGATATTCGAACGATGGTTCGCTTCTTTCTGGGACGGAGGTCTCGGACTTTCAGGTCCAGATGGACGGCCAGATGGTCGAGGATGGAACGATCTTGACGTCTCCCACCCAGCGCAAGAGCCTCAGCATCCTTGCCACGGTCGACGGCGCGACCTATGACACGACCTTCAACATCCGCATCCAGGATCTTCGGAGCTTCTCGGAAACGCTTTCTCTGACCAGCGATCCGCAGATCTACTTCCACGTCGGAGAGAGCCTGGACCTCGATTCCCTGTCCTTCGTCCGGGAGACCGTCCGCGTCTCCGTCGACGACGAAACCTTCTCGAGCCTCGACGACGTCCCGCATTCGGACCTGACGTTTTCCGTCGACGGAGAGACCGTCGACGGAAGCTTCCCGTTCGAGAGCGCCGGCCGTTACGTCCTGACGGCGTCGACTCCGGGCCTGGAAGGAGACCTGACCTTCCAGCATGTCTTCTATTGCCTTGCGGAAGCGGACGTCGCTCCGGAAGCCTTTCCCAAGGACGAAGGCCTGGTCCCGGACGAGGAGACGATGACCGTCACCATCACGACCGACCCGAACGACCCCACCTTTGACCACTACTATGCCCCTTCCGAGGTGACGGTCGACCACACCATCTACGACTATGGGTTCCGTGCCTATGACGACTGGGTCTATGCGCCGTCCGCCCCCGAGGAGGGCGAGGAGGTGCAGGAGACGCCTCTCCTGGTCGTTCCGGTCGTCCTCTCCGGAGGCGAGGACGAGGCGACCGAGGAGAACAGGGACCTCATCTTCCGGACGTTCTTCGGTTCCGACCTCGCCTACGAGTCCCTCTCCTCCTACTACTGGAAGTCCTCCTACGGGCAGCTGGACCTGACCGGGACGGTGACCGACTACTTCTATGCGCGTGACATGGGCGACATTCCCTCGATGGGATCGATGACGCCGGGCCTTCTCGAAGGCCTGACGGAGGACATCCGGACGTGGCTGAAGGAAGCCTATTCGCCGGACCTGAGCGCCTACGATTCCGACAAGGACGGGACCATCGACGCGCTCTGGATGGTCTTCCTCGGACGCGAGAGCAATGCCGACGCCAACTATTGGGGCCTTTCCGGATCGACGAAGGAAAAGGGGACCCCGGAGGATCCCGTCGTCAACAACTACGGCTTCATCGGCATGGACTTCATCGACGGCAGCTATGATTCCGGCATGGACCAGGGCGGGGACGCCCACGTGGTGATCCACGAGACGGGCCATCTCCTGGGCCTGATCGACTACTACAGCTACGACGGGGACACCTATTCGCCGGTCGGCGGCCTCGACTGCATGGACGGCGGCATCATGGACCACAATCCCTATTCGAAGATGCTCCTGGGCTGGAGCAAGCCCTACGTCGTCTACGGCAACAGCACCATCACCCTCCCCTCCAGCCAGGCAAAGGACGCCTTCATCGTCGTCCTCGACGACGAGAAGGAGACCGCCCTCTCGACGGACGGGACCTACCACTTCAATCCCTTCGACGAATACCTCGTCCTCGACTATTACACGCCGTCGAACCTCAACGGGAGGGGATACGCCTATGCCGGGGACGAACCCATCGATGCCGACGGAGGACGGCTCTATCACGTCGACAACCGCCTTGCCTATCGCGCCAGCATCGGCTATCGCCTCTTCGACGACCCCGACGCCGCCTTCGCAAGCGAGGGTGACCTGGCCAAGCTGATCACCAACTCCCGCGGAGCCTACTCGGGCGAGACGGCGATGGGGCTGACGGGGGCCGATGCCTTCGACGAGATCCGCTGGATCAGCGCCGACGGTCGCTACATCTCCTACTCCCGGCAGGGAAGGCCGACGGAAACCTCCCTCTTCCAGGAAGGGGACGTCTTCACGCTCGCCGACTACGCGTCGCAGTTCAACGACGGAGGCCTCAATTCCGGCAATGCCTTGAGCGCCTCGATCCGAATCGACGCCATCGGATAGGACGACAAAAAGGGGGCGGCAGGAAGAACCTGCCGCCCCTTTTTCGTGGAAGAAGGAAGGGTGCGAGGCTTGCGGACGCGTCAGTTCCAGGTTTCCAGGAAGTAGTCGGGAAGGGTGGTCTCGTTGACGTCGCTCAGCGTGAAGGTGACTTCGTAGAGCGTTCCCATGAAGTCGAATCCCGCCGTGACGGTATCGATCTGTCCATTCTGGACCGTGAGGGAGACTCCCGTCCCATCCGTTTCCAAGGCCTCGGAATTGGTTCCGAGGAAGGGATTGTCGAAGTACGATCCGATGGAGACGTCCAGGGACGGATCGTTGACGTACTGGTCACCTTCCTTGTGGAAGATGGCCGCCGAGACGGAATCGAACTGCGGAATCAAGGCGTCCCACGACGGGATGACGTAAGGCGCCGAGGAGGAGACCATGATGACGCCCCAGTCCCAGCTGGTGGAGAAGGAATACTCGTATCCCAGGTAGCTTCCGGCGTATTCGCCCCCGCTCTGGAGAGCGGCGACGTAGTCGTAGTCGTCGCCGTTGGTGTACATCCCGTCCTGCTCGCCCTGATGGAAGTAGACGAGTCCGTTCTCCCGGTCGTAGTAGCCCGTCGTCTTCTTCGTGGATCCGTCGCTGAGGTTGGTCAGGGTCTTGGTGTAGGTGAAGTTCTTGGCCGTGGCGAGGGCGGAGAGCGCCGTGGCGAGCTCCGGATTGTCGTTGGTCAGGGGGACGACGTGGTCGACCTTGGCCTCGCCGTGGAGGGAGTAGGTCAGGTCGAGGGTCGATTCGCGGACGAAGGACCCGCTGTCGATGTCGTCGATGGTGAAGCGGACGGCGGCGATCTCGTCGTCGGAGTTCAGGCTGACGATGCAGTCCTCGACCTTGTTGACGGACGTCAGGCCGTAGGACTCCTTGAGGAACTCGGCCTTGTCGAGGTCGAGGTGGATGTTGCCGTCCTCGCCGTAGGAGAGGTCGGAGACCTCGACGTAGTCCCAGGGGTTGCGGAACTCGGAGTCGAAGACGACCGGATCATAGACGCCCGTCTCGCTGTCCTGGTTCGAGGGCAGGGAGAGGGTGACGGTGTTGTCGACGTTGAGGTATTCGCTGTAGGCCAGTCCCGTGTCGGGATCCTCGAAGATGACCTGGGTCGCGATCGGATAGACGGTCGTTCCGCCCTCCATCGGCTCGCCGGTCTCCTTGTCGAGGTTGCTGCTGGACCTCTGTCCTTCGACCCGATAGCCCCGCTCGCCGTTGTCGTAGCTCTGGACGATGGTCTCTTCCGTGGCGATCTCGAGGTCGATCGAATACGGATCGTTGGGATGGAGGACGCGGACGGTGGAGTCGATGTCGACCTGATGATTGTTCTTGCGAAGGCTGTTCAGGGCCTTGGTGAGGCTTTCCGGAGCCGAAGAGGAGGAAGACGAGGACGAGGAGGACGAGGAGGAAGAGGAGGAAGAGCTCGTCGAAGAGGACGTGGAAGAGGTCGTGTCGCAGGAGGCGAGGAAGAGGGCGGGAAGAAGGAAGAGGAAGGCTGTTTTCTTGTTCATGTTCGTTCCTCCTTAGAGATTCTCGATGTCGACGAAGGCCGGAAGGGTCGTCGTCCCGTAGTCGGAGAAGTCCATCACGAAGGTCACCAGGCTGGCGCTGGAGATGAGGCTGGTGACGCTCTTGACGCGCCGGTCCCTGAGCTGGATCGAGGCGAAGAGGCCGTTTCCGTCCCCGGTGTCGTAGGCGGCCGGGAGCAATGATCCGGCCCCGTAGGCGGTCGCCTCCTCGATCATGGAATAGGTCTCCTCTCCCTTGTCGACGAAGAGGGCCGGGCTGATGCTGAAGAGCCCGTTGAGGTACTGGCTGACGGGAGAGGTGGCGGAGATGCCGCCGCGGACGAGGGAACCGTTCTCGACCTGATAGGTTCGATAGATCCCGTCCTCGGAGGCGTAGAAGACGTCGCCGTTGCGCGGTCCCCTCTCATAGGCGTTCTGCTGGTAGTAGATGCCTTCGGAAGTGACGTAGAGGGCGCTCTCGTTTGCCAGTCCGTTGGAGCGGAAGACGACGGTGTAGTTGTCGCCGAAGGACTGGAGGGCGGTCGCGAGGTCGGCGTTGTCGTTCGTGCTCGGCGTGAGGTGGGCGAAGGCCGGGACGTCCTGGTCGAGGGAAAGCTCGACTTCCATCGAGGAGAGGACGGTGAGGAAGCCGTCGTTGGTGGCAAGGCCCATCTGCTTGTCCGGCAGGGTGAAATCGATGCCGACGACCTCATCCTCTTCCAGGACGAAGGACGCCTCGGAGACGGCCCGGTCGATGCCCGTGAGCGAGGAGAGGACGAAGGAAGCCTTCTCCGTATCCAGGGAGAGGTCCGAGCCGATGTCTTCCTCGAGGACGTAGTCGAAGGGATTGCGGAAGGCTTCGTTGAAGATGACGTTCATTCCCAGGATGCCGTAGTCGAGGGTCTCGACCGTGTTGTCCGGGGAGAGGACCTCGTACTTGGCATAGCGGTCCTCGCCTTCGAAGTAGACCTGTCCCTGGTCTCCCGAGTAGATGCGGGCCGCGCGGCTCTGGGTGCCGTCGCCGTTTTCGATGAAGCCGTAGTCCTGGGCGAAGCTCCCCGTCGAGACGCTGTCGTAGCTCTCGTATCCTTCCGGATAGGATGTCGTCAGGCGGTAGCTTCCTTCGACGTGGAACCCTTCCCGGAGCGAAGAGAGGATCGTCCCGGCGGTGTTCTCCGCTAAGAGGGAGGGCTGCTTCTTGGCCGCGGGGAGGACCAGGGAGGAATGGGTGGGAATGCCGATGGCGAGCAAGGAGAGGGGCAGAAGGATCATCTTTCTTTTCATGCGTTTTCTCCTTCCGTACCAAAGAGGTTGAGGATGGCGATGTCGACCGCCGTGGCGAGGTCACCTCCGAGGGTCTGGAGGTCCGTCGTTCCGAAGTCGGAGAATCTTGTCTGGGTCGTGCAGAGCTGACCGTTGGGGTCGCGGTAGTAGAGGGTGAAGACCGGATTGCTCGCGTCCGCGATGTTGATGCGCACGCGCTCAAAGTCGAAGGACATCGCCGTCAGGTCGTCCAGGTAGTACTGGGAAGAGGTGTGGGAGAGGTAGTCTCCGACGCCAAGGAGACCGGTCATGATCTCGATGGCGAATTCCCGATTGTAGAACGGGAGCGAGGAGGGACGGAACTCGTAGGTGACTCCGTCCGTCGTGGAGAAGAAGTCCGTGCTGAAGCTTCCCAGAGTCGGGACGGCCGCCTCGATCGAAGTCGAGAACTCGTTGCTGACCATGCCGAACTGTTCCGTGGCTGGGGTGACGCCGATGGCCCAATATCCGAATTCGAGGTCGCCGGTCTCCTCCGCGCCGCGATAGCCGTAGCCGAGGCCCGTGTAGACGCTGTTGCTGCCGTCGCTGAGGGCGGCAGAGGAGAGCATCAGGCCGAGGCCGTCCTCGACGTTTCCGGTATAGGGAAGGTCATAGTAGTTCTGATAGGAAGTCGCCGCCTGCGTCATGGTGACGCTCTGGGTGAAGTTGCCGGTGGCCAGCTGGCTTCCGAGGGTCGTGAAGACGTTGGCGAGGGCCGTCTCCTGTTCGGCGGTCAGCGTCGAGGTGACGGGGCTGAGCCTCGTGACGGAATCGATGGCCGAGACCTCGACCTCATAGTGTTCGGCCATTCCACCGTAATCGTCTTCCTTGACGTGGTCGAAGGAGAGGGAAGTCAACGTGCCGTTTCCGTCTGCCGCAAAACGGATGTTTTCGGCATAGGAACGAACGCTGACGCTGTCCCAGACTTCGTTTTCCTGGAAAGGATAGAAGGAATCCAGACTTGTGGCGAGGACGCTCTTTCCCTTGGGAGTCGGAAGGATCTGGTATCCTTCCTGAGCGCTTTCGACGGTGAAGAAGGTCCCGATGTTGTCGGCATCGATCATCTGGAAGGGACTTCCGTAGGTCTCGTCGTAGTCGATCGGGGTCTGGTCCTGGTCCCCCTCGTCCAACGCGATGGTCTCGATCTCGTTCTGCATGTTGAGATAGAGCTCGTCCGCGTCTCCTTGGCTGTCGCGGAGGAAGGTGCGCTGGCTCTCGACGGCGGAGCCGGAGAAGACGGTCGTCGTCCGAACGTCGGAGCTGATCTGGTCCTGGATCTGAAGCGTGCTTCCGTCGACGGTCGTCAGGGTCGCGTCCATCTGGAGGGGATGGGAGAGGAGCGTGGCCATCCCTTCGAGGATGGTCGAGGGATCGCTGGCCTTCAGGGTCTTTTCGACCTGGGGAAGGGAAGGAGAGGAGCAGGCGGCAAGAAGAAGGGTCGGAAGCAGGAAGAGGATGTTCTTTTTCATCATTGTGCCCTCCGGATGAGAATCGTGCAGGAATCTTCGCCGACGGCCGTGACCTCGAAGGTAAGGCCGAGCCTTTCGCCGCTGTCGAAGGCGAAGTCCTTGTAGAAGTCGTATCCCTGCTTCAGCCCGAAGACGTCGCCCTCATGGAAGAGGTCCTCGTCCGAGAGGGGGACGTTGGCGTCGAGGATGTGGCGGTTGGATCCGCTCTCGGAAAGGAGGGAAATCAGGGGCTCGTCGTCGATGATGCCGTATTCCGACAGGGGGTTGACGGAATCGTTGGAGTGGCGGTAGGCGTAGACCCGTCCCGAATCGGTCTCGGGCTGGCTTTCCGTGGGATAGTAGCCGCTCTCGTCGCCGTAGACCAGGGTGGAGTTCACTTCGTACAGCCGCACTCCCGCCTCCTGGAAGAGGGACCTTCCGTAGAGGTAGAGGTTCTCGCTGTCGAAAGCGTCGAGACCCGTCGGGGCGTAGAAGTCCAGGAGCAGGTATTCGCCATAGAGCCCTTCCTTCGAGGCGGAAAGGGCCAGGCTCTGTCCCTTGGAGAGGGTCTTGGAAAGCCCCTCGTCCGGAACGTCGGCCGGGGTCACGAATTCGGGAGTCAGCCATCCCATCTGATACTTGCTGAAGGAATTGTGGTCTCCGACGTAGCCATCCATGCGGTCCGTCAGTCCCAGAGGCGTCCTCAGGGTCTGCGTCGTCTGGTTTCCGACCGAATCGACGTAGCTTTCCAGTCCCATCATCGTTCCGAGGCTGGAGACGTAGAGGTGGGAGTCGGGGTCGGAGGTCGTGTGCAGGAAGTCGTTGGTGATGACGGTGTCATAGGCGCTGACGTAGCTGAGGCTGTTGATGGGGCTGGACAGGACGCCTTCGGAGAGGGTGTATTCGGTCCTCAGGCTGTCGAGGGTCTCGTTGTCCGTCGAGGCGATGATCGTGCTGAGGAAGGGATTGACCAGGAAGATGCCGTCGATCTTTCCGTCGTCGTCGCTGTCGAAGTCCTCCGGATCGTAGGTGCGGGTCGAGTCGACGAAGAAGTAATCGTAGACGGTGCTGGCCATGCTGTCGAGGAAGGGGGCGATGCCTTCGCTGGCAATCTGCGTCAGCGCCTCTTCCAGGGTCGTCTCCAGCGTCACGACGGGGGTGACGACTCCGTCGAGAGAGAGGTTCTCGAGGCTGGACTCCGCATAGAATTCCTTGACGGAGGCGATGTCGTTGCCCTCGCCGAAGAAGGCTTCTTCGACGTTGTTCAGAAGCGAGGCGCTGAAGGAGAAGGGGTAGTTTCCCAGCGCATAGTCGGACGCATCGGCCAAGGTCACCGGGACGACGAGGATGTTGGCCTCGCCAAGGGTCGGGAAGCCGACCTGCCCCTGCGTCTGGCGCAGGGTGTTGAGGGCGCTATGCCTTCCCTGGGGATTCTTGGTCGTCGGCTGCTGGGCATCCTCGAGGTAATCTTCGCCGGGCGTCCAGGAGGAAGAACTGGAGGAGCTGCTGGAAGAGGAGGAACTCGTGGAGGAGCTTGAGGAAGAGGAACTGCTGCTTGTCTCGGTCTGGCAGGCGGTCAGAAGGAGCAGGGGGAGGGAGAGCAGGAGCAGTCCGATGGTTTTGTTTTTTCTTTTCATTTCAAAATCTCCCATCGTGATAAACCGACTCATTATATCAATCTCCATGGGGAGGGCTTATCCTTATTGATTCACTATGCCGTCAGAGGACAATGTAAGCGGTTCATCAGGGTTCTAGGGACGAGAAGTGAAAAAAATCGGTGACACGTTTTTTCCGTTTTTCTATAATCCATGCCATAAGTGAGGTATCGAAAATGACACACAGACTTCATCGGCTGTCCCTCCTCGGAGTCCTCGCTCTCTTCACTCTTGTCTCCTGCGGAGAAACGTCCAGCTCCTCTCCCCTTTCCTCCTCGTCCTCCTCTTCGTCGACGGGTGATTCTTCGGGAACATCCAGCAGTTCCTCTTCGTCCCCTTCGTCTTCTTCTTCTTCTTCCTCTTCTTCCAGCTCCTCTTCCTCTTCTTCGAGTTCGACGAACGTCCAGGAGAGCTTCCTGGAATTCCAGCAGTATCTGAACGAAGAAGTCCTCTCTCAGGAAATCAAGGAGATCACGTTCACGGAATCCAATACCCAGGATGGATACGAGAACCGGGTCCGCACGACGCGCTATGGTGTCGACGAAGTCTACACGACCCTTGCCGACAGCGAGACCTATCTCCAGTACGCCGCCATCCGGGACGACATCTTCTATACGGTCAACGGCGGAGAAGACGGCACAGTCACGATCGGACGCCAGCTGATTTCGGATACGACCAGCGCCGATACGACGACGGAAGAGATCGCCCGCACGACCTTGGATCGCTACCTGGACATCGCCGATATCCAGAAGACGGAAATCTTCGACGTCTTTACCGAAGATGTTCAGGCCACGCTCTTCCAGCAAAACGGAAGTACTTATACTATTGCTGCCTACTGGGAAACTGGTTCCATCTATAATTATGCCTACACGTTGCGCCTGAGCATCGACGAGAACGACCACATCACGGCGCTGGAAGGCTCCGTCGCCTTTGCCGACGGCGACCACTGGGACGACGTCAACAAGGCTCCCATCAGCGAAGACGACGGCTATCGCGTCGACATCGAAGTCTCCGAAGGCGACATCATCTATGGTTCCTACAGCGCGGACGATCCCCTTCTCTACGACTTCAGCGGCGCCTTCGTCACCAGCCTTGAGGTGAACATCTACGCCGAGGACCTCGATGGGATGGGAGGCGGCGTCACGGGAGAGCCCAACGAGCTCAAGGTCGGCGACTACCTGACGCTCGAAGTGGTCTCCTATGCCCCGGAGACGGCCGTCGACGCTCATAACGGAAGCTTCCGCATCACGGGTTCTTCCGACAGCTCCTTGGTCTCCGTCACGACGGACGGATACGGCTACTATGTTCCGGAGCAGGAGGAAGGCTTTACGGAAGGGACGTGCGAAGTCTATGTTGGAAACGTCTTCAATCCGCGTCTGGGAACGGCCATCGTCCACGTCACGGGAGGCGGCTCCTCCACACAGGGCGCTGAGCCGGTCGTCTATGGATTCGACGATCAGCCGGGATTCGAATACATCGGCAGCGAGGAGCTCGAAGGACGCTTCACGATCGACGTCTCCGCCATGGAACCGACGGTCTTCACGGCGATGACGTTGGTCTCGGGTCCCTTCCAGATCGAGGGCGACGAAATCCAGGTCGACGATCCCAACCTCCTCGGCGCCATGTTCCAGGAAAATCCGGAGGGCGGCATGAAGATCGACCTCGCGCTCATGGCGTGGGGCGGCACGACGGGAACGACCAAGATCCACATCCCCTACACCTTCAATGGCATTGCGACGACCACGGCGACCTTCGAGGTCCAGATCGTCCAGACGCCGAAGCTGATGATGATCGACGAGCAGGAAGGATACGAGGAACTGTGGGAAGGCGAGTGCTACGGTCGCTTCAGCCTGGCCCTTGCCGACGGCGAGAAGGGATTCTCCGTCCAGCTTGCGGGTTCGGGCCCCTTCCAGGTCACCGGCGACGAGATCGTCAGCCGGGACGAGAGCATCGCGACGGCCGTCTTTGCGGAAGTCGACGGCGCGTGGCAGATCGTCATCACGCCGCACCAGGCCGGAACGACGGTGATCGAGGTTCCTTCCATGATGGGAATCTGGCCCTACGAAGTCGTCGTCGCCTAGCATCGGTTCCCGAAGGCTAAGCCAGGTCGAAAGGCCTGGCTTTTGCATCGGGAGGAGGGATTTCCAATGAAGGTTGCCATGGTTTACTTTTCCGGCACGGGAAACACGAGAAGGTGCCTCGAGAAGATGAAGGACTGCCTTTCGTCCCTGGAGGACGAGGTCGTTCTTTGGAACCTCGAGGAGGGAGGAGAGGACCTCTCCTCCTTTGACGTCCTCGTCCTGGGTTACCCTATCCACGCCTTCAACGCGCCGAAGTGGATCCTCGACTTCGCCCGCAGGCTCGAGACCCTTCCCAGGCAGGCGCCGATCTACGTCCTGAAGACCTCGGGAGAGAACCTCCGGCTGAATCGGCACTCTTCGGCCAAGCTTTCCTCGATCCTGAGGAGGAAGGGCTACTCGATCGCGGGAGAATTCCATTACCTGATGCCCTACGACATGGTCTTTCGGCACAGCGAATGGATGGCCTATCGGATGTGGCAGACGGCCGAGCGCCTGATCCCCCTGGATGCCCGGAGAATCCATGGACGGGAACGCTTCGCGACCAAGACGCCCTTTCCCGTCCGCCTTCCGCTCTTCCTCCTTCGCGTGGAGCAGAAGGCGAGTCCGCTTCTGGGAAAGACGTTCTTCGCCGATCGAAAATGCATCCAGTGCGGTCTCTGCGTCCAGCACTGCCCGAGCCGGAACATCGTCCTGAGGAAGGGGCGGGTCCGCTTCTCGACGCATTGCATCCTCTGTTCCCGCTGCGCCTTTTTCTGCCCGAAGGATGCCATCCACCTCGGGCTCATCGACTTCCTCCGGGTCAACGGCCTCTATCGCTTCGATGAGGCGCCAAGGCCGAAGAAGGAGAGGCGATACTGCCGCCGATCCTATGCGCGGTACTTCCAGGAAGCCGAGAAGAGAATCGAGGAGCTGTCAAGGAAAAATACTTGACAGCCTGTGGAAGAAAAGGTATAGTTGAAACGTTTGAAAACACCTTTGGAGGATTTATCACATGGTCAAGATCAGACTCGCCCGCATCGGAAGAAAGGCTCTCCCGAGCTATCGCATCGTCGTCAGCGATTCGCGCAAGACGCCCCGCTCCGACAACCTTGCCGACCTCGGCTTCTTCAATCCCCGCACCCATGACTTCGCCATCGACGAGGCCGAGGCCCTGAAGTGGCTCAACAACGGCGCCATCCCCTCGGATTCGGTCCGCACCCTGCTCACGAAGAAGGGAATCTACAAGAAGTTCGTCGACGCCAAGATCGAAGCCCGGAAGGCCAAGAAAGAGGCGAAGTGACGATGACCGGAGGAACTGATATCGACCTCACTCAGGATATCCGCTCCCTCGTCGAACCTCTCGTCGGAAATCCCGAGAAGATCGTCATCGCTCGGATGGACAAGCCGGAAAACCGGACCAAGAGGGAACAGACCTACCTGGTCCTCTGCGATGGCGAGGATCTGGGAAAGCTGATCGGACGCCACGGCGTCATCTCGGATTCCCTGCGCACGCTCCTCAACGTCTCCATCAAGAACATGCGGAAGAAGGTCCACCTGCGCTTCCAGACCTTGCAGGACTACAAGGCCAACCATCCCGAATTCGAAATCCCGCAGCAATAGAAGGAAAGGGGAGCGCTTCGCTCCCTCTTTCTTTCGGAAAGGAAGAAGAACATGGCCGTCAAGAACATCGGAAAGATCGTCAACACCTTCGGAATCAAGGGGCAGCTCAAGGTCTCCGTCTCGACCTCCCAGCCGGAGCTCCGCTTCGCCGTCGGTAAGAAGGTCCTCATCCTCGACCAGGACGAGGTGGAGCAGGAATACGAGGTTTCCTCGTTCCGGATGAAGGACAACCGCATCGCCATCATCGGCCTCAAGGGCTTTACGGACATCAACCAGATCGAATGGATGATCGGACGGGTCGTCCGCGAGAACGTCCGGGCGCCGAAGGGAACCTACTTCTACGACGACCTCGTCGGCATGGAGATCATCGACAGCGCCGGCAACGCCTACGGCACGGTCGAGACGGTCACCAAGATGCCGGCCGGGGACTACCTTGTCTGCGGAAAGTCCTACATCCCCTTCAAGGAGGACCTCTTCGTGAAGGAGGTCGACAAGAAGGGGAAGAAGATCTACTTGACCGAGCTCGGGAGCGAGGTCCTGGCCAAGTGAAGATCACCATCCTGACGATCTTTCCGGAATTCTTTGATGGATTCCTGAACAATTCCATCATCAAAAGAGCGATTGCCAAAGGCGTCGTTTCCTTCGAGGTCGTCAACATCCGGGACTATTCCCTCGACAAGAATCATCGCGTCGACGATCATCCGATCGGGGGCGGGGCGGGGTTGGTGATGCGCCTGGAGCCTCTGGTCGACTGCCTGCGCGCCCATTCGACGGAACAGACGCACAAGATCTACCTGGGGCCGCGAGGAAAGTCCTTCGCCCAGGAAGATGCCCGCCGCCTGAGCCGGATGGAGGAGATCCTCCTGGTCTGCGGCCACTACGAAGGCGTCGACGCCCGCTTTGCGGACTACGTCGACGAGGAGCTGTCCATCGGGGACTTCATCCTGACGGGCGGCGAAATTCCGGCCATGGCCATCAGCGACAGCGTCACGCGCCTGCTCAAGGGGGCGATTCGGGCGGAGTCGACGATGGAGGAGACGTTCGACGACGGCCTTCTGGAATACAACCAGTACACCTATCCGGTCGAATACGAGGGAAAGCGGATCCCGGACGTCCTCTTCTGCGGAAACCATGAGGCGGTGAAGGCCTACCGGCACCGGGAAAGCCTCCTGCTCACCTATGAGAGGAGGAGGGACCTCTTCGACCGGCGCCGCTATTCCCGCGAGGACTGCCAGATCCTTGAGGACTACCTCTCCGGCAGGGCCGGCGAAAGCGTCCAGGAGGCGGAGGCCAAGAAGAAGGGAAAGAAGTTCCTTCCGCGCTGAGGCGCGGATTTTTTATTTTCCTTCCTCGAAGGCTTCGGAGGGATTGATGGAGAAGTCCAGGCCTTCGAAGCGGACGTTCGTCGTCTTTCCGTAGATGGAGGTCGCCAGGGTCATCGTGTCGATGGACTGGAATCCCAGCCGATGGTACAGGCGAAGGGCCTTCGTGTTGTAGGGGGCGACTTCGATCTGGACGCGCTCGTTCTCGCGGGCGAGGACGATCTTCTGGATCTCCTTGATGGCGAAGGAGGCCAGTCCCTGCGAGCGGAATTCCTTGCGGACGTAGAGATACTCGATGTTGTTGACGTATCCGTACTTCTCGTTGACGTATAGGAAGCCCGCGACCTTTCCGTCGAGGAGCAGGAGCCGGCCGATTCCCTTCGGGTCGATCATTCTCCGGATGTCTTCCAGGATGTCGTTCTCGCTCGGCTTGGAAAACTGGCTTTCCCAGAACTCGACAAGGAGCTTTGCCAAGATGTCGAGGTCGCCGAGCTGGACTTTCTTGAGTTCTTTCGTCATGGTGTCTTCCTCCTGTACCTTTTATTATCCCAGAAAATGGAACAAAAAGCCAATCATCAGAAGAACAGTGATGATAAAAAACGAAATTGCGAAAGAAAACCAGTTGCCAAAAGATAAAGTTGTTTATCGAAGACTCGTTCGTGCTGCCGATGGAAAAAGCGAGGCGCCTAGGCCTCGCTTGTTCTTTTCTCCGGGTCTCGCCTCAGCGCATTCCGCCCATCATCCGTCGAAGGAGCATGGGGTTGGATTTCATCATCTTGAGGTTCTTCTGCATCGCCTGATAGCTCTCCAGGACCTGGTTGACGTCCTTGGTCGTCGTCCCCGAGCCGTTGGCGATGCGGAGCTTGCGGTTGCTCTTGATCATCTCCGGCTTGCGGCGCTCCTCCCTCGTCATCGAGTTGATGATGACCTCCGTCCGCTTGAGCATCCGCTGGGCCTGGTCGACCTGGTCCTCGGAAAGCTTCGGGGCTCCGGGAAGCATGGTCAGGATCTTCCGCAGGGGGCCCAGCTTGTTCATCTGCTTCATCATCGAGAGCATGTCGGTGAGGTCGAACTGGCCGTTCATCAGTCGGCGGCTCGTCTTTTCGGCCTGTCTTTCGTCGATCTTCGCCTGGACTTCCTCGACCAGGGAAACGATGTCTCCCATGCCGAGGATGCGGGAGGCCATCCGGTCCGGATGGAAGTTCTCGAGGTCTTCCATCTTCTCTCCCGTGCCGGCGTACTTGATGGGGAGCGAGGTGAGCTTCTTGATGGAGAGGGCCGCGCCGCCGCGCGAGTCGCCGTCGAGCTTGGTCATGACAAGGCCGGTCAGCTTGATCTCCTTGGCGAAGGTCAGGGCGACGTTGGTCGCGTTCTGGCCGACCATGGAGTCGACCGTCAGGAGCGTCTCGTCGACGGGAACGACTCGTTGGATCTCCTTCAGCTCTTCCATCAGCCGCTCGTCGATCTCCAGTCGTCCGGCCGTATCGAGGAGGAGGATGTCGAAGTGCTCCGAGAGGGCCTTCTGATAGGCTTCCTTGGCGATCTGCGGGGGAATCTTCTCGGGGGCGGAGTAGGTCTCGACCGGGGGTTCGCACTTCCGGCCGAGGTTGATGAGCTGCTCGATGGCGGCCGGTCGGTAGACGTCGAGGGCCGCCAGGAGGACTTTCTTGTGGTTCTTCCGTTCGTAGAGCTGGGCAAGCTTGGCGGCCGAGGTCGTCTTTCCGGTTCCTTGGAGGCCGACCATCATCAGGACGGTCGGCTTGCCGTCCATCCGGAAGCAGACGTCGTTGTCTCCGTCGCCCAGAAGCTCCTCCATCTTGTCGTGGACGATCTTGACGACCATGTCGCCGGGAGAGACCTTGTCGAGGACCTTCTGCCCCAGCGCTTCCGCCTTGACCTCCTGGATGAAGGTCGTGACGACGTCGTAGTTGACGTCCGCCTCCAGAAGGGCCTTCCGGACCTCCTGGAGCATCTCGTCCATGTTTCTTTCGTTGAGGGTCGCCTGACCGCGGATCTTCTTGACGATCCGTCCGAGGCGATCTCCGAGGGCCTCAAATGCCATAATCGAGTTCTCCTTTGATCTGTCGAATGTATTCGTCCCGAATCGACTTCTCTTCTTCCGCCTCGACCTTTTCCAGGAGCGAGGCGATCTTCCTTCCCTTCTTCAGGAGGGCGAGCCTCTTCTCGAAGTCCAGGAGCGCCTTCTCCCCTTCCTTGATGCTCTGCTGGACGGCGCTTCGCGAGACGGATTCGTTCTGGGCGATCTCGCTGAGGGAGAGGTCGGTGAGGTAGAAGTCGCCCAGCCGCCTCTGGATCGTCGGTGAGAGCAGGGGGCCGTAGATCAGGAGCAGGGAGGAAAAGCGCTCCTTGCTCGTCAGGATGTCCTTCCGTTCCATCTCAGCCTTGCAGGACGAAGAGGAGCATGTCCAGCAGCAGGAGGACCAGGGCCGTCGCCAGGAACGTCACCCAGAAGAAGCGCTGGCGATAGAAATGACGGCGGTCGGCCCGCGTGTTCATGATGGCGACCAGGAGGGCGAGGACCAGGGAGCAGATCATCGTCGCAAGGTAGTAGTTTCCGCCGAGGGCCGTGACGATGAAGGAGACGAAGGAGTTCAGGAGAAGGCACACGACGATCCAGATCAAGAAAGAGCCCATGTCATTCCTCCTCGTCTCCGATCAGGAGACCGTAGAGATACTTGTCGAGGTCGAATTCCTCGAGGTCCTGCATCTTCTCTCCCAGGCCGATGAAGCGGACCGGGAGCGAGAGCTGCTTGCGGATGGCCAAGAGGATGCCGCCCTTGCTGGTCCCGTCCATCTTGGTGATGACGATGCCCGTCAGCGGGACGGATTCCTTGAAGACCTTGGCCTGGTCGATGCCGTTCTGGCCCGTGTTGGCGTCGATGACGAGCAGGGATTCGTGCGGCGCCTCCGGAAGGACCTTTTTCATGACGCGGACGACCTTGCTCAGCTCGTCCATCAGCGCCTTCTTGTTCTGGAGGCGTCCGGCCGTGTCGACGAAGACGAGGTCGTAGCGCTCCTCCTTGGCCTTCTTCAGGGCGTCGAAGCAGAGCGAGGCGGGATCGGAAAGGGGACGGGAAAGGATGTCCACGCCGACCCGCTGGGCCCAGTAGGTCAGCTGTTCCACGGCGCCGGCGCGGAAGGTGTCCGCGGCGACGAGAAGGACCTTCTTTCCCCGGTCCTTGTACTTCTTGGCGAGCTTGGCCGTCGTCGTCGTCTTTCCGCCGCCGTTGACGCCGCACATGAAGACGACCGTCGGTCCGTCCGCCGCCAGCTCGAGGTCGGTCTTGAAGGACCCGCCTTCGTTGGCGTAGCCGATGAACATCTTGTCGATCAGGAGGTCGTTGAGCGCTTCGGGGCTCTCGATCTTCTGCAGGGCGGCCTCGCTGGCCGTCTCGCGGATGAGCTCCAGGGAGAGGTCGACGCCCACGTCGGCCTCGATGAGGATGCGTTCGAGCTGGTCGAAGTACTCCCGGTTGACGACCTTGTTGCGCGCCGCCAGCTTCTTCATCCGGTCGGTGAAGCCCATGCGGGACTTGTCGAGTCCGGCGATGTACTTGTCCATGACCTGGGCCTCGGTCTCCTCGGGCGCGGGAGCGTCCGGCTTTTCCTTCTCGGGTTCCGGAGCGCTTTCCTTCTGGGGAATCGCCGCTTCCTCCGAAGGGCCGAAAGAAGGGGGGACGAGAGAGGAATCCTGTTTCGGTTCTTCGGGGATGGATTCGACTTCCTTCGGCTCCTCGAAGGATTCGGCTTCCTTTTCCTGCAAAGGAATTTCTGCTGTGGAAGTTCCTTCCTCTTCGTGGGCTTGATTCGTCAAGACGATCTCTTCTTCGACCGGAGGGCGCTCCTCCTTCTGGGCGGATTCGCCTTGAGGGACGGTCTCCTCCTTTTTGCCTTCCGCTTCGGGGATGGTCTTCTCCTCGAGAGGGGAAACGTCCTCCTCTTTCGTCGGGAAATCCCTTGGAAGATCCTCTTCTTCCTCCGGGAGGTCCAAGGTGGGGAGAACCTCTTCCTCGAGCCCTTTCTCCGCTTCCGGCTCGGATTCCGAGGGGAGCGTCGGCGCCCTTTCCTCCGTCTCTTCTTCGCCTTCGTCCTGTGGGACCTGGGCCGTGGAGGAAGGGACGGTTTCCGCCGTCCGATCTTCTGCGGAAGGAACGGGGGCGGGGAGGGAGGAGGCCGGTTGGCCTTCCTCTTTCTCGCCATCCTCCTGTTCTTCCGGGACGGAGGCCTCTTCCTTGGGCTCGTCCTTCTTCTTCTCCTCTTTCCAGCGGGAGAACTTCTGCTTCAGAAAATTGATCAGTCCCATGTTATTCACCTACTCTCTTGGAAAGGGCGTCCCTGGCCGCGTTCATCTCGGCCTCCTTCGTGTTGTGTCCGACGCCCGTCCCCAGGACGGTTCCCTGAATCTGGGCGTTGACGCGATACGAGACGTCGGGGGAATTGAGGTTGCTCTGCTCCACCAGGATGTATTCGATGTTGCTCTGGAGAAGCTCCTGGAGCCTGGTCTTGGGATCGGACTCCTCCATCCGGCGGAGGAGGTCCGGAAGCAAGGGGGCGTAGACGTCGATGAGGAGGCGGCGCACGAAGGCGAATCCCTGGTCGAGGTAGCAGGCGCCGACGAAGGCCTCGAAGATGTCCTCGTCGATGTGGCGGTGGAAGCGGGTGTTCCCCCGCTCGCCGACCGAATAGCGGACCAAGGGGGCGAAGCCGAAGCGTTCCTCGGAGAACTGGGTCAGGGTCTTGCCTTCGATCAGGACGGAGCGGGCCTTGCTCATCGCACCGGAATCCATCTCGGGATAGCGGCGGTAGAGCTCTTCCGCGATGACCATGTCCAGAATGGCGTCGCCCAGGAATTCCAGCCGGTCGTAGGAGGGGCACTCGGGATGCTCGTTGGTATAGGAGGCGTGGGTAAAGGCCGTCTCGTAGAGGGAGATGTCGTGCGGCTCGATGGAGAACTGCTTCAGAACGGAGGACAGCCCGTCAATCATTCTGCATGCTCCCGATCTTCTCGACGATGCGGGCCTCGACCATCCGCCGGGCGACGTCGATGGCGTTGTAGAAGGCGTAGGAATCGGAATTCCCGTGTCCCTTGACGGCGACGCCGTTGACGCCGAGGAGGATCGCGCCTCCGTATTTCTTGTAGTCCATGTTCTCTCGCATCTCCTGGAACCCAGGCTTGGCGAAGAGGTATCCGATCTTGGTCTTGAGGTTCTTGAGGAAGGCCTTCTTGATGAGCTTGTTCATCATCGCGGCCGTCCCTTCGGTGGACTTGAGGAGGATGTTGCCGGCAAAGCCCGTCGTGACGATGACGTCGTGCTTTCCGTCGAGGACCTCGCGGGCCTCGGTGTTTCCCATGAATCCCGGGAAGTCCGTCTCCTTCATCTGCCGATAGGCGTCGACGACTTCGTCGGTTCCCTTTCCTTCCTCGATGCCGTTGGAGAGGGTGTAGACGGTCGGACGGGCGACGTGGAGGACTTCCCTGGCGTAGATGGTGCCCATCTTGGCGAAGCAGACCAGGTCGGCTCCCGTGTTGACGTTGTTGGCGCCGACGTCGAGGATGACCGCCGCCTTGCGCGGGTCGAGCGTCGGGAAGGCGGCGCAAAGCCCCGCCCTCGTCACGCCCTCGATGTTCCTGAGAAGGATCGTCGCGCCCGAGATGAAGCCTCCGGTCGAGCCGGCCGAGACGACGCCTTGGCAGCGCTCCTCCTGGACGGCTTCGATCGCCTTGTACATCGAGGAATCCCTCCGGCGGAGGAAGTCGAGCGGCTTGACCTCCATCGGGACGATCTCGGTCGTGTGGACGACGCGGATGCGCTCTTTCCCCTGCAGGAGGGGAAGGAGGACCTTCTCGTCGCCGAAGCAGGTGAAGGAGACCTCCGGATGCTCCTTGGCATATTTCAGGACGGACTGGGCCAGCGTCTCGGGGCCTTTGTCGGAGCCCATCATGTCCACGGCTAATTCGATCATGGCAAACACCTCATTTCTTGTTACGAATATATATCATAGCAAAAAAGACCTGTCGACAGAGACGAAAACGTCTCATCGAAAGGAAGGGCCTGTCCCAGGGGGTCAGATGAGGTTGGTCTCCTCCTTGGGGAGGAGGCGGAGATAGCGGGCGTTCTCCTCTTCCTCGGCGTTTCGGAGAATCTCCGCCGCGTCCTCCTTGGCGGCGAAGAAGATCTTGAAGTCCTTGACGAAGTTGCAGACCTGGAGCTCGCTTTGCCCCGACTGCCTTTCGCCGGAATAGGAGCCGGCGCCGCGCATGGAGAGGTCGTATTCGCTGATGCGGAACCCGTCGTCGCAGCGGCTGAGGAAGTCCAGCTTGTCCTGGCTGTCCTTGTCGAATCCGTCGTAGACGAGCAGGGCGAGGGCAAAGTCGCCGGAGCGCCCGATCCGGCCGCGCAGCTGATGGAGGCTGGAGAGGCCGAAGCAGTTGGCGTCGTAGACGACGAGCAGGGCCGCCTTCGAGACGTCGATGCCGACTTCGACGATGGTCGTGGCGACGAGGATCTTCTTCTCACCGGAGAGGAAGCGCCGATAGATCTCCTTCTGCTCGTCCTTCTTGATCCGCCCGTGGAGAAGCTGGCATTCCCCGGGATAGCGTTCGTCCATCTCCCGATGGATGGCTTCGGCAGAGGCTCTCCCCTCCTCGCCCTCGATCTTGGGGGCGACGACGAAGATCTGTCGCCCGACGGCGAGGCACTTGGCGATGGCCTGGTGGAGGATCGGATCGGTCGAACGAATGACTTTCGTCTTTACATTTCGTTTTCCAAATGGATATTGCTCCAAAGTAGAAACGTCGATATCTGAATTGACAACCTGAGACAATGTGCGTGGGATTGGCGTTGCTGTCACCATGAGGAGATCGCTGTCTCCCTTCTGGAGGAGTTGATCCCTCTGTCGGACGCCGAAGAGCTGCTGTTCGTCGATGATGGCCAGGCCCAGGTCCTGGAACTGGATCTTCTCGGACAGGGCGGCGTGGGTGGCGACGAGGACGGAGACCTCCCCTTCCCGAAGTCGCCGGAGGATCTCCCTTCTCTCCTTGGCGCTCAGCGCCACTCCGCTGGCGAGGAAGGCGACGGAGAGCCCCGTCTCCTGGAAGAAGGAGAGGGCGTTCCTGTAGTGCTGGCTGGCGAGTTCGAAGGTCGGGGCCATCAGGACGCCCTGGCGGTGGCGAAGGGCGTTGGCGTAGAGGGCGAGGAGGGAGACGATGGTCTTCCCCGTCCCGACGTCCCCCTGGAGCAGGCGGTACATCACCTTGCTCCCCTCCATGTCCAGGACGATCTCGCGGATGGCGACGACCTGGTCGTGCGTCAGGTGGTAGGGAAGGCTCTTGATCTTCGCGTTGATCTTCCGGTGGTCGATGGGAAGGGAGACGCTTTTCTTTCTTCCCTCGGCCTTCTTTCGGAGCATCAGGGAACGGACGGCATAGCTGAGCGCCTCCTCGTACTTGAAGACCCGGAGCCCCCGCCGGAGCTCCTCGTCCGTCCGCGGGAAATGGACCGCCCGGAAGGCATCCTTCTCCTTCATCAGGCGATACTTCTCGACCAGGCGCCCGGGAAGGGGAGAGGCGACGTCGTCGGCCTCGCCACCCGGCATCAGGATTTTTCGCAGGTAACTCGAGAAATAGGATTGGCTGATCCCCTTGGGCAGGCTGTAGACGGGCCGGATGCCCGTCTGGGCGAAGTAGGATTCGCTGTCGTGGATGGAGAGGACCAGGTAGGCCTTCCTGGCCTCGGAATAGCTCATGACGAAAAGCAGCTCCTGGCCCTTGTAGAGCTTGGGGAGGTAGAAGGCCTGGTTGCAGAGGAGCGCCGGGAGGTTGGATACGTCGGACTTGATGCGGAAGCGGACGATGCTCGTGCCGCGTGCCGTGACGGACTTGACCTGGAAGGGATATCCGCGCAGGACGAAGCGCTCGTGGTCCTTGGGGGCCTGGACGTTTCCGCAGGGAAGCAGGGATTCGTAGCGGACGGGAAAGTGGCGCAGGACGTCCTCGACGCCGTGGGCCTTCAGGAGGCGGTAGAGGTCAGGAACGTTCATCTTTCTGGGCTTGGATGGATGCCAGGGCCTGGAAGGTCTCCTCGTGGAGGACGTGCTCGATGCGGCAGGCGTCCGTCTCGGCGATTTCGCCGTCGACGCCCAGGGAGACGAAGAGCCGGGTCAGGATCTTGTGTCGGTTGAGGGTGTTCTCCGCACGCCGCCTTCCCTCGGGAGTGAGGAGCAGGACGCCCTTCTCTCCCACGTCGAGGTATCCGTTCTGGCACAGCAGGTGCACGGCGCGGGAAATCGCGGGCCGGGAATACCCGAAGGCGGCGGCCAGGTCGACGCTGCGGCAGCTCTTTCCTTCCTTGGAGAGCATCAGGATCTTCTCGAGGTAGTCCTCCCCCGATTCGTGGAGAGGCGACTGGTTTTCGATTTTCGTGTTCATTTGAACAGCATTATAGCACAGGCGAAGGCGAGGGGATTTCGGGAACGCAAAAAAGGGTCGCCCGAGCGACCCTGTTGCACGTTTCGATCGGAAAAGGCCTACTTCTGCGCCTTCTTCGCCTCGCTGTCCTTGATCTTGCGGTTGAACTTGGCGACGCGGCCCGTGTCCGCCGCGAAGGTCAGCTTGCCCGTGTAGAAGCTGTGGCAGTGGGAGCAGGTATCGACCTTGATCTCCGGAAGGGTCGAACCCGTCTCGAAGGTGTTGCCGCAGGTCATGCAGGTCACCTTGGTGCGATAATATTTCGGATGGATGTCGTTCTTCATCTTCAGAGTCCTCCTCGACTTTCCCACCTTGGCGGAGATACCGACAAGGCAACAGGTAATATACTCTTTTTCTCCTCCTTCTTCAAGAGAGAATCGGTTTTTTTCGTCCCCGAGAGGAGTTCTTCCGCCCCGGGAGGAGTACGCCGCTTCTCCTTTGGGAGCGGCAGAAGAGGTCCCTTTTCCTCCACCCCAAGGAGAGCGAGAAAGATGGCTGTCAAAAAGCACAACGGATTTCTGATATAATGGAGGAAATCCAACGACGGCACTGACGAGGTGAGAAACATGGCAAAGAAAACGAAGATCGCCCTTCTCTACGATTTCGACAAGACGCTGTGCACGACCGACATGCAGAACTACACCTTCATCCCGTCCCTCAACATCCACCCCCAGGAGTTCTGGGAGGAATGCAACCGCTTCTCGCGAAAGCACCACATGGATCCCCTCCTGGTCTACATGTACCAGATGATCCAGTGGGCCAAGGAGAAGAACCTTCCCATCAACCGTGAGGCCTTCGTCTCCATGGGGAAGGGGATCCAGTACTTCCCCGGCGTCACGAACTGGTTTCCGCGCATCGACGAGTTCGGAAAGGAACTCGGGGTGAGCATCGAGCACTACGTCATCTCGTCGGGAAACCGTGAGATCATCGAAGGATCCGAGATCTACCCCTACTTCAAGAAGGTCTTCGCCTGCGAATTCCTCTACGTCGACGACAAGGCGGTCTGGCCCAAGAGCGTCGTGAACTACACGACGAAGACGCAGTTCCTCTTCCGCATCAACAAGGGCGTCCTCGACATCTCGGAGAACCAGAAGGTCAACGAGCCGACCCCGGACAGCGAGCGCATCGTCCCCTTCCGCAACATGATCTACATCGCCGACGGGCTGACGGACGTCCCCTGCATGAAGCTCGTCCGCGAGAAGGGCGGGTGCTCCATCGCCGTCTACGCACCGGGAAAGATGCCGCAGGCCAAGCAGCTCTTCGACGACAACCGCGTCGACTTCATGGCGATGGCCGATTACCGCAGCAACAGCGACCTCGACAAGATCGTCCGGCTCCTGGTCCGGAAGATGGCCATCCAGGACGAGCTGGTCCGCATTCACAACAAGCAGGCGAGCCGCCCGCTCGACGACTGATCACTTCTTCCTCTCGAGGACGCGACGGTAGACCTCCTTCTTCGGAAGGAGGTATTTTTCTCCGAGCCGTTGGGAGATCGACTTGGCGCTCAGCCCGGCGGAAAGGAGGCCGTCGATCTCCTGGACGAGCTCGTTTTCGTCGAGGGTCCTCTCCTTCTCGCCCTCGATCAGGAGGACGATCTCTCCACGCAGATCCGTGATAGAGGCGAGCTCGGAAAGAGTTCCCGAGATGGTTTCTTCATGAATTTTCGTCAATTCGCGGACGATAGCTCCTTTTCTCTCAGGAGGAAAGACGCTTTGAACAATCGAAAGAGTCTCGGCGATGCGATGGGGGGACTCATAGAAGATCAGGGTCTCCTGGCGATGGACGAGGGCGGAGAAGAAGTTCCTCTTCGCTCCGGGCTTGGCCGGGGGAAAGCCATAGAAGGCGAAGTCGGCCGTGTCGAGCCCCGAAAGGACGAGCCCGGAGAGTGAGGCGGTCGGACCCGGAAGGAGTGTGACCGGGACGTCGGCATCCCGGAAGACCTTCAGGAGCAGGGCACCCGGGTCGGAGATGCCGGGCATTCCTGCGTCCGAACAGTAGCTGACGGCCCATTTCTTCTCCTGGGCCATCGCGAGGACCTTCCTCGCCTCCTCGACCTCGTTCTGACTGTAGAGGGCGATGAGCTTCGAGGGTCGGATGCCGTAGTGGTCGAGGAGCTTCTTGGTGTTGCGGGTGTCCTCGCAGCAGATGGCATCGCTCTCCTTGAGGGCGCGGAGGGCGCGGAGGGTGATGTCCTCCATGTTTCCGATCGGCGTGGTCACCAGCGAAAGCCGGGGCCTTTCGGTTCCGGAGACCGGCTTACTTCTTTTCATCGCCTTCCTTCTTGACGTGTCCCTTGATGGAGAGGACCTCCTTGTCGGCGATCTGGCTCACGGGGATGAAGCCGCTGTCCCGGTTCTGGCTGTAGGAGAAGGGGCGGTTGCGGTTACGGTCGTTGTGTTGACGGCCGTGGTCGTTGCGGCGGGACGGGGCGTTGTTCCTCCGCCGGTCGTTCCGGTTCTTCGTGCTTTCGCGGTTGATGGCTTCGCGGCGACGGTCCTCGCTCTCCTTGATCTTGGCGATGCGCTTGTTCGTGTCGACGATGCCCAGTCCGGAAAGGTCGACCCCGGAGTTGATGTCCTTGAAGACGGGGGCCTCCTCGACCTTGTCGAGGCCCTTCCGCATCCTCTCGAGCTGTTCCCGGTTCACGTTCTCGTAGTTGGAACCGTCGTGGAGGGTGATGGTATCGGTGAGGACGTTGATGCCCGTCACCGCATAGTCCTTGTTGCGATAATGGATCTTCTCGCCCATCTTGGGGAAGGAGGGACGCAGTTCCGAATAGGCGGCGTCCTCGTACTTGAGGCAGCACATCAGCTTTCCGCAGGCTCCGGAGAGCTTGGGGATGTTGATCGCCAGGAGCTGGTTCTTGGCCATGGCGATGGATATGCCGTCGAAGGTCTTGAGGAAGGTCGTGCAGCAGAGGGGAAGGCCGCAGGCCCCGATGCCGCCGATGGTCCGGGCCTGGTCGCGCGGGCCGATCTGGCGCAGTTCGATCCGGAGCCGGAAGAGGCCGCAGAGGATGCGGACCAGTTCGCGGAAGTCGACCCTTCCGTCGGCCGTGAAGGTGATCAGGACCTTGTTCTCGTTGCAGTCGAGGTGGGCCGAGAGCATCTTCATCTCCAGATGGAGGGCATCGGCCTGTCGCTGGGACTCTTCCAGGATGTTCTGCTCCTTGATGAGGCTGGTCCGGAGGAAGGCGAGGTCCTGGAAGGTCGCGATCCGGAGGATGGGCGGAAAGAGGGTCAGGAAGTCCTTGCCCTGCATCTCCTCCTCCGTGGCCGGCCGAATCTTCTCGACCTTCGCGAGGAAGGAACCGTGTTCCGTCTGGACGGCGACGTAGGAGCCGACCTCGATGTCCTTGTTGGTCTGATAGAACTTCAATCCTTGGAAATCCAGGAAAATGCCTAAAAGGGATGTACGCATGTCAATACTCCTCGCTGATGGTTCGGACGAGTCTTGCGCAGAGCGCGGTCGGGGAGAGGTTGATCTGTCGAAGGCGGAGGGCCTTCTGGAGGATCGCGATGCCGCCCATGATGGCCCGCGGATGCCTCGCAAGGCTCCGGGTGATCTCGCGGAACGGGCTTTGGGACGTGTCGCCCTGGAAGAGGGATTCCTGGAAGACGCAGAGAAGAGTCCGATACATCCAATTATAGCACTTGGCATCCTTGATTCGCTGCGTGCATTCCAGAAGGGCGATGCCGGCCCCCTTGGGCGAGCGGGAAAGCTCGGTCAGGAAGATCTCGGCCGCCTCGTATCCCAAGGCGAAGGAATCGTCTTCCTGGAGCATCGCCTGGATCTCGCTTCGGGAGGTGAAGGAACGGGAGAGGAAGAAGAGAGCCCCGTCCGAAAGGGGGATCTCCTTTCCCTTGCCGTCGGAGAAGGGTTCGGAGAGCAGCTGGTGGTAGAAGGAGGAGGAATCCAGGGGCTCCACGGAGAGGAGGATGGTGCGGGAGCGGATGGTCTTCAGGACGCGCGTCGGATTGTAGGTGGTGAGGAACGCGACCTGTCCCTCCCGCGGCTCCTCCAGGAACTTCAGGAGGGCGTTGGCCGCCTCCTCCGTGATGTTGTCGACTTCGTGCACGACGTAGCAGAGGACGTGGCCCTTCTCGAGGGCGGAGAGGGAGAAGTCTTCCAGGAGCTGCTTGACCGTCTCCTTCCGGATGGTGGGTCCGCTGCCGTCGATGAGGCGAAAGTCGGGATGGATTCCCTTCTCGAAGCGCTGGCAGGAGGAACACTCTCCGCAGGCGAGGAGGCCCTCCTGACAGGAGAGGGACTTCGCCAGAAAGAGGGCGACGTCCTTGAGCGGGGCGCCCCCTTCTCCCGTCAGGAGGTACGCATGCGAAAGGCGGTTCTGCCTGCGGGAATTGAGGAAGAACTTCGCCAGCTTTCCTTCGTGGGCCAGGAAGGTGTCCTTGTCCATCAACTTGAGATCCTCTTGAGCAAGATGCCTTCGATTTCGTCGACCTCCTCCTCCACGCTCTTCGTGGCATCGATTCTCTTGATTCGATCGGGATATTTCTTCAGAAGGATCTGATAGCCTTCGTAGACCTTCCGATGGAAGTTCTCCTTTTCGAGGTCCAGCCGATTGACTTCGCGGTCGCGGTTCTTCGCGATGCGCAGCAGGCCTTGCTCCGGGCTCAGGTCGAGGTAGAAGGTCAGGTCGGGAAGAATCTTCTCCGTGGCGAAGAGGTTGATGGCGTAGACCTCGTCCATGCCGATGCCCCGGGCATATCCCTGGTAGGCGAGGGAGGAATCGAGGTAGCGGTCGGAGAGGACGAGCTGACCCTGTCGGAGGGCCGGAAGCACGATCTCGATCAAGTGCTGCCTTCGGGAGGCGGCGTAGAGCAGGGCTTCGGTCCTCTCGTCCATCGCCGTGTTCTTTCGGTCCAGGATGACGTTCCGGATCTCCTCGGCGATGACGCTCCCTCCGGGTTCCCGGGTGTGGAGGAAGGAAATCCGGCGCCGGGAGAGGCGTCGTTCGAGTTCTTCCATGACGGTCGTCTTTCCCGAACCGTCGCCTCCTTCGAACGTGACGAAAAGTCCCTTAGCCATGGTGGTCTTCTCCTTTGTCCATGCCGACCCGGAACTGGATCGACTGCGCGATGGTGAGGTTGTCGAGGTATTCCAGATGCGTCCCGACGGGAATGCCGTAGGCGAGGCGGCTGACCTTGACGGAAAGCGGGGCGAGGACGTTGGAAAGGTAGAGGCGGGTCGTCTCCCCCTCCATGTCGGTCCCCAGGGCCAGGATCACCTCCTCCACCTTCTCTTCCCGGACCCGTTCGACGAGCCGGTCGACGCCGATGGCCTCGGCCGTCCTGTTCTTCAGCGGGGAGAGAAGGCCGTCGAGCGTGAAGTAGAGTCCGTGGAAGGACTTCGTCTTCTCGATGGCGAGAATGTCCTTGCTGTCCGAGACGACGAGGAGGGTCTTCCGATCGCGGGTCGGATCGCTGCAGAGGGGACAGCGCTCCTCGTAGAAGAAGCCGCAGCGGGGACATTTCGTGACCTTGTCGCGGGCGTCCGTCAGGGCGAGGATGAAGCGTTCCTTCTCCTCCTTGGTCAGGTGGAGCGTCGCATAGGCCAGGCGTTCCGCGGTCTTGCTGCCGACGCCGGGAAGCTTCCGGAAGCTGCGTGCGAGCTCTTCGACGGTCTTAATAGGTTCCATTGTGCATCTGAAGCTCCAGCAGCTGCTGCTGCATGTCCTTCTGCAGCTTTTCCACGTCCGCGTTGATGGCGTTGTTGAGATTGGCAAGGCAGCGGTGGATGGCGCGTTCCATCGTCCCCTTTCCGCTGGTCTCGTAGAATCCTTGGTCGATATGGACGCTGATCACGTCGTGGTTTCCCTTCATCGTGATGGAGATTCCCTGGCTGAATCCCTGGTAGGTCTTGTTGGAGAGTTCGCTGGAAAGGGCCTGGAATTCCCGGGCCTTGTCCTGGATGGCGGCGAGGTTGGCGGCCTTCTTCGTCTGATCGTCGAAATCGTCGGGCATGTTCGTTAGTCCTCCTTCTTGGCTTCGTCGGCCATCAGCTCCTGGAAGAAGGCGGTCGAGCCTTTGACGGCCTTCGTCCTTCCGAAGTCGATCTGGCAGCCTTCCTTCGTCTTCTCGGTCTGCCCCTTGTAGAGGCCGAAGGCCTCATAGAATTCCTCGTTCCGAATGGCGAGGACGTCGTATTCCTTGCCGAAGACCTCCTTTGTCAGCTGGCGCAGCTTCTCCTGTTCCTTGAGGTCCTTCAGGACTTCGAGGTCGGAGAGGACCGGAGAGGTCAGGACGAGGACGTCCAGGGCGACAAGGCGGAGCTTGGCGTTGTACAGGGCCTTGGCGCGATATCCCCGCTCCTCGAAGAAGAGGTCCTGGAGCTTGTTCCACTTGGCCGCGACGGAAAGCCTCTCCTCCTTGTTGTTCTGGTTCATCAGGTTGAGGATGTCCTTCATCGTGTATTGGATGAACGCCTTCTCCTCCTCTTGTCTGTTTTCCTTCCTCTTCTCCTTGGGCGAGGACGGAATCTCGACGGCGGAGGTGGGAGGGACTTCCTCCCTTTCCTCTTCCTTTCGGGGCACAGGGACGGACTGGGCGGCAGGAGCGAATTCCTCCTCCTGCGTCAGAGCCAGAAGCGTCAGCTCGAGGTGGGAAAGAAGGGAATCGGCGTAGCGATAGTCCCGCCGCTTCTGGATCAGGAGGTCGAGATGGGAGCGCAGGGCGGTCGAGGGCAGGGAGAGGAGGGGCGTCGCCTCCTCCTTTGTCAGCTTGGACATCAGGGAGGGCTCCCTGGTCGCCTTGAGGATCAGGAGGTCCTTGTAGAGGTCGATCAGGTCGTCGTGAAGGCGAAGGACGTTCATTCCGCCCTGGTACTTTTCCCGCACCGTCTTCAGGAGGAGGGCGGTCTCCCTCTTCTCGATCTGGGAAAGGAGCTGGATCTCGTCCTTCCGCGAGAGCAGGCCGAAGAGCTCGTCGACGTCTTCGCTCCGGATCTTCCCGTCGCAGTAGGAGACCAGCTGGTCCAGGAGGGAGAGGGAGTCGCGGACGCCGCCGTCCGCCAGAGTGGCGATGGCCTCCAGGGCCTCCTCCTCGTATTCGATGCCCTCGGCCTTGAGGACGCGCTCGAGGTTGAAGACGAGGTCCTTCTTGGTGACCTTGGAGAAGTTGAATCGCTGGACGCGGGACAGGATGGTCGGGATGATCTTCTGGGGATCGGTCGTGCAGAGGATGAAGACGACGAAGTCCGGCGGTTCCTCCAGCGTCTTGAGCAGGGCGTTGAAGGCGGGCGTCGACATGTTGTGGACTTCGTCGATGATGTAGATCTTGTAGCGCGAGAGGATCGGTTGATAGGAGACGTTCTCGATCAGCTGCCGGACCGAGTCGACGGAGGAGTTGGAGGCGGCGTCGATTTCGACGACGTCCGGATGTTCTCCGGCGGCGATGGCGCGGCAGGAATCGCAGGCCAGGCACTGCTCCCCCAAGCCCTTCTGGCAGTCGAGGGCCTTGGCAAAGAGCCGCGCCATGGTCGTCTTCCCGGTTCCGCGGGGACCGCAGAAGAGATAGGCGTGGGCGATCTTGTCCTCGTGGATCGCATTCTTCAGCGTCTGGACGATGTTGTCCTGCCCGACCACTTCCGCGAAGGTCTGAGGGCGGTATTTGTTATAGAGCGCTTGATAAGCCATGTCGTCTCCTTCTTCGTTACGCCGTTTATTATATCAAAAAGAGAAGGAGGGTCCGACGGTCAAAGAAGGGGAATTTTGAAGGGAGCCCCTCGGAATGGGGGCCTCCTTCCCTTCCGCGGGAGGGACGCAAGCGGGCGTAACGCTTTCACTCGATCAATTCCAAAATCGATTTGTAGAATATTTCCAGTTATTGAAGGACTCGGGAATATTTTGATAATTGCAAAAGAAACGAATAAGCAATTTTATCTCGTTTCAAAGAAGCATCGAAGGAGGAGAGGATTTGGCCTCCGCTTCCTGGTTGATTCTCCGTCTCCTGATTGACTATGATAGAATCCCGTATGAACATAATGTTTTTCTTACTTCCGAAGAGCAAGGTCGCCTACGTCCAGGACGATTTTACGTTGCGCCAGACGGTCGAGAAGCTGCGCTACCACCACTATACGGCCATCCCGATCCTGGATTCGCAGGGACATTACCTGCGGACGGTCGCGGAAGGGGACATCCTCTACTACCTCAAGGACCATGACGGCATGGACTTCAAGATGGCGGAGGACGTCTCGATCTCGGAGGTGACCAGCGAGAGGGACATCCACCCCATCCACTCCATGGCGCGCATGGAAGACCTCTACTACCTCTCTTTGGGTCAGAACTTCGTTCCCGTCATCGACGACAAGGGCGTCTTCATCGGCATCGTCACGCGTCAGGCGATCCTCAAGTATTATTTTGCGAGCCTCAAGGGCTAGGGAGGGCATTTTCGATGGAAAAGTATATCTTTGTGACGGGCGGCGTGATCTCCGGCCTTGGCAAGGGCATCACGGCTGCCTCGCTGGGCCGTCTTCTCAAGGCGCGTGGCTACCGGGTCACGATGCAGAAGTTCGACCCCTACCTCAACGTCGACCCCGGTACGATGTCCCCCATCCAGCATGGCGAAGTCTTCGTCACCGACGACGGCACGGAGACCGACCTGGACTTGGGACACTACGAGCGTTTCATCGACGAGAACCTCAATTGCAATTCCAACGTCACGACGGGAAAGATCTATGAGGAGGTCCTTTCCAAGGAACGCCACGGCGATTACGGCGGCGGCACGGTCCAGGTCATTCCTCACGTGACCAACACCATCAAGAGCAAATTCCATCGCAACGACAAGGCCGACGAGACGGAAATCACCATCGTGGAGATCGGCGGTACGATCGGAGACATCGAGTCCCAGCCCTTCTTCGAGGCGATCCGTCAGTTCAGCCATGAGATCGGCCAGGAGAACTGCTGCATCGTTATGGTCTCCCTCATCCCCTACCTCAAGGCGAGCCAGGAGCTGAAGACGAAGCCGACGCAGATGGCCGTCAAGAGCCTCCAGTCGATGGGGCTTCAGCCCGACATCATCGTCTGCCGTTCGGAATACCCGATCCCGGATCACGTCATCGACAAGATCTCCCTCTTCTGCAACGTTCCCAAGAACCATGTCCTCCCCAACCTCGACGTCGAGACGGTCTACGAGCTGCCGCTGGAGCTCGACCGGGAGCGCTTCGCCCAGGCCGTCGGAGAGACGCTCCATCTTCCGATGCCCGAGCCCAACCTCGCCGGATGGAAGCGGATGGTCGACCGCATCAAGACCTCGAAGGAGATCGTCAAGATCGCCCTGGTCGGAAAGTACACGGCCTTGCATGACGCCTACATTTCGGTCAACGAGGCCCTCAAGGCGGCCGGATACTACTATCACAACAAGGTCGAGATTGAATGGATCGAGTCCGAGAACGTCACGGCCAAGAGCGCCGAGCGCCTCCTCTCCTCCGTCGACGGCATCCTGGTTCCGGGCGGATTCGGCGACCGTGGCATCCCGGGCATGCTCGAGGCGATCCGCTACGCCCGCACCAACGGCATCCCCTTCCTGGGACTCTGCCTGGGCCTGCAGACCTCCATCATCGAGTTCGCGCGTGACGTCCTGGGCTACAAGGACGCCAATTCGACGGAATTCGATCCGGAGTCGAAGCACCCGGTAATCCACCTCATGGCGGAGCAGAGGAACGTCGAGGACCTCGGCGGGACGATGCGTCTGGGCTCCTACCCCTGCGTCCTGAGCACGGACAGCCGGGCCTATCGGCTCTATGGCGCCAAGAAGATCAACGAACGCCATCGCCATCGCTACGAAGTCAACAACGACTACCGCGAGGAGCTTGTGGAACACGGCATGGTTCCGGTCGGCTTCTCTCCGGACGGACGCATCGTCGAGATGATCGAGATTCCCGAGCATCCCTTCTTCCTGGCCACCCAGGCGCATCCAGAGTTCAAGTCCCGTCCCGATCGTCCCCATCCCCTCTTCCGCGGCTTCGTGGAGGCGAGCATCCAGCATCGCGACAACCGAAAGTAGAAGGCGGCCTGCTGGCCGCCTTTTCCTTGTCCCCGGACCCGCCCCGGCGTTGTAAGTTCGGCGGAGATTGACTATCATATCTTGTCGACGAAGGCCTTCCTTTCCCTGGAAGGAAGGGCACGAAAGGACCGAAAGATGAACGAACATTGGGATTTGACGTCGCTCTACAAGGACGAGGAGGACTATCGGCGGGACCTGGAACGCTTCCGCGGGTGGATCCCCGTCCTCGAGACGTATCGCGGGACGCTTTCCGACGACGCGAAGCTCTGCGCCTACTTTGACGCACAGGTCGAGCTGGAGAAGCTGGTCAATCGTCTCTATGCCTATGCGGCTTCGAAGGCGGACCTCGACCGACGCAACGTCGAGAACGTCGGCAAGGAGAACGAGCTGATCTCCCTGCTCCGCCGGCTGGAGAGCGCGACGTCCTTCTTCGATCCGGAAATCCTCGCCCTGGGGCAGAGGCACATGGAGGAGTTCTTCGCCCGGAACGGGAGCTACCGTCAGTTCGACTTCCAGATCCGCAAGCTTTTCGACGGGGCGAAGTACGTCCTTTCCGACGACAAGGAGCGCCTGCTCTCCCACTACTCGGCCTTCTCCGATGTCGGGGACAGCCTCTACTCCACGCTCTCGGTGGGAGACTACCGGCCCAAGACGGCCCATCTCAGCGGAGGACGCGACGTCGTCGTCACCACGAGCAACTGGACGACCTTGATCGCCGAGGAGAAGGATCCCGAGGATCGCCGAAAGGTCTTCGAGGCGCTCTATACCTACTACGACGAACACAAGAACACCTATGCCGAGATCTACTCCTTCCTGCTGCAGAGCCAGCTGGCGGTCATGAAAGCCCGCGGCTACCACTCGATCCTGGAAGAGCATCTCGTCGGAAACCAGATTCCGACGAGCGTCTTCCACAACCTTGTCGAGGTCGCCCATGAGGGGGCGAAGCATCTCCAGCGCTATTACGAGCTGAGGAGGAAGGCCCTTCACCTGGAGAAGCATCGTTCCTACGACCGCTTCCTCCCGCTCTCCCAGAGCAAGACGAAGGTCACCTACGAGCAGAGCAAGGAGATGTTCTTCCGTTCGATCGAGAAATTCCCCGAGGATTTCCGAAACAAGGCCAGGAAAGTGACGGCCGACGGCATGGTCGATGTCTATCCTCAGGATGGCAAGACGACGGGCGCCTATTCGCGCGGTGGAGGCGGACTCGATCCGATGATCCTTCTCAACTTCCAAGGAACGCTTGAGGATGTCTTCACGCTGGCCCACGAGTCCGGACATTCCATCCACACGCTCTATTCGGATGAAAGTCAGCCGCTGATGAAGCAGAACTACACCATCTTCGTCGCCGAGATCGCCTCGACGTTCAACGAGCACAACCTCCTGGACGACCTCCTTCGACGGGAAGACCTGACCAGGGAAGACCGCATTGCCCTGCTCCAGAAGGCCATCGACGAGATCTGCTCGACCTTCTACCGCCAGACGCTGTTTGGCGAATATGAGTATCTCGTCAGCCGGAAGGTCGAGAAGGGCGAGGTCCTTGACTACCAGGTCCTCTCCGACATCATGACGGACCTCTATCGACAGTACTACGGAATCGACATCGCCGAAGAGGTCTACAAGCCCTTGGTCTGGTGCTATATCCCGCATCTCTATGCGACGCCGTTCTACGTCTATCAGTATGCGACCAGCTTTTCCGCCTCCCTCGAGCTCTATTCCCGCGTCAAGGCGGGGAAGGAAGGGGCCTTCGAGGCCTACGTCTCCCTCCTTCGCCAGGGCGGATCGGACTATCCGATCGAGGAAGTCCGCAAGGCGGGCGTCGACCTGACGACGAAGGAACCCTTCGAGGCCGTCGTCTCTCGCATGGAGGAGCTCGTCGGCCGTCTGGAGAAAGAACTGGAAGCCTAGGTCCTTCGCTTCGCTTGCGCAAACAGGAGGTATAAGCCATGAATCCCATCGCCATCTTGGCCGATTCGACCTGCGACCTGAGCCCGGAACTCGTCCTGCGGCATCGGATCGAGATCCTTCCGCTCCACGTCTCATTTCCGAACGATTCCCACGATTATCGCGACGGCATCGACCTTCAGAGCGAGGACGTCTATCGCAAGGCGGAGGAGTCCAAGTCGACGCCGAAGACCGGTGCGCTCAATGTCTATGAGCTGATCGAGTTCTTCCGCGTCCACATCGATCGCGGGGAGGACGTCCTCTTCACGGGCATCGGCTCGGGACTTTCCTCCACCTACCAGAACGCCCTCCTGGCGGCCCAGTCGTTTCCCGAAGGACGGATCGAGGTCGTCGATTCGCAGAACCTGTCGACGGGCACCGGCCTTCTGGTCCTGAAGATGGCTGCCCTGCGCGACGAGGGAAAGGACGTCCATGCGATCGCGAAGGAGGTGCGAGGACTGGTTCCGTATGTCTCCGCGAAGTTCTGCATCGACCGCCTCGACTACCTGTACCGCGGCGGCCGCTGCTCGGGATTGACGATGAACCTCGCCCACATCCTCCACATTCATCCCGTCGCCAAGGTCATCGACAACAAGCTGCAGGTCGTACGCAAGGTCCGCGGCCGCTATCGACGGGCCGTCGACGCCCAGCTGGAGGAATTCGAGGAAGACCTTCCGGCCATCGATCCCTTCGCCCTCTTCGTCACCGATTCCGGACACATGGAGGGCGAGGACGAATACATGCTGTCGAAGGCTCGGGAACGCTTCGATCCGGAGAGGATCTACCACACCCGCGCCGGATGCGTCGTCTCCTCGCACTGCGGGCCCAAGACGATCGGCATCCTCTACCTGCTGGATCCGAAGAAGGTCCGGCGCTGAAAAGACGGGAGGACGACTCCCGTTTTTTTGTGGTCGCCCGTTGCACTCTTGTCAAAATATTGGACATGAGTATAATATTGAGCGTTAATCCAACAGAAAGGAGGAACATGAACCGCAACCGAAATCTCTCCGACCCTCGGGTCATCCGCAGCCGAAGGGACCTCTGCCGCGCCCTGCTCGAACTCCTGCAGGAGAAGAGCCTGGACGACATCACCGTCCAGGAGATCACCTCGCGGGCGATGGTCAGCAAGAACACGTTCTACAACAACTTCCGCGACAAGGAGGAGCTTCTGGAGTGCATCTTCGTCCAGGCCTCCGACCAGCTGAGGCAGGCCGTCAACCCTTCGGAGCTCCTCCGCCAGGGCAAGACCAGGGAGGAGGTCTTCCGCCTCTTCCTGACGAAGGCGGTCCACTTCTTCTACGAGCGCTCGCCCATCCTTCGGAAGACGTTCGAGAACGATTCCTCGAAGACCCTCTACTGGTGCTACCTGAAGTTCATGAACCGGGCGCTTCGCCTTCTTCTGGAGAAGGAAGGGTCCGCGAATTCCGACGATTCGGAGATCTTCGTCCACTTCTATTCGGGGGCCTTCGCCAACCTCCTCTACTTCTCTCTCTCCAACGAGTCGATCTCGGAGCAGACGATGGTCGAGAGCCTGTGCAATTCGCTGATCCGACCTCAGGGTTTGGCTCGAAAATAGTTTTGAAGGAGCATTGTTTTCAAGAAGGAATGTTTTCCTCGGGAATCGTTGAAAAAGATAACATTTTACAAAGAAACCTCTGCCGTCTATGATGATGCCGACGACTGATACAAAGGAGCATGAACATGCGAAATCATAAGATTCTATCCCTTCTCGGCCTGATGACCCTCGTCAGCCTGGCCTCCTGCTCGAGCCCGAGCTCGACGACCTCTTCCTCCTCTTCTTCTTCCTCGAGCTCCAGCAGCTCTTCCTCCTCTTCTTCTTCTTCTTCCACGCCCGACGTCCCGGAGGTCACTTCCGTCAACTACCGTCGAAGCGGCTATCTCAACGCCAACGTCGACTTCCTGACGGAAGACACCTACGTCCTGAGCGTTCCGGCCGACTACAGCTTCACGTACTACTCGGACAAGAGCCTTGGCGACGACCTGGAGCTTGCCCTCCACCTTTCCGAAGTCCATGAGACGGGAACGGAGGAGCAGCCTTCCCTCTATTCGGTCCCGAAGAACTTCAATGCCATCAGCTTCGTCTACGGCCTCCCCTCCCTGCTTTCCGCCCTCGGCTCGATGCTCCCCTTCGAACTGGACACGAGCCTTTTCCCGCAGGACTTCGAGGCGGCCCTTCCGGCCTACCAGGGCTATGCCGAAGCGGAGGAGGATGCGATTCCGGAGGAGACGCTTCGCGTCAACCTCGTCGACGGAGCCGGCCTTGTCTACACGGACCAGGCGGTCGTCGATGGAAAGGACAGCCTGCGCGCCTACGTCGAGAGCGACGTCTCGGGAATCTACGAGTCCCTGGCCGGCGCCGACCTCTCTTCCCTGCTGGAGGGCATCGACCTGGAGAACCTGGACCTGACTCAGCTCTTCTTCATGCTGGACACGCTCTTCCCGACGGAGGATACGATCCGTCCCATCTCCTCGATCCTGGGCCAGGTCTTCTTCATCGCCGGCGACGGATTGGACATCGACATCGTTCCGGACACGGAGAACTCGCGCGTCGACGTGGACTTCCGCCTCAACGAGACGGGCCTTTCCAAGGTCACCGACCTGCTGGTCGAGTCGGCGGGCGACATGGGCTCGATGCTGAGCGTGTCGGGCCTTGAGCTGGGCTTCACCCTCTTCACCGACGGCGAGATGGTCAATCAGTTCGGCGGCCTGCGCCTCAACGCCGGCCTCGGCGTCGAGCTCTTCCCAGGCTTCTCCATGCCGATCGGTATCGACCTGGATCTCTCCTTCGAAAACGAGAAGGAGACCCTTGCGGCCGATTACTTCGAGACGAGGAACGATGAGATCGCGGCGAAGAAGGAAGTGGACGCCGCCTTCGAGGACTTCTACGGCCGCGTGCGTTCCTACGTCCGCGGAGAAGAGGCCGGCATCGACCTCCGGAGCGCGACGTCCGCCCTCCTGGAAGGATATGCCGAGGAATATGCGACCTTGGACGACGAAGTGAAGTTCATGCTCGGAAGCGCGGTGAGCGCCGAGTCCATCCCGGCGGCCTATCAGGACGGCCGGACGGCCCTCTCCGCCGTCCTGGAGGCCTGGACCGCTCGCGAGGAGAAGTCCTTCGGCTCCATCGGCGAAATCACGAGCTTCGTCCGGACCATCTCCGGCTACGGCTTCTGGAAGGAGGCCTTGGCGGAAGACGAAACGGGAGCGGAAATCGTCGCGGCGATCGATGAGCGCATGGATCAGGAAGTGGAGAACGCCCGGGTCCTCGCCCAACAGCTGGCTTCCCAGCTTGAAAACGGTGAAACCGTCTTCGCTGAGGACACTGTCCTTCAGACTGCCATTCAGAACTACCACACCATCCTGACCCTCGTCGAGGAAGATTCCTCGGCCCGTGCGCTGGCCGACGCCGACCAGCTCGCCGCGATGGACGAGATCCTCGCTTCGATCGACGGCTTCCTTCCCCAGGCTCTGGGCTATTATGCCGCCTCCCTGGTCGAGGCCTACCAGTCGGACAAGACCTTCGCCGACCTTCAGGCGGAATTCCTGGACGAATCCTCCTTCCGCTACGTGATTTCGGATGAGGACAGGGCCCTCTACGACTCCATCCTCCTGGAGCAGTTCTCGGCCTCTTCCAGCGCCATGGACATGGTGGACAAGGCGCTGGACGTCGAAGTCTCCTCTCTGCGCGAAGAACTTGTCACGGCGATCAAGGAGAGCACGGACGCGGCGACTTTCAGCGAAGCGACGGCGACGATTGCCTCCCGCCTTTCGGACGTCGATGAGCTGACGACCCTCTTCCAGCTCGCGGACAAGACCGCTGGACTGGATCAGGCCCTGGAACAGGCCGAGATGTACTTCTCGACCCGGGCGTAAGTTCACGCATCGCTGAGGCCCTCTTCGGAGGGCCTTTTTGCATCTTCGTTGTTTCGCGAAGACGGGGAAACTATAATTTTCCTGAAAGGTCGACATGGATATGGATATCAAGGAAAGCGTCGTCGAGGCGATTGGAGACACGCCTCTGATTCATCTGTCCCGTCTGGAGAAGCACTTTGCCCTGAAGGGTCGCCTCTACGCCAAGCTGGAGCGTTCCAACCCGACGGGTTCGATCAAGGACCGGACCGCCCGTTCCCTCCTGCTCTCCGCCATCGAGCGGGGAGAGGTCCGTCCGGACACGGTCGTGGTCGAGCCGACGAGCGGAAATACGGGCATCGCCCTGGCCAGCCTCTGCGCCGCCCTCGGACTGAAGGCGGTCATCGTGATGCCGGAGAACTGCTCCCGCGAGCGCGTCCTGATGATGAAGGCTTTGGGAAGCGAGGTGATCCTCACCCCGAAGGAACAGGGAATGGACGGCGCGGTGAGGCGGGCCAGGGAATATGCCCGGTCCTGCCCGTCCTCCTTCGTCCCGGACCAGTTCTCGAACTTCGACAATTCCCTGGCCCACTATCGGACCACGGGGCCGGAGATCTTCCGCCAGCTGGATGGGCGGATCGACCTCTTCGTCTGCGCCTTCGGGACGGGAGGGACGCTGACGGGCGTGGGCCGTTATCTGCGCGAGAAGGTCCCCTCCGTCACCCTGATCGGCGTCGAACCGGACTCTTCTCCCTTCGTCAGCCAGGGAAGGAAGGGGCCGCACAAGATCCAGGGAATCGGTGCGGGATTCGCGCCGAAGGTCCTGGACGCCTCGCTCTTGGACGAGGTCGTGACCGTCACGGACGAGGACGCCTATGAGGCGACGCGCCTTTTGGGACGGAAGGAAGGCCTCTTCTGCGGCATCTCCTCGGGATGCAACGTCTTTGCGGCGATCCGCGAGGCCAGGAAGGAGAAGTGGTCGGGAAGGAACGTCGTGACCGTCCTGCCGGACGATGGAGAGCGATATCTCTCCGTGGAGGGGCTCTATGACTGACGATTCCAAGGTCCTGGAGGAACTCCTTGCCCTCTACCAGGAAGAGAAGGGGAGGAAGCTTCCGCTGGATCGGGGCCTGTTCTATTCCTTCCTGGACGACGCCCGCCGGCTTTTGAACCTGGACTTCTTCCAGCCCCGATACGAGAGGGAGGACGTCAAACGCCTCCTCTGCCGCCTGGAGGAGAAGCTCTTCCTGATCCTTTCGGACTACGACGTCGAAGACCCGGAGGATTCCGTCCGCTACTTCCTCACGTCCCTCCCGGAAGCCCGGCGGCTCCTTCTTTCCTCGGCCAAGGCGATCCTCGAGGGCGACCCGGCCTCCGACTCGCTCCAGGAGGTCGTCTACTGCTATCCGGGATACTTCGCCATCCTGACCTATCGGATCGCCAACATCCTCTATCGGATGGGCCTGCGCTTCCTGGCCCGGCTGGCTTCGGAGGACGCCCACCGGTCGACGGGCATCGACATCAATCCCGGGGCGACGATCGGCCGCTCCTTCTTCATCGACCACGGGACAGGCATCGTCATCGGCGAGACGACGGTCATCGGAGACAACGTCAAGCTCTACCAGGGCGTCACGCTGGGGGCCCTCTCCCTCAAGGACGGGCATCTCCTCTCAGGGAAGAAGAGGCATCCCACGATCGAGGACGACTGCACCATCTACTCCAACGCGACGATCCTCGGCGGGGAGACGGTGATCGGACACCACTCGACGATCGGGGCCAACACCTACCTCACGCACCCGGTTCCGGCACACTCCCGAGTGATTCTGACGGACGGCGGAGTTCGCATCCTGACAAAGGAAAAAACGGCGGATAATTCCTAAAATAGTCCAATATTGTCACTTCTTTTTTGGGAAAAATACTCTACAATGAGAGAGTAACCCAATTCACACCAAACTCGTATTGGGCAAAGTAGGAGGCGTTTAGGATGAACAATGCCGAAACGTTGCTCGTCGTCTATGATATGGTCCTCAGCGGACGTTCCTACCAGATCAAGGATCTCGTCGAGAGGAGCGGCTGCTCCCGCCGGACTTGCTTTCGCTACCTGAAGTGCATCCGCGAGCATCTCGAGCGAAAGGGAGGCCCCTACCAGCTCGTCTATGACCGCAAGCTGCGGAAATACGAACTGCGGAGGAAGGACGAAGACAAGGAAATCGTTGGCTAAGAGCCGGGAAACCGGCTCTTTTTCAGTCCGGAAGCCGGTCGAAGAGCTTCAGGAGGGCGCGCGCTCCCTCCTTGGGTCCGTTTCTCCGGTCGAGGGACAGGCGCGTATACAGCCGTCCGACGGGGATGTCCGCTGCGAAGAGCGCCTGGAAGTAGTCGGGGATGATCTTTTCGACGTCCTTCTTTCTCTGCACGGGGCCAAAGGGGTTGGCAAGGAAGGTCGACACGAGCCCCTTCTCGGAGGTCGTATTCAATGCGACTCGTTCGCCAAGAGAAAAGTCGGTAATGGCATCTTCTACGTTTTTATAGAGACGAATTCCACGTTTGGTATCGGTATAATTGTCCGCCAACAAAAAGGCGTCTACCGGATGGAAGGTATAGGTCGTCTCATAGTCTTCGATGGGGATGACGACGCGGGAATTGTCTTCCTCGATGTTGAAGTATACGGCGCGGTCGGCGCTCTTGAGCGAATAGCCTTGGTCGAGGTCGTCAAGCCGGACGAAGGCGCCGATCTCGGTTCCGGTCGCATAGACGCGGTCGTGGATGAGATGGAAGGTCCCCATGTCGTCGAAGATGGTGTCGATCTGGTATTCGCCCCGGGAGAGGTTCTTGACTGCCTCCAGGGTCTCGCTCTTGCCCGCCCCGGAATCGCCGAGGAAGAAGAAGTTCTTGGTCTTTTCCCCGCGGCGGATGCGGACTCCGGCGCCATGGATCGGCAGCAGGTCGCGGTCGATCATGGAGAGGTTGAAGAGCGTGAGGACCATCTTCTTGGCATAGCCGAAGTAGTCGATGTGCGCCTTCTTCGGACAGACGCCGACATAGCTTCCTCCTTCCTTGTAGTAGTAGCATTCCTCGCCGGTGTTCTCCGTCCCGAAGAGGAGGATGAAGTCGAAGTTCCGCTCGCTCGAGGAGAGGATCGGCTCGACTTGGAAGAGGTTTCCTAGGGCGACGAGGAAGCCGAGATATTCGTCGTCGAAGTAGAGCAGGCCCCGCTGGTCGTAGACGTTGACGATGACGCCGTGGCTGTGCCGGAGGTCGAAGTCCTCCTCCTTGACGCGGTGCCTCTTTTCCTGGAAGAGTCCCTTCCTCTTGTTCTCCTGCGTCTTGAGGAGGAAGGGCGGATCGGTGACGACGCTCTCCATCAGCGGGATCTTCCGCAGGAAGGACAGGTTCCGGGGAAGGGGAATCGCCTTGCGCGTGAGCAGGATCCCGGCGTTTCCTCCCGAGGGAAGGATGCGATAGACCGTCTGCTCCCTACCGCTGACGGTCTCGTAGATGTCGCGGTAGAAGCTCGCCAGGCGCTGCGAGAGCGTCTCGAAGAGGGCGATGAACTGACGGTGCGTGATCCTGTCGGCGCTGGAGTTGTCGTAGAGGACGTAGCGTTCCTTCTGTCGATAGAAATCGTAGAGGGAGTCGATGAGGTTGAGCAGGTCGTCCCTCTTCTGCATCGAGAGCCCACGCAGGAAGGACATCGTCCGCTCGTCGCGGGTGAGGATCTGGTGGAGGAAGATCTTGGCGGTCTTGGGACCGTATTCGCGATAGTAGGCGGAATTGGGCCTTTCGGCCTTCTCCGATTCCCGGAAGTAGGCGGACAGGAGGCGTTCGAAGAGAGGATGGTCGATGATCTCGTCGTTGGTCAGGGAGGCGACGTCCTTGTCCAGGGGCAGCAGGATCTTGTTCATGAAAGCCTCCTTTCGAGTTCCTCGAGCTCGGCGACGGAAAGGCCGCTCACCGCGATCCGGATCCGCCTTCCGTCGATCGGAGCGAAGTAGATGTCCTTCCGTTCCAGTTCCTGGCAGAAGGAGAGGGCATCGTCGACTTCGAAGGTGAGGTAGAATCCGCCTTTGTAGGGGAAGTGGTGGATTCCCTTCCGGTCCAGGAGGCGTTCCAGGCGCTCGCCCATCTTCAACAGGCGCTGGCTTTCCATCTGGATCTTCTCGCGGGTGACGTAGAGGGCCGGGGCGTTGTGGAAGAATTCGGCCATCGGCCCCATCGCTCCGTTGTTGACGCAGCTGTAGGTTCCTCGGGCGATGCTCTTGAGGTCCTCGAGGAGTTCGGCGTGGTTCTTCCCCTTCTCTAGGAGGGCGAAGAGGGCTCCCAGGCGCAACCCGTAGAGACCGAAGGACTTCGAGGCGGAGAAGGCGAAGAAGAGGTCGAAATCCCACGTCTTCTCGCAGAGGATCTCCCAGAGGGGGAAAGTGCCAGGGTGATAGTCGACATAGGCGATGTCCAAAAGCAGGGTGACCTTTCGCCGATAGCCTTCCAGAAGCTGGAAGAGCTCGCGATATTCCTTTTCGTCCATGCAGTATCCCAAAGGGTTCTGGCAGGGGTCGTTGATGACGACAAGGACGCTTCCGCTGGAGAGAAGGGACGCATCGATCTTTGCCTTGATGTCATTGATGTTCAACCTTTCATCTTCGTTGAACAAGGAATAAAGGGAAAAGCCGATTCCAGCTTCCTTTGCCAGGGTGTCATAATTTGGCCAGCGGATGTCGCTCAGGAGGAGATGGGCATTTTCCTGAGCGAAGTGCTTGAAGGCAAGGTAGAGCGCGCCCGTTCCTCCCAGCGAGGCAGAGAAGGCGATGGAATAGCGATGGGCGATCCTTTCCTTCTCCAAGGGGAAGAGCCATTGCAGGACGCCCTCCTCGTATTCCTTGCTCCCGAGGACGGAGGGATAGGCCAGATAGCTCGAAAAGCGCTCCTGGATCGTCTGGTTGACGCTTTCGAAGGTGCAGAGACTCTTGTCTTCCTCGAAGAGCATGCCGGCACATCCGTTGAGGACGAGATGCCCTTCCTTCCTTCTCTTCACGGCCCTCTCCTGGATGGAGAGGATGTCGTACTTCATGTTCGTTTCCATTCTCATTCGCCTTTCTCCAGGGCGAGGAGCTCTGGCAGGGTCTCGACGTTCTTCCGGACGGTCCGCTCGGCTTCGGCATATTCCTTCCCTTCCTCGGAAGCGAAGGACTCCCCCTCGGGAAGGGGACGGATTCCCTTTTGGCTCACGAGGAACTTCCGGGAGATGGAGATTCCCTTTTCCTTCAGGGGAAGGGAGAGGGGGAGGACGGTCTCGATGTCTCCCGTCCTCGCTTCGAGGATGGTCCGGATGGTGGCGGCGATTCCTTCCGTGGTGGCGCCACGACGCCGGGCGATGTCCGTTCCCCGTTCGACGACCCGCCTTTTCGCTTCTTCCTGCTCCTTTGCATCCCGCTGGGAGAAGGAGACGAGGCCGATCCGCGTCTCCTGGCTGAGGAGGACGGCGTTGGGACCGTGCTCGCCGACGACCATCGGGAAGATCTCTTCGTTCTCGATTCCTTCCCTTTCGTGGAGGAAACGGCCAAGCCGAGCCGCTTCCAGCAACGTTCCGGTTCCGTATACCAGGTTTTCCTTCAGCAGGAGGCTCATCGCGTAGGTCATGACGTCGAGCGGATTGGTGGCGAGGAGGACGTCGTTCCGGTATCCGGCCCCCGAGAGCTGGCGGGCGATGTCCCGGACGATGGCGAAGGCGTCGGCCATCCCGCTGTTCCGGTCCCCGCCTTTGTCGACGCTCGGCCTTGTCCCTGCCGTGACGATGACATAGTCCAAGGAGGCGATGTCCGCTTCCGTTCCGCGATGGAATTCGGGGCCGCCCAACAGGAACTGGGCGTCGTTGAGGTCCCAGACGAAGCCCTCGATGGCGGAATCGTCCGGTCCGAAGAGGAAGACGTCCTTGGCGAGGTCCGTCCCGGAGAGGCGGCTTGCGACAGAACGCCCGACGTTTCCGATGCCGAAGATGCCGATTCGATCCATATCCTGTCCTCCCTGTTTTCTGTGCCTTATTCTATCAAAAAACGGCTTCCGTGGTCGCTGTTTGTTGTATCTTGTTTGGAGAGGACGACCAACCGACCTCCCCAGGATTGCCGACAGGGAATCTCTGCCTGCAAAGGTGGGAGGAGACAAGGAGGGAAGAATGAAACGGGTACTGGATCGTGAGCTTTCGCGCATTGCCGATGAACAGACGATGGAGACCGGCCTCCCATCCCTTGAATTGATGGAAAGAGCAGGCCGACAATGTTTTTTATCTCTTTTTCCTGAATTGAAAAAGGATGATAGAATTCTCATCCTTTGCGGAAGCGGAGGAAATGGCGGAGATGGATACGTCCTCGGGCGCTATCTGTCGGATGCGGGGATGGACGTTTCCTGCCTTGCGGTCCTGCCACCGCGGAGCGAAGGTTCCGTGGTCAATCGTCGACGCTATCAAGGCCGGATGGTCTTCGAAGTGGAGGAGGACTATTCGTTCGTCGTCGATGCCGTCTTTGGGACGGGGATGGCTCGAACCGTCGAAGGGAGGCCGAGAAGTCTTCTCGCCCAGGCCGCTTCCTGTCGTGGAAGGAAGGTATCCATCGACGTTCCGTCGGGAATGGATGCGACGACGGGAGCGTCGCTCGGATTCCTCTTTCCGGCGGATCTGGTCCTCACCATCCAGTTTCATAAGCTGGGCTTCTTCCTCGCCGACCTCGATCTGAGTCGCATCCGCCTTTTGGACATCGGCATTCTGCCTCCGCCTGAGGGAGGAGCCTTCCTCCTGGAAGAGGGGGATCCCATCCCGGACGGCTTCTTTCATCCGCGTCCTCTGACGGCTGGGGAGTTCTCCCGCCTTGAAAGGGCGACGAGGGCGCAAAATCTGCTTTCGATGGCACGAGAACTGTCGGACATCGCGAAGGATTTGACCTTCGAGACCTCTCGCTACCGCATCCTTCTTTCGGAGGGCCGGGCCTGGATCAAGAGGAGGGATGTGAAATGAAGGCGAGAATCGTTCTGGTGACAGGAGACTCTTCGGGCTTCGGCCTGGAGATGGTCAAGGCATTTCTGGAGAAGGGGGATCGGGTCTACGGGCTTTCCCGCCGCTGCTTCTCCTATCCGGGACTGGTCCATTTCCGAGGGGACGTCGCGTCCAGGGAGGATGTCGCCAGCGCCTTGAAGGAGATCGAACGTCGGGAGGGACGGCTGGACATCCTGGTCAACAACGCCGGATACGGCATCTTCTCGGCGATCGAGGAGACCCCTCTCGAGGAGATGCGCCGGCTCTACGAGGTCAACGTCCTCGGCGCGGTGCTGGTCACCCAGGAAGCCCTGCCGCTTCTGAGAAGGAGTTCCGGCGGAAAGATCCTCAACGTCTCCTCCATCGGCAGCGAGGTTCCCCTGCCCTTCCAGGCGTTCTACTCCGCCGCCAAGTGTTCCCTCGACACGATCTTCGACGCCCTCCGCTCCGAGCTTCGTCCCTTCTCCATCTCCATCGTCTCCCTGCGTCCGGGCGACAGCAGGACGGCGTTCACCCGCCACCGCAGGATCCTTGCGTCCTCCCCGCTCTATCAGGAGCGGCTCCAACGCTGCCTCCGCCAGGTGGAAAGGGACGAAAGGGGCGGCTTTCCTCCTTCCAGGGTGGCTTCCAAGGCGGTCCGTGTCTCCCTTAGGAAGAATCCGAGGGAGGTCTATCGCATCGGCGCCAAGGACCGCTTCCTGAACTTCCTCTTCCACGCCCTCCCCCGCCGCGTCAGGAGCCGGATCGTCTGCTCGATCTATGCGAAGTGATCTGTATTATCTGTTTTATCTGTATCATCTGTTGACAAATACGGGCCTCGGCCCTACAATGAGGGCATGGAAAGGCCGTCCCTCGCCCTCTACGAGACCATCTATCTCTACTACCGGCGCCTGATCGAGAGCTCGGTCTACAAGAGGGGGGACATGCTCCCCTCGGTCCGCTCCGAGGCTCTCTCCCGAGGCGTGAATCCGACCACCGTCCTGCGCGCCTATCGCCGCCTCGAGGAAGAAGGCTATCTCGTGACGATTCCCAAGAAGGGAATCTACGTTTCCTATGGCGGGAACTGCGAACGCCTGTCCTACCTGAGGGAAGAACTGCAGAAACTCCTTCGTGTCGGCTACTCCCTCGAGGAAGTCAGGGAAGCCTTGGAATCCCTGGGAAGGAGGAGCGATGATCCAGATTGAATCCGTCTCGAAGAGCTTTCGGGAAAAGACGGTCCTGAAGGACGTGAGCCTGACCTTGGACGAGGGGAGGATCTACGGCCTTGTCGGCATCAACGGAGCCGGAAAGTCGACCCTCATGCGCATCCTCGCGGGAATCTATCGTCCGGATTCGGGCCAGGTTCGGATCGACGGCGTCGACGTCCTCTCCCATCCGGAGGAAGCCAAGAGGTCCTTCTTCTTCCTCAACGACAATCCCGAATCGCCCCATTCGTGGAAGGCGGGGGACTTTCTCTCGTTCTATTCCTGCTTCTACCCGGAATTCGACGAAAGGGAATTCGAGCGCATCGTCGGCATCCTGGAACTGGACGTCCGCAAGAGGATCCACGCCTTTTCCAAGGGGATGAAGCGTCAGCTCTTCCTCGCCCTGGCCTTCGCCAGCCGTTCCCGCATCCTGCTCCTGGACGAAGCCTTCGACGGCTTGGACCCCTTGGCACGGCTGAAGCTGAAGAAGCTGCTGATCGAGCGGCTGTCGGAAGGAATCACCTGCCTCATCTCGAGTCATTCGCTGCGCGAGCTGGAGGACATCGCCGACGGATTCGGCCTGCTGAAGGGCGGAGAGCTGGTCGACTTCGAAGGGTTCCAGGAGGGGAGAAGGCCCTATGCGAAGTTCCAGATGGCCTTAAAGGATCCTTTCGACCGTTCGTGCCTTTCGGATTTGGACGTCATCTCCCTCAAGGAGACCGGCAGGGTCGTCGAAGTGGTCCTCAAGGGGGAGAGGGACATGCTGAGGAAGAGGCTGGAGGCGCTTTCGCCGCTCTTCCTGGAAGAGATGGAGATCAGCTTCGAGGACCTCTTCCTCATCGAGGTCGAAAGGGAGGAAAGGAAATGAACGCGCCACGATATTTTTGGGATCGGTTTCGTCGTCTCCTCCCCGTGACGGGGATTCTGACGCTGATCTTCCTGATCTGCCATCTTTTGGAAATCCGAATGAGTAGCTATGATCTTCCAAGCTACGGATATCTGGTGATTAAGAATGTATCGCCAAGCATCTCCTTCCTGACCTATCTTGCCTCGGTCTACGCCCTCTTCCTTCCGGTGGCCCTCTACTCCTACCGGTTCCGGCGGGAAAGCGAGGACCTCTTCTATGCGCTTCCCGTCGACAGGAGGAAGCTGGCCCTTGTCCACTATCTCGTCGGAGCCTGTTCAGTCTCCGCCTCCTTTACCCTTCCCTACTTCCTCGGGATCGTGTTCCGGCTGTTCTCTCCCCACGACGCCCTCTGCTTCGGGAACTTCTTCAGCTACTATCCTGTCGCCCTCCTGCTTCTGCTCCTGGTCTTCTCGATGGGATCCCTGTTTTCCTTCCTCTCCCGGAGCACGCTGGAAAACGTCCTCGTCCTCCTTCTCTCCCAGCTCTTCTTCCTTCTCTTCTCCCTGCTGGTCTCGGAGGCGTTTGCGACGGACTTCCTCTCCTTCGTTCCTCTGACGGGAATCTCCTACGTGACCGGCATCTTCGATACGCTGATCGGGCATTCCTATCGGGGCGCCCCGTCCTATGCGATGGCGCCGGCCGACGGGACCGTCCTCGACCTGGGAATCGTCCCGGGAAATTATGACGTCCCGACCTTCGTTCCCGGCCTGGTCCTCCTTGTTGTCCTTTCCCTTCTTCTCATCCCCGTCCTGCTGTTTTCGGTTCCTCGGGAGAAGAGCGAGGAGACGGGAAGGCCTTCGAGGGCCTGGTGGGGACTGCGGGGCTTCCTCCCCGCCCTGTATCTGGTCTCCATGGCCCTCTTCGGAGCCTCGATGGGACATCAGCTCGCATTGACGGAAGACGCCCGATGGACGCTCTCCGTCCTCTCGGTCCTCCTGTCCTCCCTGGCCTATCTCCCCCTGGACATGCTGCGTCGAAGGAAGATCTCCGTCTCGGTGGAGTCCCTGGTCTTCTTGGGGGTCGGGCTGGCTCTCTTCGGCCTCTCCGTCCCTGTTGCCCAGTCGACCTGGAATGCCCGCCTTTCCTAGGGCTGAATCGTTTTCGTTGAAACGTCCTCCTTTTTGAGCTATCCTTGCCATGAGTTGCCTTCCGTCACTCGGAAGGACTGTGGAAAAGGAGTACCGCATATGAGAGAAGAATGGAAAGGCTTTGTCGGCGGCCATTACGAGACGGACGTCGACGTCCGCGACTTCATTCAGAGGAACTATCGTCCCTACGAAGGAGATGCCTCCTTCCTCGAGGGCCCCACCGAGGCGACCGACCGCCTCTGGAGCCGTCTCCAGGAGCTGCAGAAGGAAGAGCGCGCCAAGGGCGGCGTCCTCGACATGGAAGAGCACGTGGTCTCATCGATCAACGCCTACGGGCCGGCCTATCTGTCGCCGGAAGGAAAGGGAGACGAGAAGGTCGTCGGCCTCCAGACGGACAAGCCGCTCAAGCGCGCCTTCATGCCCTATGGCGGCATCAAGATGGCCGAGGAAAGCCTGACGACCTACGGCTACCGCCCCGACCCGTCGCTTCACAAGATCTTCACGGAATACCACAAGACCCACAACCAGGGCGTCTTCGACGTCTATACGCCGGAGATCCGCAAGGCGCGCCACAGCCACATCATCACCGGCCTTCCGGACACCTACGGAAGGGGCCGCATCGTCGGCGACTACCGTAGGGTCGCCCTCTACGGCATCGATTATCTCATCGCCAAGAAGAAGGAAGACTTCGCCAACACGGGTGACGGGACGATGACCGACGACGTCATCCGCCTCCGGGAGGAGATCACCGATCAGATTCGGGCCCTGGAGGAGATGAAGAAGCTCGGACAGTCCTACGGATTCGACCTTTCCAAGCCGGCCAAGGATGCGCGCGAAGCCTTCCAGTGGCTCTACTTCGGATACCTCGCGGCCATCAAGACGCAGAACGGCGCCGCGATGAGCGTCGGCCGGATCTCGACATTCCTGGACATCTACGTCGAGCGGGACCTCGCCCGCGGAATCCTGACGGAGAAGGAGGCCCAGGAGCTCGTCGACCACCTCGTCATGAAGTTCCGCATGGTCAAGTTCGCCCGCATCCCGTCGTACAACCAGCTCTTCTCCGGGGACCCGGTCTGGGCCACCCTGGAAGTCGCCGGAATGGGGATGGACGGCCGCAGCATGGTTACCAAGAACGACTTCCGCTTCCTGCATACCCTGGAGAACATGGGCCCATCCCCGGAGCCGAACCTGACGGTCCTCTATTCGCAGCGCCTGCCGGAAAACTTCAAGAGATATGCCAGCCGCATCTCCATCCAGACCTCTTCCATCCAATACGAGAACGACGACGTCATGCGTCCGATCTGGAAGGACGACTACTCCATCTGCTGCTGCGTCTCGGCGACCGAGACCGGAAAGGAGATGCAGTTCTTCGGCGCCCGCGCCAACTTGGCCAAGTGCCTCCTGTATGCGCTCAACGGCGGCAAGGACGAGATGCTGAAGACGCAGGTCGGTCCGGAAATGGCTCCGGTCACGGGAGACGTCCTCGATTACGGGGAGGTCCTTCACAAGTTCGACCAGATGATGGACTGGCTCTCGGGCCTCTACGTCAACGTCCTCAACGCCATCCACTACATGCATGACAAATATTATTATGAAGCGGCGGAGATGGCTTTGATCGATACCAACGTCCGGCGGACGTTTGCTACCGGAATCGCAGGCTTCAGCCACGTCGTCGATTCCCTTTCCGCCATCAAGTATGCCAAGGTCCGTCCGATTCGGGACGAAGACGGCATCATCGTCGACTTCGACGTCGAAGGCGACTTCCCGCGGTACGGAAACGATGACGAGAGGGCGGACGAGATCGCCGTCGACCTCCTCAAGGCCTTCATGGGCAAGATCCGCAAGCACCACACCTATCGGAACTCGGAGCCGACGACCTCCATCCTGACCATCACCTCCAACGTCGTCTACGGCAAGGCGACCGGCGCCCTTCCCGACGGGCGCAAGAGGTCGGAACCCTTCGCCCCGGGAGCCAATCCTGCCTACGGCGCGGAGAAGAACGGCCTTCTGGCCTCGCTCAACTCGGTTGCCAAGCTCCCCTATGAGTATGCGCTCGACGGCATCTCCAACACTCAGACCATCAACCCTTCCGCCTTGGGGAAGACCCTGGAGGAACGCGTCGAGAAGCTGGTCCTGGTCCTCGACGGATACTTCGTGAACGGAGGGCACCACCTCAACGTCAACGTCTTCGGAAAGGAAAAGCTGGTCGACTGCATGGAGCATCCGGAACGCCCGGAATACGCCAACTTCACCATCCGCGTCTCGGGCTACGCCGTCAAGTTCATCGACCTGACGAGGGAGCAGCAGCTCGACGTCATCTCCCGCACATGCCACGAAGTGCTCTAGGACGCGCCTTCTCCGTCGAGACCTTCGGATCGGTCGACGGCCCCGGACTGCGCTTCGTCCTCTTCCTGACGGGCTGTCCCTTCCATTGCCTGTATTGTCACAACCCCGAGTGCTGGAGCGGCGCCGACTCCTTCGAGGTCACGGCGCAGGAGGTCCTTCAGAAGGCCCTCCGCTATCGTTCCTACTGGGGGAGGGAAGGAGGACTGACCGTCAGCGGAGGCGAACCGCTTCTGCAGATGGACTTCCTTCTGGAGCTTTTCCCCCTCTTCCAGGAAAGGGGGATCTCGACCTGCATCGACACCTCCCTGGCGCCCTTCACGAAGGAGGAACCCTTCTTCTCCCGCTTCCGGTCGCTGATGGAGAGGACCGACCTGCTTTTGGTCGACGTCAAGGAGATGGACGAGGAAAGGCATGTCCGCCTGACGGGAAGGGGGAACGCCAACGTCCTCGAGGGGATCCGCTACCTGGATTCGATCGGAAAGAAGATCTGGATCCGTCACGTCCTCGTCCCGGGCTACACGGACTTCGACGAAGACCTTCGCGCCCTGCGCTCGTTCCTCGATTCCCTCCACAACGTCGAACGGGTGGAGGTCCTTCCCTACCATAGCCTGGCCCTCGGAAAGTATCGGAAGCTTCAGCTCCCCTATCCGCTGGAAGGCGTTCCCTCGCCCACAAGGGAGAGGATCGACAACGCCCGGCGCATTCTCGGGGCGATCTGAGCTTTGCCGGCCTGGCCCCTTCGTCGGAAGGCGAGGGGCCTTTTCTCTGCGGGAGGAAGGCATAGAAGAAGCGCAACGCCGATTTGAAGCCCTGCGCCGCCCGTTCCTCGGAAGCGGCCTTTCCTCGGCGGGAGAACCGGAGGAGAAAAGTTGTATAATGGAAAGAAAGCTCGAAAAGGAGGAGAACGATGAACAAACGAAGAATTCTTCTGCCGGTCGTGGCGGCACTCCCGCTTCTGGCTTCCTGTTCCGAGGCCAGCGGCGTTTCCTCGACGTCCTCGTCCTCTCCCCTTCCCGTCCTCCTTCACGAGAACTATCGTCGGGAGGGGACCTTTTCGATGCAGCTCGGCCTTTCAATCGCCGGCATCCAGGGCGTGGAGCAGCTCTATGAGAGTCCCATCTCCCTGGACTACCAGGTCGACGAACGGAAGAATTACGGACCCAGCGCCTCCTTCGAGATCCGTCCCTACGACCTCGACGGAACGCAAGAGGAACGATTGGACCAGGCCAACCGGAATCGGTCGGTCCTCCATGCCCTCTTCTCCGGAACCTCGACCCTCCTGGACGCCCTGGAGCAGGATCCGGGATTCCTTCCCGTCCTGGCCGACCGCTATTCCGGCTCGTTTGAGGACAGCGGGCAGATTCCCGACGAGACGTTCGCCTTCCAGACCTTCGACTCGCTCACCTACGTCGTCGATACGACCCGGGAGGACGGCAAGGACGTCCTCCGCTTCCTGGCGGCGCAGGAAGAGACGGACGACGGAGGGCTGAACATCGATTTTACGAACCTGCAGATCGACGTCCCCGCCCTTCTTCACTATCTTCAGGACCTTCTTCCGGGAGAGGCGGTGCTCCGGCCCATCTTCGCCACGGTCGGGGACGTGGTCCAGTTCCTGGCCAACGGCCTTTCCCTCCGCCTTTCGACGCCCTCCGCGGAAGAGACAAAGATCACCCTCTTCCTCAACGAGGAGGGAAGGACGACGCTTTCCCGTTCCCTGAGCAATGCCCTCGGGACGACGATCCTGGAAGGCCTGAGCATCGGAGAGATGAGCCTTTCGGTCTCGCTCTTCGACGACGAGACGCTGTTTAACCAGCTGGAAAGCTGCCACGTCGACTTTTCCCTGACCCTGCCGCAGGCCTCCCTGGACCTCGACATCGAGGCGGAGTTGGAAAGGGAGCACGAGAGGATCGAGGACGACCGCTTCGACGCCTTCCCACAGGACATGGAACAGAAGATGGCGGTCTGCGCCGAGGTCCAGGACTTCTACGATGCCGTCACGGACGTGATCCCCTGGCAGGATGAGATTCTCGGAGAAGGGAGCGTCGATCCCCAGAAGGTCGACCTCTCCCATGCTGCCGTCGCGCAGATGCAGGAACAGGCCGAAAAGTACTTCGCCTTCTCCGAGGAGGGAAAGGCGCTGCTCGGAAGCCGCTTCCAGGAGGCGTCAAGCAGCGAAAGCCTGTCGAACATTCTTCTTTCCGCTCATCAGGAAGGTGTCGATGCCATCGATCGGCTTCGAGAGCGATTTGCGGAACTCGAAGATGGATTGACGGATGACAATTATCAATCGATCTATCAGGATGTTGCATCGTATATGAACTGGGAACAAGGGATGAGGGACTACGGTGCCCAAGAGGAAATGGAAGCCTTCGATACCTATCGACAAGACCGGATGGACCGGGTGGAACTCGCCTTGCAGGAAGCCCGCCCGGCCTTCGACGCCTTCGTTTCGAATCCCGGCGAAGACAATCTGGACACGGCCGTTTCCCTCTGCCAGGAAATCGACGACCTCCTCTCGCTGGACTCCCGCTACCTGACGGGCGACATCCAGGATCGTCAGCAGGCGCTTTCGGAAGCCTACCAAGAGGAGACCCAACCCTTGGCGGAGGCCTACCATCAGTACTTCGCTGCGCTGCTTCCTTCCCTGGACTACGAAGGCCTGAGTTCCCTGGCGGCCACGCCGGCCGTCTCCCATTCGGCCTTCTATTCCGTCGACGCCCTCTCGGAGGCGGAGCGCGAGACGATTTCCTCCCTGCTGAGGGGAGAGGCGCAGCGCCTGAAGCAGAATCTTCTGGACCATTCCTCCTCCTACGCCGACCTCGAGCAGCAATACCTGGCGGACCAGCAGAGCCTTGCGACGCTGGAGGAGACGGAGCGCAGCCTCCTTTCGACGACCCGCTATGCCTCGGACTGCAAAGACTTCAAGGTCGAGCTGGAATCGATCCTCCGTTCCTGATCGTCGTTCTTCCGCTTTCCTTGGAAACTGCTATAATCCTGTGTTGGTGAAAAACATGGAAACGAGTCTCACGATTGAAGAGAGGATCCAGAACGTCCTCGAAAAGCTCCGGCCGTTCCTTCAGCGGGAAGGCGGGGACATCCGCCTGGAGCGGTACGATGCCCAGACGGGCATCTGCTATGTCGACATGATCGGGGCCTGCGCCGGATGCGTGATGGCCTCCACGGACGTCTCGGAATCCGTCGAGGTGATGGTCCTTGACGAGGTTCCCGAAGTCAAGAAGGTCGAGCTTGTCGCCCCCAAGGCCGAGCCCTCCTTCGACGACCTCCTTCGGCGCCTTGCCGAGCAGCAGCTGGCGGAAGAAGACCTCCGTCGCCAGCAGGCGGAAGGGAAGGATGGAACCGGCGGAGAGAAGTAGGGAGGAGTTCCTTCTCCTGCAGAAGGCCGAGCGGATCCTCTCCCAGGTCCGCCCCTTCTTCCAGAGGGAGGGGAGCCGGCTCTCCATCAAGGACTGCCGCGAGGGGACGCTCACCATCGTCGTCTCCGGCGCCTGCGTCGGCTGCGCCCTTGCGACGCAGGACCTCGGCGACGTGACCAGGCTCCTTCAGGAGGAACTTCCCGAGGTGAAGAAGGTCTGTTACGTGAATCCCTATGGCCTCCCGATTTGAGGGGCCATTTTTCTGTTCTTTCCGCCTGGCTGTGCTACAATCTTCCTGCGAGGTATTCATTATGGAAGAAAACAAGCCGATTCTTGTCGAGACGAGCGCCCACCACATCCACGTCACCCAGGAGACCCTGGAGAAGCTCTTTGGCGAAGGCTTCCAGCTGGAGGTCCGCAAGATGCTTTCCCAGCCGGGGCAGTTCGCTTCCAACCAGCGCCTGGACGTCGTCTATCATGCGACCGTCAAGGACAAGAAGACGGGCGAGCTCGTCCAGAAGGACTTCACGCTGAAGAACCTTTCCATCCTGGGGCCGGTGCGCAGCGGAAATCAGGTCGAAATCTCCCTGACCGAAGCAAGGTCCATCAAGGCCAATGTTCCGATTCGCGAGAGCGGTGATACGAAGGGAAGCGCTCCTTTCACGCTGGTCAATCCTCTCAACGGAAATAAAGTTGATTGTGAAGAGGGCATGATTGTCGCCAAGCGTCATATCCACATGACGCCGGAAGATGCCGCCCAGTACGGCGTCAAGAACGGCGACATCGTCGCTGTCAAGGTCCTTTCGGCGAACGGACGCAGCGCCATCCTGGGCGATGTCGTCATCCGCGTCAGCGAGAAGTATGCCCTGGCGATGCACATCGACACGGACGAATCCAACGCCCTCGGCGGCAATGCCGTCGGCGTGACGGGGACGATTGTCAAAGAGGCCTTCTGATGCCGAACCTCCTCACCCATTACCGCCTCGTCAAAAGACTCTTTTCGGAGGAGGTCGACGGGAAGATCAACCCGCCTCCCTCCTTCCTGGACGGGAACTTCGACGCCCTGGCCCTTGGAGCCCAGGGCCCCGATCCCCTTTTCTTCTACCCCCTCTCCGGTCATTTCGTCGTCGCTCTCCGCGCCTACGGCAGCGTTCTCCACGACAGCGACGGGAAGAAGCTTTTCCGCCTCCTGCTGAAGGCTTCCTACGCCATCGACGACCCTCGGGAGCTGGCCCGCTTCCGTTCCTTCGTCCTCGGCCAGTTCGCCCATTACCTGCTCGACCGGGAATGCCATCCCTTCGTCTTCTATCAGTCGGGATTCGATCGCGAGGGAAGGATCACGGGAAAGTACCACTTCCGGCATACGTTCCTGGAGAGTCAGATCGACGTCGTGATGGCCCGGAAGTTCCACATGGACTACTTCCTCGAACATCCGGAAGACGTCCTGTCGCAGGATCCCTTCGTCCTCTCCGCCATCTGCAAGAACTTCGCCGGCACGCTCTCCCAGTACTTCGAGGGGAGAAGCATCCCGCGCGGAATCTACGGGACGTCCGTGAAGAAGATGCGTGCGGCCGTCCGCTTTGCCAACCGACATCCCGACTTCAACCGGACCTTCTTCCGCTGGAGTTCCCTCGGCGGGCTCTCCATGCCGCGGAAGGTCGAGGAGGACGTCCTCAACGAGCGCCACCTCCCTTGGCGCGACCCGGTCGACGGGTCCGAGCGGAGCGAATCCTTCCTGAACCTTTTCAACCAGGCCTACGACCAGCTCCGCGAAGTCTATCACCTTCTTCTCGAAAGGGGTTACAACTACGAAGTCTTCCAGAGCTTCCTCAACGGCAGGGACTACGACGGAAAGATTCTCGGGACGACGATGCGGTACAAGAAGCCGGAAGAATGATGGAAACGAAAGGGGCCAACGCCCCTTTTTTCGAGTCGGAAGGAGATTTCCGTTTTTTCGCATTTTTGGTGTTTCTTCTTTTCTCTTCTTCGTCTATAATTTCTGATGAGGTTATAAGCAATGGGTCTACATTTTTTGAAAACGGCTCTCTCGCTTCCGATTCCGGAACACAAGGAAGCGACGGAGGGCTACCCGTACGAGGAGTTCCAACCAGATTTCGTCTATCTTCCTGCTGTCGATAACCGCAACAACCCCCTGAAAGGCCTTCTTCCGATTGGAACGGAGGTCCTCAAGGGCACCCTTCTGGGGACGGGAGTCGACGATTTTCCGACCTATTCGTCGGTCTCCGGACGCATCGTGGCGCGAAAGCACATGATGATGGCGGACGGAAAGGTTCGGGAATGCTATGAGATTGCCAACGACAAACTCAGCCGATGGCAGCTGCGGCCGGCCCTTCCCGAGGCGGGGAAGTGCTCCAAAGAGGAAATCCTCTCCGCCATCAAGGAATCCGGCGCGGTCGGATTCGGCGGGGCGGGATTCCCGACCTACCGCAAGTACAACTCCAACAAGCCGGTCGAGGCCATCATCGTCAACGCCATCGAATGCGAACCCTACCTGACCACCGACTACAACTATGGTCGGCGGAACATGGGAGAAGTGTTCATGGCCATCCCCTACCTCCTGCGCCTGACGGGAGCCAAGAAGGTCTACGTCGCCGTCAAGAAGGACCGCGACGAATTGATCGAGGCCGTTCGGACCGAGATGGCCCTTCCGGCCAACAAGGCCCTTCCCGTCTCGCTCAAGATCCTTCCGGACCGCTATCCGATGGGCTATGAGCGCTCCCTCGTCCGCGCCATCCTTCATAAGGAATACCAGGCCCTGCCGATCGAGGTCGGATGCATCGTCAACAACCTCTATACGGTCATGGCCTTGGCCCGCCGTTTCGTCTTCGGCGAAGTCGTCGCCGATAGGTGCGTCACCGTCAGCGGCGAAGTCAGCGAGCCCAAGGACGTCGTCGTTCCGGCCGGTACGCTGGCCAGCGACCTGATCAACTGCGCCGGCGGACCGAAGATCTCGCACTTCAAGCTGGTCTCGGGTGGCCCGATGTGCGGCTCCGCCCACGATTCGGATTACGTCCTCCAGGCCCAGTGCAACGGCGTCCTCCTCTTCGCCCCTGCCTCCGTGGAACCGGAACCCTGCTGGCATTGCGGCAAGTGCATCGACAACTGCCCGATGGGACTGCAGCCGGTCCAGATCCAGATGGCCCTCAAGGCCAACAACGTCGACCGTCTTCTCAAGCTCAATGCGGCCGTCTGCATCAACTGCGGGCTGTGCTCCTTCGTCTGCCCGAGCAAGATCGACGTCTCCGACAACGTCCAGAAGGCCAAGGCCCTGCTGATGAAGCAGGCGCCCCGGCAGAAAGGAGCCAAGTGAGATGAACACGCTCGTCTTTGAAAAGGGTCCGCATCTCCGTTCCCGGAACAAGACGTCCCGGATGATGGTGGAGTTCTTCGTCACCCTCGTCATCCTCTATGCCTGTGCCGTTGCCTTCTACTTCGTCAAGGGAGGTCCCTCGGACGAATACAGCAACGTCATCTACGGCCTCATGGCGCTCCAGAACGGCGCGATGGGCGTCGGATTCGCCATGGTGGCGGACCTCATCTGGTACTTCCCCTACCTCTTCAAGAAGGACGAAAAGGGCAACCCGGTGGGTCGCTATCTGAAGAAGGTCCTGAAATCCTATTCCTTCGTGACGGGATTGATTCTCGTCCTTCTGCTGCCGATCGGCCTGGAGTGGTGGGAAATCGCCATCACCTCCTTCCTTTCGGTCTTCGTCGGAAAGCTCGTCTTCGGCGGATTCGGATCCAACATCCTCAATCCGGCCATCTTCGGCCGTCTCTTCGCTCAGCTCGCCTTCTCTTCCCACATGACGACCTATCTGGGGAACATCGCTCCCGAGGGCTATGGCCAGGTTATCACCGCGGGTGCGACGATTCCGGGCCTTGTCAACGGCGGCACCTTCATGGTGACCGAGAAGATCTCCTTCTGGAACATGGTCCTGGGCAACTACTACGGCACCCTGGGCGAGACCTTTGCCCTGATCATCGTCATCCTGGGAATCTACCTCGTCCTCCGCGGCATCATCGACTGGCGCGTTCCCTTCTTCTATTGCGCCTCCCTCTTCTTCAGCTACGGCGTGATGTTCCTCCTGGGCGGCCAGGATGCGCGCGAGGGCTTTGAGCTCGCGGCTCGTCAGGTCATGATGGGCGGCGTGCTCTTCGGTGGCGTGTTCTGTCTGACCGACCCGGTGACCTCTCCCACGAGCAAGTCGGGCCGCATCATCTTCTCCCTGATGGCGGCCATCCTCACGATGGTCATCCGCCTCTTCACCAACTCGGCGGAGGGCGTCGCCTACTCGATCCTGATCATGAACCTTCTCGTCCCCCTCATCGACCGCTGCCTCACGGGAAGGACGCTGCACAACTGGGGAGCCTCCCTGGCCATCCTCGTCTGCCTCGCCGGCGTCTTTGCCGTCGGCGTCGGCTACGGAATGACGGGTACCTTCGACTTTGCCAAGAGCCCTTCCTTTGTCTCGAGCATCAAGGAGGTCTTCTGACATGAACAAAGCGATTTCCAAGACCCTTGTCGCCGTCCTGACGACGGCCTGCTGCGTCGGCGCCGTCGTGGGATGCTACTTCGGCCTCCACGAGAAGATCGAGGCGAACACTCCGGAAGCGCCGGCGACGATCGCCGCGATCTTCCCCGATTACGCTTCCGCCACGGAGCTCCAGGACTACGATTCGGAATACATCCGCTCCTGCTATGACGTCGAGACGGCCGACGACCAGCAAGGCTATTACTACGAGCTGGTCTCGGCGATGGGTCGCTCGGGCACGCTCGAGTTCGCCATCGGCGTCGTCGACGGGACGGTCACGAACTATGCCTTCCTCGATGCCGGTTCGGAAGATGCGATGGGCGTCGCGATGGCCCAGGAACAGGCGGCCGATCTCTTCATCGGCTACACGATGGATTCGACGGACGTCGTCGCGGGCGTCACGATGACGTCTCAGGCCATGGCCACGGCCATCCGTGCGGCGTTGACGGATGCCCAAGGGAGGTGAGGACAAATGGAACAGAAAAAGCGCAATCTCTTCTTGACCTTCTTCGACGGCATCTATCTGAAGAATCCGGTTCTTTCCCTCTTCCTCGGATTGACTCTCGCCATCCTGGTCACGACGAACGTCCAGGCTTCGCTCTACCTCGGAGCCATCGTCCTCGTCACCATGGTCGTCGTCGAAGTCTTCTGCTCCCTCTTCCGGAAGGTGTTGGGCAAGATCCTGAGCTATTGCCTGGCGGCCATCCTCTCGGCGGCCATCAGCTGCATCGCGGTCATGGTCCTCTCCGCCTATTATCCGATCGTCGCCATCCCTGGCGTCGGCGGCTTCACCAACGTCCTGATCGTCTCCTTCATCCCCTTCGTCAGCACGACTTCCGCCGTCCTTGTCAAGGGACAGCAGGCGACCGAGCAGGGCTTCGGCCATGCGCTCTTCGACGGCCTGGGATCGGGCATCGGCTTCGTTCTGGCCCTGTGCTTGATCGCCGTCTTCCGTGAACTTCTGGGTACGGGCGAGCTCGTCTTCACCCTCGACGCCGACCGTCAGCTCTTCGTCCACGCCATGGACTTCACCCTTCCCTTCTTCCTTACGCCTTTCGGCGGATTCCTGATGACGGGTCTCGTCTCCGGCTTCCACGCCTCCATCTGCCGTGCCTTCGAAAACCGCAAGAAGCCTGCGGCTGTGAAAGGAGAACAAGCGTAATGGAATACTTGACCACGTTCTTCGTCTCCCTCTTCGCGGGAAATCTCGTCCTGACGGGACGGGGCGCCTCCCTGGTCTCGCAGTATAGCGAAGCGAAGAGATATCGTCCGCTGCTTCTTCTCTTCTACGTCATCGCCGGCCTGGCGATCGGCGCCTCGGCCTACGGCCTGAACCTGCTGCTCGACCTCCATCCGGTCATGCAGTACGTCCAGCCCCTCTTCTTCGTCCTGATCCTCGCCGTCCTCGTCGCCGTCTTCTACGCCCTGATCTGCCTGTCGCCGAAGATGAAGGAGAACCTCCGCCCCGAATGGCTTGGTATCCTCCTGAACACTTCGCTTTTCGCCGTGGCGATGTCCGTCCTTTCCCTGGTCGGGACGACCAGCGACATCTGGGCCATCGTGGCCAGCGCCTGCGGACTTCCCTTGGGCTACGTCCTGACCATCGTCGTCTTCGAGCCGATCGTCGAAAGGATTCGCATCAGCAACGCCCTCAAAGGCTTCAAGACCATGCCCTTGGTCCTGATCACCATGGCGGGCATGTGCCTCTGCTTCGCCTCGCTGACCTTCTAAGAAATCGTGGACAGGAAGAAGATACTTCTTCGGGGCCTCTTTTCCGACGAACTCCGCTATCGCCCCGTCAAGGATTCGATTCTCATCTTCCTGTCTTTTTTGATGGTCTTCGTCATCGTCTTCGTCACCTACCTCCTGCGTCCCTCCCTGGAGAACGTCCACGTCGAGATCCGCTATGGGGCGACGCTCCTGTGGGATCCGAAGGACCCTTCGAAGGAGACGGCCATCGCGTTCCCGGAGGAGGGGAAGCGGGAGATCGTCTATCGCCGGGAAGACGGGGAGATCTTCCTCGGGGAAGGGCGGTACTTCCAGTTCTACGGGGAGGAGGTGGCCATCACCCTCTACAGCGACCGTTCGATCGAAATCACCCGGGAGGAATCGCCGCGCCACGTCTGTTCCTACCTGGGCCGCGTCTACGATCCCTACGTTCCCCTGGTCTGCCTTCCCAACAGCTTTCAGGCGACCATCGTGTCGAGCTTCTTCCCGGAGTGGGACGCATGAAGACGAGAAGGCTGGTCGCGCTCGCCCTCTTCGTGGCGCTGTCGGTGGCCCTCCACTACGTCGAGGGCTTCGTCCCCATGCCGGCCATTCCCGGCTACCATCTGGGGTTGAGCAACCTGGTCAACCTCTTTACGTTCTACTACTACGGAATCCCTTCCTACCTCTTCGTCGTCCTGGCCCGGGTCTTCCTCTCGGCCCTGATCTTCAGCGGTTTCGGCCCCTCCTTCTTCCTCTCCCTGGGCGGCGCCCTCCTCTCCATCGTCGCCACGATCGTCGTCTCCCGCCTGGTGAAGGGATCCATCTACTCCACGTCCGCCTTCTCGGCGCTCTTCCATTCGATCGGTCAGCTCGTCGCCTACGCCCTCTTCTTCCAGACGCCCTACATCTTCGTCTACCTCCTCTTCCTGGGTCCCGTCTCGATCGCGACGGGCCTGGTCATCGCCTTTCTGGACCATTTCCTGGTCCGTCGCCTTCCCAAATCCTTCCGGGACGAGGAGAAGAAGAGGAGGAAGGCCTGATTTTTTGTGCCGGCGTCTGCCGTTGTGTGCTATCATAATTCGATTTTGGGAGGTATGAGAATGAAAACCTATCGCTATTCGCCGCAGGGCACCTGCTCCGTGCGGATGGAATTCACCCTGGACGAGGACCATGTCCTCCAGGACTTCGCTGTGGAAAGAGGATGCAACGGCAACCTCAAGGGAATCCGCGCCCTGATCGTGGGCATGAAGGCCGAGGACGTCATCGCGAAGCTCGACGGCATCCGCTGCGGGATGAAGACGACGTCCTGTCCGGACCAGATCGCCAAGGGTCTCGTCCTTGCCCTGAACGGGGAGCTTGCGGAGGTGGGACGATGAGCTACCGCCATCTCTTCACCTCGGAATCGGTCTCGGAGGGCCATCCCGACAAGATCTGCGACCGCATCGCCGACACCATTCTCGACGAATGCCTGCGCCAGGACCCCGAATCGCGGACCGCGATCGAAGTCATGGCGATCCGCGATCGGATCGTCATCTCGGGAGAAGTGACGACAAAGGCAACCATCGATTATGAAAAGATTGCACGAGATACCGTTCGTGAAATTGGATATACGGATTTTGCAAGCGGTATCGATCCGGATAAGATGGCGGTCGAGTGCTACGTCGGGCGCCAGAGTCCGGACATCGCCCGGGGCGTCGAGAATTCCTTCGACCTCAAGAAGACCGGCGCCGGCGATCAGGGCATCATGTTCGGCTATGCCACCGACGAGACGGAAAACCTGATGCCTCTTCCCCTGGTCATGGCGCACAAGATCGTCCGCTATGCCACGCAGCTGCGGAAGAGCGGAGCCCTTCCCTTCGCCCGCCCGGACATGAAGAGCCAGGTGACCATCGACTATTCGGGAGAGAAGCCGCGGCTCAACGCCGTCGTCTTCTCGATGCAGCACGACGAGAGCATCGACATCGAATCGCTGCGGAAGATCGCCGTCGAGAAGGTCCTCTTCCCGGTCATCGATTCCTTCGGCATCGATCGCCAGGGCGTCGAGGAGTACTACGTGAACCCGACGGGCCGCTTCGAGATCGGGGGACCTCGCGGCGACACGGGGGTGACGGGGCGGAAGATCATCGTCGACACCTATGGCGGCAGCGCTCCCCATGGCGGCGGTGCCTTCTCGGGCAAGGATCCGACCAAGGTCGACCGTTCGGCCGCCTATGCCGCCAGGCACGCGGCCAAGAACATCGTCGCCGCCCATCTCGCCAAGCGGGCCTTGATTCAGCTCTCGTACGCCATCGGCGTCAGCGAGCCGGTCTCGATCTACCTCGATACCTTCGGGACGGAGACGGTCGACAAGGAGAAGATCCTCGCCGCCCTCTGCGACGAGAGCATCTTCGACTTCACTCCCGACGGCATCATCCACCGCTTCCAGCTGACCCATCCTTCGTTCCGCTATCGGGACCTTTCGGCCTATGGTCACTTCGGAAGGCCGGATCTCGACCTTCCGTACGAAAAGCTGGACAAGGTCCAAGTCCTCGAAAGGCTGCGATGAAAGGGAAGAATCCCCAGGAACGGACGCCGTTTCTGGATGCGATGCTCGACTACTACCGTTCCCGTCCGATCCCCTTCGACGTCCCCGGCCACAAGATGGGACGTCTGGTGACCGACCTTTCGCGACGGCTGACTCCCTTGATCCTGGAGACGGATGCCAATGCCCCGATCGGCATGGACCACCTGATGAACCCCCACGGCGTCATCAAGGAGAGCGAGCAGCTGATGGCCAAGCTCTGCCATGCGGACCACGCCCTCTTCTCCATCAACGGGACGACGGGCGGAATCCTTTCCATGTTCCTGGGAATCCTGGACAACCGTGACAAGGTCATCCTGCCCCGCAACTGCCACAAGTCGGTGATCAGCGCGCTCATCATTTCGGGCGCGGTTCCGCTGTTCGTCGCACCGGACATCGACGACGAGCTTTCCATCGCCAACGGCGTCCGCGTCGAGGACTATGTCCGCATGATGGACGAGCATCCCGAGGCGAAGGCGGTCTTCGTCATCAACCCGACCTACTTCGGCATCGTCTCCGATCTCCGGAGGATCGTCGAGGAGGCGCACCGTCGGAACATGATCGTCATGGTCGACGAAGCGCACGGGTCCAATTTCTATTTTTCGAAGAAGCTTCCCTTGTCGGCAATGGACTGCGGAGCGGATGTTTCCTCCGTCTCCTTCCACAAGAATTCCGGCAGTCTCACGCAGTCTTCGATTCTCCTCGTCCGCGGGGAGCGCATCAACTTTGCGGAACTCAGGCGGGCCTATTCGATGCTGACTTCCACCTCTCCCAACCCTCTTCTCATCGCCAGCCTGGATGCGGCGCGGAAGGAGATGGCCCTGCGCGGAGAGGAACTGATCGAGAAGGACCTCGCCCTGGCCGAGCGGGCGCGGAAGGGAATCAACGCCATTCCGGGACTCTTCTGCCCCGGAAGGGAGGCGCTGGAGAAGAAGGACAGCGACGCCCTCTACGACTTCGACCCGACCAAGCTCATCATCTCCGTCCGGGGATTGGGCCTGTATGGCTACGACGTGTACAAGGAGCTGCGGAAGCAAAGCAACATCCAGCTGGAGCTGGGCGAGTTCTACGTCGTCCTGGCCCTCATCGGGCCGGGGACGACCGAGGAGGACGTGGAGGCACTGCTGGGCGCCCTCCGGGAACTCTCGGCCCGCCACGCCTCCGACCGGGTCGTCCACCATCGCCGGAAGGCCGTCGCCTCCTTCCCCAAGGCCATCGTCCCTCCGCGGGAAGGATATGACGCCCCCAGCCGGATCGTCCCCCTCAAGGATGCGGTGGGCGCCATTTCGGCGGAGACGGTGATGGCCTATCCGCCCGGGATCCCCCTCTTGATTCCGGGCGAGCTCGTCACCCTCGACGTCGTGCGCCAGATCGCCTTCCTCGAGCGCGAACAGGGACAGGTCCTCAAGGACAGCGACGGCCGTTCCCTCAAGGTCATCGACGTCAAGAACTGGTATCTCGAGAACGAATTGTCCCCCTTCTTCTAAAGCGCTTACAGGTCGTGTGGGGACGAATCCCGTTTTTCAAGACCGACGTGTGTTTTTCGTTCATATATCGCCTTCACTCCATCGAATCAAAGTGCGGATTTGTGGTGAAAGCCCTTTCGTTTTCTGCCTTTCTGACCTATACTATAGGTGAAGAAAAAGAAAGGAACCACTAACATGAAGATTCAGTACGTGTGCAAGGATGTCCCTCTTTCTCCGGCGATGCAGGAAGCCTTGGAGGGAAAGCTTGGTCGGTTCGATCGTTACTTCCGTGCGACAGACGAGGTGGATTGCACCGTCACGCTTCTGATCCATCAGGACCGGAAGACGTTGGAAGTGGCGATTTCTTCGACGAACGGCTTCAACCTCCGCGCCAAGACGACGGACCTCGACTTCTATGCCGCCCTCGACCTCGTCATCGAGAAGCTCGACGGCCAGATGAGGAAGCTCAAGACCCAGCTGGAGCGCAGCCACAAGAAGGGCTCCTTCGTCGACAACCTGCTCCTGGAGAGCATCCCCGTCGACGAGACGCTGGACCTTCAGATCGTCCGCAAGAAGAGGCTCTCCCTCGCGCCGATGGACGTCGACGAGGCCTTGGCGAGGATGGATGCCCTGGGCCATTCCTTCTTCATCTACCTCGATTCCTCGACGGGCAACGTCAACGTCCTCTACGAGCGGGAAGACCACGGCTACGGACTGATCGAAATCGAGAAGTAGGTCCGACGAAGTTCCTTCCGGGGGCGAAAGCCCCCTTTTTCCTTGACGCGTCGGCCCTTCCCTCTCCCTTCTCATCCGTTATAATATCCTTGTCATGAAAAAAACGTCCTTTCTTTCCCTGAGCGTCTTTCTATCGCTCTTTTCCTGCACCGTGGAAACCACGCCGCAGGAACAAATCGACACGCTCTACTCGGATGCGATTCTCTCCTCGAGGGGAAGGGTCCGCGTCGTTCCTCCGCCTGGGGATCCCGGGATGGTCACGCCCTTCCATACGGTCGTCTCCGGCGCCGTCTACTCCTATGCGGGGACCTATTCGGATGCGGAGATCGAAGAGCTCGAGGAGGATTTCCAGTTCTTGGTCAGCTACTATTCGGCCCTCTGTGACCGTCACTACGACTATACGGTCGACGGCGCCCCCCTGACGAACCTCAAGGTGCTCAACGAGGCCGAGCGCGGGACGCCGGTCCACGTCGATTCCTTCCTCTACGACCTGCTTTCGGAGAGCTTCCGCTTTTCCCTGGAGTCGAGGGACGAGGAGGGAAGGCTGCGCTTCGATATCTTCACCGGGGCGGTCAACGACCTCTACGAGGACAAGCTCGACGACCTCGAGCCATCGGCTCTCGAACAGGCCCTCTCGCTGGCCAACGGCGGAAGGACCTTCTCCTCCGACATCGATCCCTTCGCCTTGGAAGAGGCCCTCTGGAGGACCCCTTCGACCTACGACGAATGCAAGGACCTCCTGACCTTCGATCCCGAGGAGCAGACGGTGACCTTTCATCCCTTCGAACGGGACGGCGTCGAGGTCGATGGCGTCGAGATCTCCCTCAGCGGCGTCGGCAAGGGCTTCGCGACGCAGAGGATCACCGAGGCCTTTCAGGAAAGACATGAGGACATCTCCCTCCTGATCAGTTCGGGGACGAGTTCGATCAAGGCGGTCGGGGATCGCCCCGACGGAAGGGAATGGGCCATCCGCCTCTCCAACCCGGTCTCCCTGGAGGCTCCCTTGGAAGAACGCAATCCCTATGAGGTCGGATATCGCAAGGGCGGACCCTTCTCCCTCTCGACCTCCGGATTCGCCGAGAACCACTTCTACGTCTACGAACCGGGAGCGGACGCCTATCGGCGCCGGGATCACATCGTCGACCCGACGTCCGGACTTTCCGTCTCCTATTTCGACCAGGTGTCGGTCCTGCTGGAAGACGCGGGCCTGGCGGACATGTATACGACGGCCCTGATGCTGACTCAATCCGTGGAGGAGGCGATGGAGCTGAAGAACCACCTGGACGAGGCCTTCGGGGTGACAAGCGAGGCCCTGCTCCTCCGCAAGAGCGACAAGGAGGGAGGGGGCGTCTATCGCCTGAGGCATTCGGACCTGTCCCCGCTTTCCTCCGGGCTGCTGCCCATCGTGGAGCGCACCGACGGGACGACCTACGAGGGCGACTATTCGGATCTTTCCCCTTCCGAGATCGCCCGGAGCGTCACGACCTCCGAAAGGGACTACGCCGTGACCTATTTCGCCACGGAGGGCTTTTTCGAGGACTTGGAGATCATTCGGGACGGCACGGTCCCCTATCCGGACGACGTCCTTGCGCGAATCGAGGAGATCGCATGATTCGGCTCCTCGCCACGGACCTCGACGGAACCCTCTTCTATCCCAAGGACCGCTTCCATGCCGTCGGCCGGAAGAATCGGGAATTCCTCCGTTTTCTTCGGGAAAGGGGAATCGACATCCTCTACGTCTCGGGAAGGAATCCGAAGATCCTGCCGGTGCTGGAACGCATCGACCGCCGTTCCTACCCTCTCCTGGGGTGCAACGGAGCCTATCTCTATCAGGACGGGCAGGTGTTCGACCGCCAGCCGATGGATCGGAAGGGACTGGAGAGGCTCGTCCTCGCCCTGGAGAAGAGGAAGGACATCTACGCCTTCTTCTTCTTCGATACGACGACCGTCATGCATCTCTTCTTCCGCAATCTTTCCAAGCTTGCCTCCCTCTCCCTCCTGCTTTCCAACCAATTCAACATGGCGTATCGGGAAAGCGTAATCCATGGGTACGAAAAGACGCTGGACCAGATTCGAAATCATGATATCGACAAGATGATGCTTGTCTTTGGGCTTGGGGAAGAAGGACGCAAGAAGTCGCTCGCTGCATTGAAAGACATCTCGGATATTGCCGGTGAGGATTTCAATGCCGTCGTCTCCGGGACTTCCATCGAGGTCATGAAGAAGGGCGTCAGCAAGGGGGCGGGATTGGAGCGATACTGCCGGGAGAGAGGCCTCCGGAAGGAGGAGTGCCTGGTCGTCGGAGACAGCGGAAACGACATCTCGATGCTGGAAGCCTTCCCCCATTCCTTCGCGATGAGCCACGCCCGTCCGATGGTCCGTTCCTCGGCCCGCTACGTCATCGATTCGGTCTCGGACCTGCGCTCCTGGATCGACGAAGGAAACGAACTCGTGGTTCCCGCGAAGGGCGGTACGGAATAGGCTTTGCACTTTCTTCCTGTTCTACTTATAATATTCAATTGTCGTGTGTGCTGATTTCAATCGAGGTAACGAAGACATGAACCTAGCTGAAAGAAACGTTGCGACCATCCTGACCCTCGCCCGGCTTGTCGAGAACAGCCTTGTCTATTGCGTCAAGCGCCCGGAGCCTTTCTCGGCGGAAGACCGCCGCAAGAGAGGCAACGTCCTGCAGAATCTGACGCGCCCTTCGACGCCCTTTGCCGTCAACTGCGAGAAGAACGGGGAACAGGGGAAGAAGCTTGCCGAGGACATGAAGTATTTCATCGAGGACGTCTATGGCGATCCGGGACGCATCGTCACCGTCGACATCAACGACAACGTCCACGTCGAGCAGTCGCTGACGATCGAGCTCTTCTCGACGATCGTCCATCTCCGCCTCTACCTGGAGGGCTTCCTCAAGAGCGCCCTTCAGTACCTCAAGGAGAGCAACCAGCTCGAGGAATCCTTCGCCAAGGCCGTCTCCTCCGACATCCGCCTCTATCACGCCCTGGCCGGGAAGATCGGCTCCCAGATGATCTACGACAAGTTCATCGAGGTCAACGAGAACGCCTCGACCTACATGCAGTCCTATTCCAAGAGCCATGGCGGCATCGACCCGCGCAAGGACAAGGACTTCAAGGTCGACGACGACCCCAGCGTCCGCATGCTGAAGAACGAATTCCACGAGCTCAACCAGGACCTCGTCAACGTCCTGAACACCTATGGCGAGGACGACGAGGAGTTCCGCTTCGCCCGCCAGTCGCTCTATGCCGACTGCGAGCTCTTCACGGGACAGAAGAAGCCGACCGACCTCAAGGCCTTCCGGCAGCTGTTCGTCGGCTACTTCGACAAGATCATCCGCCAGGCCGAGAAGGAGTCCAACGACTGCTTCCGCAGCCTTGGCGACGAGATGCTCGCCTTCGACCAGGCGCGCAGGACGGCAACGGAGGAAAAGAACAATGACTGAACAGAAGCAGCGAAAGGTCCAGAAGTCGGAAATCGTCTGGTACAGCCTCCTGGGAGCGCTCTGGCTCTTCGGACTGATCATGGCGATCCTGGGCGTCTGCGCCTACAACGTCGGCCGGATCAGCACCAATCCGCTCTACGGAGCGGAGAAGGCCTGGGCGGCCTTCTTCGGCATGCCGGAGGGGGCGATCCTGGACTTCCGCGTCGTCGGGACGGTCGTGATGGTCGTGAGCATGCTCTGCTTCTTCGTCGCCATCTACGTCTATGCCACCAAGGCCAGCGAGCGGGAGGCCGAGGAAAGAAGGCGCCAGGAGCGTCTCCGCATCCTCATGGACAGCACGGTCGACCTTCCTTCCGAAGGACAAGCCGAGAACTGAGAACGGGCCGCTTCGGCGGCCTTTTTCCTTGCACGAAAAAAGGGTCGGCCCTCCGCGACGTCGCGACGAGGAAGGTCGGCCCCTTTCGTTTTCGTTGGGAAGACGGCTCAGGCCTTCTTGGCCTTGCTCTTCTTTTCCTTGGCCAGCTTCTTCTCTCTTCTCTCTTTCCACTGCTGAGCGAAGTTGCGGCATTCGAATCTCTTCTTGCCCATGTCTTGGTCCTCTACTTTCGTTCTAATCGGCAAGAAGAAATTTTACCTGATGCAAAGGGGAAATGCAAGCTCACTGCCGGAAGGAGTAGTATTCTTCGTCCTTCCTGGCGTCGCAGAGCTCCTCGGAGTTTCCTTCCTCGGAGAGCTGGAACGCGCTGTCGGCGAAGAGCTCGAGGAACCGGTAGCGGTCGAGGACGAGCCGGTCCTGCCTTCCCTGGGCGACGACCTTTCCTTGGCGGTTGAGGAAAGTCCTTCCTTCGCCTTCGACGACGTAGCCGGCCAGGAGGAAGGAGAGGGCTTCCTTGGCCGAAAGATTCTTCTTTTTCATGTGGCTTATGCTAGCACCAAAAAGTATAATTGAAAAGGTATGAAAATCGAATATCTGCCCTATCTGAGAAAGAAGGTCGGCCACGACCTGGTGCTCTCCGTCGGGCTTTCGGTCCTGGTCGTCGACAAGGAGAGGAACCTCGTCCTCCTGGAGAAGCGGGCGGACAACGGCCTGTACAGCCTCCCAGGCGGATCGATCGACCTGGGAGAGAAGGTCCTCGACGGCGCGCGCCGGGAGCTGTTGGAGGAGACGGGAATCGAGGTCGGACCGATGGAGCTCTTCCTCATCCTTTCGGGAGAGGACGGAAGGCTTTCCTATCCCAACGGCGACGTCACCGAATACTGCGACCTGATCTTCCTCTCCTATGTCGATGCCAGCCGCGTCCAGCCCCGTCCGGACTGGGAGTCGACCTTCGTCGGCTTCGTTCCCTTCGACCGGCTTCCGCCGGCGGAAGAGTTCCTCCGCGGCACCTACCGCATCCTCCGGAAGTACCTGTCGGGAGACCACTCCCTGGAGATCGACTGACGATGGAGAAGATCACGTTCGCGAAGTATCAGCAGGAAGCCTACGACCTCATCTCACCCGAGGGAAGGAAGGACATGGTGCTCAACGGCGTCCTCGGCCTTTCCGGAGAATCGGGAGAATGCGCCGACCTGGTGAAGAAGCACCTCTTCCAAGGCCATCCTCTCGACCGGGAGAAGCTCGTCCTGGAGCTCGGGGACGTCCTCTGGTACATCGCCGAGACGGCTTCGGGCCTCGGCGTCTCCCTGGAGGAAGTCGCCTCCCGCAACCTCGAGAAGCTGCACCGACGCTACGGGGGAAATCGATTCTCGGCGGAAAGGTCGAAAAATCGAACGGACTCCTGAAGGCTCTGTTTTCAGGAGTTTTTTGTCGAAAACTCGGATTTCATGCCATATTTTCCCCTACGTCCTTTGGTGTCGTTTGCTTTCTTCTCTCTCATTTGTTAAAATGCCCCTGCCGAGGCTTTTGAAATGAATATTGGAAAAACCAACGAATTCGGAAAGATCGAAATCTCCCTCGAAGCCATCGCCAAGGTGGCGGGGGACCAGGCGACCCTCGTCTACGGAGTCGTCGGCCTTGTCAACAAGAAGGCCTTCGCCAATCCCCTGGGACAATTCCTCAAGATGGAGGACTACGCCGACGGCGTCTCCGTCAAGAAGGCGAAGGAGGGATACGAGGTGTCCCTCTACCTGGTCCTGAGCCGCGAGGTCAAGGTCAGCGAGGTGGCGAGCGAAATTCAAAAGCAGGTTCTCTACGCCCTGGACAGGCAGTTCGGCGTGCACTTCCATGCCGTCAACGTCTTTGTGTTGGCGGTGAAGTGAATTTTTTCATGAGGATGAATCGACAATGATCAAAATTGATGGCGTCATATTGAAGAGGATGATCATCTCGGGTTCCAACAACCTTTATAATTCCTATCCCGAGATCGACAGCCTCAACGTCTTTCCGGTTCCCGATGGCGACACCGGAACCAACATGAACCTGACGATGCAGTCGGGTGCCAAGGAAGTCTTCAACAAGAACGACGGCTCGATTGGCAGCGTCAGCAAGGACTTCGCCCGCGGCCTCCTGATGGGTGCGCGCGGCAACTCCGGCGTCATCCTTTCCCAGATCTTCCGCGGCTTTGCCGACGGCCTTCAGGGCAAGGACAGCGTCGACGCCCTGGAGCTGGCCTCGGCCTTCCTCTCGGCCAAGAACGTCGCCTACAAGGCGGTCATGCGTCCGGTCGAAGGAACGATCCTGACGGTCATTCGCGAGGCGAGCCAGGCGCTCTACGACAAGGCGGAGAAGGACATGCCGATCGACGAGTGCATGGACCTCCTCTACGAGGAAGCCCAGAAGTCCCTCGCCCGAACGCCGGACCTGCTTCCGGTCCTCAAGGAGGTCGGCGTCGTCGACTCGGGCGGAGCCGGCCTGTGCAAGATCCTGGAAGGATTCGCCAAGGCGCTCCACAACGAGATCGTCGAGAAGAACATGCCCTCCGTCACGGAGAGCGGAAGCTACTCGACCGGAAAGCCGCAGGCCCCTTCTCTCGACGTCGGCAACGTTCAGTCGAAGTTCGAACACAAGGAATTCGGCTACTGCACGCAGTTCCTGATGCAGATTCCCAACCCGCTCCCCAAGGACAAGAAGGCCTTCAACGAGAAGCGCTTCAAGGCGGTTCTCGAGGCGCATGGCAATTCGATCGTCCTCGTCACCGACGAGGATCTCGTCAAGGTTCACATCCATACCCTCAAGCCCGGAAACATCCTGACCTATGCGCAGCAGTTCGGCGAGTTCAAGATGATCAAGATCGACAACATGACCGAGCAGCACGAGGAGCTGATGTTCGAGGACAGCGAGGAGCGGAGCGAAGCGGGCGTCGGGGCCGACTCGGCTCCGAAGATCGAGGTCACCACCTCCGCCCCGACTTTCGAAAGGAAGGCCAAGGAGTGGAAGGACTGCGGCATGATCGCGGTCGCCGTGGGCGAGGGCATCGAACGCCTCTTCCGCGACCTTTCGGTCGACTACATCGTCTCGGGCGGACAGACCATGAACCCGGCCACGAGCGATTTCGTCAAGGCGATCGAGGAAGTCCACGCCCATACGGTCTTCGTCTTCCCCAACAACGGAAACATCGTCATGGCCGCCAGGCAGGCGGCGGAGATCTGCAAGGACCAGTGCCGCGTCGAGGTCATTCCGACCAAGACCATTCCGGAAGGACTGGTCGCCTGCATGGTCTACAACCAGGCCTCGACGGTCGAGGAGAACATGGAGTCGATGGCGGAGAACGTCGCGGCGGTCAAGTCCGGCGAGGTCACCTATGCCATCAAGGATACGACGATCGACGGCGTCACCGTCGCCAAGGACCACTTCATGGGCATCACGGGCAAGAAGATCGTCTGCTGCCACAAGCACAAGATCAACACCCTGCTCGACATGCTCGAGAAGATGGTCACCTCCGACAGCCAGATCATCACGATCCTCTGCGGAGAGGACGTCACTCCGGACGAGAAGGAAAAGCTGACTTCCGAGGTCGAGAAGCGCTACGGAGACGCGATCGACATCACCATCGAAGACGGCAAGCAGCCCGTCTATTCCTTCTTCGTCTCGGTCGAATAGAGAAAAGCCAGGCCATCCGCGGGATGGCCTTTTTTCGTCCCAGGCGATGAAAGCCTTTTCAATTAGCCGACTGCTTGAATATCTCACCTTGTGAGCTATAATACTCACGCTGTGAGACATTTTTTGGAAGGAGAAAACGCCATGGAAGAGACGAAGCTGGACGAGTACGCCCACAGGCTCTTCGAACTCGCCAAGTCCATCAACCACGTCCCGGACAACCATTCCTCCCTCGGCTACGGGAAGGGCCTGCGCATGATCCTCTTCTACCTTCATCGGGTGGGGGAGGCGACCTCGGGGGAGCTTTCGAAGGAACTGCACGTCGGAACGGGCCGCATCGGCAACGCCCTGGGCGAGCTGGAGGCGAAGGGATACGTCCTGCGCCGCCAGGATCCGCACGACCATCGAAAGGTCCTGGTCACGTTGACGAAGAAGGGGGCGGAATACGCGAAGGAGAAGGCGAAGGCCCTGATCCGAATCACCAAAGCCGCCGTCGAGGCCCTCGGACCGGAACGGTTCGAGGAATTCCTCGAGATGTACGAAACCGTGGTGAAGGCGGAAAGGGAGGCCTTCGAGAAGGAGGGAGCATGTTCGAACTGTACAAACGATTGAGGAAGAGGGACTGGATCCTGGTCGGCGTGATCGTCGCGCTGACGGTCCTCCAGGTCTATTGCACGATGCTCATGACCGACTATATCCGGGACATGATCACGTCGATCACGTATCTCAACTACCACAACAGCATGGAGGAGCTGCTCTCCCTGTTCGAGGGGAATCCCCAGGTGCAGCAGATCCTGCAGGGCTTTGCCCTGGAGGGAGGGGGCGTCGACTGGACGCGTCTCCTCTCTCAGCTGGGGCCGCTGATCGAGGGCCTTCCGATCCAATCCCAGGTCCTTGCGATCGCCAACGCCTCCGTCGGGGACATCTGGTTCAACGGCGGCATGATGGTGGCGGTCGCGACCGGGCTCGCCGCCTGCCAGATCGTCATCGAGATCATGGCTTCCTACATCACCTCCCACTTTGCCAGCGACATCCGGAGCCACGTCAACCAGAAGGTCTCGTCCTTCTCCCTGGGAGAGATCAACCGCTTCTCCACGGCTTCCCTCATCACGCGGACGACCAACGACATCCAGCAGGTCTCGATGGCGACGCTGCTGATGCTGCGCATGATCTTCGCCGCTCCGGTGACGGCCATCTGGGCCATCTGCAAGATCCAGTCGGCCTCCTATCAGCTGACCATCGTCACGGCGGTCGCCATCGTCCTTCTCGTCTGCGCGCTCTTCCTCGTCATGTCCCTCGTCCTTCCGCGCTTCAAGCTGATGCAGAAGAAGGTCGACAAGATCAACGCCCTGACGCAGGAGAACCTGGAGGGACTTCGCGTCGTCCGGGCTTTCAACGCCGAGGACTATCAGGAGAAGAAGTTCCGGAAGGCCAACCTCGAGCTGACGAGGACCCAGCTGTTCACCGGACGCATGCTCAACCTGATGTCGCCGCTGATGATGATCATCATGAACGGCCTGACGCTGGCCATCTACTGGATCGGAGCGACCTTGATCCAGGGCGGGGACCGCACCCTCGACTATGGTTCGATCTCGGCCTTCTCCAACCTGGCGACCCAGATCGTCATGTCCTTCATGATGCTTCTGATGATGTTCATCCTCTGGCCTCGCGCCTCCGTCTCGGCCAAGCGAATCAACGAAGTCCTTCACACCGACAGCGCCATCGTCGATCCGGAGGTCGAGAAGGAGCCGACCGAAGTCGGGACCATCGAGTTCAGGGACGTCTCCTTCCGTTATCCGGACGCCGAGGAGAACATGCTGGAGCACATCAGCTTCAAGGCACGGCAGGGCGATACGGTCGCCTTCATCGGTTCGACGGGCTCGGGAAAGTCGACCCTGGTCAACCTCGTGACGAGGCTCTACGACTGCACGGAAGGCGAGATTCTCGTCGACGGGGTCAACGTCAAGGACCTGAAGCAGAAGACGCTGCGGAGCAAGATCGGGTTCGTCCCGCAGAAGGGCGTCCTCTTCTCGGGAACGATCTTCTCCAACCTCGCCTTCGGAAACGACCAATTGACCCTGGAAGACGCTCAACGCTCCCTGTCCATCAGCTGTGCCAGCGAGTTCGTCGACAAGATGGAAGGAAAGGAGATGGCCAGCATCGCCCAGGGAGGAACCAACGTCTCCGGCGGACAGAGGCAGCGCCTCTGCATCGCCAGGGCGGTCTCGATCCATCCCGAGATCTACGTCTTCGACGACTCCTTCTCGGCGCTGGACTTCAAGACCGACAAGACGCTTCGCGAGAACCTTGCCCGTGAAGAGAAGAATGCGACGAAGTTGATTGTCGCACAGCGGATCGGAACGATCATGGATGCCGACCTGATCATCGTCCTTCAGGACGGCAAGGTTGTCGGCATGGGCCGGCATCGGGAACTGCTCCAGGGCTGCGAAGTCTATCGCGACATCGCCCTGAGCCAGCTCTCGAAGGAGGAACTTGGAATATGATGCAGATGCAAAGAAAAGTGGCCACCGGGGAGAAGGAATCGTTCCGCTCCCTCGCCCGTCTGGGAAAGCACGCCGGAAAGTTCTTGATTCCCATCGCCATCGCCGCCTCCTTGCTGATCGTCGGCGTCATCCTGCAGATCCTCGCGCCTTCCTACCTCTCCGACTTCACCAACGAGATCGCCAACAACGCCCTGACGCAGACCATCGACCTGGAGCGGATCACGCAGCTGGGCGTCATCCTCGTCGTCTTCTATCTCGTCGTCGCCTTGACCAGCTATGGAGCCAACTTCATCCTCACCACGGCCTCGCAGCTCTACGCGATGCGGCTCCGGCAGGAGATCGCCGAGAAGATCAATCGCGTTCCCCTCTCCTACTTCGACAGCCACAACCACGGCGACCTGCTCTCGACCTTGACCAACGACGTCGACCAGATCGGCCAGTCGCTGCAGCAGTCCGTCGGAATGGTCGTCCAGTCCATCTTCCTCCTCCTCGGCGTCCTGATCGCCATGTTCTGCACCTCCTGGGCGATGGCCCTGACGGCGCTGATCTCCCTTCCCTTCATGGCCGTCTTCGTCGTCATCGTCACGAAGTTCGCCATGCCGCAGTTCAAGCGGCGGCAGGATTCCCTGGCGGACGTCAACTCGGTCGTCGAGGAAGCCTACAACGGTCAGCTGATCGTCAAGTGCTTCAACGCCGAAGAGAAGATGTCCTCCCAGTTCGAGCGGGAGAACCGGAACCTTCAGGATGCCATGTTCAAGGCCCAGTGCTTCGGCGGTCTCTTCCAGCCTCTGATGTCCTTCATCTCCTACATCGCCTACGCCGCCGTCTACCTCGTCGGAGGCCTGCTCATGAATGCGCAGACGGCCGGCATCTCGTTCGGGACGATCACGGCCTTCACGGTCTACGTCTCCCTCTTCCAGTCGCCGCTCAGCCAGCTTGCCCAGGCGATGAACGTCCTTCAGATGGGCGCCGCCTCCAGCCGTCGCGTCTTCGACTTCCTTGGCGAGGAGGAGCTTCTCTCCGAGGAGGGGAAGAAGAACGCCTTCGAGTCGGCGGACGGAAGGAAATGCGTCCAGGGCCGCGTCGAGTTCCGTCACGTCTCCTTCTCCTACGACGACAGCCGCGAGATCATCCATGACTTCTCGGCGGTCGTCGAGCCCGGCATGAAGGTCGCCATCGTCGGTCCGACGGGGGCCGGAAAGACCACGATGGTCAATCTCCTGATGCGCTTCTACGAGGTCAGCAAGGGGGACATCCTCATCGACGGCGTCTCGACCAAGGACATGACCCGTCAGGAGATCCACGACATCTTCGGCATGGTCCTCCAGGACACGTGGATGTTCACGGGGACGATCCGCGACAACCTGGTCTACAATACGACCGGCGTCAGCGACGAGCGCATCTGGGAGTGCCTCCACGAATGTCGGCTCCGGCACTACGTCAGGACGCTGCCCGGCGGCCTGGACTACGAGGTCGAGGATTCCACCAAGATCGCCGGCGGACAGAAGCAGCTCTTCACGATCTGTCGCGCGATGATCAAGAACGCTCCGCTGCTGATCCTCGATGAGGCGACCAGCAACGTCGACACCCGGACGGAGGAGAAGATCCAGGAGGCGATGGACCGCCTCACCAAGGGACGGACGAGCTTCGTCATCGCCCACCGTCTGAGCACGATCCGGAACGCCGACCTGATCCTTGTCATGAAGGACGGCAACATCATCGAGCAGGGGACCCACGACTCCCTGATGGCGCAGAACGGTTTCTACGCCTCCCTCTACAACTCCCAGTTCTCCTTCGAATGACCTTCGGAAAGGGGCTGCCCGGAAACATCCGGACAGCCTCTTTTTCTTTCGGAGAAGGAACAGGGATGGGGCATGGCAAAGGAAAGGAGCAGGAGAAGGCCGGAAAGCGGAAACCTCGGACGTCCCTTCGAGGTTCACCGGCGATTCCACTCGGCCGACCGACGGAAACGGGAGGAAGGGACAGGGAGATGGGTGGAAAAGAGCGCCTTCCTCGACGAATCTCCGGACGGAACCTCGATTCGGGAAAGGACCCGGTCTTGACCTTCCCTTCCTCTCCGGACGGCCACGATCCGATTGCCAAGAGAAAAAGGGGCTTCCGTCGGAGGAAGCCCCTTTCGATCGGCGTCAGTCGACGCTCTTGAGGGAGGTGGACATGTCCACCTTGAGGATCTTCTTCATCAGGAGGGCGTCGGTCAGAAAGACGAAGAAGAGGGCAAGTCCGAGCGTGATGAAGTAGGTCTGGGGAAGGATGGCGCCGATGGTTCCGAAGTCGAGCAGCGTCAGGATGACGTACATCAGGAGGATGCCGATGGGGAGGCCCGTGACGATTCCGATGCCGGCCATGATCATGATCTCGCGATAGATGTAGAGGACGACTTCCTTGTTGTGATATCCGATGACCTTGAGCGTCGCGATCTCCCTCTTCCGTTCGTCGATGTTGAGGTTGGTCAGGTTGTAGATGACGAAGATGGAGAGGAAGAGGGCGAAGACGATGATGACGATGGCGATCGGGACGATGGTGTTCGTCAGGCCGGGATAGTCGATCTCGGGCAGGGAGTTGGCCACGTCGATGATGGCGAATCCGCAGAAGACGAGGGCCGTGCTGCCACAGACGGAGAGGACGGTCATGATGAAGTTCTTCTTGTAGCGGAAGAGGTTCCGGATGGTCGACTTGTAGCGGAAGGGGAGGATCTTCCAGAGGGGGAGACGCTCGAAGAAGATCTTCTTTCCGGCCTTGGGGGCCAGGGGCTGGAGAAGCTCTGCCGGCGTCGTCTTGAGGAACTTCCGGACGACGCGATAGGTGACGAAGAGGACGATCAGGATCATGAGGAAGCCGGAGACAAGGCCGAAGGTCGGATCCATCAGCCGCTGCATGGGCGGCGTGAAGAAGGTCGTCTCGAAGGCGGGGTAGATGACCATCGGAAGGGAGTAGAGGCCGACGATGAGGCCGACGACCAGGGCGAAGATGCCGCAGATCAGGGACAGGAGGAGGTACTTGAGCTTGATGCGGGAATCGGGGACGCCCAGCGTCCGGTAGCATCCGACGATGCTCCTCTCCTCTTCCACCATGCGGGTCATGGTCGTGGAGACGACCAGGGCGGCGACGAGGATGAAGAAGATGGGGAAGAGCAGGGCGATGATGTCGATCTTTCCGGTGTAGTTGACGATGTAGGCGTAGGACATGTTCTCCTCGAGGGTGAGGACGTAGATTTCGCCATACCGGTCGGCGAGGTATTCCTCGACCTGTGCCTTTCCGTCTTCGGCAAAGCTCTTGTACTCGCCGGTGAAGAAGTCGTATTGCGTCGAACCGCGGAGAGTGACGTAGAGGTCGGTCGTGGGAAGGGGGACGTTGACGATGACGCCGGGAACGATGGTGGTCGGAATCACGAAGTCCTGTTTCCGGAGGTAGATGATCTGTTCGATCTCCTCCTGGTGGACCATGTCGAGCTCCTGATAGCGGGAGAAATTGAGGGGATTGGAGACGATGCCGACGACGGTCTTCGTCCCGAGGACGCTTCCGAGGTCGATCGTATCGCCGATTTCGTAGACGATCATGTCGGACCGCGTGCGTTCGACGCAGATCTCGTCGGAACGGCTGGGCATCCTTCCTTCGACGACGGAGATGGGACCGATCGTCATGTCTTCCGGGATTCCATAGAAGCGCGTGAGAGGGAAGTCCTCCGGAAGACCGAGGTCGACATCCATCGATTCGAACATCGAAGAATCCAATGTCGTCAATCCTTCTGCAGATGAAACGATGCGGGAATCAAGCAAATCCTGGACGATATCGGGAGTACCATTTCCGTCATCGTCGGCAAAGCCGGTGGAAGAGGAAGACTTCAGGATCAAATCGGGGACGTTTTCCCGTCTCAGTTCCTGACCAAAGGAGGTCTGGATCATCGGCGAAAGCGTCCCGAGGCCGGCGACGAAGGCGATGCCCAGGAGCATGATGAAGATGATCGAAATCAGCTTCGAGAAATTCGTCTTGATGCTCCGAAAGACCGTTAAGAGAAAGGCGTTCATCTACCACTCGATCTCCTCGATGTCGACAGGATGCTCGTTGTAGTCGATGTGCGAGACCGAGCCGTTCTTGATGTTGACGACCTCGTCCGCCATGTCCTTGATGGCGGAGTTGTGCGTGACGATGATGATCGTCTTGCCCTGATCGTGGCACATGTCGCGCAAAAGCTTCAGGATCTTCTTTCCGGTCTCGTAGTCCAGGGCCCCCGTCGGTTCGTCGCAGAGGATGATCTTCGGGTTCTTGGCCAGGGCGCGGGCGATCGAGACGCGCTGCTGCTCGCCTCCGGAGAGCTGGGCCGGGAAGTTGTTCATCCGTTCCTCGAGCCCGACCTTGGCGAGGATCTCCTCGGGGGAGAAGGCGTCCTTGCACATCTCGGTGGAAAGCTCGACGTTCTCCTTGGCCGTGAGATTGGGCATGAGGTTGTAGAACTGGAAGACGAACCCGACGTCGTTCCGCCGGTAGTCGCAGAGCTTTCGGTTGTCGAACTGGGTCAGGTTCTTCCCGTCGATCAGCAGCTCCCCGTCATCGGCGCGGTCCATGCCTCCGATGAGGTTGAGCGCGGTCGTCTTTCCCGATCCGGAAGGACCGAGGACGATGCAGAACTTCCCTTCCTCCACTTCGAAGGAGAGGTCGTTGACGGCGTTGATCGTCGTATCTCCGACGTGGTAGGTCTTCGTCACGTGGGAGAGGGTTACCATGTTCTTTGCCATGCGCGTGTCTCTTTTTGCATATTGTAGGACGTGCGTGTATAGTTTTCAACCCGAACTATTCAAAGTGAAAATAAACAAACTTGACAGCGCTTTCCTACGGGGCTACAATGAGTGAATATCGTCCAGGGCAAGGGGGAATGGCATATGAGGAAGAAAGAGAATCTCGATCTCCGGGCTCAGTATTCGCGGAGCGTGCTGAAGCGCGGTCTCGTCGCCCTCCTTTTGGATAAGCCCCTGGACCAGATCTCGATCTCGGAGCTGTGCAAGGCCTGCGGAATCAACCGGGGAACGTTCTATCACCACTATTCCGACATCCGCGACGTCTACAACGAGATCGAGAAGGAATTCTTCTCCCAGATCGAAAGGAGGCTCGACATGGCGGACATGACCCATGTCGACTGCGAGTTCTTTTCCTCCTTGCTTCGGTATTTCTTCGACAATCCCAATTTGGCTCAGGTCGTCTATTCGGAGACGTCGAGCTCGAAGCTCATGATCCGCGTCCGCAGCATGGTCCGCAACCGCGTCTATGAAAGCCTCCTCGTCCGCCATCCCGAATATACCTTCGCGGATCTGGACGACCTTTTCGGATACATCATCGGAGGCGTGATCTCGTCCATCATCCGGCTGCTTTCGACGTCTCAGAAGAATCCGGACATCCGAAAAGGCGGCAAGATGCTCGCCGCCTTCACGAATACGTTGATCGACTGCTACCTTCCCAGGCCCTTGGCCGCCTAGAAGGCGAAGAGGCCGTTGCGGAAGATCGGAATCGTCCTTCCGTCCTCGTCCTCGCCGTCGATGTCCAGCGTCTCGTCTCCGATCATGAAGTCGACGTGGGTCGTCGATTCGTTGAGAGGAATCGCCTTGATCTCCTCGGCGGTCTTCTTTTCGTAGTCCTTGATCAGGTTGGTGAAAGCCCTTCCGAAGGCGAGATGGCACGAGGCGTTCTCGTCGAAGAGGGTCGAATAGAAGAGAATCCCCGTCCTGTTGATGGGAGAGTCGACCGGAACGAGAGCGCACTCGCCCAGGTAGCATCCGTTCTCGTTGGTTTCGATGGCGTCCCTGAGGACCTCCTCTCCCTTCCGGGCATGGACCTCCACGATCCGTCCCTCGTGGAAGCGAAGCGAGAAGTCCTCGACGACCTCGCCCCTCAGGCTCAGCGGCTTCGTCGCGTAGACGATGCCCTCGGCGGTGTCCTTGTCCGGAGAGGTGAAACATTCCTCGGTCGGAATGTTGGGCTGGAAGAACACGCGGCTTGTCCGCGTCCTTTCGCCGCCGGCCTCCCAGAGGACGTCCTTGACGAGTCCGACCGTCAGGTCGGTTCCGCGCCGGGACCGATAGTGGAGCTTCCGGAGACGGAGGGCGTTGAGCCGGTCCTTGTGCGCGGTCAGCCGCTCGTTGTGCTCCTTCCAGTTCTGGATGGGATCGCCCTTGTCGGCGCGGCTGACCATGAGGATGGCCTTTCGGAGGGCGTCATAGGCCTCCTCCTCGGAAAGTTCCGGATAGACCTTCTTCGCCCAGCGACGGGAGGGGTAGCCGGCGATGGTCCACTGGCACTCGCTGTCCCAGTCCTTGCGATAGGTCCAGATCTCCTTGCTGCGGGCGGCGACGATGCGTCCGTACTTCGCCTGGTCGATTCCCTTGAGCGCATCGGGATCGTCGGATTCGACGAAGATCCGGCAGGGATGGTTCTTCAGGAAGTGCTTCTGCCGGGCGACCTCCATCTCGTTGAGGTGGGCGAAGGTCTCTTCGTCGCCGTGGGTGATGTCGAGGCGGTCCAAGGCGCTGTCGGCATAGTCGACGAAGACCTTCCTCGCCCCAGCGAGGTAGCACTCCTCGACCAGCAGATGGACGAAGTCGGCCGTCTCCAGGCCGGCATGGACGAAGACTTCCTGCCCGGGCTGGACGTTCGCTCCGACGCGGGCGATGAGTCGGGCATAGTTTCGGATGATCTCTTGATTCATGGTTCTCTCTCCTTCTCATGAACGTTCATTGTAGCACCTTCCTCCTCCCGGAAGTCGAGGCCGCGGGTCAGGATCCTTCGCTCGACGTCCTTCGACCGCGTCAGCTCGCCGAGGACGGCGTTGTTCTTCAGCAGGTGGAAGAAGAGGGCGTTGAAGAGGATCTCGTACAGGGCGAGGATGAGTGCCGACTTCAATAGGTTGAAGGGAATGTAAACAGCGAAGATGATGATGGCATACGAATAAGGGAATCCCATGGATCCGAGCGTCTGTTCGACGCCAAGTACCGCCTCCGAGTCGAAGCAGGTCGTGTACTGCGGCGCGAGGAAGGAAGGGGTGATGAAGAGCAGGTTGAGGAAGGTCATCGCAATCGAGACGAACAGGGCGAGGAGGAGATAGCCGAGAAGCCGCATGCGAAAGCCCTTTCGGAAAAGATGGAGGACGTGGCTGGCAAGGAAGATGCCCAGGAGGTAGAGGAGGGAAGAGAAGAGGGCGGCCAGGTCGCCGACGTAGGGGGCGCCTCCGAAGCCGTGGGTCGGCATGACCAGCAGATGGATCAGGGTCTTGACGACGGCGATGGCCGTGGCGCCGGGAAGTCCCGTCAGGACGTAGCCGACGACGACGGTGAGGTCGCTGATCTCGATCTCGCACCAGGAGGCGAAGGGATAGGGGAGCTTGACGTAGAGCATCAGGACGACGCCGAGGGCCGAAAGGATGGCGACGAGCGCCATCCGGTAGAGGAGCAGGGAATGCTTTCTTCTCATGGAAAGGCCTCCTTTCTTCAGGGAGGCCAAAGCAAAGCGATTTGACCTGACTTCTTTCATCCAGCCTTTACTGTCGCCCCTGGAATCGCACCAGGTCATGGAAGGAGCCTTCCGCGCGGGGTTTACCGCCGAGTGGGAATCGCACCCGACCCTGAAGTCATTCGATTGGATTCATCATACCGCCCCGCGGCGCCAAGCGCAAGGCGGAACTATTCTTCCTTCAGCTTCATGTAGGCGCGGTGGATCTTTCCGCGCGAGGGCATGGGAAGGGCTCCGCGATGGGAGAGGACGAGGCTGCCGCAGACGTTGGCGAGGTATAGGCCCCGCTGGAGCGTCTTCTCCTCCGCCAGAAGGAAGCGGTCGTTGAGGAGGTCCGACATCGCCATGAAGCCGACGAACGCCCCGAAGGCGGCATCGCCGCAGCCGATGCTGTCGACGATCTTCTCCACGTGGAGGGCCGGGATGGTGATCCTTCGTTCGTCGCGGAGATAGAGGCTGATTCCGTTCCGCCCTTTGGTGAGCAGGACGGCCTTGAGGCGCGGATACAGGGGGAAGAGGGAGAGGATCGTCTTGCTGATCGACTCCTTCCGCTCGAGGAAGTCGTCGATCTCGTCGTCGGAGATCTTCATGATGTCGACGAAGGGGAGGAGGCTCTTGAGGAGCTGCCTCTGCTCCTCGACCGAGAAGAGGTTCGGCCGTCGGTTGGGGTCGAAGACGACGAAGGAGGAGAGGGAGATGGCCTTATTCATCGCCTTCCGGACCTCCTGGTTGAGCAGGCAGGTCGTCCCGACGTAGAGGGTCGTCCCGGGCGGGAAGTCTTCCGGCCGGACGTCCTTTTCGCTGATGGAGAGGAAGGACGCCTTCTCCTTGTGGAAGGTGAAGGTCCTCTCTCCGCTGGCGCGGTTGACGACGACGCTCGTGTATCCGAGGACCGTCCCCTTCTCGAACCGAATCAGGTCTTCCTTGATCCTCTCGCGTCGGATCATGCGCAGGGCGGTGTTGCTGGCCTCGTCCTTTCCGAGGCAGGTCAAAAGGTAGCAGTCCATGAAGACGCGACGGGCCATCGAGATAAAATTGAGGGGGGCTCCGCCGATGAAGCGAAGCTTCTTCCCATGGGCATCCATGACTTGGTCTTCGAGGACCTCGCCAAATGCGATCAGACGATTGGGCATGATCTTTTCCTTGCTTCTTCAAAGAGGGAGGAAGTCGACGAATCGTATCAGACTGCCCCCATTATAGCGAGAAAGCATTTCGATGAGAAGGGGGTATTGTCAAGAAGAGCGAAAGAAGGCTCCTCCTTGCCCAGGGGAAGAGGAGGCACAAAAAAAGTCTGCTCATCCCGGAGCGGGCGGGAAGGGGGCAGACCGGCCGTTTCTCTCTGGTGCCCGAAGCCGGACTCGGACCGGCACGGTATCACTACCATTGGATTTTGAGTCCAACGCGGCTACCAATTACGCCATTCGGGCAACGAGAGACATTTTATCATCCAAGGGGTCCCTTTTCAATGCAGAAGTGAAAAGGGGTTTTCGGCTTCTTCCTTTGGACGCGGGGTGACGACGAGCTTCTCGACCGTTCCGTTCTTCTCGACGGCCAGGACCTGGATCCGGACGCCCTGCAGCTCGCAGGTGTCGTTGACGTTGGCGAAGTGGTCGTCCAGAAGTTCGATGACGTAGCCTCCGATCGTGACGTATTCCGTGTCGAGCTTGTCGTAGTCGATGTCGAAGAGGTCGCAGAAGTCCTCCAGCGTCAGGGAACCGTCGACGACGTAGGTCCCGTCCTTCTTCTTCTGATACGGCTTCTCGGTCTCGTCCTTCTCGTCCCAGATTTCGCCGACGATCTCCTCGAGGATGTCCTCCATGGTCAGGAGGCCTTCGACGCCGCCGTATTCGTCCATGACGAGGGCGAAGTGCTTCTTCTTCCGCTTGAACTCCTTGAGGATGTCGTTGATCTCGGCCGAGCGCGGGAAGCGCAGGGGTTCCTCGAGCAGGTCGTCCAGGGAGAATTCGTCGTGCTTGATGGCGTGGACCATCAGGTTCCTCGTCTTGATGTAGCCGATGACGTTGTCGATCGTCCCCTTGTAGACGGGGACGCGGCTGTAGAGGTAGATCTGGGCATTCCGGAGGATCTCCTCGATCGGTTCCTCGCTGTCGATGGCGAAGATGTCGACGCGAGGCGTCATGACCTCGTAGGCCTCGGTATGCGTATAGCGGATGGTCTCGTGCAGGAGGGTGGCCTTCTCCTGGTCGACCATGCCCTGCCTTTCGATGCCCTCGACCATCTCGTGGAGATCGGCTTCGTTGATCTCGATGTCCGTCACGTTCTTGACGAGCGGCCGGGTCAGGAGGTTTCCGAAGGAAGAGACAAGGTAGGTGATGGGAAGGGTGACATAGGAGAGCGCCAGGAGGACGTGGCTGTAGAGGACGGTGAGCTTGGCGTTGAAGATCTTGCCGAAGGACTTGGCGATGATCTCGCCGAAGACGATCTTGCAGAAGAGGCAGATCATCGAGGCAACGAGTCCCCAGGTCTCCGCGGTCTCCGCATCGGCTCCCAGCAGCGTGGTCGCCAAGGTGACGCCGAGCAGGGTGCTGACGGAGTCGAGTCCGGCATTGACGGTGTCGTTGAGCAGGAGGATCGTCGATATCGTCCTCGAATAGCCCTGGCTCAGGCGGTTGGCCCGCTGCAGGGACTTGCGCTGGGGATTCTCGCGGGCGAGGGATTCCAGGCGCAGGGTATCGACGCTTCCATAGGCCATGTCGGAGGAGGAGAAGAAGAAGGAGAGCAGAAGGAGGACGAGGAGGGCGACGGAATAGCCGACGATCAGGGCGTAGTCCATCTTACCGGCCCTCCGTTTCCAGAGGAAGCTCGTCCTCTTCGGCGATGTCGTCCACCAGTTCCTCCAGGATGTCCTCCATGGAGATGACGCCGATCGTCTCCCCCTTGGCCGTCACGATTCCGAGGTGGACGTGTTCCTTGTTCAGCATCTCGAAGGCATCGTCGATGGCTGTCTCCTCGTCGATGAAAAGCGGTTCTTCCAGGATGGAGAGGATGTTGAGGTGCTTATCCTTCGTATATTCCTCGAAATAGGTACGGACGACGAGGATGCCGACGACCTTTCCCTCGTCCAGGATGGGGATGCGGGAGTAGTCTTCCTCGAGGATCGCGGCGTTGATCTTGTCTGCCGTGAGGCCGTCCTGTTCGAAGGAGAAGACGCGCTCCTTGGGGGTATAGACGTCCTTCACCTTCCGGCTGTCGAAGGTCAGGACGTTGTCGAGAATCTCGGCTTCGTCCTTCTCGAAGAGCTTCTCGGCTTCGTCTTCTTCGCCCGTCGTCATCTCTTCGTCGTTGACGGCCTGGGTGACGGACTGCAGCAGTTCCTCCTTCGAAAGGAGGGACTGGTCCTTGACCTTGAAGATCTTGTGGGCGAGAACCAGGAACATCCGGAAGAGGAAGATGACCGGGAAGAGGAGGATTTCCGTTAAGAGGACGGGATAGGCGAGGAAGACCGCCATGCGGTTGGGCATGCTCTTGGAAAGGATCTTGGGGACGGTGTCGCTGACGATGTAGACAAGGAAGGCCATCACCAGGGTCGAGAGGATCGACTCCAAGCCTTCCGAAAGGCCATAGGCATTGCAGATGTGGTAGAAGAGCATGGCCGAGAGGAAGGACATGAGGGTCTGGACGATGTTGTTTCCGACCAGGACGGCGACGAGGGTATCGTCGAAGTGTTCGATGTGCCGGGTGATGAGGCGCGCCGTCCGGCTGCCCTTGTTGGCAAGGGCCTGGAAATGGTAGCGATTGCAGTTCGTATAGCTGTTCTCGGAGGCGGAATAGAGGGCGCTGACAAGAAGCATCAGCGCAATCAAAAGCCAGCATGCCCACATCGGCATGCCCCAGACGGTAATGGAAGAGGTCGTCGGAATCGTATCAGCGGCAAACTTTATCCATAGGTGACACGGGTCAGGGTCCACTTTGTTTTGTTTCACTCCTTCAAAACGTCGCAGAAAGAATTATAGCAGATGGACGCATCGGGGAAAAGGGGCGCAAAAAAGCGGACCTTTCGGCCCGCCGATTTCCGATGGTTGAAGCGATGGGATTTGAACCCATGACCTCTTGGTCCCGAACCAAGCGTGCTACCAAGCTGCACCACGCCTCAAAATAGCTTGACTATTCTATCGCAGAGCGGAGAGGATTTCAAGCGTTGCGGGTGCAAAAAAGGCCGTCTCCTGCGAGGCGGCCTTCGAATCTACTTCTCGGAATCGTCCTTCTCTTCTTCGTTCTGGGCCTTGCGGGCCTTGACCATGTCGCGGATGGAAGTGATCTTGGTGTTGGTCGGCTTCTGGCTGAGCGGCCGGGTCGGCTTGACGAGCTTGCCCTGGGAGACGTTGTAGAATCCGCTCTTGCGGTTTTCCTCGTCGATCTTCTTCTGCTTCCAGCTGTCGTCGTGGGCCTGGTTGGCGAAGATCGGGTTGACCTTCGGCTGGACCTTGGTCACGCCCTTGAGGAAGGCTTCCTCCGGCGTCAGCTCGCCCTGATAGGTCTTGATCCGATAGGCCTTGAGGTCGAAGCGGACACGGGTCGGCTCGACCAGCTGGATGTCTCTCTTCCGCTCGCGGATCTGGTGGAGCGGTCCCGAGACGGCGGCGAGCTTCTTCTCCTCGGTCGGAGCCTGCTCTTCCTGCTGGTGCTGCATCGGGTCGACGAGGGTGAAGCGACGCTTGCTCTCTTCGGCAAGACCATCGTCTTCCTGGAGAGGGGCGACGGGGACGATGACCTTCCGTTCTTCCTTCTCTTCCTCGTGCGGCGCCGGCTTGCTGATTGGCTGGACTTCGACGACCTTCTCGACGATGACGATCTTCTCCTCTTCCTTCTTCTCCTGAGGAATCTCGACGAATCCCGGAATCGTCCATCCTTCGTCCAGGGTCGTGCCCTGTTTTTCGTTGAGGTCGTTTCGGTTCACCGTGACGCGCTTGTCGTAGCGGGAAGCACCGCGGACGATCTCGTTCTCGGGATGGTCTTCCTCCTGGGGACGAAGGGCGGACGCTTCGACTTCGTTGATGGCGATGACGGCGGGGCGTTTCTCTTCGGTCGGCTTCGCCATCGTCTCTTCTTCGGCGACTTCTTCGACCGCGACGGTCTCTTCCGCCGCCTCTTCCTTCGTCTCCTCGACCGGTTCCTCCGCCTTCTCTTCCGTCTCTTCCTTCTCCTCGACGTAGACTTCTTCGACGTCCGGAAGGATGGTCGCGACGATGGGGGTCGAAGGCTTTGCCTCTTCGACTGCTTCTTCTTGTTCTTCCTTCGTCTCGTCGACAGCGGGAGCCGCCTCTTCCGCCGGCGTCTCCTCAGGGACGGGCTTGGTCTCTTCCGAGATCTGGACCTCGGCCGGAGAAGGCGTCAGGGTTTCGACAGGGACTTCGGGGACTTCTTCGGGCTTGGCGACTTCGGTCACCTCCTCCTTCGCGGCTTCCTTCTGTTCCCAGGGGGCGAGGATGTGGTCGTCGATGCCCGGAAGGTAGTCGACGGGAACGTTGTTGACCTGGATGTTGTCGGCCTTGCTGGAAGCCTCTTCCAGTTCCTTTTCTTCTTCGGGGAGGTTTGCCACGGGGGCGGGCGCGAAGGGCTCCAGTTCGGAGAGGACGGCCGGGATGTCGGTCTCCCTCAGGGCCGGGAGCGCGATTGCCTCTTTGGGAAGGATGGAACCCAGGGCGTTGAGGATGAGGACCTCACAGTAGGTCGGCTGGATCCAGAGGGGTTCCGGCTTTTCTTCCGCCGGGACTTCGGGAGCGGCGGTCTTCTTCTCGACGACGGGCTCCTCCGGTTCCTTTGTCGCGACCGGGACAGCGGCGGGAAGAACCTCAGGCTGAGGTTGAGTCTCGGGCTGAGGTTGGATTTCGGGTTCCGGAACGGCTTCGGTCTTCGCCTCCACCGGCTCGTTCTTGTCGACCATCAGGAAGGTTTCTTCCGTGACCTCGGCGATCGGTTCCGGCTGCGTCTTCAGCGTCAGGTCCGTCGGGACGGGAACGGCGAGTTCCGGCTGGGCCTGGGCAACGGGAGCGGGATGGGCATCCGTCGGAGGAACGTCCCTCTCTGCCGTCGGAATCGACAGCACCGGCTGAACGCGGGGCGCGCCGTTGGCTTCCGGGGCCGGAGCTCCGGCCGTCGGCTTGACGGGAGGCTGCTGGACGATGAAGTGTTCCGCCGAGGGGATGGGAAGGACCTTCATGCCGTAGGTGGTCGCAAGACGGGTCGAAGGCATGCCGGGACGGGCATAGGCGTAGAGCGTCTCCTTGTCTTTCTGCGATTCGGGAGTCGTGTAATACTTGTTCTTTCCGACGAGTCCGACGATATTAAGGATAAAGGAGAGCAGGAAGGTGCAGGCGACGATGAAGATGGCGCCGGAGAGCTCGGGATTGAGATTGTTGCGGACGGTGATCGTGAAGAGGCTCAGCACGCCACCCTCTTCGAAGAGGGCGAAGTACGGCTGATAGATGGCCTCATCCAGGGACGTGAAGTATTGCGAATAATAAGGATGGCGGGCGAAGAGGAAGAGCAAGCCGAAGACGAGGAGGGCGAGAAGGAGAAGGATGTCGACGGCTTGGACGGCCTTCCGCCAAGTCTTTCCCTTCTTGTTGACGATGCGATTGTGCCCGATCACGAAGAAGGGGAAGAAGAAGAAGAGGCTGGCGAGCATGAACGCCTCGTAGAGGGCGACGAGATAGACGTAGGCGGTCTGAGTCTCTCCCAGGCCGAAGACGGAATGGCTCATGTTGAAGGCATCAAGGAGCCATCTCTGGACGCGCGGGACGACATAGCCGTTCATGTCGGCGAGGAAGCCCGATTCGGCGTTGAAGAGGAAGAGATCGCCGAGCGGAGTCGCGACGACGATGGCGGCCAACAGGCCGATGATGTTGAGGAGGACGAGGAGGAAGACGAAAAAGACGCCGATGCCGAGCGGTTTTTTTCGTCTGAGACGACGGTCATTTCTGGTCATGTGCGGAAGCCTCCATTTCTCAGAAACGTCTGATTCCTAATATTCATCAATAACTATACCATCGCAAAAAAGAAATTGACAAGGAAAATCAATCTAATTCGGTCAAAATCATGTGAAAACAACTTGTCGACATTCGTTGGCGGTTGTCCTTGGGGTCCTCGGGCAAGGAAAAACCCACTGTTTCAAGAAGAATCCAGTGGGTTTTTGCCTGTGTGCTATTCAATGGAACTCGATTGGCTTTCTGTTGCCTCCATTGTAGCCTCTTTCCGGTTCCAAAGCAATGGAAAAATGTGGCAGGAGTATAAACAATCATATTGTTAAAAATAAGTTGCTAAATCTTGAATAAGTCGATGCCTTGTTATCTGTTCTTCTATATCTTCGCTTTTCAACTCCTGGATGATACAATCTTTTGGATAGGAAATACCCAAAGAGGAGAGACCGAGACCATGGAGAATAGGGAGAAGCCTGCCGTACTCTTTGATTGCTGGAGCACCGTGATCACCTTCGAGCCCCGGAGGAAGGACTGGAATACGTACCCTCTCTGGAGGCATTGCGTCAATCGCGACCATGTCGATTTCGAAGCGGTCGTCCGCTTCGTCGACGATTTTTTCCATCAATACTATCGTTCGCTGTCTCCGTACGAGATCCTTTCGACGCAGATCCTTTCCCTCACCACTCTGCTCTTCGACATTCGTCTTGACTGCCCGCTTTCCGACTGCGCCCTGGAAATCCTTGACGAACTCGCCCCGCAGCCCGTGGAAGGCGTTTCGGAATTTCTTTCTCTGCTGGATGAAAGGGAGATTCCCTATGCCATTCTCTCCAACACGGTCTATGACGACGAGAAGACCATGCGGATCGTGCTGGACCGGATTCCAGGAGCTCGTTTCCACTTCTTCCTTGGCTCGGACCGCGTCGGCGTGAAGAAGCCCAATCCGCTCTTCTTCCAGGCCGGGCTCCATCTTCTCGGGGCGTCCGCCGACCAAGCCATCTACATCGGGGACTCCTTCCTCGCGGACGTCAAGGGCTCCTTCCAGGCCGGATTCCGTCAGTCCTACTGGCTTCGTCCGAAGAAGGACGACGTTCCTTCGAGGGTCTTTGGCGACGAGGGGGTCGTCTATCGCCAGGTCTCCGGCTATCGCGAGCTGTCCGCCCGTCTGAAGGAGGGGAGGCTGTTCCGATGAAGTGGCCGATCGTCTATGAGGAATGGATTCCCGCCCTGCCGGTCGATTCGTTCGGCAACGTCGACCTGAAGTCGCTCTTCCTCGCCTTTCAGGATGCGGCGACGGAGCATACCGTCCAGATGGGGATCGACAAGGACTTCTACCGCCCCCTTCACCTGCTCTACGTTCTCTGCCGCATCAAGGTGGAGTTTCTCGCCCCCTTTCCGAAGGAGGGGAAAATCCGGCTCGTGACCTATGGTCTCTTTCCCGGTCGCATCTCCTTCCTTCGCGACTGCTATCTCGAAGACGAAAAGGGGCGGATGCTTCTGAAGCTGCGGACCCTTTGGGTCCTGATCGACGAGGTGCGGCGCCGAATCGTCCCGACGGACCTGCTGGCGGAGAGGATGGAACCGATGCGGGAGGAATTGGACGTCTTCCCGGCCGTCTTCGACGAGGACCTCTCCTCCCTCGAGGAGGAAGAGGGGGCGGAGAGGGTCTTCGACTACGTCGTCTCCGAAAAGGACATCGATGTCAACCGGCACATGAACAACACGGTCTACTTCTCCTTGGTCGAGCAGGCCGGCATCGAAGGACGGATGGCGGAACTGGAAATCAACTTCGAGAAGGAGTGCCTTCTGGGCGACCTTCTCACCGTCTATCGCAAGGAAGGGTATTACTGCGGGTATCGCCGCGGCGAGCTTTCCTTCAAGTGTCGGGTCGTTCTGCTGTAAGAAGAGCGCGTTTCCCGCCCATAAGGGGTGATGGAAACCTTTCGCTGTCCGCGCTGCGGAAACCGGGACCCGAGGAAGATCGGCTATCGGCAAGGTCGGCCCTACTGCCGGGCCTGCCTTTCCTTCTGCGGGGAAACGGCCAAGGGCGACCGTGAGGTCCAAAGGGGAATCCGACTCGAGCTGGGCTATCCTCTGAGCGCCGAGCAGGAACGAATCAGCCACGCCGTCCTCTCGGCGGTCCGGACCGGAAGGGATGTCCTCATCCATGCCGTGACAGGAGCCGGAAAGACGGAACTCGTCTATGCGGCGATGGAGGAATTCCTTTGTCAGCGAAGACGCGTGGGCTTTGCCACGCCTCGAAAGGACGTCGTGATCGATTTGGCGCCTCGCATCCAATCGGCTTTTCCCAAGGCGGAAGTCGTCTCGGTCTATGGAGGGCATCAGGAGCGGCTGGAAGGCGACATCCTCTGCCTGACGACCCATCAGCTCTACCGCTATAACGAATATTTCGACCTTCTCGTCCTCGACGAGATCGACGCCTTTCCCTTCCGGGGAGACGAGGTGCTCCACCATTTCTTCGAACGCAGCATCCGCGGAAGGCGAATCCTCCTGTCGGCGACGGCGACAGAGGACGACCGGAGGCAGATGAAGGAGAGAGGGGGAGTCGTCCTGACCTTGCTGGAACGCTATCACAAGGGAAAGGTTCCGGTCCCGGAAGTCATCCTCGCTCCTCCGCTTCTCCTTCCGGCGCGCTGCCTCACTCTCCTTTCGGGCTTCATGGAGAAGGGGAAACCGACTTTCGTCTTTGTACCGAGCATCGAAGGCGGAAGGAAGCTGTTCCGATTCCTCTCCCTGTTCCTGCCGAACGGGGCCTTCGTCTCCTCCCGGGAAGAGCAGAGGAGATGGGACATCGAACGTTTCAAGGCCGGCGAGCTTCGATATCTCGTCACGACCTCCATCCTCGAGCGAGGCGTGACGGTGAGGGACCTACAGGTCATCGTCTTCGACGCCTCGAGTCCGATCTACGACAAGGCGACCCTGATTCAGATTGCCGGTCGGGTCGGAAGGAAGAAGGAGGCCAGGGAAGGGAAAGTCTACTATCTTGCCGAGGAGAGGACAGAACCGATGACCAAGGCGGTGGAGGAAATCGAGAGCTATGGAAGAAAGAGGAATCTGTCTCTGCTGCATGAATGAATTTGCGACATCGCCCATCCGTACGCTTGTCGAAAGGGAAGTCTTTCTGTGTGACGAATGCCTATCGAAAATAGCGATTTTGTTGAATAAAGAAAGAGTGTTTGATACAAAAATTCTTTTTCTTTATCGATATAACGATTTCATGAGCCAGATGCTCATCCGATACAAGGAACAGCTCGACTATGAGCTGAGGCGTCTCTTCCTCGTCCCTCTGAAGCCTTTCCTCGTCCCCTTCTGCCGTCGAAGGACCGTCGTCTGCTGTCCCAGCAGTCCAGAGAACGAGCGGCGGCGGGGCTTCCGCCCTCTGGCCGAGATGCTGACGGCGGCCTCCCTCCCCTTCGTCGAGCCGTTGGAAAAGGGCGAGGGCAGCCAGAAGAGAGCCTCCCTGGCCGGTCGCCTGAGGGACCAGGGGATCCGGCTCAGGGATGCCTCATCCGTCCAGGGCAGGGACGTCCTGCTCTTCGACGACGTCTTCACGACGGGAGAAACCTTCCGTCAAAGCCTTCAGGCTTTGCGCGCGGGAGGTCCGAGGTCGGTGCGCGGACTGATTCTGCTGGACAACCGCCCGGTCTGAGTCGGAGCGACGCTGTTTGTTTTTCCCCCTTTCTGTTCTATAATTGATGAGCGATACGAAGGGGGGACCTATGTATACACTCATCAAGAAGCATCGTCTGTTCTTGTTCGTCTCCTTCCTCGTGGAGATCATCACCCTTGCTGTCCTGATCCTTGTCCACGTCTATGCCCCCTACGAGGGAAGTTTCTTCGTCCTTGCCCTGATCTCGTTCTTCTTCCTGCTCTACGACGCCTCCGCCGGCCTGGTCTTCTCGCTGCTGATGAAGAACCGGAAGAGCAAGACCGAGATGACCAGCGCCGAGATCCTCGGCAACGACCTCGACGAGGCCTATACCTTTGGCGAGGTCGGCCTCCTTGTCTGCGACAGCGACAGCAACATCATCTGGGTCAACGACTTCCTGTCGACGCGAATCCCCGGACTGGTCGACACCAAGGTCTACGAATCCCTGCCTCAGCTTTCGGTCGTCCCGGACAACGGCCAGTGGGAGATGGTCGAAATCAAGGACAACTCCCACGTCTTCAAGGTCAAGCTCCTGCCGGAGGCGCGACTCTACGTCTTCAAGGAGACGACGGAATACGTCAACATGGACAGCTACCGGAAGAAGACGGCTCCTGTCGTCGGCTATCTCGCCATCGACAACTATTACGATGTCCAGCAGGCGATGGGCGACGAGACGAAGTTCGCCGGCGCCCTCTTCAAGGCCAAGAGCTTCATCACGGACTACATCGAGAGCAACGACTCGCTCCTGAGGCAGATTCAGGCCGACCGCTACATCTTCATCAGCACGAAGGAGAAGTACGATCAGCTGGTCGAGGACAAGTTCTCGATCGTTGACAAGGTCCGCAAGGAATCGGAGGGATTCACGATTTCCATCGGCATCGCCTACGACTTTCCGGACTACTCCAAGCTCTCCGACATGGCGGCGTCGGCGCTGGACGTCGCTCTATCCCGCGGAGGAGATCAGACCGTCGTCGCTCCCTTCTCCCATTCGATGATCTTCTACGGCGGAAAGTCCGAGCTGCAGCCTTCGCGCAACCGCGTCAAGATCCGTTCGCTCTCCCGCGCCTTCGTCACGACGCTGAGAGACAACAAGTACGACAAGGTCTTGGTCATGGGACACATCAACGCCGATTTGGATGCCCTGGGCGGCGAGGTCGGCGTCTACCTTCTCTGCCGCAAGTACGGCGTCCGCTGCAAGTGCTGCTTCGAGGAGCAGCTCGTGGACAATTCGACGCGCCTGGCCGTGGATACCCTCTACCCCATCGAGCAGAAGAAGGAGGTCTTCCTCAACATGAAGGAGGCCATGGACTTCCTGGACGACACGACGCTGCTCGTCCTTGTCGACCACAATTCCTTCGACCTCTCGATGTTCCGGGACGTCGCCCAGAAGGCGGAGAACGTGGCCATCATCGACCATCATCGTCCGGGGGCGAAGAAGGTGGACAATCCGGTCTTCACCCACGTCGACGCTTCCGCCTCCTCCACCAGCGAAATCCTGACGTCCTTCATCACCTACAGCCTGGACGACATCGCCATCGACTGCCGGACGGCGACCCTGCTTCTGGCGGGAATCTCCCTCGACACACGCTTCTTCAAGGAGAAGACGTCGGCGGCGACCTTCGAGGCCTGTTCGCAGCTGAAGAGCTACAAGGCGGATACCGCCAAGGTCGACGACCTGCTGAAGGAGAACCTGGACGACTACACGTGCAAGAACCGCATCACGAGCCACATCGAAGTCCCGGTGACGGACATCCTTCTGGCCTCGGGGCCGGAGGATACCTACTTCATGGATGCCACCCTGGCCATCGCCGCCAACGAGCTCTCTTCGCTTCGAGGCATCAAGTGTGCGCTCGCGGTCGGAAAGACCAACAGCCACACGGTCAAGGTCTCCTGTCGCTCTTGCGGCGAGGTCAACTGCCAGCTGCTGATGGAGACCCTTGGAGGCGGCGGCCATCTGACGATGGCGGCGGCCACGCTGCAGGACGTGACGATCGAAGAGGCGGTCTCGCGGATCAAGGAGAAGCTCAACGAATACCTGGACGACGCCCTGATCTCGCCGGAGAAGAACGGATAAGGAGGAATTCACATGAAAGTCTTGATGAAGAAGGACCTCAACAAGGTCGGCCGCAAAGGCGAAATCGTCGATGTTTCCGATGGATACGGAGCGAATTTCCTGATTCCCCGGGGCTATGGCGTCCTCTACACCGAGAAGGCGAGGAAGGAATATGAGCGCGAGATGGAAATCCTTCGCCAGCAGGAGCAGGAGATGGCCAGGAAGGCCAGGGAGGTGGCGAAGGAAATCGCCGGCATCACCTTGGAGTTCGAGGCGCCGGCCGGCCGTCGGGGCGAGATGATCGGTACGGTCTCCTACAAGGAAGTGATCGAGGCGATGAAGAAGAAGGGCATCGCCCTGGACAAGAAGATGATCGTCGACAAGAACGTCATCGTCAACGGATTCGGGACGACGACCTTGCGCTTCGAGCTCTTCAAGGACGTCTTTGCCGACGTGAAGGTCCACGTCACTTTGAAAGAGAAGAAGTAAATGGCGGAGAATCCTTCCAATCTGGACCTCAACGAAATTTCGATCTTGGCGGACATCCTCGCCGACGAGACCGGAAACGACTACCTCACGATCGCACCGCAGCTTGAGGACGACGATTTTCTCGACGAGAGGAACCGCCTGATTTACCACACCTTTGGCGAGCTCGCCAAGCGAAACATCTCTCCGAACGCCGCGACCGTCATCGAGGAGATGCGGAACAACAAGACCTACGAGAGGGCCGGCGGAGACGATTACTTCCTTTCCATTCCGAAAAGTGCCGTCCCCGTCTCGGTCCAGCTGGCCGTCAACATCCTTCGCGATCGATCCCTGCTCAACAAATTCCTCCGATGCCTTAGGGATATCGAAACGGATGCACAGACAAAGCCGATTGCAGATATTCCTGATTTTATCGGAAAATCAGAAGCCACCATCTTGGAGATTACTCAGAAAAGACGCGTGGCCGAAATCCTGAAGATGTCGGAGGTCGGAGAAAGCCTGGTCAACCGTCTGGTCCACCAGACGCGCGAGTTCCAGCTGCACGGCAAGAAGCCCAACGGCGTCACGGGACTCGAGACCGGCTATGAGAACCTCGACCGCCTGACCAAGGGATGGAAGAAGGGGGAGATCACGATCATCGGCGCAAGGCCTTCGGTCGGAAAGACGGCCTTTGCCCTGAACCTCCTCTACCAGGTCGCCAAGAAGGGGACTCCGGTCATCTTCTTTTCCTTGGAGATGAAGGCGGAGGACATCGCGATGCGCCTTCTCTCCCTGACTTCTCGTCTTTCGACGGAAGAGATCAATTCCCTCGAATTCCAGCCGGGCTCGCGAGCGGAGCACATCATCGTCACGTCCAACACCAACGAGGACGCCAGCCGGGCGAATCGGCTGCAGCGCGGTCTTCAGGAACTGACGCAGCTCCCCTTCTACATCGACGACACGCCCGGTTCCAAGATCCAGGATCTGGTCTCCAAGTGCAAGAAGGAGAAGAACCTCATTCCCAACGTCGGCCTGATCGCCATCGACTATCTCGGCCTGATCACGGGAGAAAAGGCCGACAGCCGTCAATCGGAGGTCGCGTCGATTTCCCGTCAGCTCAAGGCCCTGGCCCGGCAGCTGGACGTTCCCCTGATCGTCCTTTCCCAGCTTTCGAGAGATTCCGAGAAGCGCGAAAACCACAAGCCGATGATCTCGGACCTGCGCGACTCCGGCGCCATCGAGCAGGATGCGGACCTTGTCATGATGCTCTACCGCAAGGACTATTACGCCCTGGGCGGGCAGGTCAAGGGATCGAGCAAGAACGACGACGAGACGCCGCGCATCGATGCCATGAATCCGATTTCCTCTGTCGACGTCACCCTGATCAAGAACCGCAACGGCCAGACGGGAGACATGCGCTTCATCTTCGATAAGGAACATTGTTCCTTCAATTCCGTGGCCGACGACGTGGAGGAGTTCTGATGCGCTTCGACGTCATTTCCTCCGGCTCGAAGGGGAATGCGACCCTCGTGGTTTCGGATGGCCATGCTTTGCTTCTGGATTTCGGGGTCAGCAGGAAGAAAGTCGACAAGGCCCTTTCCCATTATGGACTCGATTTCGAGCAGATCGACGGCTTTTTCCTGACCCATGGGCACGACGACCACGCCTCGAACGTCTTCTCCGCTCCGCTTTCGAAGGTCTACGCCTCCTTCGTCGACCTCCCCCACGGCTCCGCTCCCCTTCTGCCCTCGAACCTCCTTTCGCCGATGAAGAAGGTCGTCCTCGGCCGCTTCTCGGTCCTTCCCCTTCCTCTCAGCCATGACTTTCCCCATACCGTCGGCTTCGTCGTCTCCGACGGAGAGGAAAGCCTTGCCTACGTGACGGACACGGGGTTCATCCCCGAAAAGGACTTTCCGTTCCTGATGAATCTCGACTACTTCCTCCTGGAGAGCAACCACGATCCCAAGATGCTCTTCGAGTCCCGGAGGCCCGACTCTCTGATCCGTCGCATCATCTCGGACAAGGGACACCTCAACAACTTCGACTGCGGCTGCTATCTGTCCCTCTTCGTCGGAGAAAGGACGAAGGAATGCGTCCTCCTCCACCTGTCGGAGGAATGCAATCAGAGGGAGCTGGCCCTGAGGACGGTGGAGAAGGCGTTCACGGAGCAGCTCGGCTACGTTCCGGACCTGCTTCTCAAGGCTTCCTCGGCGAGGGAAGAGACGCGCGGGGGAAGGGAATGAACCTGATCTTCCGCATCCCGGGCAAGAATCGCGAGAAGTTCCTCAAGGAGGGATACGACGAATACCTCAAGCGCCTCTCACGCTTCGGACGCTGCTCCTTGGAGTTCCTTCCCGAGGAGAGGAACGACGTCTCCCTCTCCCGCGCCCTTTCCCGCGAGGCGGACAACCAGCTCCGCCTCCTCAAGGAGAAGGACGCCCTGGTCCTCGTCGACGTTCACGCCCCGGCCCTCGACAGCCAGGAGCTTGCACAGAAGCTGGACGCCTTGATGCAGCGCCATTCGACCCTCGTCTTCGCCTTCGGCTCTTCCCGGGGAATCGACGACGCCCTGCGAAGGCGCGCCGACCTTTCCTTCTCGCTCTCCTCCCTGACCTTCACCCACTACATGGCCCTGCTCCTTGTCCTGGAGCAGGCCTACCGTTCCTTCAAGATCCTTTCCGGGGAGAAATACGATAAGTAGGTTGACTTTTCTTCGTTTTGTCGCTATACTTGTGTCTTGCCATTGGGATATAGTCAAGTGGTAAGACAGCAGTCTCTGAAACTGCGATGCCTTGGTTCGAATCCAAGTATCCCAGCCATCGAATCCAGAAGGCCCGAGGAATCGGGCCTTTTTCCGTCTTTGCCGGCCTTCGTGATACAGGCTTGATACAGGTCCTCACGGAAACTCCCCCCCGAAGCGCTCCTCCAGGAGAGACGCGATCCGCTCCCTCTCCTCCTTTGTCTCGTGGATGTACGTCGCCCGGGTGATCTCCTGGGAGCTGTGTCCCAGGTACCGCCCGATCTCCTCCGCCGAGAGGCCCTCCTCCGCCAGCAGGGTCGCCTCCCCGTGCCGGAAGGAGTGCGACGTGAACCGGATGCCGGACTCCTCGGAGAGCCTCCTCAGCTCCCTGTTGACCGTGCTCTCCGAAACCGGAATCCTCCTTCCCTTCCTCCCGCGAGAACGCGCATAGAAGAGAAAGCAGTCGCCGTCCAGGGAATGCTCCCTGACATGGACGTCGACCTTCTCCCTCAGGAAAGCGGGAAGCTGGCAGGTCCTCACCGAGGACCGCGTCTTCGGGGTCGTCAGCTCATATCCTCTCCCCGCCTTGGACTGGACCTGCTGGAAGACGCGGAGGGAGGTCCCGTCGTAGCACTTCCCCTGGAGTCCACGGACCTCCGATATCCGCATCCCCGTGAAGAACGAGACGAGAAGGTAAAGCCTCCAGTACGGATCCTCCTCCAGGGAATAGACCTTCCGAAACTCCTCGAAGGTCAGATACTTCCTCCCTTCCTTCCCTTCGCCCTCCCCGACCGAGAAGTCCTTGAAGGGAAGGAGCTTCCCGACCTCTCCGTTCCGAACCCCGTAATAGACCTCCCCATGCCGGAAGATTGCCTTCAGCAGGGAGAGGACGGCGTTCTTCCCCTTCAGCGGCGACTCCTGGACTCCCTTCCACCACCGCGAAAGCATCCGATAGTCATACCGGTCCATCGGAAGGTCAGGAAGCCTTCCGAGGACGTAGTTCCTTATCCTTCCCTCAATCGCGCGATAGGAAGAGGCCTTGACCTGGCCGGCCTGAACCTCCAGAAAGCCCGAGACGACCTCCGAAAGCCTGGGAGCCCTCTCTCCTCCCCTGCTCGCAAGGACGAAGGACGCCTCCGCTTCCGCCGCCTCCTTCCGAGTGCGAAACCCCCGGCGGAGGTACTGGCGGTTGCGGACGGAGGCCTTGAACAGATACCTCCTCCCCGCCTTCGTCATGTACGGGTAGACCGGCATGGTCCTTTCCCTCCTTCCGGGTCACGCCCTGCCTCGGGAGCCCGAGAGGGAGTCCCTGTAGCGAAGGATCTCCCGCGCCGTCTTCTTCCCGCAGGCCCTGATTCCGATCAGGTCCTCGTAGTCCATCCCGGCGAGGAGCTCGTCGGTGATGTTCCATCTCCTCAGGACGTTCCTCGCCCTCTGGGAGAGCGCCGCGCGTCCCGGGGAGGGCTCCCTCCGGAGCGACAGGA
>CASFYT010000007.1 GCA_949299015.1 uncultured Bacillota bacterium
TCGTCTACTCCAGCTCGATCGTCGAGGGCGGTTTCGAGGTGAAGTCGAAGAGGACGCGGTTGACGCCCTGGACTTCGTTGACGATGCGGGAAGCGACATGGCTGAGGAAGGAGTAGGGAAGCTCGCTGGCCTTGGCCGTCATGAAGTCGTCGGTCTCGACGGCGCGAAGGACGACGGCATACTCATAGGTTCGGAAGTCTCCCATGACGCCGACGGAACGCATGTTGGAGAGGGCGGCGAAGTATTGGCTGCAGCGTTTTTGCAGGCCGTTTCTGCGGATTTCATCCCGGAAGATGCTGTCGGCCTCCTGGACGATGGCGATCTTTTCCTTCGTCACCTCGCCGACGATGCGGATGGCAAGGCCGGGTCCAGGGAAGGGTTGGCGATCGACCAGGCTTTCGGGAAGTCCGAGCTGCCTTCCGACATCTCGGACCTCGTCCTTGAAGAGATGGTCGAGAGGTTCGATGAGGCCTTGGAATCCGATGTCCTTGGGGAGGCCGCCCACGTTGTGGTGCGATTTGATGGTCGCGGAGATGCCGAGGCCGGATTCGATTCGATCGGGATAGATCGTCCCCTGCGCGAGGAAGTCGATTTCTCCGAGCTTTTCCTTCTCCGCCCGGAAGACGTCGATGAAGGTCCGGCCTATGATCTTTCTCTTTTCCTCGGGATCCGTGACTCCCTTGAGGCGTTCGAGGAAGAGGGCGCTGGCGTCGACGGGGACGAAGTTCAGGTCCATGGGGCCGAAGACGGACGAGACCTGTTCGGCCTCTCCTTTGCGGAGGAGGCCGTGATTGACGAAGACGCACGTCAGGTTCTTTCCGATGGCCTTGGAGAGAAGGGCGGCCGTGACGGACGAATCGACGCCTCCGGAAAGGGCGAGGAGCACTTTTCGGTCCTGGACCTTTTCGCGGATGGCCCGCACCTGATCCTGGATGAAGGAGGACTTGAGGAAGGTCTGGTGGCAGTTGCAGATGTCGAGGACGAAGTTCTCAAGGATCTTCTGTCCTTCTATGGTGTGCTCGACTTCGGGGTGGAACTGGGTCGCGTAGACCTTCCTTTCCTCGTCTTCGAAGGAGGCGATGGGGCAGTGCTTGGTGAAGGAGGTCTTCCTTGTCCCCTGCGGAAGCGTGGCGATGTAATCGGTATGGGACATGAAGACGTCCGTCTCCTTGGAAATGCCCTGGAGAAGTCGGCTGTCTTCGACGAAGAGCTTGGTGCTTCCGTATTCGCTGTCGTCGGCGTGCTCGACCTTGCCCCCCAGCAGATGGGCCAAAAGCTGGGCGCCGTAACAGATGCCAAGGATGGGTTTGCCGAGTGCAAGGACGTCACGGCTGATTCGGGGGGAGGACTCCAGATAGACGGAATTGGGCCCGCCGGTGAAGACGATGCCCTTGACGTCCTCCTTTGCCAGTTCGGACAGGGGAACGGTGTAGGGGACGACTTCCGAGTAGACGTCCATCTGACGGATTCTTCGGGCGATCAGCTGATTGTACTGACCGCCAAAGTCGACCACGACAATCTTTTCTTCGACCATAGCTGTTTTTCCTCGAAATGAATTATAGTCGATGGAGAATGCGCAAGGAAAGGAAAGGAAAGTGTGCTATAATTTTTACATGAACGCACAAGAATTGATGCAGAGAATCGGCGAAATCTCCCAGGCGGAGCGCTTTTCCTTCTACGAGAACGGAAACGCCGTCGGGAGCCGGTTCAACATGACCGATTTCTATGAGCAAAGAAACGAAGGGAACTTCGAGACGAATTTCTCCCTCCGCCTCTACGCCTTGGTTTCGCAGCTCGTCTTCTACAAGGCCAAGGGGGCGGAAGCCTCGAGAAAGGGGCTGGAAAGCCTGAGAGCCTTCTTCCAGAAAGGTCTCCTCTCCTGCAAGGAGGAAGAGATTCGGAAAAACCTCAAGGACGAGATCGAGAAGGCGCTTTCCCGCTACGAAGCCTTCCTCGGGAAGGAAGAGCCGGTCACGCAGGCGGAGCTCTTTGCCAAGACCTACCCCATCCTGGCCGTCCTCCTCTGCCTGAAGGACGGCGTCGTCTCAAGGAAGGAATTCCTTGCCCTTTCGAAGAAGAAGGAGCTTCTCTTCCGGCAGGCCTCGCTGTACCTACGGTCCCTCTTCCAGGCGTTCCTGACGACTGCGGGAATCGATGCTCGGGAGATACGTCAGGACGTCGACAATCCTCTCTCTCCGTATTTCATTTATCGAAAAACGCTCATCGTTTCAACGGACAAAGATTCCTTCTCACTTTCTCTTCTGAAGGAAGACTTAATAAACAATCTTAAAGAAATATCAAAGAATTTTTCGTTGAAAGACGTGGATTCCATCGGCGCCGTCTATCTTCTTCGAGCGCTTTTTGCCGTCGCAAAGATCTGATCTTCCTTCCGCAGAAGCCGTGGTCAGGAGCTTGCCTCCTTCTCCAGGTTTTCCCGTGCGATGGAGAGCATCAGCTTGATGCGGTTTTCCTGATTGACCTTCGGCGCTCCGGCATCGTAGTCGACGGCGACGATGTTGGCCTTCGGGAAGGCTTCGATGACGCGTCGGATCATGCCCTTTCCGGAGATGTGGTTGGGGAGGCAGCCGAAGGGCTGGGTGCAGACGATGTTCTCGTATCCGGACTCGGCCAGCTCGAGCATCTCTCCTGTCAGTAGCCATCCTTCCCCCATCTTGTTCCCGTATCCGTTGATTCCCTTGACGAGCTCTTTCACGTGGCTGTACTTGGTCGGAACATGGAATCGGCTGTTCTGGGCGATGGCCTCCGAAAAGGCGTCCTGGATCTTCGAACAGTAGTCGAAGAGCTTCTGGCAGACGAACTTCTTCAGGTGGTGGCCGCCGTAGAGCTTGCAGTCGTCGATGCGGTTGTCGACCTTGAAGAGGAAGAAGTTGAGCATCCCGGGGAGGTTGACCTCGCAGTCCTGGGAGCGGAGGAAGAGCTCGAGGTTGTTGTTTCCGAGGGCGGCGTACTTGACGTAGATCTCGCCGACGATGCCGACCTTGACCCGCCGCCTTCCGTCCTGCTCGATGGAGGCGAAATCCTTGACGATCTCCGAGAGGTTCTGCTTGACGTACTTCATCTTGTATCCCTCTCCGTGGAGCATCTCCGCTGAGAGGCGGTCGATCCAGGAGCGGACCTTTCCTTCGGCCTCTCCCTTCCTGACCTCATAGGGCTCGCTCTGGTTCTTCAGGCACATCAGCATGTCGCCGTAGAGGACGGCGGCAAGGCAGCGACGGATCATCGGCAGGGAGATGTGGAGGCCGGGATTGGGTTCCAGGCCGGAAAGGTTCAGGGAGATGACGGGGATGTCGCCCATGCCGGCGCGCTTGAGTCCCTTCCGCAGGAGCATGATGTAGTTCGAGGCGCGGCAGCCTCCCCCGGTCTGAGTGATCATCAAGGCGACCTTCCGAAGGTCGTAGTCTCCGTTCTGCAGGGCATGGATCATCTGGCCGCAGGAAAGGATGGCCGGATAGCACATGTCGTTCTGGATGTACTTGAGCCCCGTCTGGGCGATTTCCGGGCTGGTGTCGGTCAAAAGCCGCGTATGGAATCCATAGTGGTCGAAGACGCGCTGCAGGAGGGAGAAGTGAATCGGCGCCATCATGGGAAAGAGGATGGTGTACTCCTCCTTCATCCAGCGGTCGAAGATGACTCTTCCGCTCTTGTCCCGGCGGATTTCCTTCTTCATCGTCCTTCCTCCTTCTGTCTCAGGGCCTCCAGAAGGGAGCGGAGGCGAATCCGGACGGCCCCGAGGTTCGTGATCTCGTCGATCTTGACTTGGGTATAGATCTTCCCGTGCCGCTCGAGGATGTCCCGGACCTCGTCGGACGTGACGGCGTCGACGCCGCAGCCGAAGGAGACGAGCTGGACGAGCTCCATGTCCTTCTGCCTGGCGACGTAGTTGGCGGCCTTGTAGAGCCGGGAATGGTAGGTCCACTGGTTGAGGACGTGGCTCGGTTCCGGATGCTTCTCCAGGCGGGCGACGACGTCTTCCGTGACGATGGCGCAGCCGAAGCCGAGGATCAGCTTGTCGATGTCGTGGCAGATGAGGGGGTCGACGTGATAGGGGCGGCCAGAGAGGACGATGATGGTCTTTCCTTCCTCCCTTGCCCTGCGGAGGATCTCCTCCGACTTCCGCTCGAGGAGGCTTTCGTAGCGCTGGTACTCCTGATAGGCCTTGTCGCTGGCATGGCGGACCTGCAGGGGAGAGAGGTCGGGAAAGAATGGGGAGAGCCTTTCGTAGATCTTCTCGGGGAAGTGGGCCTTCTCCGCCAGGTTGACATAAGGATTGAGGTAGAGGACGCCGTCCTCGCGCAACGCCTTGACGTTGGCCTTGATGACTTCCGAGTAATAGGCGACGACGGGGCAGTTGTAGTGGTTGTCGGTCCCCTTCTCCTCGACGTTGTAGGACATGCAGGGATAGAAGATCGTCCGGACTCCCCTCTCCAGCAGGTCGAGGACGTGTCCATGGAGGAGCTTGGCCGGATAGCAGACCGTGTCCGAAGGGATCGTCATCTGCCCCATGCGGTAGAGCTTCGCGCTGGAAGGGGAGGAGAGGACGACCTGGAAGTCGAGTTCCGTGAAGAAGCGATACCAGAAGGGGACCAGCTCGTAGAAGTTGAGTCCCATCGGGAGACCGATCGTCCCGCGGGGGAAGGAGCGAGGGAAAAGGGCGCTGTCGTAGCTTCTCAGGAGGCGGCTCTTGAACTCGAAGAGGTCCAAGGTCGTGTCGTTTCCCTTCTTGGTGACGGGCTTTTCGCAACGGTTGCCGCCGATGAAGGTCCTCTTGTCGTCGAAGAGGGAGATCGTCAGCCGGCACTTGTTGTTGCATCCCTGGCAGATGGACGAGACAACCTTTCTCTTGAAATTGACAATGCTTTCCTTGTCGAGAATCGATGATTTTTCCTTCTTCAGCCTCATCGCATCCAAGGCGGCTCCATAGGCACCCATCAGGCCGGCGATGTTGGAGCGGATGACGCGGACGGAGAGTTCCTTCTCGAAGGCCCGCAGGACCGCGTCGTTGAGGAAGGTTCCGCCCTGGACGACGATCTTCTTTCCGAGATCTTCCTTGCTGGAACAGCGGATGACCTTGTAGAGGGCGTTCTTCACGACGGAGATGGCCAAGCCCGCGGCGATGTCGTTGACGCTCGCCCCGTCCTTCTGGGCCTGCTTGACCGAGGAGTTCATGAAGACGGTACACCGTGAGCCGAGGTCGACGGGCCTCTTGGCCGTGATGGCAAGCCGGGCGAACTCCTCGATGGAATAGCCCAGGGAGGTGGCGAAGGTCTGCAGGAAGGAGCCGCATCCCGAGGAACAGGCCTCGTTGAGGAAGATGTCGTCGATGACTCCGTTGTGGATGCGGAAGCACTTGATGTCCTGACCGCCGATGTCGATGACGAACTCGACGTCGGGAAGGAAGTGCTTCGCCGCTTCGAAATGAGCCATCGTCTCGACGATGCCGTGGTCGAGGGAGAAGGCGTTCTTGGCCAGCTCTTCCCCATATCCCGTCGCCGTGGCTCCGGCGATCACGCTCTCCTTTTCCCGGAGCTCGTCGATTTCCCGGAGCATGTCGCGCAGCAGAGCGATGGGGTCGCCCTGGTTGGGGACGTAGTGGGAATAGCGGATGTTGTAGTCCTTGTCGATCAGGACCGCCTTGAGGGTGGTCGACCCCGAGTCGATTCCGAGATAGAGAGGGCCGCGATACCCCTTGAGGGGCAGGATGTCCACGTGATCCCTTTCGTGGTCCTGGACGAACGCCTCGTATTCCTTCTCGTCCCGGAACAGCGGCGCGATGTAGGAGAAGTTCTCGTTGTTCCGGTAGCTCTGGATCTTTTCGAGGATGGAATCGACCTCCACCTCCTCGTCCTTCCGCGCCAGGAGGGCCGTGCCGAGGGCGACGAAGTAGAGGGAGTTCTCCGGCAGGATCCCCTCGACGCCCAGCGTCCTGTCGAAGGCCTTCCGCAGCTGGGAGAGGAAGGTCAGAGGGCCGCCGAGATAGAGGACGTGGCCCTGGATCCGTCGGCCCTGCGAAAGCCCGGCAATCGTCTGGTTGACGACGGCGTAGAGGATGCTTTGGGCGATGTCTTCCTTCCGCGCGCCCTGATTGAGCAGGGGCTGGATGTCGCTCTTGGCGAAGACGCCGCAGCGGGAAGCGATCGTATACGTCCGCTCGGCCTTCTTCGCGAGCCCGTCCATCTCCTCGACCCTGACGTTGAGCAGGGAGGCCATCTGGTCGATGAAGGCGCCCGTCCCGCCGGCGCACGTTCCGTTCATCCGGACTTCGACGCCGTCCGTCAGGAAGAGGATCTTGGCGTCCTCGCCGCCCAGTTCGATGATGCCGTCCGTCTGCGGATAGAATCGCCGCGCGCATTCCCGGGTGGCATAGACTTCCTGATAGAAGGGGAAGGAACAGCCTTCGGCGATGCCCATCCCGGCCGACCCGGAGAAGCCCATGTGGACTCTCGAAAGGCCCTTCAGGGGTCCTTCCTTCAGCTTGTCGAGGACGTCCCGGAGCTTCTCCGCAATGCGGGAATAATGCCGTTCGTAGGTCTGGAAGAGGAGTTCGCCCTCTTCCGAGAGGACGACGGCCTTGATGGTCGTCGATCCGATGTCGATTCCGACGGAGATCATTTCTCTTCGTCCTTCTCCTCTTCCTGGCTCAGGTCGATGACGACGCCGGTGGGCTGTTCCTGCGTCTTTTGAGCCTCTTCCGGCTTCCTCTCCTCCTCAAAGGAGGGCGGGAAGGGAGAGGGAGTTCCTTCGGCGTCGCTTGGGAAATCCGGAGTTCCGGGCTGATCCGTCGCCGGGACGAAGCAGCCCCTGGCCGCCGATTCCTCTCCATGGATGTAGCTCGGGTTGCAGTAGGTCTGATAGACGGTCGCGCGGATCTGAGGGGGCAGGGAGGAAAGGAGGACGTCCTGGCTCTCTTCGAGGACGGCGTAGTCGTTGCCGACCCAGAAGTAGACGAAGAACGTTCCATAGAGGACCGAGAGCGAGGGGCACAGAAGAAGGATGACGGGCATCACGTACGTATTGGTCGTCGTGATCATGCTGCAGCCGTAGAGGGACAGGCCGTAGAGCAGCGTGAAGGAAAGCAGGAAGGGCCAGTTGAGGCGCAGGGAGTTCTTCCACCGGTAGCCCTGGAAGTTGCGGGCGAACTGGATGCGGGAGAGGGTCCTCGCCTGCGCGGCGGAGAGGTTCTTGTCGATGTCGGGAAGGACGATGGTCGCAATCTGATGGTTGTCGAGGTTCGAAGGAACGGCATAGAAGAGGGCGTAGGCGAGGGGAAGGAAAGCGGTCACACCCACGAGGATGGTCAGGGGTTGGGTGAACGCATGGCCGTTGTCGATCATGAACTGGTACTGGTCGGCAAGCTGGAACGAAGGGTCGCTCGTCAGTTTTCCCAGCTCGAGGTAGGCTTCATAGGACTGGGGGAAGCAGCGCAGGAGCGGGACGAAGGCGAGCTCGAAGAGAAAGGCCAGGACGATGAGGAGGAGAAGGAAGGTCACCAGGATGTTGATGATGCCGAAGATGCCGCCCATGTTGCTCTTGAAGAAGGCTCGATATCCATCGGCATAGGTAAAGTTGTCTTTTCCGATTCCCGTCACGGAATAGCGCATTCTCTTTTCGACGGTGTAATACATCGGAAGCACGAAATAAAGGAGGGCGAGGGAGAGGATGAAGGTATAGAGGGCCGTGGCGACGATGATCAGCGTCAACAGGATCGGCGGCAGAAGCAGGAGAAGGTTGAGGAAGAGATCCTTGTGGACGAGCCTTCGCTGGCGGTCCTTGATTCTTTCGTCTCTTTCTTTTTGGTCCATGTTCTTGTTCCTCGGCAGACCCAGAAAGCAAGGGTCGCAAAATCTATTGTAATACAGAGGGGAAGGGATTGTCTTGGATGGGGGACTTGTTGGGCGAAAAGAGGAAAACGTTCAATTAGAGGGTCGGGGTGTATCCCGCCTGACGGATGGCCTCCTCGGCCAGGCCGGCCTGCTCTTCCGGGACGGAGACGGTCTTTCCTTCGAGATCGATCGTCGCCGGGATGCCCTTTCGTCTGAGGGCCTTCTCGATCTTCTCCTGGCAGTGGATGCATTTCATGTCCGAAACGTGGATTTCCTTCATCTTCTTTTCTCCTTTCTTTCCGGGCGATAGGAACGGACCCTGAGGCTGTTGAGCGTCAGGGTCAGGTTGGAAGCGATCATCAGGGCGGCGCAGAGGTACATCGGAAGCAGGCCCAGGACGGCAAGCGGGATCATCGCGACGTTGTAGAGGATGGCCCAGACGAAGTTCTCGATGATGTTGACGTACGTCTTCTTGGAGATGTCGAGGGCGGCAAGGAGAGCGGAGAGTTCCGGCCTGAGCAGGAGGCCGTCGGCGCTGGAGCAGGCGATGGCGTTGGCCTTGTAGGAGGCGAAGGAGAGGTCGGCTTCCTTCAGGGCCAGGGTGTCGTTGATGCCGTCTCCGACGTAGCAGAGGACGCCTTCCTTCTTCCGGATTTCCCTTAGGAGGCTCGCCTTGCTCTGCGGCGTGGCTTCCGAGAGGACGTTCTCTTCGTCGATGGTGAGCCTCTTGGCGATCTGGAGGGCGTATTCGCGCCGGTCTCCCGTCACCATGTAGACGTGGATTCCTCTCCGCTTCAGTTCCTGGATGGTATCGACGCTGTCCTGGCTGAGCTCGTCGACAAGGGCGAGGATGAGGAGGACCTCCCTTTCGTCGGAGAGGTAGACCAGGGAGGTATCCTTCTTTTCTTCCTCGAATCGCTCCAGCTCGGCGGACAGGCTCTTCCCCTGGACGCTTCGCCGGTTTCCCAGGACGTAGGGGCCCGAGCGAAGGCCTTCGCCGGGAATTTCCTGGACTGCTTCGATCTCTTCCTCCTTCTCCTCCTGGAGCCATTGGACCAGGGAGAGGGCGATGGGATGGAGGGAGTTCTTCTCCATGGCCTTGACGACGGGGAGGAGGTCCTTCCTTCCGCAGAATCCTTCGACGTGCATCCGCCCGGTCGAGAGGGTCCCGGTCTTGTCGAAGACCGCGCATTGGATGCGGCGAATCTTCTCGAAGGTGTCCCCGCTCTTGAAGAGGACGCCGTGGCGCAGGGCGCAGTCGTATCCGGACATCGAGGAGATGGGGACGGCGAGGCCGAAGGCGCAGGGACAGCTGACGGAGAGGACGGAACAGGCCCGGACGATGCTCTCCTCGACGTCGAGCTTCATGGCGAAGAGGCAGACGAGGAAGGAAAGGAGGGCGATCAGGAGCACCGAAGGAGTGAAGTAGGCGGCGATCGTGTCGGAGAGCTTGGAGAGCTTTCCCTTCCGTTGGTCGAGGGCATAGCTCTCGTTCTGAATGGAGGAATAGAGGGATTCCAGGGCGATCTTCTCGACTTCCATCTCGATCGGACCATCCTGGAGATAGGTTCCTCCCAGGACCTTGTCCCCGACCTGGACGAGCCTCGGTCGACTTTCGCCGGTCAGGGAGCTTTCGTCGATGTGTCCCCTTCCCTTGACGACGTGTCCGTCGCAGGGGAGGGCGTCTCCGGCGAGGACTCGGATCGTGTCGCCGACGTCGAGCCTGTCGCTGTCGAGGGTCTCCGTGGTGCCGTCGGGATAGACGAGCGTGCTGTCCTTCGGCGGTTCGATGGCGGCCTTCTGGTAGTTCTTGTCCGCCTTGAGCTTGATGCGGTCGGTCAGGAGGTGGCCCAGGGTGATGATGGAGAGGATCATGCAGGTCCCGTCGAAGTAGGTCATCCGGTATCCGTCCATGTGGTGGGCGTGGAGGGTCAGGGGGTCGATGCCGCGCTGCATGTTTGTGATGAAGAGATAGAGGGAGAGGACGTAGCTGGCAAGGGAGGAGAGGGAAATCAGGAAGTCCATGCCGACGTTCTTGTACCTCAGGCCCTTGACGGCCCGGACGAAGAAGGGGATTCCGAGGACGAGGATGCTGATCGTGGCGAGGACGAGGAAGGTGACGTCGTTGCCGAAGAAGAAAAAGAAGGGAATCTCGACCTGGAAGGGCTGAAGGACGTGATGGACGATGCCCAGCAGGGAGAAGAGGAGCACGAGGAGGGCGACGGGAACGAGGACCTTGTTCCTGTCGAAGGTCTTTCGCTCGTCGATCACCAGCTCGTATCCGGCCCTCTTGACGAGCCTTCGAAGGTATTCCAGGCTGATCTTCTCTTCGTCGTAGGTGAATTCGACGCGGTTGTGCGCCAGGTCGACGTGGGAGAGGAGTCCGGCCTGCCCGAGGGCGTTCTCGACGGCCTTGGAGCAGTGGGCGCAGTACATGCCGCGCACTTCGAGGTTGGCCTTCTTCATTCGATCTTCTGCCCCTGCCTTCGATACTCGAGCTTGATGCCTTCCGAGCGCTTCTTGAGCATCTGGATCAGCTTCTCGCTCTTCTCGTGGGAAATCGGAGGAATCGAATCTCTTTCGGCATCGAGGATGGTCTCTTCGATTTCGTTGGAGGGAAGGAAGAAGAGTCCCTGCTCCTTGCGGATCATCTCGGGAGGAAGCAGGAGGCTCTTGTTGTAGCAGACGACGTTGACGAAGAGGGAGGAGTCCTCTTCCACGCCGACGAGGACCTTGAGCTTGTCGATGATCTCCCGGTTGCGGGTGAGGGGGTTCTCGATCTTCTCCTTCTTCCCCGAGGGGGATTGGTGAAAGAGGAAGGGGTCGTCGATGTTCCCGAAGACGGAGCCGTCCTGGTAGAAGTCGTGGACGACGTAGACGTATTTGTCGGCCAGGAGGATATGGTCGATGCGGGTCGCGTTTTCCTCTCCTGGAAGGATCAGGTAGCAGTTGTTGATCAGGAGCTGATCGTTTTCTTCCGCATAAAAGTGCAAGGCCTTGTAGACCCGCTGACGATAGCGCCTCTTCTCGAAGAAGCGCCGGATGTTGGGAGCGAAGAAGAGGAGGACGGAGAAGGCCAGGAGGAAAAGGTAGAGGAGGATGATCAAGACGGCGATCAAGGCGTCACTCCTTGATGCAGTCGAGGGCCACTTCCATCATGTTGGTGAAGGACTTGACGCGCTCCTCGCTGGTCGTTTCCTGATGCGTGATCAGGCTGTCGGAGATGGTCAGGATGGCCAGGGCTTCCTTGTGGAAGGAGGCCGCGGTCGCGAAGAGGCCGTAGCTTTCCATCTCACAGCAGAGGCAGCCCATCGCCGCCCATTTCTTCCACACCTCCGGCGGATCGTTGTAGAAGTTGTCCGAGGAGAAGACCTGGCCGACCTTGTGGCGGAACTGGTGACGGATGGCGGAATCCACCGCCTCCCTCAGGACCGGATAGGAAGAGATGGCGCTGTAGGTCCCCTGCGGAAGGCCGTACTGCTGGATCCAGTTCGAATTCGTCGATGCGCCCTGGGCGATGACGATGTCGAAGAGCTTCAGGTCCTCGACCATCGAGCCGGCCGAGCCGACGCGGATGATGCGGTCGACGTCGTATTCGCCATAGAGCTCGTAGGCATAGAGGCCGATGGAGGGGATTCCCATTCCCGACCCCATGACGGACACCCTCTTTCCCTTGTAGGATCCCGTATAGGCGAACATGTTGCGGACGTCGTTGACCAGCTGGACGTCCGTCAGGAAGGTCTCGGCGATGAACTTGGCGCGGAGAGGATCCCCGGGCATCAGGACCGTCTTGGCGAAATCGCCCTTTTTGGCGCGATTGTGTGGTGTTGGCATCTCTCTTCCTCCTTGTGATTCTTTCCAAATTTTAACATAAAAGAAAAGGGGAGAGAGGAAAGAAGAATCAAAAAAATCGAGGCGTTCAGTACGCCTCGATCTGGTTGCGGAAGACGATTTCGAACTCGTCCGACTTGATCTTGTCGAGGATTCCGGCATGGGCGATGGAGATCTGCCCGGTCTCTTCCGAGACGACGATGGTGATGGAATCCGTGATCTTCGAGATGCCGATGGCGGCACGATGCCGGGCGCCGAGCTTCCCCTCGAATTCGTCGGTGGAGTTGTTGTACATGACGGCCGCGGCGACGATCGTTCCGCCCTTGACGACGATGGCACCGTCGTGAAGGCGCGTCTTGTCGTAGAAGATCGTCTCGACCAGCTCCGGAACGAAGGGGGCGTTGAGGATGGTTCCGTTCTGGATGTAATCGTCCAGAGGCGTCTTCCTTTCGATCGTGATGAGGGCGCCGGTCTTGGTGCGGCTGAGCCAGCGAACGGCGGTGCAGACCGCGGAGATGAATTGTTCCTTGTTATACCCCTTCGGGACATTCTTTGAAGCGCTTTTTGAATTCTTGAGGGGAATGGCAATATAGGTTCGAATCACTCCGAGATTCACGAAGCAGACGATGAGGGATCCGCCGACAATGATGGTTGCAATGATGATGGCGAGGATTTCCATCCCGAAGGCGAAGGCGAGGATGAAGCCGATGTCGGCGATGAGGTAGAACAGGCGGACGACCAGGCGGTTGATGGCGTAGGAAAGCAGGCCCGTCAGCAGGAGCATGACGAAACAGGAGACGGCGAACTCCACGATGAAGGCGGTGTTCTGGAAATTCTGTTCGATGTGGGTTGCATAGTCTGCCAGAAACGGAAGTCTCACGATGTCCATCTGTTGCAAATCTCGAAAATAGTATATCGGACCGAAAGGGCGGAGAAAAGGAAAAGAGGTGAAAAAGGGGGAAAAGAGACTAGAGGGACGCGACGATGCTGTCGCTGAGCTCTTCCAGCTTCTTCAGGCCGGCCTCGTCGAGGCTGGACTTGATGGTGCAGTCCGTTCCGACGTAGCGGAAGGGTCCTTCCTTGATCTTTTCGTGAAGGAGACGGTTGGCGCTGGGAGCCCAGGTGCCGTTTTCGACGAAGCTGACGCAGCGATTCTTCAGCCCCATGCGCAGGAAGTCGTCGACGAAGATCTCGATGGAGGGATAGATCGTCATGTTGTAGGTCGGTGTGAAGAGGACGATGTGGGAGAGACGGAACGCTTCGCTGACGAGGATGGAAGGGGTCGTCTTGCTGCTGTCATAGACTCGGACGTCCCGGACGCCCTTCTGGGAGAGAAGGCTTGCCAGGCATTCGGCGGCATTCTCCGTGTTTCCGTAGAGGGATCCGTAGACGATCATGACTCCCTTCGTCTCCGGTTCATAGGTCGACCAATGCTGATACTTGTCGAGAAGATAGGGAATGTCCTTCCTCCAGATGGGGCCGTGGAGAGGGCAGAGGAAATCGAGCGTCAGCCCGGAGAGCTTCTTGAGGGCCGCCTGGACCTGGGCGCCGTACTTGCCGACGATGTTGGTGTAGTAGCGGCGGGCATCGTCGAGCCAATCCCGGTCGAAGTCGACCTCGTCGGCGAAGAGGTTCCCGTCCAGGGAGCCGAAGGTGCCGAAGGCATCGGCCGAGAAGAGGATTTTGTCGGTCGGATCGTAGGAAACCATCACTTCCGGCCAGTGGACCATCGGCGCGAAGACGAAGTGCAGCTCATGGCGTCCGAGCTTGAGGACGTCTCCGTCGTGGACGACGACCTTTCTTCCCTCGAGGTCGAGCTCCGGATAGAATTGCTGGAGATAGAGGAAGGTCTTCTCGTTTCCGACGACTTGGCATTCCGGATAGCGGACGACGATCTCTTCGATGTTGGCGCAATGGTCGGGCTCCATGTGGTGGATGACGAGGTAGTCGAGCTTGCGGCCGCCGAGGACGTGGCGGACGTTCTCGATGTATTGCCTTGTGATCGAGCTGTCGACCGTATCCAGAAGGCACGTCTTCTCGTCCAGGAGGACGTAGGAGTTATAGGAGACGCCGCGGGGAATGGGGAAGAGGTTCTCGAACTTCTCGAGCCTCCGGTCGCTTCCTCCGACGTAAAAAAGGTCAGCGGTAATCTTTCTTGTGCAGTGCATGGAAACCTCCGTTTTTCAGACAGAACCATTATAGACAACGCCGTGGGGAAAGAGGAAGAAATCACTCGATTTCAAGGAATTCCAAGATCCTTTCCGGAATCCTTCGGAAATCGGGAAGGACCAGGTCGACCAGGCTTTCGACAGGGGGCTTGTCCCTGCGACGGGGATCGTCGATCTCGACGACCATCCCTGCCTTCGCCGCCTTGGCGCTCAGGATGCCGGAGAGCGCATCCTCGAAGACGAGGCAGTCCTCGCCCTTGACTTTCAGGGCCTGGATGGCCCGCTCATAGATCATGGGGTCGGGCTTTCCCTTCGTCAGCGTCCCGTCGTCGTAGATGATGCGGTCCTCGGTAAACCATCGATCGAGATGGAAGGTCTTCCGGTACCAGTCCACGTTGGGCTTCATCGAGGCGGTGCAGATGGCGACGGGAACGTGCTCCTTCCGAAGCCGGTCGAGGAAAGCCTCGAGTCCCGGGACGAGGTGGAGATTCTCCCGGTCTTCTTCGCAGAGACGCTGGTAGCTTTCCTCCTTTTCCTTCGCCAGGGCGAGGACTTCGCTTGGCGAGAAGCTCCTTCCGGTCAGGAAGCGGAGAATGCTGTCGTTGGAATGCCCGTGGACGTGATCGACGAAGTCTTCGTCGCCGAGGAGGACGCCGAACTTGTCCTTGGCGAACCTCTTCCAGGAGAGGATGTGCTTGTCCTCGTCGAAGAACATCGTTCCGTTGAAGTCGAAGATGACGGCTTTCTGCATCTTTCTTTCCTCCTTTCTCATGGGATCGGGGAAGCAGTTCTCGTAGGTCTTCCGCAGATCCTCGTAGGTGACGTGGGTATAGATGCTGGTCGTGTTGATGGATTCGTGACCCATCAGTTCCTGCAGGACGCGAAGGTCCAGCCCGTTGTTGAGCAGTTCCGTGGCGAAGGTATGCCGCAGCATGTGGGGATGGATCCTGAGGGTGAAGGAGGCCTTCCTGGCGGCGTTTTCGACGAGGGCCTCGATGCCTCTTTCGGTGAGTCGGCTTCCGCGTCGCGAGAGGAAGAGGGCCTCTTCCGTCGAGCCCTTCCGCTGAAGCTGGGGGCGGAGGTGGAGGAGGTAGTCCTCCAGCGCCCTTCCCGCCTTCGGGGTGAAGGGGACCTCCCGTTCCTTGTCTCCCTTGCCGCGGACGCGGACGTAGCGTTCCTTCAGGTGGAGGTCCGACCTCTGGAGCGTGCGGACCTCCGCGACGCGGAGGCCGCTTGCGAAGAGGAGCTCGAGCAACGCCAGGTCGCGGAGAGCGAGGAAGTCCTTCCTCGCGGCGGTCCCCTTCAGAAGGGCGCGGATCTCTTCATGGCTGAGGAAGGATGGAAGGCGAAGGCCCCGCCGGGGCGTGGCGATGGTCTCGAACGGATTGTCCTCCAGGCCCTTGTAGCGATAGAGGTAGCGGTAGAAGTGCCGAAGGCTCGCGACGTGCCTCTTGATGGTCGCCTTGCTCTTCTCTTCGACGGTCAGGGACAGGAGGTAGGTGCGGATGTCTTCCTTCCGAACGTCCTTCTTGTCCTTCTTCTCGGCCTGGAGATAGAGCAGGAAGGCGGCGATGTCGTAGGCGTAGGAAAGGGCGGTCCTCTCGGAGTATCGTCGAACCAGGAGGAGGTATTTCCGGAAGTCCTCCAGGTCTTCGTCGTGAACCTGCTTCAGGATGCTGTCCTTCTTTTCGTCCATGTCGACATTGTACCTTTCTCCTCGCGAAAGGAAAAGGCCAGGACCTTGCCTGGCCAGACATCACTTCTCCTTCTTGGCCTTCTTCTCGTCTTTCGGGATGTAGCGGCACTTGGGGTAGTTGGAGCAGGCGATGAAGGTCTTGCCCCAGCGGCTCTTCTTTTCGATCAGGTGGCCGGTGTGGCAGCGCGGACAGAGGGGGGCGTCTTCGGGGATGACGACCTCCTTTTTCTCCGTCACGATGGGCGTTCCGTCGAGCGTCTCCATGTAGGTGCAGCGAGGGAAGTCGGAGCAGCCGACGAACTCGCCCTTCTTTCCCGAACGCTTGACCAAGGGCTTTCCGCAGCGCGGGCAGACCTTTCCTTCGACGACTTCCGGCTTGGGCTTTTCGATGTAGTCGCAATCGGGATAGCGGGAACAGCCGACGAACTCGCCGTATTTGCCCTTTCGGAGGACGAGGGGGGCGCCGCACTTGGGGCATGCCCTTCCGACTTCCTTCGGAGGGATCTTCTCCATTTTTTCCTCGGCGTTGGCATAGAGTTCCTTGAACTCGTTCCAGAAGGAGGAGAGGAGCTTCTGTTCGTCGATCTTTCCCTCGGCGATTTCGTCGAGGTCCGTCTCCATCTGGGCGGTGTAGGAGACGTCCATGTACTTCGGGAAGTAGGCGGTCAGCTTTTCGACGGTCAGGTCTCCTTGCTCGGTGGGAAGGAGGGATCCCTTCTGGTTTTCGATATAGTCGTGGTCGAGGAGGTTGGTGATCGTCGGAGCGTAGGTCGAGGGTCGGCCGATGCCGTTCTCCTGCATCATCTTGACGAGCTTTCCTTCGTTGTAGCGCGCCGGGGCCTTGGTGAAGTGCTGGAGCTTCTCGATGGATTCCTTCTTCATCGTCTCGCCCTGAATCAGGGAAGGAAGCTGGACCTTGCTCTCCTTTTCCTCGTATTTTCCGTAGATCTTGGTATAGCCGTCGAAGACGTTGATGGAGCCGGAGGTCGTGAAGACGTAGTCGTTCCCCGTGAAGGAGATGGTGGTGATGGAGTCCTTCCTTCCAGCCATCAAGGAAGCCAAGGCTCTCTCATAGATTAGCGAGTAGAGCTGGAACTCATCCTTGTTGAGGGAATCCTTGACGCGGCTCGGCGTCAGTCGGACATCGGTCGGACGGATGGCTTCGTGGGCGTCCTGGACGTTCTTGCTGGATTTCTGCATGTGGGCGCGTCCAAGGTATTCCTTGCCGAAGCTCTCTTCGATGAAGTGGCTGGCCATGCCCTTGAATTCGTCCGAAAGACGGGTGGAATCGGTTCTCATGTAGGTGATGAGACCCGTCGGGACGCCGTCGATCTCGACGCCTTCGTAGAGCCTCTGGGCAATCGTGGCGGTCTTCTTGGTCGAGAAGTGGAATTGGGAGAAGGCCTCTTGCTGCAGTGTCGAGGTGATGAAGGGAGGCTTGGGCTCCCTGGTCTTGATTTCGTTCTTGATGGAGGAGACGACGAATTCGGCGGGAAGCTCCCTTTCGATCGTCTCAGCCTGTTCCTTGGTGCCGATCTTGACCGGCTTTCCCTGATACGAGGAGAGCTCGGCCTTGACCGTGCTCCTGTCGTTGGAGAAGAGGGCGGTCATCGTCCAGTATTCGACAGGGACGAAGGCCTGGATTTCCTTTTCGCGGTCGACGACAAAGCGAAGGACGACGGACTGGACGCGACCGGCCGAGCGGGACTTGATCTTTTTCTGCAGGATGTTGGAAAGACGGAAACCCATGATGCGGTCGATGATGCGCCGCGTCTCCTGGGATTTGACCAGGCGGAGGTCGATGGTGCGCGGATTCTCCAGGGCCCGGTCGAGGGCGGTCTTGGTGACTTCGTGGAACTCCAGCCTCTTGGTCGTCTCCAGGTCCAGCTTGAGGATGCGGGCGAGGTGGTAGGCGATGGCCTCTCCTTCGCGGTCGGGGTCGGTCGCAAGGTAGACTTCGTCGGCCTTGGAAACCGCATTCTTGAGCTCGCGCACGACGCCTTCCTTATCCTTGGAGATCACGTAGCGCGGGGCGAAGTCGTTCTCGACATCGACGCCGAGGCCCATCTTTCCGTTGGCCGCCAGATCGCAGATATGGCCCTTGGAGGCCAGGACTTTGTAGCCTTTTCCCAAGAATTTTCCAATCGTGACGCTTTTGTGCGGCGATTCGACAATGATCAATTTCATTGGCACACTCCTAAAAAACATTCCTCATTATTGAAATGGTGCCAACCTTTGTCAAGCGAGCCTCCCGTCCTTAGCTAACGCTAAGAAAAATCTTTCAGCGCATCGGCGATGTCCTTTCCGTCGAGGACCGGCCGGGCTCCGTCGCGGATCAAGGCGTTGGTCAGGTCGTCGCCGCTGACGTTGCAGGGGAGGGCGAGGATGTCCTTTCCCATCTCCAAGGCCTGGCGGGCCGTGGAGGACGTTCCGGAACGGTTTTTCCCGCCGCCGACAAAGAGCAGGTCGCCGCAGGCTGCCAGGAGACGGTTGCGGAAGGTGAAGTGGCTTGCCAAGGGCTGGGCGGTCAAGGGATATTCGGAGAGGACAAGGCCCTTTCCGCTCTTGCAGTATTCGTAGATGTCGCGGCTCCGTTCCGGATAGGGATTGTCGATTCCGGAGCCGAGGATGCCGACGACGGGCAGTCCCTGTTCCATGGCGGTCCGCATCGCGAGGGAATCGATTCCCTCGGCCATTCCCGAGACCACGACCAGGCGGTTTTTCAGCCTCTCGAAGCATTCTTTCAAGAGCGCGGGGATGGCCCCCTTCTGATAGTCGTTGGGATGTCGGGTTCCCACGACCGTCATCCTCGGTCCCTTCTTCAGTAAGTCGACGTTGCCATAATAGTATAAAAGGAAGGGAGGCTGATGGATGATCTTGAAGTAGTCGGGATAGTCTTCGTCGGTCAGGCAGAGAAAAGGGGCCTTTTCCTTTTCGATTTCCTGCCGGAAGGCCTCGTCGCTGAAGTGGATCTTCTTGGCGACGATGTCGTAGATCTGCTTCCACTCCCCATCGCAATGGATGGAAAGGGCCAGGATGATGTCTCGGGCTTGAAAGTGCATGTTTTCTTCCTCCACCTATCATTGCCGGCGAAGGAAGGAAATGTTTACCGATCGTCGAAGAGCGAAAGCTGCTTGATGCCCAGGGAGGCTTCCCGGACGGGTGAAAACGAAAGGCGATGAATGCCGGGAAGAGGACCGTATTTCTCGAGCGCTTCAAGGTGTCTTTTCGTTCCATATCCTTTGTTATGCTTGAAATCGTAATTCGGATATTTCTCGTCAAGATCAATCATATAATCGTCTCTTGTCACCTTTGCAAGAATGGAAGCTGCAGCAACGGAAAGAGAGGTTGCATCGCCCTTGGCGATGGCGAGGGTCTCGATGTCGGTGCGGAGCTTCATGTAATCGGTAATCAGAAAGTCGACTCGATTCTTGTCCAGAATTCGATTGAGGCAGATTTCCATGCCAAGCCGGTCGGCTTCGAGAATGTTGATCCTGTCAATCGTCTCGACGCCGACGAGTTCGACGTGATAGGCGATGGCCTGTCTCTTGATCTCCTCCGCCAACGCTCTCCGCTGATGGTCGGTGAGTTTCTTGCTGTCGTTGATCAGGGGATTGTCATAGTCGGGAGGAAGGAGGACGCCGGCACAGGAAACCGGCCCGGCCAGAGGGCCTCTCCCGGCCTCGTCGAATCCTGCGATGTAGAGGACGTTCCTCCTCTTCCGGATCTCTTCGTCGAAGAGACGGAGCGACTTAGCGGTCAAGGGAAATCCTCCCGAGCGTTCCGTTCCTCAGCTCATTGAGGACGAGCTTTCGCGCCCGCTCGGAATCCGGCTCGCCCTTCGGGAGGAGCAGGTTCCGTTGCCGAGCGATGGCCTTGAACCCTTCCTCGGCGTTTTCCCGCCTTTCGTGACGGTAGCGCTCAAAGAGGAGATGGGGATAGTATTTCTCCAGCAGTTCGAGCATGTAGTCGGTCAAGGCGATGAGCGGAAGGATATCCATGCGGACGGAGCCGAGGATGGCGAGCTTGGCGATGGCCTCCTTGTCCTCGTAGTTTGGCTCAAGGATTCCGGGCGTATCGTGGATGTAGAGGCGGTCTTGGACTTGGAGCAGGGGTTCGTCCCTGGTCTTTCCCGGTCGATTCTCCACGGGAGCCTTCTTCCTTCCGGAGAGCGAATTGATGAGCGTGGACTTGCCGACGTTGGGGATGCCGATGACCATGAATCGTTTCGAAGGAGGAGGAAAACCGAGCTTGGCATAGCGCTCTTCCTTCTTTGTCTTGACGCGTGAGAGATGGGTGAGAAGTTCCTTGACGTTCCTTTTCTCTCGAAGGTCGGTCAGGAAAGGCTCGATGCCCTGCTCTCGGAGCTTGGCGGTCTGAGCCTTCAGGACATCCGGATCGGCGAGGTCGGCCTTGGAGAAGACGAAGACCCGGGCCTTTCCTTCCGTCAGTTGATGGAGGTAGTTGGGAAAGGAGGAGAAAGGGGCTCGGGCATCGCCGATTTCAATGACGCCATCGCAAAGAGCAAGTTTTTCTTGCATATGACGGATGGCTTTCTTCATATGTCCAGGAAACCAGTTGATTTCTTTTAGCTCGTTCATATCAAACTTTACTAAATAAACAAATACATTCCGCAGATCTTCTCCACGAAGGAAGGGACTTCCTCCGTCGGAATGTCGAAGACGATGGACATCTCGTCGCACAAGAGGGAAGTCAGGTTTTTCAAAAGCCTCGTATCGAAATCGGAGAAGGGCTTGTTCAGCTTCCTCCGCTCCTCTCGATAGGCGAGAAGGGTCCGGATGACGCGAAGGATGTCCAGTCGGTTGCCCGAGCTGATGATGTTCTGGAACTGAGTCTTTCGCTCATGGGGGCCGATGGTGGAGAGAGGGGTGAGACTGGGAACCTGGGAGAGCAGGGCCATCGCCTCTTCCTTGGTCAGCAGCGGACGCAGGAGCGATTCGGCCTTGTCGACGGGAATGTAGCACTGGTAGCCGGGAGTGAAGTCATAGGCAAAGCAGGGAGTGAGGACAAAATAAGGTGAGAGGCCTGATCCGAAATCCTTGTCCTCCTGCGCGACGATTTTGAAGATGCGCCCTCTTTTGTCGATTGCCTGACTGCCAATGCCAAACATGGAACCTCCCTTCAACGGTCGAATTCTTTCGGACGATGCCGAAACAAACTCAATCGGACGACAACCTATTTTAGCATTTTTTCTCCCTTTCTTTCTATCGGGAAAATGGGCGAAACCAGCGGTTTCGTCCAAAAGGCGACTTCTCCTTTCCTCTATGGAAAAGCCGAAGGGTTTTGCTTACAATAGCCATTGGGTTGATTGCCCGAAATCTTTTCAGGTTTTTCTCAAAGGGAGGGACCCATGAAAGAAGAAGACATTAAGAAAATCATCCATTCGTATCCGAGGAATGTCTACGGACAGCTTCAGACGTCGGCGCAGGGCCTTTCGGAAGAAGAGGTCCAGAGGCGGACGGAGCAGTTCGGAAAGAACGAAATCACCAAGGAAAAGAAGACGCCGCTGTGGAAGACGTTTGTCTCCAATTTCATTTCGCCGATGGCCATCCTGCTGTGGATTGCCGGCGTCCTCGCCTTGGTGACGTCGTTCATCGGAACGAAGCCGGACGTGACGCTCCAGGATCCCCAGATGCTCTACCTTGCCGTCGCCATCTGGCTCGTCAACGTCATCAACGGAATCTTTTCCTTCCTCCAGCAGTTCAAGGCGGGAAAGATGACCGACGCGCTGGCCAAGATGCTCCCCCAGTATGCACGGGTCATTCGGGACGGGGAGGAGAAGAGAATCTCCGCGACGGAACTCGTCCCGGGCGACATCATGATCCTTGCGGAAGGCGACCGCATTTCCGCGGACGCGCGCATCCTGATGTGCGACGACCTTTCCTGCACGCAATCGGCCTTGGACGGCGAAGCGACTCCGGCGCGCAAGACCCATGAGCCGCTCAAGGAGGACCCCGACTCCCTGGTCGGCGCCAAGAACCTCGTCTTTGCGGGAACGAGCGTCTCGACCGGTTCGGCACGCTGTGTCGTCATCGCGACGGGGATGGAGACCGAATTCGGCAAGATCGCTTCCTTGACGCAGAACATTCAGACGAAGAAATCCCCCCTGCAGAAGGAAATCGAGCGGGTGACGAAGGTCATCTCCGTCATCGCCTGCTCCGTCGGCCTTCTGGTCTTCCTCCTCGGCGTGATCGTCAACGGCGTCCAGGAGCAGAGCTTCCAGCAGCCGACGCTGTATCTGGAACAATTCGTCTTTGCCCTCGGCATGATCGTCGCCTTCATCCCCGAAGGCCTTTCGCCTACGGTCACGCTCTCCCTGGCCAAGGCGGTCCAGAGAATCGCCAAGGACGGCGCCCTGATCAAGTCCCTGACCTCGGTCGAGACGCTCGGATCGGCGACGGTCATCTGCTCCGACAAGACGGGGACCCTGACGAAGAACGAGATGACGGTCAAGTCCCTCTACCTGGCGACGAACGTCCTTACGGTCACGGGAAACGGCTATTCCCCGGAGGGGCATATCGTCGATGAGACCGGCAAGGAGCACACGGGGCAGAACGATTCGGCCCTGAAGATGCTTTTGACGATCGGAGGACTTTGCTCCGATGCGCGTCTGATTCCACCCAGCCCGGACGGAGAGAACCGACACTATACGGTCCTTGGCGATCCGACCGAGGCCTGCCTCAGCGTGGCGGCGGAAAAAGGCCTTGTCAGTCCCGGAAACCAGCTGAACCTCATGCCGCGCATCCGGGAGCTGAACTTCGATTCCGTCCGGAAGCGGATGTCGACGATCCACCAGCTGGATCGGACCATCGACGGCGCCCAGCGGATCAGCTTCACCAAGGGCGCGCCCAAGGAGGTCCTGGAGCGCTGTTCCTTCATCCTCGACGGCGGCAAGGTCCGCCCGATCACCGAGGAGGACCGGAGGAAGGCGATGGACCAGAACGACCGCTATGCCCGTGACGGCCTCCGCGTCTTGGCCATGGCCTATCGACTCCTGAAGAAGGATGCCGACATCCCGGTCGCTCTCTCGGCCTATACCCCGGAGATCATCGAAAAGGAGATGGTCTTCGTCGGCCTGGAGGCGATGCAGGATCCGCCGCGGGAAGGCATCAAGGAAGCCATCGCCCAATGCCATCGCGCCGGCATCAAGGTCATCATGGTCACGGGAGACTATGGCCTGACGGCCTTGGCGATTGCCAAGAAGATCGGCATCGTCCATTCGGACAAGGAGATTGCGGTCATCACGGGAGCGGACCTGGCCAAGATGAGTGACGACGAGCTCAAGGAAAAGCTCAAGGGAGAGGTCCTCTTTGCCCGCATGGCTCCGGAACAGAAGTATCGCGTCGTGACCTGCCTCCAGGAATTGGGCGAGATCGTGGCGGTCACGGGAGACGGCGTCAACGATGCCCCGGCCCTGAAGAAGGCCGACATCGGCGTGGCGATGGGCATCACGGGCACGGACGTGGCCAAGGATGCGGCCGACATGATCCTGACCGACGACAACTTCGCCTCCATCGTCAAGGCGATCATGGAGGGAAGGACGGTCTACAGCAACATCAAGAAGTTCATCACCTACATCTTCAATTCCAACGTGCCCGAAGCGATTCCGTTCCTGCTTCCGACCCTGACCGGGAACCTCGTCCCTCAACCTTTGACCATCATGGAAGTCCTCTTCGTCGACCTGGGAACGGACCTTGTTCCGGCCCTGGGCCTGGGAGCCGAGCTTCCCAACGACAGCGTCATGGACGAGAAGCCCCGTTCCAAGGATTCCCATCTGATCGACAAGGCCCTCCTGGGCCGTGCCGGCTTCTATGGCCTTCTGACATCGGCCCTGGCGTTGGCGGCCTACTTCCTCTTCATCCTCTTCAACCAGACCCCGGGAACGCCCTTCCAATTCTTCAGCAGCGAGAACGATCCTTCGCTCTGGATGTCCTCGACGGCCGTCGTCATCGTCTCGATCGTCTTCTGCCAGATCGGCATGGGGTTCAACTGCAGGACGGAGAGGGAGTCGGTCTTCAAGCTGGGACTCTTCTCCAACAAGCTTTTGGGCATCGGCCAGATCCTGGAGGTCGTCCTGGTCCTTGCCATCGTCTTCGTCCCGTGGATCAACACGGAAATCTTCCAGGCCTACAACATCACGACGTGGCAGATCTGGTTGATCCTGATCAGCTTCCCCTTCCTCGTCTTCTTCCTTGAGGAGGGGAGAAAGGCTCTCTTGCGTCGGAAGGAAGAAAAGCGAACAGGAAAGGAGAAGGCACTATGAAAGCAATCGTCATCGGATGCGGAAGGCTTGGCTCGGCCATCGCCCTCGAACTCTTCCGAAAGGGAAACGAAGTGACGGTCGTCGACCGCGACCCCGACAGCTTCGCCCTCTTGGGAAACGAGTTCAACGGCAATACCATCGTCGGCATCGGCTTCGACAAGAACGTCCTTGAGGAAGCGGGCATCCAGTTCCAGGATGCCGTCATCTGCACGACGGACTCGGACGAGGTCAACGTCCTCTGCGGAAAGATCAGCAAGGACATCTTCATGGTCCCTCAGGTCATCGCCCGCCTCTATGATCCGCGCAAGGCCAAGATCTTCGAGAGCCTGGGCATCAAGACCATCTCGACGACCGGCTACGGCGTCGACCGGGCCATCGAGCTGCTCAGCTACGACAAGATGGATTCCATCGCCCTTTTGGGGGCGAAGGGCGACACGGAACTGGTCCGCATCCATGCGACGACCAACGTCGAGGGCGCGACCGTCCAGGAGCTGACCTCGCCGGGAGAGTTCTCCCTTCTGGCCATCGTCCGGAACAAGGATTCCTTCCTGCCGAAGGCGGAGGACGTGGTCAAGACGGACGACATCCTCTACTTTGCCGTCAACATCCAGAAGAAGCACAAGCTGAAAGTGGTTCTTGGAATCTAGGAGGAAAAGGATATGAAAGTCATCATCATCGGCGGGGGACAGGTCGGAACGTACATGGCCGACCTCCTGATCAAGAACCACTGCCAGTTCGTCATCATCGAAGAGAACAGGGAACGGGTTCACAAGCTTCGGGAACGCTACGGGGAGGATCATGTCCTTCTCGGCAACGGCACTTCTCCGACGATCCTGGAATCCGCCGAATGCGACAAGGCCGACGTCGTCACCTGCGTCACGGGCGCCGACGAGGTCAACCTCGTCGCCTCGACCATCGCCAAGTTCGAGTTCCAGGCGCCGCGGGTCATCGCCCGCGTCAACAATCCGGTCAACGCCTGGCTGTTCAACCTCGGCATGGGGGTCGACGCTTCGGTCAACCAGGCCGACATCATCTCCCACATGGTCGTCGAGGAGATGTCCATGAAGTCCTTGATGACCCTGATGCAGCTCTCGCGGGGCGGCTATTCCATCATCCAGCTGACGGTCCAGGAGCAGAGCCAGGCCGTCGGCAAGGCCATCAAGGACATCCTCCTTCCGTCCTCATGCCTGATGATCGCCATCTACCGGGGCGAGACGATGCTCATCCCGCACGGGAACACGTCGATCTTCCCGGGAGACAAGATCATGCTCTTCTCCGACGTCAAGGCACACGAGAAGCTCGAGGAGCTCTTCGGGCACGCCAAGGTCCACTGACCTTGGCGGATCGTCGATTGAGGCAGGGGATCCCCTGCCTCATTTTTTCTTTGTCTTCTTCCCGGTCAGGCAGGGCCAAAGGCCGAGCAGGGGAATCAGGGAGGCGAGGAACAGGACGAGGAGGTCGTATCCGGTGACGAAGAGGCGCACGGCGGAGACGGCATTGAAGATCGCCAGGGAGATTCCCCAGAGGGCGGTCGACAGGGCAAGGGCGCAGAGGGACGGGAGGGCGGCGGAGAGGCCGAGCAGGAGGGTCCTCTGCGGGCGGGTCCGGTAGACGCGGTCGATCGGAAGCCGGTCGCGGTTCTGGATCCAGGCGAGGGAAATCTGCCAGAGGAGGACTCCGACGACGATTATGGAAAGATAGGGGAACCAGTAAGGGGACAGGGATAAGATGCGTTGGAGGGAATCATCGTAGTCATACCAGTCATAGCCATCAAACTGAAAGCCGGTATCAATGTCCAAGACACGGAGGAGGCTTTCCTCATCGGTCGGTGTCAATATTGTGTTGCCCTGGAACGGGAAAAGATCCATTTCCGAATAGTTTTCTTTTCCAATGGTCAGACGGCTCCGCTCATCGAGGGTGAATCCAACGACGAGGAGTTCCTTGCCCGGAACATAATCGTTATCCTTTTCCACCTTCCACGTTCCGTCTGTCCAGAATGTGGAATGGTTTCGAAAATTGGCGATGACGGTTTGAAAGTAGATTTCTGCAAGCTTATCGGAAAAGAAGGGGTTGGAAAGAGAACCATAGTAGGTGATGTAAAGAAATTCATCCTGAAGATAGTCTTGGAATATCACTCTTTTGTCCTCGTCAGGAATCGTTTCTGGAGTCTCTGCTCCTTGATTTTGATAATATTCGCTTATATTGGGCGCCATTGCTTTAGGACAATTGGAAAACGCATAGTCGATGGCGTCCTTAGTACTGATGAGATCGATGGCGTTGTCTCGGAGAATCTCGGCAAAAAAATGACGTGGTGTTGCTCGGATGACGAAATCCTGGTGACTTGGATGATACGATCCCGGAATGACAAATACCTCAGTCTTATCATCGGTCAGATAATCCAGAAAGTAATAATATGGGATGAGAATTTCGTTTTTTCCAAGATTGTTCTTTCCTTGATTGAAGAATAGATTGCCATAATAGGAAGAAGAGAAAGGGGTTATGAAAGGGTAACCTTCGGTATACTCCAAACAAACGCTTTCTTTGGTCTTGTCATTTTTCAGAATAGGGCTGCCAGGCAATGTCGTTGTAAATTGGATGGGCATGCGATTGTCAAGCATGAACTCATAAAAGGAAGGGGAGATATAGGCGGCATCAAGAATGGGTGACATCGAATTCATGTCAGAGCTGGCATCATACCGAAGTCTGGAAAAGTTGATAAAACCGCAGATGTGAGGATAGTATCGCCGTGTACCAGACACGATTTCGATTGGTTTTCCAATGAGAAAATCCATACTTGGATTTGAAAATCTTTCTCCGGTCAGTGGATTTCGATATCCATTATCGGTTAGTACCATATATTGTTCTTTTGTCATGACGATATCGTGTTGATCATAGGGGAATGTCCCGGCGTCCAGCTGGCAGATGGAACGCAAACCGGGCAAAAAAAGATTGATCGAGCTACTCCAGGAATCATCAAGTCGAACCCTTGCTACTCCTTGCTGGATTGATGGAGTGCCAATGATGCCAGGGATGTCGTAGAGGTTTTTTGTTTCTTCGATGGAATTGATATTCAAATCCATTACCGGTTCCTTGTAGTTTCTCGCGAAGTAATCATTCTTAATTTTGCTATCATCCCTCGTTTGATACGTTATAGAAAATCCAAGGAAAGATGAGAGAAGAACAAAGAATCCGAAGAATGCTAGAGTTAGGCAGCTGTGCGGAAGATAGCGCTTTAGATGCCGAAGGGCCGAGGCGGCCTTTCTTTTGGGGAGGAGTGGAAGGCGAAAGCTGTTCTCGAAGCACAGAGGATCGATTTTGTTCATCACAAGGCATTGTTTGGATGTCATCCTCACTTCGAAGTCAACGTCTCCAAGGGAAATGTCTGCTTCCGTAAAGACAAGAAAAAGGGAAGAATTTTTTCTCTTATGCACCTCGCTTCGGAGGATCTCATTTTCGCAAAGTTCGAAGGCGTTTAGAACGATGTTCAAGGGGGTCTGGCGGACGAAGGCACGTGCAAATTGCGCTAGGATCCTTTGGGAAGGGGAGAGTTTTGCAACGGCGGAATTCCTCATCCCTGCCAAACCAAGTTTCTGCAGAGTCTTTTGAATGATGTCACTTGAAGAGCCGAACTCATTTTTTTGTTCTCCAAGAGCCAGAAGGAGGTTTTCCTCCAGCGTCCATTGCCAATTCCAAGAGTCGGAGCAATTGACGATGGAGATGTTGTGGAACACGAAGTCTTGCTTTTCAGAAGAAGACAGGTCAGAGAGATCCGTTTCATCGAATCGACAGGAGTAGGAAGAAGTCTTTTTTCGGAGGCAGATGGCATGAACTAAGGAGTCTCGATCTTCTTTCGAACAATGGATGAGAACCAGCCCTTTGGCAGGAAGGGAAAGAGAATGACAGGGTCGGCCGTCCGTTCCTAATTTCTCAATATCAATCATCAATCAATCTCCCCTTAGCTCATCCCTTCGAAAAGCAAGGTTATTCCGCCATACATCATCGGATCATTGCAGGAAAGTTCAAGAAAATAGACCTTGTTGGCTTCTATGCGCATCTCAGTTCCTATGCCGATGCAATCCGAATCATATCGGCTTAAGACATAAGAGGATATGAGGACGGACAGTTTTACTTCTGGAACCAAAGATGTCGAGTAATTCAAGCCAACTGTAAACCGGATTTGCTTTGTTGATTGCTGGCGGATTAAGAAACAGACCGTTTTGTTCCTTAAACTATATATCTCCAATTCATTTTTCTCGTTTCCCTTTCGAATTTCTGGCAAGTAGGTCTCTTTAACGACATCTAGATAGAATTCAGTGCGAGATGTGGGATTCCCCATTCCAGTCACGATGAAATAGTCTGTGTTGGCACGAAGGTAAACAACAAAGCCGGCAGCAAGATTTCCAAAGCTGTCATCATCGCTCATGAGCTCTGTGTAATTGGAATCCAGAAGCATCAAGGTCGTATCGAGTGATTGCGCTACATATTCTGGTCTGGCAAAAATCGTGTAGAGCCCGTCTTCAGGAGCATAAAAATGATTCGTGGAATAGCATCCTCTGTATTCGATTTTCTGGGACAGTCTTTTCAGTCCTGTAGTGGGGAAAGAGGGTAGACCGGGATTCGCATAGTAGATTGACAGCTCCGCTTGCCCAAATTTCTTTTCCTGTAGATTCGATTCACTCCAAAGTGATATATTGTAGGTCTTGTTCGCAGAGAAATGAATGCATCTTTTGATGCTGACATACGGAGAGACTGCGTATTTGGTGTTGCTGCTGAATGGTTCAAGGATTTCTATTGAACCGAATTTTTCAGTTTCACCGTCTATAGAGAAACAAAAATTCCTAGGCAATTGTGTAAAAACAAGGTTATAATTTCCTGAAAATGGTGGTGAAAACTGAAAAACGAATGGTGATGCTCCGCCAAAGACCGCATAATTTGGTTCTGATAGTTTCAATTCTTGGGGTGGAAAATTGACTATCTCTCCAAAAAGATAACTCCATTCCCCTTCCATTGATTGAATTTCCGTGGCTGTGCCATATCCAGTATCGTTTCGAATTTCGAACTTCAATTCATGGGAAATGAGAGCGACATAGTCATCGCTCAATTCTGAAGATAGTATTTGTGCTCCAAACGACATGCTATCGGTGCTGTCCTTGAAAAGCAATACCGAATCTTTGAGCTTAGGAGGCGTAATAGAAGCATACTTCTTTTTATCGGATTCCTGAAAGTTGGTCGATGAAGTAATGGTATTATCTGTCCAGGTGTATTTATTGTTTCCGTTACTCACATATTGACTATCCTTATATGTACATAATACTTCCTCGATGGTATCTGTAATGACGGAGTACAGTGTACCGATAATGAATTGTGATAGTGTTGATAAACTGCTTGTCATTGCTCCTAAAGCAAGATTTCCGAGGAAAAAAGCTGCTTTAGTCATGATTTCTAGATTTGACGTATCTGGAATTTGGCCGATCAGGGCACAGCAGATGTTTCCCAGTCCGTATCCATAATCGGTATCAAAGTCATAATCTGAAGCGCCTGGATTCGGGTGGTGGGCCTGGTTTTGGTTATCGGCAAGATCGACATAGGCCAAACCCATTTCGTATTCGGGATTGGCAATGCAATATGTGTTGTCAACGTCGGCTCTGACGACGTTGAAGTCATAGTCGTATCGATAGTTCTTGTGGAGGACGTTTTTGACGGTGACGATATCCTTCGTGGTCTCGTTCGCCTTGATCTGCTCGAGGTCGAAGATGAGGACGCTGCTTATCTTGTTGTTCCCATAGTCGGTATAGGTGTTGATGAAATAGCCCCATTCCAGTCCGAACCTTTGATGCATGCCGGTCTGCTGAAAGTATGGTTTCGGAATCAAATTGACGATGCCGTCGTCGGAAGTGGGGAGCAGCTGGGAGCCAAATGGCAAGGAGGGAGCCTCGATGCCCCTGTCCATGTTTTGAAGATAGTCGTCGAGCAGGGACTGGTTTCCCGTAAAATCACTTTCGTTATCGTCAGCGCTCATTTTTGCGATTTCGGGTTCTTGGACCGACGATTTATAGTTCGCCTCTACGTTTAAGGAGTACAGCATTCGCGAATAGGTTTCTTCGTCTGGGCTGCGCGGTGATACATGTTGTTCGATTTGTGCGAGACGAGAGGAGGGAATCGGGAAAAACGTCTGATAGAGCCCGCCTTCCCTTTTCTCTATTGTCTCGATGACGCAGGAAGAGGAACTGAGGTCCGACATCCCGTAGAAATCGTAGCTGCCGGGGGTCATGATCGCCTTGGCTTCTAGAAGGGACGGCTCGGCGCCGTCAAGAACATCGGCGACATAAAAGGAGTTGCTGCCGGTGTCGTATCGGTACAATGTGTATCGACTCAGCGTGTCCATGATGGCGTCGACGTCCTTGCTGACGGCGACATGGAATCCTTCCGGCAGTTCCTCCTCGAAAGAGCGGCTGGTCCTGTCCGTGGACAGGACCGCCTGAGCCCTTTCCATTCGCGTGTCTCCTCCGGCGTCACGGATGCCGAAAGGTGTCATGGAAGTGCCACAAAACAGGAAAATCAGGAAAGAGGAGAACAGAAACGTCATCTTTTTCATACCATTTGCACCTCTTGCCCTTATTATATGCCTCCTTGCAATTGGTGACAAGGCGATGGAGGCCCTTGCGCTCCTATTGTGCGAGTTCCTGGAGTGTCTGGACCAGGAACAGCAGGTCGGCAAGGTAGTCTTTCGTCTTGGTCAGGAGAAACTCGAACTGCTTCTGACGGATCTTGACGCGCAGCTTGCCGAAGAGGGGACGGAGCTCTTCCTCGAGCTTCTTGTACAGCATCGGATGGCAGGAGAAGTCCTCGCTGGCAAGCAGGTCGTAGACTCCAAGGCCCTCCTGGAAGGAGGAGAAGATTCCGCTGTCGAGGACGACCTCGATCTGTCTCTTGACGAGGAGGTTGGCCACCTCTTCGGGATAGGGGCCGTAGACATCCCGGAGCTTCCTTCCGAAGCGGGCGATCTCCTCCTTGCTTTGGCAATCGGAGAGTTCTCGATACATCGTGATCCGCTGTTCTTCGCTTCCGTAGTCGCTGGGGATGTGGGCGTCCAGGGAGAAAGAGAGCTCGAAGCGGTTGCGGACCTCCTCCCCTTCCTTCCCCCTCTCGGCGACGTCCTTCTCCTTGAGGACCTCGTGGAGCAGGTCCATGTAGGCGTCATAGCCCAGGGAGTCGACGAATCCGGCCTGCTCGGACCCGAGGATGTCGCCGGCGCCGCGGATGTTGAGGTCCTGCATGGCGATCTTGTATCCGCTGCCGAGCTCGGCAAAGTCCTTCAGGGCCTTGAGCCGCTTCTTGGCCTCGTCGGTGATCTTTCCGGAACTTCGGAAGAAGAAGTAGGCATAGGCGAGGCGGTCGCTTCTTCCGACCCTTCCCTTGATCTGGTAGAGCTGGGCCAAGCCGAAGCGGTCGGCGTTCTCGACGATGATCGTGTTGACGTTGGGAATGTCGAGTCCCGATTCGATGATGGACGTGCAGACGAGGATGTCGATTTCTGCGGCATAGAAGGAAGACATGATCTGCTCGATCTTTTCGTGGTCCATCCGCGCATGGACGACAGCGATGCGGGAAGTCGGAAACATTTTCTCAAGCTTTGCCGAAGTCGAAAAGATTGTCTGAATATCGTTATGAAGGAAATAGATTTGTCCCTTTCGCTGCAGTTCCTTCTGGAGGACTTCTTCGATCAGGTCCCAGTCCATCTTGGCGACGTAGGTCTTGACGGGCATGCGGTTGACCGGCGGCTGTTCCAACAGCGAGAGGGAGCGGACGTGGAGGAGGGACATCTGCATCGTGCGGGGGATGGGGGTCGCCGTCAAAGTCAGGCAGTCGACGTTGCGGCTTCGTTCCTTGATCTTCTCCTTGTGGGCGACGCCGAATTTCTGCTCCTCGTCGATGATCAGGAGCCCGAGGTCCTTGAACTGGATCGCATCGGAAAGGAGGCGGTGCGTTCCGATGACAAGGTCGACCTCTCCGTTTTGGACCCGTTGAATGTTCTTCTTCTGCTCCTGCTCCGTGACGAAGCGCGAAAAGACGCAGACGCGGACGCCGAAGCTCTCGAAGCGGGCCTTGGCGACCTTGTAGTGCTGGTCGGCCAGGATGGTCGTCGGGCAGAGGAAGGCGACCTGCTTGTGGGCGAGGATCGCCTTGAAGGCGGCATAGAAGGCAATCTCGGTCTTGCCGAAGCCGACGTCGCCCGCGATCAGGCGGTCCATCGGATAGGGCGATTCCATGTCCTTCCGGACGTCGTCGATGGCCTGGAGCTGGGAATCCGTGTAGGGATAGGGGAAGGAGTCCAGGAAGGACCTTTCCAGTTCCTCCTCGCGCGGAAAGGCGAAGCCGACCTGGCTCTGCCTCTGGGAATAGAGGGAGAGGAGCTGGTCGGCAAGGAAGGAGATCCGACTTCGGATCCGCGACTTCTTGCGGGACCAGGTCGATCCGCCCAGGCGGTCGAGGGCAGGGGCGTGGCCTTCGCGGGAGGCATACTTCCGAATCAGTCGGTATTGGCTCAGGGGAAGATAGAAGACGGCCTGTTCCGCATACTGGATCTTCAGGTATTCGAGGCCGTCGAGCGTCGCGACGCCCAGGTACCTTCCGACGCCGTGGACCTCGTGGACGACGTAGTCTCCGACCTGAAGGTCCTCGTAGCGACGGATGACCTTGCTCTCCTTGTAGCGGGAGAGGAAGCGGGACTTCTGGTCGCTGACGCCGTAGATTTCCTTGGCGGACAGGTAGGCGTGCTTCTCCTTCGGAATCTCGAAGCCGTGGGTCAGCTTGCCTTCGATGAGCATGACGTCCTCGTGCTTCGGCTCGACGCCATAGGGGATTTCCCGCTCCTGCAGGTAGTTCTGGAAGTTGGTCAGATTGGGTTCGGGAAGGACGATGCGGACCTTGTAGCCTTCGCTTCGATACTGGCGCAGGACCTGGTCGCTTTCGGCGTAGCTCAGGGCGCGGTAGGAATTCTCGCGGAGGAGGAATTCCCGCTCCATGTCGCCGTCGGCCCTTTGGAAGGACGCCCAGTCCGGGTTCTTCCGAAGGTAGATTCCCTCCCAGGGAAGGGAAAAGCCGGAGGAGACGCTTCTTCGGAAATATTCCTCTTCCTTCTTCCAGCTGTCCTTGAGCGCAGAGACGACGTCCTTGGGACGGTAGAGATAGCAGAGATAGTCCCCCTTGACGTAGTCGAGGAGGGTCCCCTCCGCTGGACAGAAGAGGGGAAAGAAGCGCTGGTCGACGCTTTTGAGATATCCCCTTGCAGCCTGGGAAAGCAGGAACCCAAGGCGCTCGGAGAGGTCATCGTAGGCCTGCCGCTCCACCCTGCCTTCGATTTGGGAAAGCGCCCTTTGAATCAGGACCTCGCCCCTTTCCTTCTCTCCTTCCTCAAGGAGGAAGAGCGTCGCCGGATGGAGGTCGACTTCTTCGACATGCCTGAAGGACATCTCGTCTCGGACGTCGAAAAGGCGGATGTCGTCGATTTCGTCTCCGAAGAACTCGATGCGGATCGGCGAGGAAGAACAGGGATCGAAGAGGTCGATGATGCCACCCCTATGAGCAAATTCACCCGCATGTTCGACGCGATTGACAAAGGTATATCCAAGTCTTGAAACCCTTTGCCTAAATTTGGTCAGTGAAATAAAATCCCCTTTATGAAGATGAAGGATGTTCTTTTCGTATCTCTCCTTCGGAAGGATGTTCATGATGCTGGAAGAGACATGGGAGACGAGGATGGAAGGGCGGTCGGAAAAGAGGGAGGAGACGGCCAGAAGGCGCTCCTCGTCCATCTCGGGGGAGACGCCGATGGCGGAGGTACGGAAGATTTCGTCGAAGGGGAAGAAGTAGCATTCGTCCTCCTGGACGTAGTCTCCGAGGAACTGATAGAAGCTCTCGGCTTCGTAAAGGGTCGGAAAGAGGAAGAACATCTTCCTCTTCCGGTCGTTGAAGGAGAGCGCGGCAAGCATCGCCAAAGCTTCCGGGGAGGAGACGAAGACATCCTCTCCGCGGTCCAGCTTCTGTTCGTTTTCGTCGTGGAAGAGGTAGGTGAAGAGGGAAAGCTTGTTGAGGACGGCCATCAGCGGTTGTAGACGTTCATCGCCTTCTCGAAGGTGAACTTCAGGCTGTATTCCAGGGCTTCGCAAGCCTTCGAGATCCCATCCTTCCAGGCATCGTAGACCTCTTTGTCCCGGGGGGCGGAAAGGACGAAGTCGGGCGTGTTCTGCATCTGCGGCCTTCCGATTCCGATGCGGATGCGCTTGAAGTCCTCGCTCTGGAGGGTCTGGATGATCGACTTGAGGCCGTTGTGTCCTCCCGCGGACCCCTTGAGCTTGAGTCGGACGTGCCCCGGATCGGTATCCATGTCGTCGACGAGGACGAGGATGTCCTCCTTGGGAATCTTATAGAAGCGCATCGCCTCGCCGAGGGCGATGCCCGAGAGGTTGACGTAGGTCAGCGGCTTGAGCAGCAGGACGTCCTCTCCGAAGGCCTTTCCCTTTCCGACGAGGGAGTGGAAGTCCTTGCGGCGGATGTCGATCCGGAAGTCTTCGGCGAAGAGGTCGAGGGCCTGGAAGCCGGAGTTGTGCCTCGTGTCCCGGTAGATGTCTCCGAAGTTTCCGATGCCAAGGATCAGCTTCATGCTCTTCCTCCGAGGTGGGCGAAGAGCTGCCGAAGGGCCCTTGAGCGATGGGAGACGCGGTTCTTCTCTTCCGGACTGGCCTCCCCATAGGTCTTCTGCAAGGCGTCGGAGAAGAAGATCGGATCGTAGCCGAAGCCGTTCTGCTTTCCTTCCGGGAAGGAGGAGACGATCCTTCCCGTGTCTTCCCCTCGGAAGGATTTCTCGATCTTTCTCTCCTCGTCGATGTAGGTCATGACCGTGACGAAGGCGGCACGTCGGTCCTCGATTCCCTTCATCCTCTCGAGGATGGCCTTGTTCTTCTTCTCGTATCCTTCTCCTTCCATGAACCGGGCGGAGTGGACGCCGGGAAATCCGCCGAGGGCGCGGATTTCGAGGCCGGAATCGTCGGAAAGGACGGCGTAGCGGGGAAGACGGCGCGCGATGTCCTCGGCCTTGATGCGGCTGTTTCCTTCGAAGGTCTCTGCGGTTTCCTCCGCTTCTTCCGAAAGGTGGAGGTCGGAGAGGGAAAGGACTTCATAGCCCAGGGGCGAAAGCATCGTGCGGACCTCCTGGACCTTGTGCTCGTTATGCGTTGCGAATACGATTTTCTTGTTCATGTCCCTCCTATTCTAAAGCAAGGGAAAAGAAGAGTAGAATACTTGGGAGGAAAATATCCCATGGAATTGAAAGAAAAGAAGCTGTCTTCGAAGGAGATCTATCGGGGAAGGATCATCAACCTCTTCGTCGACGACGTCCTGCTTCCCAACGGCAAGGAGAGCAAGAGGGAGGTCGTCCGCCACTGCAAGGCCAGCGCGGTCCTGGCCGTCAACGACCGAAACGAGGTCCTGCTGGAAAGGCAGTATCGCTATCCCTACGACGAGGTCCTGACCGAGATTCCGGCCGGGAAATGCGACGGGGACGAGGATCCGCTCGACACGGCCAAGAGGGAGCTCGAGGAGGAGACCGGATATCGCGCGGAGGAGATGACGTACCTGGGCAAGATCTATCCGACCTGCGCCTACACGGACGAAGTCATCTATCTCTACCTGGCGAAGGGACTTACGAAGACGCATCAGCATCTCGACGAGGGCGAATCCCTGGACTATTCCTTCGTTCCGATGGAGGAGCTGCTTCAGGATCTGCGCGAAGGTCGCATCCCGGACGCCAAGACCCTCTCCGCCCTCGCGTTCTATCAGAACCGCAAGTAAGATGCGCTACTTTGTCGTTTCGGACGTCCATTCCTGCCATGACGATTTCTTTGCTGCCCTGTCCATGGCCGGGTACGATCCGCAGGACGAGGAAGAAAGGCTTGTCTTCCTCGGCGACCTCTTCGACCGCGGTCCGCAGCCAATTGAATGCTTTCGGGACATCCGCCGGATTCCCCGTCGCCATCGCATCCTGATCCGGGGCAACCACGAGGACCTTCTGCTTCGAGCCTTGAAGACGGGGGACTGCACGTCCGCCGACATGCAGAACGGAACCGTGGATACGCTTCGGGCCTTTGCCCATCGGACGGACCGAATCCGCGATGCCCTCGCCCTGCGCTTTGCCATCGAGGAGAGATATCCTCTGATGGAATGGCTCGAGAGCGACGAGTGGCAGGACTACTTCGAGGCGGGCCCGTTCCTCTTCGTCCACGCTTCCTTCCCGGTTCAGGCCGAGTGCGGGGGTGAGATCATCGAGGAATTCGACTGGCGGCGTCCTTCCTCGGGCGTCCATCCCGACTGGTCGGCCGCCCGTTGGCCCGATCCCCTGGAGTTCTCGAAGTCTTCTCCCTTTCGGAAGGAACGGGAAAGGGGGACGGTTCTCGTCGCTGGACATCGTCCGAACCAACAGTACTGGAGAAGGAAGTTCTCCTTGAAGGAGAAGGATTCTCCTTCGGAAGAGGATATCAATCTTTTTATTCAGAACAAGCATCGCGAAGACATCTACTTCGATGACCATTTCATCGGCCTTGATGGAGGGTGTCATTTTTCTGGACAGATGAACGTTCTCGTGATCGACGACTCAGACTGGAAGCCGATTCCTCTCGCCTACAAAGGGGAGGGAAGATGATCGGCGCCGTGATGGGGGATATGATCGGCTCCCCCTATGAGTGGCGCAATACGGATCGGACGGATTTTCCCATCCGGACGGAAGCGGAGAGATTCACCGACGACACGGTGATGACCCTCGCGGTCACGAACGCCTTTCTTGCCTTCGGTTCGGTCGATTCCATCCTAGGAAATCCTGCTTCCTTCCAGAGGACGTTGGTCGAATCGATGAGGCGGATGTACCTCCGCTTTCCGGACGCGGGCTATGGAGCCATGTTCACCCGTTTCCTCCTCTCTCCGTCTCCTCGTCCCTACCATTCCTACGGAAACGGATCGGCGATGCGCATCTCTCCTGTGGGCTGGGCGGCGCTGTCCTTGGACGAGGTCTGTTCCCTCTCCCACCTGTGCACGGCGATCACGCACGACCATCCGGAGGGAATCAAGGGAGCCGAAACCGTCGCCGGTGCGCTCTTCCTCGCTCGAAAGGGGAAGGGAAAGGATGCCATCCGGGCCTTCGTGGAACAGTCCTATCCGATCCTTTCCCATCCGGAGGAACTCCTCCGGACGACGCGCGGGAAGATGGGGGACTGCGCCTGTCAGACGACCTTCCCTTTGGCCCTGGCATCCTTCCTTCTGTCCCAAGACGAGATCGAGGCGATCCGCCTGGCTGTCTCCCTCGGCGGTGACAGCGACACGATCGCCTGCATGGCCGGCTGTGTGGCGGAAGCCTATTGGCACAGGAATGCCTTTTCGGATACGGAACGTTTCTACCTTGAGCGCCTGCCGCGGGACTTTCAAGAGTCGATCCTGGATTTCCACGCGGCGTTTGGGACGGAAAAGTCCTTCTCCAAATAAAAGAAAGGCGCAGGAGGATCCTGCGCCTTTTTCCTATGGATGGATCTGGTAGCGGCAACGGCGGGGAAGGTCGATGTCGACGGGACAGGAGTCCTCCGTCTTGAAGTCGACGTCCTTGGGGTTGTAGATGGATTCGGGAAGGCGGACGAGCGTCCCCTTTGCCGTGGTCCGCTCGAAGGCGCGGTCGGTTCCGGGGAGGAAGGTGCAGTTTTCGAAGGTCAGCCTTTCGGAACAGACGAAGGGCTGCGTTCCCTCGATGACGCAGTCGACGAAGGTGAGGTCGTGGGCGTACCAGGCGATGTATTCCCCCTTCAGGTGGCTGTTGCGGACGACGATGTCGTGGCTGTGCCAGAAGGCGTCCTTGGTGTCAAGGTCGCTGTCCGTGATCTCGATGTCGCTGCAATGCTGGAAGGAATACTTCCCAATCATCTTCAGGTGCGCAATCTTCCCGTGGTGGCACTCGAGGAAGGGATAGTAGCTGCGGAACTGGAAGCGGTCGATGGAAAAGCCATCGACCTGCCAGAAGGACTCGGTTCCGGAAAGGCGGCAGTCCTCGATGCGGATGTCCTGGCATTCGCGGAGGGTCTTGGGCGAGGCCATGCGGCAATTTTGGAGGAAGGCGTTTCGGACGTACCAGAGCGGAGCGCGGTCGAGGCGGGAGAAGGTGCAGTCCTGGATGAGGAGGTCCCTGTTCTCCCAGAAGGCATAGCGGGCGTGGAAGGCGCTGTGTCGGGCGATGACCTTCCGGCATTCCTTGACGGGGCTTTCGCCGGGGCCGTCGAAGCGGCAATGATCGAGGAGGATGTTCTTCTGACGGAAGACTTCGCGCTCGGCGCTTCCTCGGTAGCCCTTCAGGACGTGGCGGACGGGAAAGGGATCCATCCGTTCCTTGCCGTTTTCAATCGGTCTTTCTTTCTTCATTGGGTTCTCCTTGCTGGAGGAAAGGCATTTTCTTTCCATGGATCAGGACCTGGTCGACTTCCTCCGGCTTGAGCTTTCCCCTTCGGATGCTGTCCCGGGAGAAGCCATAGCCGAGGATTTCTTGGGCCTTGAGGATGGTCATGAACGCTTCGGGATCGATCTTGTGGACCGCCCTCTCCAGCATGTTGTAGTCGCGTCGGTCGAAGCAGACTTCGATGACCATGGTGTCCAGGCGGCTGTAGCCTCCCTGGCCCTTGATCAAGGTCGTTCCCCGTCCGACGTTTTTGTTGATGTATTCGTTGAGTTCGACCCAGCGATGGGAGACGATGAGGGCGACGTAGGACTTGTTCTTGCTGGAGAAGACCATGTCCAGGGTGACGGAACAGAGGATGGCGCCTCCGGCACCGATCATCGTTGCCAAGAGGTTGCAGTCGTTGGTGAAGAAGAAGCCGGCCAGCATGATCAGGACGTCGCACATCAGGGAAGAGGTGCCGATCTTGACGCGGAAATATTTGTGGAGCGTGACGTTGATGATGTCGGTTCCGCCGCTGGAGCCTCCTCCGATGAGGGCAAAGCCGATGCCGGCTCCCATGATTCCCCCTCCGAAGAGGGCCGCGACCAAATAGGCGACGGGAAGCAAGGAATCGGCCGGGATGGCGAGGGTGGAATCGACGATGATGTCCTGGACTTCGCGGATGTCGAAGACGCGCAGCATTTCTCCATTGACTTCGAACTGGACATTCTCAATCAAGAAAGTAAAGAGCATGATGAAGAGGGGGTTGAAGAGCGTGAAGACCAGGGTCTTGAGAGAATACTTGATTCCGAGGACAAAGAGGCCGATGACGAAGACGCCCCAGTTGAGGATGAGGATGTACGTGTCGGCATCGAGGCCGCCCAAGGTCCTCTCCAGGATGATGGCGATCGAGGCCAGACCACCGGAAATGACGTTCATCGGAACCGTGAAGAAGCTGGTTCCGATGGCATAGATGAAGGCGCCGAAGATGACGTAGAGGTTGTTCTTCAGCAGGGACTTCCAGGTCTCGCCGGCAAATTCTTCCTTGAATTGCTGAACGACATAGGAAGGCAGGGAACGAATCTTGGACTTCAGAGCGGGAAGGAACTTCTTCTCCTTAGCCATTCTTCTTCGCCTTCTGCTGTTGCATGAAGTCCCAGCGCAGATAGGCGTCGATGAAGTTCTGGAGGCTTCCGTCCATCACGGCCTGGACGTTGGCTTCGGAATAGTCCGTCCGGAGATCCTTGACGAGGGTATAGGGACAGAAGACGTAGGAACGGATCTGGCTGGAGAAGGAGATGTCCTTCTTGACGCCGCCGATCTGGTCCATCTTCTCCTGCCTCTTCTTCTCTTCGAGCTGGAAGAGCTTGGAGCGGAGCATGTTCATCGCCATCTCCTTGTTCTGCATCTGGCTGCGCTCGACCTGGCAGGAGACGACGATGCCCGTCGGCTTGTGGGTGATGCGGACGGCGGACTCCGTCTTGTTGACGTTCTGTCCTCCCGCTCCCGAGGAATGGTAGGTGTCGATCGAGAGGTCCGCCGGATTGATCTCGATGTTGATGGAATCGTCGAATTCCGGCATGACGTTGACGGAGGCGAAGGAGGTATGCCTTCCTCCGGATGCATCGAACGGAGAGAAACGGACGAGACGATGGACTCCGCTTTCCGAACGGAGGTTTCCATAAGCCATCTTTCCTGAAATAAGCAGAGTTGCTGAAGAGATTCCCGCTTCGTCACCCTCGAGGATGTCCAAGACCTTGAAGCTGAATCCGGCCATTTCGGCATAGCGTTCATACATTCTCAGAAGCATGCTCGCCCAATCGTGCGCTTCGGTTCCTCCGGCTCCCGGATGGAATTCGAGGATGGCGTTGTTGGCGTCATAGGGACCGCTGTAGAACAGGTTCTTCTGGAACCGGGTCATCTCCTTGTCGAGCTGGGCGATGGCGATTTCGCATTCCTTGTGGAGGTCTGCGTCGTCCTCTTCCTTTAGGAATTCCAGGTATTCCTGAATGTTGCTGAGCTTCCTTCCGAAGTCTTCCGATGCCTGGAGCTTGTCGTTGACTTCGCTGAGCTTGCGGTTGATCTCCTTTGCGAGTCCTTGGTCCTTCCAAAAGCTTGGGTCGGCTGTCTTGGCACTGAGCTCTTCGCTTTGTTTCTGAAGCTCTTCGAGGTCAAAGACAGCCTCGCAAGTCGAGAAGACGGCTTTCCAGTCCCTTGCTGAGACCGTTGAGTTCCGAAATTTCTTTCATTGCTCGGCTCTCCTTTCTGTCGTTGTCGGCATCCTATATTTTAGCAAAGGATGCCTTTTGGGAGATAAAAAATCATCGGGTTTTCTGGAGAATGCGCGAAGGGAAGGCTCCTTTTCAGCCTTTGTCCTCTTTCTCATTGACATTGTGTCGATGCTGAAACGATAATTTTCCTGAAGGCTATTTTTGAAAGGAGTTCGATCATGGAAAGAAGGAATGTCATGCCTGGGCAAGGGGGAGACCGCTACATCCCCTATGAGGAAAGGACCGGGGAGGAATCGGTCGTCTACTTCACCCGGGACCTCTCGGCGCAGGGCCTGGAGAAGATCTATGCGCGCGTCAGCAGGGATCTGATCGGCAAGGTTGCCATCAAGCTTCATACGGGAGAGCCCCATGGTCCGAACATCATCCCTCGTCCCTGGGCCGAGAACCTGATTCGAAAGGAACTGCCCGAGGGGACGATCGTCGAGACCAACACCTATTACGAAGGAGGGCGATATACGACCGCCCTCCATCGCGAGACCCTCAGGACCAACGGATGGACCTTCTGCCCGGTCGACATCGTCGACGACGAGGGGACGACGACCTTCCCGGTCCACAACGGGAAGTGGTTTGAGGTCATGTCGGTCGGGAAAGGACTCCTGAAGTATGACTCCCTGCTCGTCCTGACGCATTTCAAGGGACATGCTCAGGGGGGATTCGGCGGTTCGGCCAAGAACATCGGCATCGGATGCGCGGACGGACGTCTGGGCAAGGCCTGGATCCACACCACGGTCGGCTCGGCCGACATGTGGGACATCGCCAAGGAAGAATTCATGGAGAAGATGATGGAATCGGCCAAGTCGGTCGTGGACCACTTCACGCCGCACATCAGCTATGTCAATGTCATGCGGAACATGTCGGTCTCCTGCGACTGCGAGGGAACGGCGGCCCAGCCCGTGGTGACGCCCAATGTCGGAATCCTGGCCTCCCTGGACATCCTGGCCGTCGATCAGGCCTGCGTGGACCTCGTCTTCGCCATGAAGGAAGAGGACAACCACGATCTTGTCGAGCGGATGCTGTCGCGCCACGGCCTGCGTCAGCTGACCTACATGAAGGAGCTCGGCATGGGGAACGATCGCTATCATCTCATCGACATCGACAATGGGGACGTCGAGATCACCCGCGCGGACGCCGTCCGGCACGTCGTCCCGTTTGGCGCCGAATAGGGGAGGGCGCTTCCTTTCCTGCGGCATAGGAGGAAGCGATGATCGAGAAGGAATTCGGGAACGTCCGTCTTTCCCGGCTCGGCCTGGGAAACATGCGCCTGCCGACGAAGAACGGAAGGATCGACGAGGAAAGGGCGGCGGCGATCGTCGACGAGGCCCTTGCTTCGGGCATCAACTATTTCGATACGGCCTATGTCTATCATTCCGGTGAATCCGAGCCTTTTCTGGGGAGAACCCTGAAAAGGCATCCGCGTTCCAGCTATCACCTGGCGACCAAGTTCAACGTCGATGCCAATCCGGACATCGAGAAGACGTTCGAGGATCAGCTTGCCCGCCTGGACACGGACTACGTCGACTTCTACCTCTTCCACTGCGTGACAAGGGAGACGGCGAGGAAATACATGGATCCCGACCGCCACTACCTGGATTATCTTCTCCAGCAGAAGGCCAAGGGGCGGATCCGGCATCTCGGCTTTTCCTCGCACGCGGACCTGGAGACCCTGGAGCGTTTCCTCTCCTTCTCGGATCAGTTCGAATTCGTCCAGATTCAGCTCAACTACCTCGACTGGACGATGCAGGATGCCAAGGGACAATACGAGACGATCGTCGCCCATGGCCTTCCGATCTGGGTGATGGAGCCTGTCCGGGGCGGCCGGCTTGCGGACCTCGGAAAGGACAATCGTCTGCTTCTCCGGCGTCATCCCGACTGGTCCGTCTCGTCGTGGGCCTTCCGTTGGCTCTTCTCCCTGGACCACGTCCAGATGATTCTCAGCGGAATGTCGAACCTGGAGCAGCTTCGCGACAACATCAAGACGTTCGAGGACTGCCAACCTCTGACGGAAGACGAGCGGATGCTCCTCTCCAATCTTGCGGCAAAGATGCAGAGGGAGACAGCGGTTCCTTGCACGGCCTGCCGATACTGCTGCGACACCTGTCCCAAGCGGATCGACATTCCCCGGTTCCTGAGCCTGTTCAACGTCCTGCCCCTGAACGACGACGAGGGGATTCGGGAGGAGGTCCGGCGTTCCCATCCTGGGCCGCTCGACTGCATCGCCTGCCAGAGCTGCCAGAAGCACTGTCCGCAGGGAATCGAGATACCGAAGATCCTCCGCCAGCTGTCCTCGCGATAAGAAAAATGCCTTCCCGATGAGGAAGGCATTTCTTGTCTCAGTTGATCTTGGCAGTCGGATTGCTGCGGTCGATGCCGTCGTCGTCCGGCGTGATGTTGGCGTGTTCCGCCGGATTGTAATGGACGGGCTCCACCTTCTTGGGCTGTCCCGCGGCAGGGGTGGGGGCCTGCTGTCCCGTGGGGTTCTTGCGGAAGGTGACGTGGAGCAGGGTGCGGACGACGTCGACGGAGATGTTCTCGTTCATCTTCTCGAACATGTCGAAGCCTTCGTTGGTATAGGCCTGAAGCGGATCGGTCTGGGCATAGGAGCGAAGCCAGATGGCGTCGCGAAGCTTGGACATCTGGTCGATGTGCTTGGTCCAGCGCCGATCGATGCAGTCCAGGGTGACGGTCTTTTCGGCGAAGTTCCGCATGTCCTCCGTCCAATCCTGGCTGTGCAGCGAATATTTCTTCTGGAGCCAGGCGGAGAGGAGGTCGAGGCAGTCGGCATAGCTAATCTGGTCGAAGGCCTTGAGGGGAATCGATTCCTCGGGGATGGAGAGGAGCTTGCTGGCATTCGCGACGAGCTTCTTTCCGTCGATGATCCTCTCCTGATCCTTGAGGAAGTAGGAGACATCGCAGGCCGCCTTGCTGACGAGGTCGAAGTAGGACGGGATCGTCTCGCTGACGGACTTGGAATAGAGGATCTGGTCTCTGCGCGCATACATGATCTTCCTTTGGCGCGAGAGGACGTCATCGTAGTTGAGCAGCTGCTTTCGGGTGTCGAAGTTGTGGCCTTCGACGCGTTTCTGGGCCTGCGTGATTGCCTTGGACATCATCGGCGATTGGAAGGAATCGTCGCCGAGCTTCTCGTAGAGGGACTTGTAGGAGGCCGGAGCGAAGCGGACGAAGATCTCGTCTTCCATCGAGACGTAGAACTTGGAATATCCCGGATCTCCCTGGCGTCCGGAACGGCCCTTGAGCTGGTTGTCGATGCGACGGGACTCGTTTCTCTCCGTCGCCAGGACGGCCAGGCCGCCCAGCTCCTTGACGCCCTCGCCCAGCTTGATGTCCGTTCCGCGGCCAGCCATGTTGGTCGCGATCGTCACCGCACCCTTCTGTCCGGCCTGGGCGATGATCAGCGCTTCGCGGGCGTGGTTCTTCGCGTTGAGGACCTCGTGAGGAATCTGGACTTCGTTCAGGAGCTTGTCGACGATCTCGGACTTCTCGACGGAAGGCGTGCCGATCAGGATCGGCTGTCCCTTCCCATGCCTCTCCTGGACTTCCTTGATCAAGGCCGCATACTTGGCCTTGGCGTTTCCGAAGATGGAATCGGCGTCGTCCTTTCGGATGACCGGCCGGTTGGTGGGGATGGTGACGACGCGCATGTTGTAGACCTTGCGGAACTCCTCCTCCTCGGTCTTCGCCGTACCGGTCATGCCGGAGAGCTTGTCGTAGAGGCGGAAGAAGTTCTGATAGGTGATGGTCGCCAAGGTGACCGTTTCCGGCTTGATGCTGACGTGTTCCTTGGCCTGGAGAGCCTGCTGGAGGCCGTCGGAGTACTCGCGGCCCTTCATGACACGTCCCGTGAAGGCGTCGATCAGGAGGATCTCGTCGTCCTGGACCATGTACTCGATGTCCCGCTTCATGATGTAGTTCGCCTTTAGGGCCTGCTGGATGCGGTGGGCGAGGTCGGACCACTGGGCATCGTAGAGGTTGTCGATGGAGAAGGCCCTCTGGATGAGCTCGACGCCGTGGTCGGTCAGGGAGCACGCCTTCTTCTCGATGTCGATCGTGTAGTCGCGGTCCTTGCGCAGGCCCTTGACGGCACGGTCGGCCGTGACATAGGAGGAAGCCGTGATTCCGGAACCGCCGGAGATGATCAGCGGCGTCCTCGATTCGTCGATCAGGATGGAGTCGGCTTCGTCGATGATGGCGAAGTGAAGCCCGCGGAGGACGCGGTTCTGAACGGTCTTGGCCATGTTGTCGCGGAGATAGTCGAAGCCGAGCTCGGAGTTGGTGGAGTAGGTGATGTCGCAGTTGAAGGCCTCCTGCTTTTCCTTGGCATTCTTTTCGCGGAGGTTGCACCCGACCGTCAATCCGAGGAAGCGATAGATGTTTCCCATCCATTCGGCATCACGGCTGGCCAGGTATTCGTTGACCGTGACGACGTGGACGCCCTTTCCTTCCAGAGCGTTGAGGTAGACGGCCATGGTCGCCGTCAGGGTCTTTCCTTCGCCGGTCTTCATCTCGGCGACGTCGCCCTCGTTGAGGACCGTGGCGCCGAAGACCTGGACGGGATAGGGGAATTGATGCAGGACCCTCTTGGCCGCCTCGCGGGCCGTCGCAAAGGCTTCGGGAAGGATGTCGTCGATGGTCTCTCCTTCGAGCAGCCGCTTCTTCAGCCGCGGCGTCATGGCCTTCAATTCGTCATCCGAAAACTTGCTGTATTCGTCTTCGAACTGGAAGACGCGCTTCGCCTTCTTCTCGATCTTCTTGAAAGCTCGGGCGTCGATTCGAAACAGTTTGTCTAGGAAGCTCATGGCGATCTCCTTTCAGCCGCGCCTTCATGGGCGCAAAAAAACAGAACACGTGCACACAGCTTTATAAATATATCTCATCGATAGCGCTTTTCAAAGGAGAAGTTTCGCCCGCCGTCGTCCCTTATTTCCCTTTGGGCGGCAAAAAATATAAAATAGTGTCCGGGAGGGGGAGAATCCGCCTCCTGCAAGGTAAACAGCATGAAATACAAAATCATTTGCGACAGCTCGGCCAACCTTCTCGAGAAGGATTTTCCCGAAGACGAACTTGTCTCCTTCGGCAACGTTCCCCTAACCCTGATCGTCGGCGGCAAGCCGTATCGGGACGATGGGACGGCCAACATCCCGGAGATGATGGAAAGCATCAAGAGACCGGAAGTCAAGGCGACCTCGTCCTGCCCTTCCCCCCATGACTATCTGACGGAGATGACGGGGGCCGACTACTACATCCTCATCACGATCTCGAGCAAGCTTTCGGGTTCGTACAACTCCGCCTGCCTGGCCCGCGACGCCAGCGAACATCCGGAAAACGTCTTCGTCCTCGATTCTCTTCTCACGGCAGGAGCGATGGAATTGATGGCCCTCGAGGCGAAGAGGCTGGCCCATCAGGGCCTGCCCTTTGCGGAGCTGACGGCTCGCCTTCTGGACTACCGGAAGAAGGTCAACCTGCTCTTCGTCCTGGACAAGTTCGACAACCTCATCAAGATGGGGCGAGTCAGCAAGCTGGTGGGATTCCTCGCCGAGAAGCTTCGCATCAAGCCTCTGTGCTGCGGCGAAGAGGGCGAAATCAAGATCAAGGAAAAGGTCCGCACGATCCAAGGCGTCCTCAAGAGACTCGTCATCAACATCGGAAACCTCTGCCCTGTGCAGAAGGGAAAGCTCTGCATCATCAGCCACACGATGGCCAAGCCGCACGCCGATGCGCTCAAGGAAGCGATCGAGAAGAATTACGAATTCGATGACGTTATTGTGAGAGAGAACAAAGCTTTGTGTTCATTCTATGCGATGGATGGTGGCTTGATTGCCTGTTTTGGATGATATCAAACTTTCTTTCATAAACATAACTTGGAGGGAATTCGTATGTCACAGGAACGCCTGAAGAGATATGGAGTCTATCAAATCTATCCCATCTCCTTCTGCGATAGCGACGGAGATGGGAAAGGAGACATCAAAGGAATTCTTTCCAAGCTGGACTACCTCGCCTCGATCGGCGTCAAGAATCTATGGATTTCCCCGCTCTATGCTTCCCCGATGCGGGACATGGGGTACGACATTTCCGATTACTATGCCATCAATCCTCTCTTTGGGACGATGGAGGACTTCGATCGTCTCGTTCAGGAAGCGCGCCGAAGAGACATCCGAATCATCATGGACCTGGTCGTCAACCACACGTCGAGCGACCACCCCTGGTTTCAGGAGGCCCTTCGTTCGCCGGAATCCAAGTATCGCGAATACTACATCTTTCGTCACGGCGAAAAGGGCCGCAGGCCGAACAACTGGACGAGTTCCTTCGGCGGCTCGGCCTGGGAACCGGTTCCGGGGGAGGAGGACAACTACTACCTTCATCTCTACGGCAAGGAACAGCCGGACCTCAACTGGGACAACGAAGAGGTCTACCAGGAGGTGAAGAAGATCCTCGGCTTCTGGATGGAAAAGGGCGTCTACGGCTTTCGCTGCGACGTCATTTCCGAAATCTACAAGTCGAGCTTCGAGAACGGAAGAAAGGGAAAGATTTCGACGCCGGTGGGCATGGAGCATTTCGTCGCCCAGCCGGGATGCCACTTGATCCTGAAGCGTCTCCGCAAGGAAGTCATCGAACCGCGGGGCGGGGTCCTGATCGGGGAGCTCTATGGCGTGGACCAGCCTCAGGCCGAGGCTTTCCTGGACCGGGAGCTGGATACGCTGTTCGGCTTCGAAATCACGGATACCAAGGGACTGTTCCGCCAGCAGATGAGACCCTCCGACTTCAAGGACGTCCTGATTCGATGGCAGGAAGGCGTTTCGTGCAACGGAAACTATCTCGAAAACCACGACCAGCATCGTTCCGTCGGGAAGTACGTCCAAAGGGGAAGGAACGAGGTTTCCGGAGCGAAGATGCTCCTGACCCTCCTTTGTGCCCTCAAGGGCGTTCCTTTCTTCTACCAGGGAGAGGAACTGGGCCTGGTCGACTACGATCGCCTTTCGCCGGAGGAGAGCCATGACGTCGTCCGATCCTTCCTTGAAAGCCTTCTGCGGCGCTTTGCCCTGCCAGGCTTCCTTCGCCACCGCCTGGCCCGAAAGTTCGGACGCGACGATGCCCGCGGACCGATGCCCTTCTCAGGCATCGACGGCTACGGATTTACCCTTCCCGGCCGCAAGCCATGGCAGAAATTCTACGAGATCTCTCCGGAGCGGAACGTGGAGCGGGAGGAAAGGGATCCTTCCTCGGTCCTGCAGTATTTCCGGAAGGTCCTTTCCCTGCGGCAGAGTGACGACGTCCTGAGCCTCGGGACCATCCGCTTCCTTCCTTCGGACAAGGAAATCCTTTCCTTCCTGCGGGAATATGGCGGCGAGAGGCGCTATGCCCTCTTCAACCTTTCCAACCGAAGCAGGAAGGCTCCGGTCCTTCCGGGTTCCAGGAGGAGTCTGATCCTGTCGAACATCTATCCTGCGGAAAAGAACTCCACCCTCCTTCCCTACGAATGCCGTCTCTATCGCATCGACGCGTAGAGAAGGATCAGTTCGTTGAATCGGCCTGCTCCCTTTCCTTCCTGGCGAGCAGCGGTTCCTTCCGGTCCCTCCAGTTGACGTAGAGGAAGAAGGCGGCGAAGAAGAGCAGGGCATCGATCGGCGAGAGCAGGTAGCCGCAGGTCGCAATCATGAAATTGGCCTGGAGATTGGCAAAAAGGACGGTCCTGGCGATGTCGAACGCCAGCTTCAGGAAGAGGAGGACGAAGAAGGACAGCGAAAGGCGGGGAAGGGTCTTCTCTGGGACGAAGAGGCCGGCGAGGGAGAGGAAGAAGAGCAGGGTGGTGTCGAGAAGGACCAGGACGGTCACGGCTCCGCAATCGTAGGGGACATCACCTCGATTGGAGAGGAACGAGAGCAGCTGATAGCCGTTGATATTTTCGATCCGATCAAGCAATTCAGTCTGGACAAATGGAGCGAGCTCATAAAGAAAGAAAAAGATGGTAAATAAGATGCCAACGAGAAAAAGGAAGCGTCTTTTTTCGAGTGCTTGATGGAACAAATGAATTGCTTTTTCTTTCATCGCATGATTCGGACAAGGCGGGCTTCTCTGTCCGTTCCTTTCTCGAGCGTTCCCATCTTCTCGACGAATCCGCTGAGGACGCTGCGCTCGACAGCGTTGATTCGGCTTGGAATCGTGGCATCCTCTCCTTCCCCGAGGAAGGCGATTTCCGCCAGGTCGAAGCGGACGTCCTTGTCGGCGAGGTGCCTTTCGTTTCGGAGGGCTTCGAGGAAGAGGAGCTTTTCGACGAGGCTATGGAAGTGGCGGAAGATCCAGGGTTCGAGGGAGGGTTCGAGGCCTTCTCTCTCCCTCTCCTTCGTCAGGCGCTCCTCGTACTGGGAGACGGCGAGGGGAGAGAGGGGACGTTTTTCCTTGGCGAGGTCGAGGACGTCGAGGAAGACGATGTTCCTTCCGACGTGGATCACGGCATCGAAATCCGGCTCCCGTCCTTCGGCATAGGGGAAGAGACGGTTCGTGTCCTCGCGAACCTCCTGCCGCTCCGCCTCCTCGAGAGGGAGTTCCTGGAGAAAGGAGAAGATTCCTTCTTCCTCAGGGTAGAAGAGGACTTCCTCGGGATTCTGGAGGCGAAGGGCCTCCTTGAGGCTTCGTCGGACGGCTTCCTTTTCTTGATCGTTCATTCTTTGATGACCTTCCTTCCTTATTTTACTGAAAATGCGGACGAGGGGAAGAGAGGATTCTTTTCCTTTTCTTTACAATCATTAACAAGATTGTGATATATCGGCCGGCAGGGCCTGGATAAAGTAAAGGCGTTTGAAAAATCAAACGAAAGAGGAAACAAAAATGAGAAAAACGGTTTTGTCTTCTGCCCTCCTTCTCTCGGCCCTGAGCTTGCTGGCCGGCTGCGCCGAAACTTCCAGTTCGACGTCGACGGGAAGCTCGACTTCCACTTCTTCTTCTTCGGCGGCAGAGACGGTCGATTTGACGGGAGAGACGCTTCGTTTTGTCGGTTCGACTTCGGTCGAGAACATGTCCCGCACCCTGTCGAACGCCTGGAGCCTGACTTTCGAGGAAGGCAATCGTCCTGCCGTCGATCACAACCACACGGGCTCGGGCGATGCCTTCACGCGCGTCAGCAACGGAACGGGCGACATCGGACTCGCCTCGCGTGAGTTCAAAGATTCGGAAAAGGGCGAAGGCTATGCCAACGGCAGGATCTGCCGGGATGGAATTGCCGTCATCGTCAACGCCGAGAACCCGATCGAGAACATCACCATCCAGCAGCTCCGCGACATATACGTCAATCCGGCGGCCATCGTCGACGCGGAGACCTCCATCGCCAACTTCGGCGAGGATTACTCGACGGAGACGGCCGTCACGGATTGGGGAACGCTCACCAGCGGTGAGTTCTCCGGCAGCATCAATCCCTATACGCGTGACACCACTTCCGGAACGCGCGACGGCTTCTGCACGAAGATCGGCATCGAAGATGCCAAGTCTTCGGACAACCTCCTGACCAGCGAAGTCGGACAGGTCGCCAGCAACGGAGACATGATCACCAACGTGGAGAACGACCGCTACGGCATCGGCTATTGCTCGCTGGAAGGCCTCGAAAGCCATCCGGACGTCAAGGCCATCCGTGTCGAGGGCATCGAAGCGACGGCGGATACCATCCGTTCCGACGAATACCCGCTTCAGAGAAACTTCAACTATATGTATCCGACGGCCGCCAACGGTCGTTCGGAGATCAAGATGGCCCTGATCGATTCCTTCCTTGCCTACATGGGCTCGGCGGAAGGACAGGCCCTGATCACGGGCGAGGGCGGCATCCTCGATGCGGTGACGACGCTTCCCCAGAGCTATGAGGACATCGTTGCCGAGGCGGATTGGGCGGTGACGCTCGGACTGCGCTGATCCGAATTCGGAAGTTGAAAATGAAAGGAGGGGAACGACCGAGCGTCGTTCCCCTTTCGTGGATTATAAAGAATGGATAGAGAACACGACATCATCGCCGCAGAGCAGAAGATCTTCCCCGATCAGGGAATCCGGGTCAAGGCGGAAAGGAAAAGGGTGGTGGACGCCATCGTCAAGAACATCTTCCTGGCGATTGCCTTGGTCTGCGCCAGCGTCATCGTCTTCGTCGTCGTCTTTATCTTCGTCAAGGGACTTTCTTCCTTCCTGACGACGTACGAGGAAGGAGGGACGACGGGGACGCAGAGCTTCTGGGGCTTTCTTGCCAATACGACGTGGAACGGTGGGGCGTTCAACTTCGGCGGGGGCTATCTCATCGTCAACACGCTCTACCTCACGCTCCTTTCCCTCCTTCTCTCCATCCCCCTTTCCATCCTGACGTCCCTGCTGATCACGAGAATCGCTCCGAAGGGGATTTCCTCCGTCCTTCAGGCGGGCGTCGAGCTTCTGGCGGCGGTTCCTTCGGTCATCTACGGCCTCTTTGGCATCGGATTCATCAATCCGATGGTCCGTTCGCTGGCGGAATCGATGGGAATCTCGACCATGGGCGGCAATTCCATCCTTTCGGCGGTCATGGTCCTGGCCCTGATGTCGATTCCGACCATGACGTTGATGTCTGTCACCGCCATCAAGGCCGTCAATCCAAACCTGATCAAGGCTTCTCTCGCATTGGGTGCGAGTCCGACACAGACCAACTTCAAGATTGTCCTGAAAGACGCTCAATCCGGAATCTTTGCCGGCATCATCCTTGGAATCGGCAGGGCGCTAGGGGAGGCGACCGCGGTTCAGATGGTCATCGGCAATTCGCCGTCAGGAATGCACTTCGGTCTGTTCGAGACTTCCTCGACCCTGACGACGCAGATGCTGATGGGAATCGGCGAGGCGACGCCGGGAACGTTGGGCTACGACATCCGCTTTTCGGCAGGACTGTTCCTGATCGTCCTGATTCTCGTCATCGACCTGACGCTCAACCACATCAAGAACTGGATGTATGCCAGCAAGACGGGACAGAAGATGAAGCCTTCCCTCCTCAAGGTCCTCTTCACGAACTATGTTCCTCGTCTGGCAAGGAGCCTTGCCTCCCGGAAAGGAGAAGACGCCGATGAATGAGTCCATTTCCTTCCAGTCCTACCTGGATCCTTTCCTGGAGCAGGGGATGAAGCCTTCCAAGGCCAGAAGGGCCCTGGGCAAGGAAGCCCGCCGGCTTTTCCGCGGCGATGCGACCCTCTTTGCGAAGTATGGCGTCGAAGACGAGGCCGGGGCGATGCGCAAGGCGGACAAGATCATCGCCTGGCTGGGGAAGGATGCCCTGACGTTGGCGGAGACGGATTCGACGGACGTTCCTCTCTCCTCCCTGACGGATACGAAGGAAGGGGATTTCGAATATACGGCCGAAGAAAAGAAGGAAAGCTTGGACAGGATCTTCCGCGAGAAGCGAAGGAATCGCCAAGTCCGAATCGTCGTCGACGGCATCAAGAACGTCATGACTTACCTCTTCTCCTTCCTTTCCATCCTCGTCCTTGTCGGCATCGTCTACTACTGCGTCTCGACGGGAGGTTCGACCTTCTCAGGGGAATTCATCGTCGGCGACGACCAGCCGATGCAGGTTTCCGCCAGCATGGACAATGACGATGCGGTTTCCCCGGATTTGTCCTTCGAAGCTCCGGAAGGATTGTCGGAAGAGAGCGCCTTCTCTTACCGCTGGGGAGTTGTCATTGAAGATTCAGTAGGAACGAATAGTGAACATGCCTTGACGATAACTTATGTCGATCCAGATTCTCCATTTCATGAATTGAGGGATGACGACGATGTTCCGATCGACTTCACTTCCAACTTCAACATCTCCTACCTCTCGGCCTATACGGACTTCGACGCGGAAGCCGGGGGCATTCAGATCGGTGCCATCAATCCGAGGACCGACGATGCGGCTTCGGCGGTGAGCAAGCTCGAGGGCTTCCAGCTGATCTTCGATGCGGGGTTCGAGCTTGGCGGCGGCGGAATCCGCGGTCCGCTCCTGGCTACGCTTTACCTGGTCTTGTTTGCCCTTCTCTTCTCCCTTCCCCTGGGCATCGGAGCCGCCATCTATCTCTCGGTCTATGCGAAGAAGAACCGGCTGACCAATGTCATTCGGACGTTGATCGACATGATTTCAGGCATTCCGTCGATCATCTTCGGCTTGGCCGGCGCCATCATCTTCATCCCGATCTTCTCGGGAGGTACGGGAATCGGAAACATTCTCTCAGGAGCCGCGACCCTGGCCTGCATGGTCCTTCCGACCATCATAAAGAATACGGAGGAAGCGATCTATGTCCTTCCTCCTTCGCTCAAGAGCGCTTCCCTGGCCCTCGGTGCGAGTCAGACGCAGACGGTCTTCAAGGTCATCCTGCCGAACTCGATTCCCGGCATTCTGACGGGCGGCCTGCTTGCTATCGGCCGCATCATCGGCGAATCCGCGGCGTTGATCTTCGCGACGGGAACGGCCATCAAGGACGTCATCACGCCGACGACGGGAAACGTCTCGACGTTGGCCGTCTACATCTGGCGGTCGGTTTCCGGCGTCGAAAACCCGAACTATCAGGCGGCGACGGCCGCCGCCATCCTGATTCTGATCGTGGTCCTGATCCTGAACGTCACGGTGAAGCTGATTGCCTCGAAGCTCGACAAGTTCACCCCCAAGCCACCCAAATCCTGGGTGAGGCGACTCTTCGATCGGATGGTTCGGAATTGGCGAGCCAAGAAGGAAGTTCGCAAGGAGCTTTTGCAGGAAACAAACGGAGGTTCAAACCATGGACAATGAGATTCAGGAAGGGGCGACCCCCATCTTCGAACAGCAGGAAGGGGAGGAGAAGGTCATCTTCGAGTCCCGCCACCTCAACCTTTTCTATGACGACCAGCAGGCGCTCAAGGACATCAACATCAAGATCTACAAGAACAAGGTCACGGCCTTCATCGGCCCTTCCGGATGCGGAAAGTCGACGTTCCTCCGTTGCTTCGACCGGATGAACGACCTCATCGACGGCTGTCGGGTCGAGGGGGAATTGCTCTATAATGGAGTCGACATCAAGACGATCAATCCGATTCTCCTCCGCTCGAAGGTCGGAATGGTCTTCCAGCAGCCCAACCCCTTTCCGATGTCGATCCGGGACAACATCACCTATGGTCCCCGCTGCCAGGGAATCCGGGACAAGAAGTATCTTCATCAGCTCGTCATCGACTCCCTCAAGGAGGGGGCGCTCTACGAGGAGGTCAAGGACCGCCTCAAGTCTTCGGGCATGGCGCTCTCAGGTGGACAGCAGCAGCGTCTCTGCATCGCGCGTTGCGTTGCCATGAGGCCGGACGTCATCCTGATGGACGAGCCGACTTCGGCTCTGGATCCGATCGCCACCAAGAAGATCGAGGACCTGATCCAGAAGCTCAAGGAAAAGTACACGATCATCATCGTAACCCACAACATGCAGCAGGCGACGCGCGTCAGCGACTACACCGCCTTCTTCATGATGGGAGAGCTGGTCGAATTCAATCGGACGGAAGAATTCTTCTCCCACCCGAAGGAAAAGAGGAGCAACGACTACATCACGGGTCGCTTCAGCTGATGGCAGGAGGAAAGAAAAATGCAGATTGAAAAGGAAATTCAGAACATCGACAGCCGGGTCTACGAGATGCTTGATTGCGTCATCGAGTCCTGCAAGCTGGCCTTCCACTACTATCTCGATTCCGAGAGCGGATGCCGGGAGGACTGGATCATCGACGACGACAAGGTCAACCTCTACGAAAGGGAAATCGAGTCGCTCTGCATGCAGATTCTCCTTCGGGAGAAGGTCTATTCCGGCGACCTCCGGGACATCATCGGAAACTTCCGTCTCTGCGAGGACGTGGAACGCATCGGAGACCAGGCCTACGACATCAAGCAGACGGTCGACCAAATCAAGAAAAGGGAGGGGGAAGTACAGATTGTCCGCGGCATGGACGAGATCATCTCCGTGGTCCAGAAGATGGTTCAGGATTCCCTGTACTGCTGCGTCAAGATGAACGTGGCTCAGGCCGAGGAAATCCTCTCCCGCGACGACTATGTCGACAATAAGTATTGGGAAATCGTCCGGGAGATCGTCCGCCTCAACAAGGAGGGGAAGATCTCGGCGGAGAGCACCGTCTATCAGACGATGGTCCTGAAGTATCTCGAACGCATCGCCGACCATGCGACCAACATTGCGGAGTGGGTCGTCTTCATGGTCAACGGATTCCACAAGGACCAGGTCATCATCTAAGACCAAGGAGGAAGGAACGTGGCCAACGTCATCTATTCGGTCGAAGACGACAGCAATATCGCCAAGATCATCCAGCTGACTCTGACGAAGCAGGGCTATGAGGTCCTCAGCTTTCAGGACGGACAATCCTTTCTGGAAGCGTTCCAGGAGCGAAAGCCGGACCTTGTCCTCCTCGACCTCATGCTTCCGGACTGCAACGGCCTGGATCTTCTTCGCAAGATTCGTGCCAACAGGAACAACGATTCCGTCTCCATCATGATCGTCTCGGCGAAGAACCAGGTCGTCGACAAGGTCGACGGCCTCGATCTCGGGGCGGACGATTATCTGGAAAAGCCGTTCGACATCCTGGAGCTGATCTCACGGGTCCATGCCCGCCTGCGCCGCGTCCGCCAGGAAACGGCCATCACGATCGACAAGGTGACCATCGACTCGGAACGTCGGACCTGCCTGGTGGAAGGACGGGACGTTTCCCTGACCAACGCCGAATTCACGATTCTCTACGAGCTGATGAAGGCTTCCGACAAAGTCGTCAGCCGCGATCGCCTTCTCACCGTCCTCTGGGGCGACAAGGACGTCTACGAAAGCCGGACGGTCGACGTCCATATCAAATCCCTGCGCAATAAGCTGGATGGGCAGGGGAAGCATATCGTCTCGGTCTACGGCATCGGGTACAAATACACGAAATGACACGGAAAAGAACGATTATCGAGACAGTAATTTTCTGTTTTGTACTGTTAGTTTTGTTCCTAGTTTCTTTCCTTTCTCTTTATTTTACGAGCAGAGACGCTCTCTATAAGGAAATTGAAAACGTTGCCTATGTTGCCGAGAGGCTCTTCGACGGAAACGATCCCTCGTCCGGCGAAGATGCCGTTCAGGCCTTCCAAGGCGTCGAAGACTATCGCGTCTCCATCCTCCTGCGGGAAGGAGAGGGCTATGAGATTCTCTATGATTCCAAGGACATGCTGGATTCCAGCGGCGAACCGGAGGAGATCATCTCCGGAAACGTGGGCACGGTCGTCATCCGGACGTCGAGCTACGGCTATCCGATGGTCTACTTTGCCGTCAGCGACAGGGAGAACGCCAAATACTTTGTCCGTGCGGCCATTCCGGAGAGCCTGGCGACGCAGCTGGCTCGCGACTTCCTGCTGTATGGGTCGATCCTTCTCGTCTTGATCATGCTGGCCTACGTTTTCTATCGGTACTGGAACTATTCCCGCGTCGTCAAGCCCTTGAAGGACCAGGTGGAGCGCCTTCTCTATCTGGCTGGGGATCACGAAAGAAGGATCGATTCCGAAGGGGATCTGAGCCTGATCACGGAAGCCGTCGACGACGTCTCCTTTCAGCTGAATCGCCGAATCGGCGAACTGGAGCGGGAAAAGGAGAAGACGAGCGTCATCCTGGACTCGATTCGCCAAGGCTTCCTGGCGGTTTCCCAGGAAGGAAGGATCATCCTGCTCAACCGAAAGGCGGCCCGCCTCTTTGGATATCGGCAGGAAGAGGCCTTGTCCAAGGACTTCCATATCCTCTCGGCAGGAGAGGAATTCGCTCAGCTTGTCGAGAAGGGGATTCGGGAGCGCAAGGACCAGGGCCACGTGGACATCACGATCGAGGGGCGCATCTATCAGTGCGACGTCATGGCGCTCCACGACTGCTGGATCGACGAGACGCACGGCGGTGTTGCCGTCCTCTTCCTGGACGTGACGGAGGAGCGGAACCTGGTCAAGATCAAGACGGACTTCTTCGCGAACGCCAGCCATGAACTGAAGACGCCCCTGACGTCGATCCTCGGCTATCAGGAGATGCTCTCGGCCGGGATCCTTTCGACGGAGGACGAGAGGAAGGATGCGGTCGAGCGATCCATCCACGAGGCGAAGAAGATGAAGGAAATGCTCAACGACATGCTCACCATCTCCCGTATCGAAAACGGCGACAGAGAGGGCGTGATGGAACGCTTCGACCTCAAGGACGTGATCGAAGGACTCCTTCGGGATGCCGCTCCGCGCCTCAAGGAGAGGCAGATTCGGCTGGAGACGCGGCTGGAGAACTATCCCCTTTTGGCGCGCCGAGAGGATGTCGAGAAGATCTTCAGCAACTTGATCGACAACGGCATCAAATACAACCGCGAGGGAGGAAGGCTGGTCGTCGTCCTGGATCCTTCAAGACGGCGCATCACGGTGACCGACACGGGCATCGGCATCAAGGAAGAGAATCTCTCCCGCATTTTCGAACGATTCTACCGGGTGGACAATTCGAAGACGCTGAAGAACGTCGAAGGAACGGGCCTGGGACTCTCCATCGTCAAACATATCTGCCAGAAATACGGATATCGCGTGGACGTGCATTCGACCTACGGACAAGGGACGACCTTTGTCGTACGCACCTGATTTCTCCTCTCTTTTCTGCTAGAATACCTCTATATGAAAAAAGAAACGAAACCGTGGAACGCCGTGCTGCGCTTCTTGATTGGCGTCGGTGGCGGAGCCCTTTCCGCCCTGCCGGGCTTCCAAAGCGACGACTATGCCGAGACCTTTTCGCTGACGAAGCGGAAGGAAAAGGGACTTCTTTCCACCTTCCTCCGCCAATCTTTGTATGCGTTGGGCTTCCTCGTCGGATTTCTCCTCTTCTTCCTCGTCCCGGTCCAGGAACTCGTGACGGGCTATTCCTTCGCCATCACCTGCCTCGTCCTCGCGCTCTTCCTTTCCTTCGCCGCCTATGACGTCTATCGCCTGGTGTTGGCGAAGGACAAGAAGAAGCATCTGCTCCCTTCCGCCCTGCTTTTCCTGGTTCTCTTCTCCGTTCCCTTTCTTCTTCACTTCTTTCCCATCGACTGGGCGGCGCAGACGCAGACGATGTTCCTCGTGCTCGTCTTCCTTCTTGCCGCGTTCTCTTCCTTCCTTTCGTTCTTTGCCGGAATCTCCCCAGGTTCCTGCTTTCTTGTCACGGCGGCCTACCTTCCCCTTTCCGAGCGCCTCTTCGGCATTGTCCGATTGAATTTCGAAGGACAGGCGATGTTTTTGGCTGTCCTGGTCATCGGCTTTTTCCTTGGATGGATTCTTCATCTTCCGCTTCAGAACCGAACGCTGGAAATGGAGAGGCATTCCACCAATCTCGGCTTCTCCTTGGCGATGATGGCGACCATCTTTGCCTTTTCCTTCGAACCGACCTTGGAGATGGGAGCGACGACGTCGGTCGCGGCTTCCTTCTTCATCCTGATGGGCTTGATCCTCGGCGGAATCGGTGTTGGTCTGGCCTTCACGGCCCACGGCTATCGAGCCCTCTCTCCGATTGAGAAGGAGGAGAAGGCCGTCCTGCGGAAGGAAGCGACGCCCCAGGAGGCTCGTCGCGTTCTAGGCGCCCACTACCGCGCCCTGCTGCTGGAAGGTCTGCTCGTTCCGGCGATGAAGGTCGATCAGACGAAAGTCTTCCATCCGATGGAAAGGACGGGGTCCGAAGGAGAGAAGAGCGAAGAAAACGAGGGCGGCATCGACCTTTCGAGGCTCAAGGCCTTGGAGGAGGAGATGAAGGGACGATGAGACTGGACCGTTTTCTTTCCCTTCACGGATTCTCGAGTCGAAAACAGGCGAAGAAGATCGTTCGCGACGGACGGATTCAAATCGATGGCGTCGTCTGCATGGACTATACCCGTTCCATTGATGGAACGAACAAGGTCTTTTTCGATGGAAAGGAGATTGAGAATCTTCCCTACGTCACCTTGATGATGAACAAGCCGGAAGGCTATCAGTCCTCCATGATCGACGAGCGGTATCCTTCGGTCATGAACCTTGTTCCTGATCAATACCGAAAGCGCGTTCGCCTTGTCGGAAGGCTGGACAGCGATACGACCGGACTCCTTCTACTGACCGACAACGGCATCCTCAACAGTCGCTTGGCCAATCCCAAGCATGGTGTTCCCAAGACCTACGAGGTCCTAGTCAATCATATTCTGCGTCCGGACCTCGCGGAGCGCTGCAAGGAACCGCTGGACATCGGCCGTGGGGAGATCGCCCACGTCGATGAGCTTGAAGTCCTTGATGAATCCCATGCCCGAATCACGGTCCACGAGGGCAAATACCACGAAATCAAGAGGATTTTCGGAAAGTTTGGGTACGACGTGCTGGAATTGAAGCGGATTCGGCTTGGTCCTCTCTCCTTGGGCGACTTGGAGAAGGGACAGTGCCGCCTTCTGACCGAGGAAGAATACGATTCGCTCCTCTCTCTTGTCCGTTTGGCAAAGAAAGACCTTCTGTGAGGGGACGGAAGACTCATCATATTTTGATAAATACGCTCAAAAGGTCAGGGAGAGACGGGCACAAAAAAAGACCCAGTGACACAATTCAACAATTGCGGCTGGGCCTTTTCATCCGATGGACGAACAGTCTTCGTTATTTGTCGTGATGGTTGAAGCTCCCTTCTGGCAGAGGTGTTCTGCCAAATGACGTCTCTACTCGAATTCGGATCGACACGGCTCATCTCATCTCGGAGAAGTCTCGACTCGTCTCGTATCAACAAGGTGCAGGATTCTTCCGTTTGTCCATCGGATGTCGAATCGTCCTGTTCCTCCTGCCCGAAGTCTCGTCTCGACTTGTCCCTTCTCTTCGACTGGTCGACACATCCCTTCCCGTCTCCGATCGTCTGTGACAGTCTCTTTTGCCATGGCTTGAATCCCCGAAAGGACTGTCGCTTCCCAATCTCGTTGTCCTGGAATTACGCCTCTGATCTTCGTTTCGCCTTGCGATTCTCGCTTGCCGTCCGCTTGTCTCTGGAGGAGGAAGGATTCATCGACGAACGTCCCAGCACCATTCGAAGATGTTCGCACTTCGCTCCGCCAATCTTGGCAGCTTAGCCAACAGGGGGAAGGAAAGAAACGATGGTCAGGAAGGAAGACCAAATGCCGAATTCTCAGGATTCAAGAGGTGGACAAAACAGCTCGTCTCTGCATCGAAAGGGTAGACGTCTCGACTATATCATGGCCAATGATATCAAATCAGGAAGACTCTCGACTTAGAAGATGTACTCGTGGCAGAGCTTATCGAAGCCCTTGACGGCTTCTTCCTCATCCTCTCCTTCGCATTCGACGGTGAGGACGGATCCAGGCGTGATGGGTTCGACAGATACGAGGGCGAAGACGTTGAGGATGGACTTGAGGTCGCAGGTCTCACCGCTTTCTCTCTTGAGTCGAACCTGGCATTCGTGATGGTTGGCTTCTTCGACGAGTTCGGCGCAGGAACGAGAGGTGAGTCCGCCCATATCGGTGACTTTAATTTCGTAGGTTGTCATGAACTTTATTTTTTCCACCTATATTATAAGGCGGACTGAAAGCGATTACAACTAAAAGACAAAAAAGATGTTGAAAAGATGTAAAAAACTAGAAAAAAGCAATGATATTAGACGCTTTGTCTAATTGCCTTCCGTTGTCGTGCTTTTTGCGCAAAAAGACAGGAATAATCGTCGGGAAGAACTGGCTCTCATCGGGAAAGATGGTATAATCAATTCAGCGATTTGACGTAGGAGGTTCCCATGAAAAAAGTCACGAAGGCGGTCATTCCTGCTGCCGGTCTCGGAACGCGCTTTCTTCCCGCGACGAAGGCCCTTCCCAAGGAAATGCTTCCCATCATCGATACGCCCAACATCCACTACATTGTCAAGGAAGCGGTCGAGGCGGGAATCACGGACATTCTCATCATCGTCTCTCATGCCAAGGAGCCTATCGAAGACTATTTCGACGTGAACTATGAGCTGGAGACGCGTCTCAAGGAAACAGGAAAGCTGAAGCAAGCGGAAGAAATCCGGGAAATTGCGAATATGGCGAACATCTTCTACGTTCGCCAAAAGGAACCCAAGGGCCTTGGCGATGCCATCGGCTATGCTCGCTCTTTCGCCTCGGGAGAACCGATCGCCGTCTTGCTCGGCGACGATCTGATCGACGACAAGGAAAGGCCTGCCATCGGCGAGTTGATCGAGGCGTACGAACAGACGGGAGGGACGATCCTGGGATGTCGTCGCGTTCCCAAGGAACTGCTGAGGAAATATGGCGTGGTCAAACCGACAGCGAAGGCGGAAGGAAAGGTCTTCGAGGTCATGGACATGGTGGAAAAGCCCAAGGATCCTTCCTTGGCCCCTTCCGATATCGCTGTCCTGGGACGTTATGTGCTACCGCCGGAAATCTTCGACGTCATCGCGCGGACACCCAAGGGCGTCGGCGGTGAGGTTCAGCTGACAGATGCTATCAAACTTAGCCTTGAAAAGAGAAAGTGCTATGCTTGTCTTTTCACCGGCGAAAGATATGATATCGGAGACAAATTTGGCTATATCAAGGCGACACTTGACTTTGCTCTTCGCCGTGACGACCTGCGCGAGAACGTCTTGGACTATCTTCGTCGGATCAACGAAGAAAACCGCTGAAACGGAGGACTGCTTCACTCTATGGAACCGAAGAAAAAGACTTTTATGACGGGCGACCGTCCGACGGGAAAACTCCATATCGGACACTATGTCGGTGCGATCCGTCGTCGAGTCGAACTGCAGAATTCGGGGGAATTCGATTCCTGTTACGTCATGATTGCGGACACGCAGGCCTTGACGGATTACTATGACGATCCCGACCGTATCCGGGAAAGCGTCTTGGAAGTTGCGTTGGATTATCTTTCCTGCGGCGTGGATCCGACGAAGTCGACGATCTTCGTCCAGTCCCGGGTGCCCGAACTCTTTGAGCTGACCTGCTATTATTTGGACCTGGTGACGCTTTCTCGCCTGGAGAGGAATCCGACGGTCAAGAACGAGATGAAGCAGAAATCGATGGAGGATTCGATCCCGGTCGGATTCCTCTGCTATCCAGTCAGTCAGGCGGCCGACATCACCGCTTTCGACGCCGACGTCGTTCCCGCCGGCGAGGATCAGGCTCCGATGGTGGAACAATGCCAGGAAATCGTCCACAAGTTCAATTCCCTCTACGGGGAGACTTTGACGATGCCCCACCTCCTCCTTCCGGAAAACGATTCCTGCAAGAGGCTCCCCGGCTTGGATGGAAAGGCAAAGATGAGCAAGTCCCTCAACAACTGCATCTATCTTTCGGATGATGAGAAGACCGTCGAGAAGAAGGTCATGACGATGTTCACGGACCCGACCCATCTGACCATCAACGACAAGGGACACACCAAGGACAACCCGGTCTTCATCTATCTGGACGCCTTCGCGACGGAGGACCATTTCCGTCGGTTCTATTCGCAATACCCCAGCCTCGATGCGCTGAAGGCGAAGTACGAACAAGGTGGATTGGGCGACGTAGAGGTCAAGAGATTCCTCGCCCGGGTCCTCAACGACGTCCTCTCGCCCATTCGGGAGCGAAGGCATGCATACGAGGAAGACATCCCGGGCGTCTACAGGATTCTCGAGGAAGGCTCGAGGAAGGCCCGCGAGAAGGCCCAGGAAACGGTCGCCCGCGTCCGCCATGCCCTGAAGATCAACTATTTCGAGGACCGCAGGCTTCAGGAGAAGCAGGCCAAGCGATTTCGCAAGCAGCATCAGGACGAGGAGAACCTCCGGGCCTACTTGGCGAAGCAGAGGAAAGGGTGAGGATATTCCTTCCTTTCCTCCTCGGAGAGCGATATAATGTCTTCACCATCGCGACTGTATTCGTCGAACCTGGTCAGGGCCGGAAGGCAGCAGCCATAAGATAGGATCCAGGGTGCGATGGCTTTTTTCTGAATGAAAGATACAGAACTGAGGGAACATCTAGACAGGCTCTATCGGGAGTGCGAGCAAGCCTCCCGACGCGGAGAAGTTCCTGTCGCCGCCATCGTTGCCGACGATCGGGGATTCGTCTTTGCCTCCAACGAGGTCGAGGAGCGAAGGAATCCTTTCGAACATGCCGAGGTCCTCGCCCTGGAGAGAATGCTCCAGAAGCGCGGAGGGCATTACCTCGGGGATGCGACCCTTCTGGTCTCCCTTGAGCCTTGCCTGATGTGCATGGGCGCCATTCTCAAGGCCGGAATTCGCGACCTCTACTATGTTCTCGACGACGAGCGAATGGGCGCCTTGTCCCACTACCATGTCTTTGTCGACGACGTCCTTCGGGTTCACCGCGTGAAGGACGACCGCTTTCTTCCTCTGCTTCAGCGTTTCTTCCAGGAACGTCGAGAGAGAGGGGATTTCTAGGAGCGCTTTCGAGGCAGGCGATTGAAAAAAACTCGAGATTCGCTTCTCGAGTTTTTTAGAATGTATCGATTGGATCCTCTTCGTAGAAAGACATGTCCATCATCTTTTCGTCAAGGACGATCTTTCCGTATTCCTGAGATTTTCGGACGTCGATGCAGCGTTGGTTTCGGCTTCCGCGGTTGTTGATGGAGATGGAGCGGAGAGAGAGGAGGAAGCGTCCGTCGACGAGCGTATCGAGATAGGAGAGGAGGACGAGATAGCGCATGTCCTTTCTTCCGAGCCGGAGGATTTCCTCGTAGGTGTAGCCCGTGTATCCGATGACATGGAAGCGAAATCGTTCCTTGGCTTCCCGGGCGACGGCGATGGCGGCATCGAGGTTGCAGAAGGGGTCTCCTCCCGACAACGTCACTCCGGATGTCGTGTTCCTGTTCTTTTCGAACATGGCGAGGATGTCCTCCAGCGGAACGTCGGTTCCTCTGTCGAAGGGCCACGTCGTCGGATTCTGGCAGGAGGGGCAGTGGTGGATGCAGCCTTGGAAAAAGACGACGATTCTCACGCCGGGGCCGTCGACGATGGATTCCTGGGCAAAGCCCGCAAGGCGAATGTTCATGTTTTGGAAAAGCCTGCCTGAGGCAGGCTTGAAGCTTACTTTCCCAGCTCGGAGGCGTCGGAGTAGCGGTTGTGCTTGACGCGATCCCGGACCTCGGCTTTCTTGGCGTTGTTGAAGCGGTCGATGGTTCCGACGAGATAACCCGTGATGCGTCGGATGCGCTCGAAGCCGACTCCTTCTTCTCCTTCATGCCGACCGCACTTGGGGCAGACGTCGTTGATGATTCCGCTGTACCCGCAGCAGGGGTCACGGTCGAGGGGATGGTTGATGGCGCCATAGCCGATGCCCTTCTCCTTCATATGCCGGACGATCTTTTCGAAGGCGTCGGGGTTCTTGGCGACGTCGCCGTCGACTTCGATGTAGGTGATGTGGCCGCCGCTTGTCAGGGCATGATAGGGAGCCTCGATGTCGATCTTGCGGAACATGGAAATCGGATAGTAGACCGGGACGTGGAAGGAATTGGTGTAGTAGTCGCGGTCGGTGATGCCCTTGATGCGTCCGTAGCGCTGCTGGTCGATGCGGACGAAGCGGCCCGAGAGGCCTTCGGCGGGGGTGGCGATGACGGCGAAGTTGAGGTTGTACTTCTTGCTGGCTTCCTGGGCCTTCTTGTCGAGTTCGCCGATGATCTTGAGTCCGAGGCTCTGAGCGGTCTCGCTCTCTCCGTGATGCTTGCCGATGAGGGCGACGAGGCATTCGGCCAGGCCGATGAAGCCGAGCGTCAGGGACCCGTTGCGGATCACGCTGTCGATTTCGTCATCCCAGGAGAGCTTGTCGGAGTCGATCCAGACGCCCTGGCCCATCAGGAAGGGCATGTTCTTGACCTTGCGATGGCGCTGGATTTCCAGTCGATCGAGCAGCTGCTTGATGACCAGGTCCGCCGTCTCGTCGAGCTTCTGGAAGAAGAAGTCGATGTCGCCATGGGCCTCGATGCCGAGGCGCGGCAGGTTGATGGAGGTGAACGAGAGGTTTCCGCGTCCACAGGTCACTTCGTTCTGCGGATTCCAGGAGTTGGCCATGACGCGAGTGCGGCAGCCCATGTAGGCCACCTCGGAGTTGTAGTCTCCGGGCTTGGAGTACGTCTTGTTGAACGGGGCGTCGAGGAAGGAGAAGTTGGGGAACAGGCGCTTTCCGGAGCAGACGATGGCTTCGCGGAAGAGGTCGTAGTTCGGATCTTCGGGATTGTAGTTGACGCCTTCCTTGACCTTGAAGATCTGGATGGGGAAGATGGGGGTCTCGCCGTCGCCAAGGCCGGCTTCGGTGGCCTTGAGGAGCATGTGCATGACCAACCTTCCTTCTTCGGAGGTGTCGGTTCCGTAGTTGAGGGAGGAGAAGGGGACCTGGGCTCCGGCACGGGAGTGCATGGTGTTGAGGTTGTGGATCAAGGCTTCCATCGCCTGGTAGGTCTCGTTCTCGATTTCCTTGGCGGCGAACTCGACGATGGTGTGCCTCGCCCCTTCCCAGTCGACGTCGGGGAATTCCTTCCTGAGGTCCTCGAAGGTCGCGTCGATGGTCTTTTCGTTCTTGTAGCGAGGCGTCGTCTTCTCCTCGATGCGGTGTTTGAAGAAGTCCTTGAGGTCCTTTTCGTAACGATCGGAATGAAGCTGATATTCGGCGACGCGGATGCAGTTGTTGCGGAAGGCCTTGTTATAGGACTTGAGGACGCCCGGAGCCATGGAAAAGTCGAAGTTCGGGATGGACTGACCGCCGTGCATGTCGTTTTGGTCCGCCTGGATGGCGATGCAGGCCAAGGCGGCATAGGTGCGGATGGAGTTGGGCTCGCGGATGAAGCCGTGGCCCGTGGAAAAGCCTTTCTGGAAGAGGCGCAGGCAGTCGATCTGGCAGCAGGTGAGGGTCAGCGAGTAGAAGTCGAGGTCGTGGATATGGATGTCGCCATTCTTATGGGCGAAGGCGATCTTCGGGTCGATCATCTTCTCCAGGTAATAGGCCTTGGCGGTCTCGCTTCCGAACTTGAGCATGGTTCCCATGGCGGTGTTGGCGTCGATGTTGGCGTTCTCGCGCTTGTTGTCGTTCTCGCTCGAGTCCTGTGTGGCGATGCCGTCGATGGTGGACATCAGGTCCGTCTTGGCTTCGCGGATGCGGGAACGATTGGCACGGTAGAGGATGTACTCCTTCGCCGTCTTGGCATAGTTGTGTTCGATCAGGACGTCCTCGACGATGTCCTGGCAATCCTCGACCGTGGCGGGATGCTCGAAGTCGGAAAAGTTCCGGTTGATCGTCAGGACGACTTCGTCCGTCAATCTTCCCAAAGGCAGGGTTTCATGCGTGACCTTGCTGGCATTGGCAATGGCCTGAAGGATCTTCGTGCTGTCGAAGGGGACGACGCGACCGTCTCGCTTGACGATCTTGGTGACGATGTTGGTCGGGCTATAGGGGTTGGTGAGCTTTGCAATCATTTCTTTGTCCTCCTGTGGATGGGGTGAAGAAAAACATGCCTTTATGGAAGGGGAGCGGAAATCTCCCTTTTCTTATGACGGGTTTCCCTTACCAGCGTACGCAAAAGATTATAGTCGATTGATGGCCCCGGTTGTCAGGGTTTTGCTCGATGTTTTTTTGCGTGGGAAACAACTTTGAATGAACATCTGATAGACAAGTTGTTGAAAGTTCCGAGTCTTTCCCGAAAAGCGAAAAAAGAGAGCAAAACAATGAAAGAATTTTCATACGATGAGATTTTACAAAGGGCTGTTTTTCCGTTCTGTCGGGCACGAATCCCATCCCGTCCTGTTTTTCTTCCTGCTCGTGGCAAAACTCCGGTGAAGCATGCGAAAAAGAGGGGAAAACGGCGTTTCTTGACAAAGAAAATCGATTGCTCGTCACCTCCTGTGCTATCATCTCCCCTGTGAACAGCGTCGATCGTGATTTCCTTGGCCTTTCCAGGCCCTTTCTCTAGCGGCCGCCTCCGGACGATGAAAGACGTGTTTTGAGAGGGAGGAAAGCGACAATGGACTACATGATGGAAAGATTGAAGGCGATGAAGAAGCGCCTGGAGGACATCGACAAGATCCTCGCGCAGGGGGAAGGGGATTACAAGACCCTGGCGGCCCTGTCGAAGGAACGGGCCGGCTTGGCGACCCCTGTGGAGATGTACGATCGAATCCAGGCGATGGAGAAGTCGATTCGGGACGATCGGGAAATGCTCAAGGACAGCGATGCCGATATCCGCGAGATGGCCAAGGCCGACCTTCAGGAACTGGAAGCGAAACTGGAACAGACCAAGAAGGACCTTCAGCTCGAGCTCCTTCCCAAGGACGAGAACGACGAGAGGAACGTCTTGATGGAGATTCGCGGTGCCGCTGGAGGCGACGAGGCCAACATCTTCGCGGGCGACCTTTTCCGGATGTACGAGCACTATGCAGACAAGAAGAACTGGAAGATCAAGGTCCTCGACAGCCAGCCGACCGCTCTGGGCGGCTATTCCCTCGTCTCCTTTCTTGTCGAAGGAAAAGGAGTCTATTCGCGCCTGAAGTTCGAATCGGGCGCCCATCGCGTCCAGCGCGTCCCCGTGACGGAGGCCAACGGCCGCATTCAGACTTCGACCGCGACGGTCCTGGTCATGCCGGAGATCGAGAAGGTCGACATCGAGATCAATCCGGCGGACCTCTCGATCGACACCTACCATTCCTCGGGAGCGGGAGGACAGAACGTCAACAAGACGGAGTCCGCCGTCCGCATCACCCACAAGCCGACGGGTATCGTCGTCTCCTGCCAGGTCGAGCGCAGCCAGATGCAGAACAAGGAGATGGCGATGGAAATGCTCAAGGCGAAGCTGCAGAGCAAGTATGAGTCGGAACAGGAAGAAAAGGTCGGGACGGAGAGACGCCTCAAGGTCGGAACGGGGGAGCGAAACGAACGCATTCGGACCTACAACTATCCGCAGAACCGCGTGACGGATCACCGAATCGGATATACGATGCTCAACCTTCCGCGCTTCATGGACGGCGACCTGGACGATCTTCTGGATGCTCTGAGGGAGGCGGATCAGACGGACAAGCTGCAGGAGGAGACGCGTCGCCTCCAACAGCAGGAATCGTGAAACCTCGCGAGGTCCTCCGCCTCTATCGAAAGGAAGCGATTCCCCTGGCGGACGTCCGCGTGGTCTTTCCCGTGCTCGGATGCGACTTCGACCGGGCGGAGATCGAGGAAAGGGAATTGGACGAGAAACGAGTCCAGGAGGTTCTCGACCGCCTGAAACGGGGATATCCCGCCGCCTATCTTGCGGGGGAGCTGAGGATTCTTGGCGTCGATCTCCTCTTGACCGAGGACGTTCTGATCCCTCGGACGGAGACGGAAGACTTCCTGCGTGCCGAGATTCTTCCGCATAGGGAATGGAACGGAAAGAGGATCCTCGATTTGTGCACTGGGTCGGGGTTCATCGCCCTGGCGCTCCAGAAGAATTTTTCCGATTCCATCGTCTATGGAACAGATGTTTCCGATAAAGCCATCCGGATTGCTTGTCAAAACAATGCTCGAAATCATCTTAATGTGACGTTCATGAAATCAGACTATCTTGATGGAGTTGATCAAGTTTTTGATTTGATTGTCTGCAATCCTCCCTACATTCCCGAGGGCAAAGAGACGCAGGCGCCGTATGAACCGAAGCTCGCCCTGTTCTCCGGCGTGGACGGGATGGATTCCTATCGTCGGATCTTTCCTCGTCTTCCCTCCTGCCTTGCCCAAGGAGGAGAGGCGGATTTTGAACTGGAAGCGACAAAGGGAAGGGATGTCTTCGCCCTTGCACAGGACTTCTTTCCGTCCTGGGAGAAGGAGCTTCTTCCGGACTTCGAAGGAAAGGTCCGTTATCTGCGGCTGCGACGACGGGATTGACGGGAGACGCCTTCTTCGCAAGCGCGGCGAACCTCAATCGTCCATCTCCGCCCCCATCCACGTCCTTCCTTCGACGACCAGGGTCAGGAGGAAGGAGAGGAACAAGGCGATGAGGGAAAAGAGGGAGAGCAGGAAGACGGCGGGGAACTCCTTCCCGAAGAAGAGGAGCGCGATGGCGAAAAGGAAGGAATTGTAGTAGAAGACGTATTTGTAGGCGCGAGGAAATTGCCAGGACAGCAGGATCAGAATCAGGGGAAGGGCGACGGAAAGGGCGCTTGTCTTCTGCAGGAGCTCGGCCGACTCTCCTTGTCCCTGAAGGGAGAGCAGAAAGGAACCGAAGGAAAGGAGAAGATGGATCGACCCGGAGATCAGGCGCGTCCATCGAGAAAACTGCAGGGTGTTCTTCTGACGTCGAAGGAGCTTGTCGACGATTTCCTTGTTGTTGTCCCTGGCGCTGACGAACTCGAGAAAGCTGTCATGATTGGTGCCTTCGAGAAGCTTCTTTCGGGAACTCCGCCGTCTCGTCAGGAGGATCAGACAGAAACTGCTGAAGCTGAAGCAGATCAGGCAATAGACCATCTCGCTGATGGAGACGCCGACGATCTGAACGCCAAAGAGCGGAAAAGATCGTATTTCGTCATAGTAACTCGCCATCAGCAGGAGGATCTCCAGGAAAAAGAAGGGGGTCACCTTCTCGGGATGGTCCAAGGCCAAGGCGCCGGTCCCGAGCAGCGTTCCCAGGAGAAGGAGGCACGGCAGGACGGTCGGGAGGTTGTTGTTATCGTCATAGACATGGTACAGGGCGAGGGAGGGGAGGATGAGGAAGAGGACCATGGCCAGGAAGACGAGGATCCGGTTGAGGTTGTCGATTCTGAGGAGGACGGAGAAGAGGCGGCTCTTCTTTTTCTTCATGATTCTGATTATACGACACGGAGAATCGTCCGATTGGCTTTTCCTCCTGGAAAGCCTGTGCCTTCCTTTCTTTCCTCCTTCCTCTTTCGTTTCCTCGTGTGGAGCTTTTGGAGACTTTTCTGATCAAATGGAATATAATTTCCTTGTATTTTCGTGAGGTTTACTTTATGGATCACAAGAAGACTTTCTACGTGACGACTCCGATCTACTATGCATCGGGAAACATTCACATCGGCCACACGTACTGCAACGTCTGCGCAGACACGATTGCCCGGTACAAGCGGATGATGGGATATGACGTCCGCTTCATGACGGGATCGGACGAACATGGAGAGAAGATTCAGAAGAAGGCTCTCGATGCGGGCCTGTCTCCGAAGGAATACGTCGACAGGATCGCCGCCTCCTTCCAGGAGGTCTGGAAGGCGATGAACATTTCCTATGACTATTACGTTCGGACGACCGACGACAGCCACGTCGCCTGCGTTCAGAAGGTCTTCACGGAGCTCTTGAAAAAGGGCGATATCTATCTTGGAAAGTACGAAGGCTGGTACTGCACGCCGTGTGAGTCCTTCTTCACCGATTCTCAGGTGGGAGAGGAGCACCTTTGCCCGGATTGCCATCGACCGGTCCATTGGGAAAGCGAGGACAGCTACTTCCTGAACGTCAAGAAGTTCGTTCCGGACTTGATGGAATTCTACGACAAGCACCCTTCCTTCTGCCGCAAGGACAAGCTCAACGAGATGATCAACACGTTCATCAAGCCGGGGCTCGACGACCTTTGCATCACGAGGACTTCCTTCGACTGGGGCGTCCCAATCGCGGAGAATCCCAAGCACATCGTCTACGTCTGGATCGACGCCTTGCTGAATTACGTTTCCGCGCTCGGATACGAAACGGCCGACGAGTCTCTGATGCGAAAGTATTGGGGAGAAGAGACGGAGATCGTCCAATTGGCGGGAAGAGACATCAATCGCTTCCATACGATCTATTGGCCTATCCTCCTGATGGCGTTGGGGCTTCGCCAGCCGGATCGCATTCTTGTCCATGGCCTGCTGCTGACGAAGTCGGGAGTGAAGCTTTCGAAGTCGCTCGGCAATGCACCGTCGCCCTATCCGCTGATTGAACGCTATGGCGTGGATTCCCTGCGCTATTACATGGTTCGCGAGATGCAGTTCGGAGAAGACGGCGCTTTCACCCCGATGCAGTTCGTCGATCGTCTCAATGCGGATTTGGCGAACAATTACGGAAACCTCGTGAATCGAACCCTTTCGATGGTCAACCGTTATTTCGAAGGAAGAATCCCCTCCTATCGAAAAGACGTTTCCGAACGAACGAGGGTCATGATGGAGCGGGCGAAGGAGCTTGTCGACGAATACGTTTCTCGAATGAACGAATTCGACATCACGGGCGGAACAGGCTCGGCCATGGAACTTCTGGGCCTCGGAAGCAAGTACTTCGATGACATGGCCCCCTGGAACCTTTCCAAGGAGGGAAAGACGGAGCTTCTGGAGGAAACGCTGTACTCGGCGTGCGAACTGATTCGGATCGGATCGATCCTTCTCTCTCCGGTGATGCCGGAAAAGACGAAGGAAGCCCTCGACCAGGAAAACGTTCCGGAAGAGTTGAGGACGTTTGAATCGATTGCTGAGACCGGAAGGCTTGCCGGAATCTCCCTGCGACCTCTCGCGCCGCTGTTCCCCCGTCTGAAGAAAGAAGAAGAAATCCAATATCTGACGAAGCTGATTGACGGCGAATGATTATAGGCCCTGCCTACCGGCAGGGCTTTTTTGTCGGTCACCAATCGTGGACTCGATGTTTCTTCTTCCTTTTCTTATTTCCAGAAAGGGGTTGAACAAAAAACAAATCAATATAATAACAGCCAAATTGCTTTCTATTGCAAAGAAAAGAAAAGAGGCCTTTTGGCCTCTTCAGTCGATTCCTTGAAGGAAAGGATTATGTTCCTTTTCCTTCAGGAGCGTCGTCATGCAGCCGTGTCCTGGATAGACGACGAGCGTCGGTTTGAGAGCGAGAATCTTCTTGAGGGATTCGTCGATCCTGTCCGGTTCGGAGGTGACCATGTCATGGCGTCCGATGGAACCTTGGAAGAGGGTGTCGCCGGTGAAGAGGGCATTGTCGTCCTCGAAGAGATAGCAGACGCTTCCTCGTGTATGGAAGGGAGTATGGATCACCTGAACCTGAAAATTCCGAAGCGGTAGGATTTCTCCGTCTTGGACGTCGGTGGTCTCGAAGTTGACGCGAAGGCTTTCGCCGACCATGGCCGAACTGTTGGCCTCGGGGTCGCCGAGGAGGTCTTTGTCCAAGGGATGGAGAAACACCGGCAGTTCCTGGTCACGGAACTTCTTCTTAAGGAACTCGACGGCGCGGATATGGTCGAAATGTCCGTGCGTCAGAAGAATTCCGGAGACCTTCTCGTAGTGCTTCTGAATGTAGTGGACGAGATTGTCGTCTTCGGTTCCTGGATCGATGACAAGGCAGGATCCACCAATCTTGCCGATGACGTAGGTGTTGCTGGCAAAGGGACCCTTTCCTTCCTTGTGCAGAAATGCTTTGACCATGTGTCTCTCCTCGGAGATATTCTACCCCAAAAGGAGAGGCGAGAAAAGGCAAGCGAGTCTTTCTTGTTGTTTCGGTTTCGTTTATAATCGTGTCGTCTTTGAGGTGAACCATATGAAAAAAGAAGAATACGTCGTGGATACCGGAAGCGGGTCGATTCAGGCCGGCTTCCTTCTGGTCTTGATTTTCCTAGGATGGTTCGGTATCGACAAGATCTTTTATGCCCGTTCGTTTCGGCAGTCGTGGAAGTTCTTCTTTGTGAAGTTTGCCTATCTTCTGATCGGCCTGGGAATCTTCTGGAACATCTTCGATATCGTCCAGTATTGCCGCCATCGCTATCAGTTCGACTTCCGAGATTACTTCAAGTGAGCGTTCTTCCCGGCTTTTGGGAACGAAAATGCTAGACTATCCATGGAGGTAAGAAATGATGAACGTACAATTCTATAAGAATACGAAGACCGGAGAGGTGACCTATTCCATCCTTGGTGCGGAACATGTGTTGGCGGCCGACGAAATCGAGCTGAAGGCAAATTCCACGGACGCGGCGACAGAGAAGCACGTCCCCGTTGTCACGATCGAGGGGCGGAAGGTCCACGTCGAAGTGGGATCGACCCTGCACCCGATGACGGAGGAGCACCATATCTCGTTCATCTGCCTGGTCAGCGACCAGAAGGTGGAACTGAAGAAGCTTGAAGCCACGTCGGCTCCCGTTGCCGACTTCCTTCTGGCCGAAGGGGAAGAGGTTCGGGAAGTCTACGAATACTGCAATCTCCACGGCCTTTGGGTCAAGAAAGACTGAAGGGAGGGGCAGGCCGGGTGCCTGCCCTTTTACTTCTTCGGAAAGGAAGGGACGGCCTGGCTGTCGAGAAGTTCTTGGACCATGTCGATGTCGACGACGTTGCGATGGTCCGCAAAGAAGAAATGCTCGCGCAAGTCGATCGAGGCTTCTTCGGCAAGGTCGGGAGGAAGGAGAAGGTCGAAGAAGCAGACGCTTTTTTCTCCCGTTCGCTCGTCGCGGACGAAATAAGGGAAAGTCTCCTCCTGAGTGAGCAAGGACAACCCTTTTTTGGCGAGGATACGGCGGAAGACGGATTCGACCTCTTTGTCCATCCGCCGATCGAAGAACGAAAGGTAGAGGGAAGGACGGTCGATGGTTGTCTGTTCGTATCCGGACGTTCTCGTGTCGACCTCATCCATCTGTTCCAAGAAGACCACCTTCTTGGCGGAGCTGATGGCAAGAAGGAGAGCCATGTCGCTCATCTCGACGCTGTTCGAAAGGATGAGGACGTCGCACATGCTCTCGGAGAGCATCTTGAGGTCGTCCGCCGTTCCCTGCAGAATGGGCCGGAGCGAAGGGAGGGTGAAATCGATGTCTGCCTTCTCGATGTTTTTTTTCTGTTGGGAGAGAACCTTGATGCGCTGATAGGTGTCTTGGAAGCGCGGAGAGGAACATCGATGTCGAACGCATTCTTTCAGCTCAGATGAAAGAATGCAGATATTGATATCATGGATATGATGAATCTCGTGATTGTAGGAAGAACGTTTTTCTTCCCATTCTCTTTCCATTTTCTTGAAATGTCTTTTCTCTTCAAGATAGATGCTTTCGAGGACAGAGAGTAGGAAGTCGGTTCCGAGGTTCTCCAGCGTTTTTCCAGAGAGAATGCGTTTTCGTATCGCCAGCTGAAGCGTCAGGGAGATATTCTTGCTTTCCATGAGGAAGAGCGCGTATTGAGAGAAAAGAAGATAAGATCCCGTCCCTTTCCTCTGGAAAAAGAGAACCATGTCGCTGATGGACATATGAAGGAAGTCCTTGCGGTCTTCGAGAAAATATCCAATGTAACGATTGATCTTCCTTTTCAGTTCCTGATAAACCTTGTCATAGCGGTGATACTCTTCGAGTCGTTCTTGGGCGAAACGCCGATCGCGCAATCCTCTTTTGACAAGGGCGTTCTCCATCGTAAAGCTTTTCTTTCGGCTCTGGAACGACCGGAACTTCTGTATATAGGAACGATTGCTCAGGATTTCGACGACCCCGTTCATGGTTCGGACGCTGTCTCCGTAGACGGCAGCCCCTTCCTCGACGATTCTCTGATATTCCTTTTCTCTCTCGAGCGACGTCTCCAGCAGTTGGACGACGACTTCGATGTCGTTTCTCTTTGTTCTCGAAGAGAGAAGAGAGCGGAGTTCTTTCCTCCCTTGATGGCGAATGAACAGCGAAGGAGAACGGAGTTCCTCAAGGAGCTGTTCTTTTTCTTCTTGGCTGAGAGGATGTCGGAAGAGGGAGTCGAGAAGGAGGCGCGTCGAGGATCGTTCCTGATAGACGGTCTTGAGACGAAGCAAATTGGATTCGTCGATGTCGATGTTGAAGTATTTCTTTGGAAATCCTGTGTACTGCGCAAGAAGGTTCACGCATTCGCCGTAGTCCTCGAATTGGGCAAAGCTCTCAATCTTCCGGCCTTCCATATCGAGAAGGGAAGATTCGCTCAAGGTCTTTTGAAAGGAGACGAGATCCTCCTGTATCTCGTGGACGAGCTTTTGAATCTCCATGTAGTTCTCTTCGGACCCCGAGCAGGAGAGCCCCTGATAGAGAAAATCATTGAGGGAGATCTTCTTGATCTCACTGAGACGGTCGATGGTGTCAAGGAACTTCAGGTCCTTATGGAAATCTTCCAGTTCATAGTCGCCGACGCTCAGCAAGGTGACCTCGCCATTGTTCGCAAGGAGCTCGCGAATCCGGGATTCGGAGAGCAGGGAAAGAAACGTGGTCGACTTCTGGAAGTTTTGCTTTCGGAGTCGGTAGAGACGACGATACTCTTCACGCGCTGTGACGAGGCGTTGCGCCTCTTCCGGAACGGAAGGCCCCCAATCGGAATTTTTCTGGTAAACGGTGGGGACTTGGCGCGGAGACTGCCAATCGTGAAGGTTGTACGTCCCTCCCTTCAGGTGGTATTTCTTGAGAAACGGATCTAGTTCCGGGTTTTCGTTCTCCGAAAGGAAAAGAACGCTTTCGTTGCGATGGAGCAGGGAAGGCAAGAGCGAATGGAGGAAGGGAAGGATATCGTCTGAATGACGATAGAGGACCTTAATGGCCGTGAGGTTTTCAAGCTTGTCTTGGATGTCTTTGTATCGATGCGAAAGAAAGGCCTTAGGAAGGGAAGAGGGATTCTCGGAAGGACGGCTATTGGAAAACAGACCGTAATATCGTTTCGGCCGCTGTGCCGGGGTGAAGAGAGAACCGAGGATCGAATGGGATTTGATTGCGTGGATGGCATCCATGGGATGCCAATTCAAAAGGGACTTTAATTGAAAACTCCTTTTCTTATCCTGAAATTGTAGCCTTGATTCTAATATGAATGAAAGCGATGAAAGATCAGCAATCCAATCCATAGAATCAGAAACGTCAATTCCATTGCTTTTGAGGACTTCAATCGCGATGGGGTTGATGAAATCGAGTTCGCCTTTGCGAAGGAATCCCTGGTCGGAGCATTCATAGGAATGAAGAGTCAAGGGATAATAGATATTGTCCCTGGCATCGAACAAGGCAAAAACGCTCAGATACGGCCCCTGGCGGTCCGAGAGCTCGATTTCTTTGCCCTGGAGAAAGAGTGAGGCTTTCTCTGGTGGAAGAGGAAGACCGCCCGATTGGCTTGAAAGCAGCTTTTTCTCCTCATACCGAAGGTCAAGAAGATCTAGTGCATTGTTCATAGAAACATTATTGCCTTTCGGCCCAAAAGAGGCAAGAAGAAGAAAAAAACCTCCCGGAGCAGTCCGGGAGGCGAAGAACTGTGTCTCGATTTAGTTTTCCTGGTTGAGGACGCCGTAGGTAAGGAACGAGAGGACGCGATCGAAGGTCAGGTTGTCCTTACCGACGAAGATGAGCCGGTCGCCCGAATGGAGAGCGAAATCCGGACCAACCGACTGACGGCAGATGTTGTCGGCGCCGATGACGGCGACGATCGTCGCCTCCGTGTAGTTCCAGAAATAGACTTCGCCGATGGTCTTGCCATTGATCCAAGATCCCTGAGGAACTTCCGCTTCCGAGAACTTGACGGCTTCCGTGGTCTGATAGGTGAAGGAATCCTTCATGTCGTCGATTGCCGTGATGATCTGGGCCTGAAGCTCCTTTTGCTGCTTCAGAAGCTGTTCAAGGGTCGCGTACTTATCCTTGATCTGGGTTTCGGCCTTCCACTTATTGGCGAATTCCTGCGCGTGAAGGACGGAATCGACGAAGACGCCGACACCTCTCTTGGAAGAGACGACCTTGTCCTTTTCCAAGATGTTGAGAGCCTTACGAACGGTTTCGGGCGAAACGCCATAGGCGGCGCCGAGAATCGAACGGCCCTTCAGGAGCGTTCCTTCCGGATATTCGCCAGTCAAAATCTTTCCGCAGACGTCTTGAGCGATTTTGATGTAACGGGGAGTCGATCTTTCTTTTGCCATAAGTCATTTTCCTCCGATTGAAATGCGAATATATTATAGGAAAACAAAAACAAAAAAACAACTATTGATGGAAAAAACAAGGGTTAGCGATTCTAGAAAAAAAGTAAGTTGCTTATTGAAATCATCCCTTGCTGTCGAGGTTGTTTCTTTTTGTTTATTGGTCTTCTTTGCCTTTTTGACAGGATGAGAAGAGGAGTTTCAAAGTGAAGATCGCACGGACTTCCTCGGAGGGAAAAAGACGGGAAAAATGGAGTTTTCAACCAGAACGCCTGAGGAAATCGACAATATTATCAATTGTATTATTTCAAATCTATAAACGCTATATCTTCCCTTAAGACAACGCTTAATAATAAAAAGGCAACTTAATATAAAAGACAAATGTGTGTATTGTTTCTTCTTTTGATAACCGCTTTCATTTCATCGCTTTTTTGAATGTTATAAGCTATTCACGCTATTTTTGAGGTGAAAAGTATGATTGGTGAAAGAAGGAAGCGGCTTCAAGAGCAGGTTCGTCAAGACCTCCACTACGACAAAGACGATGTCCGCATTGACAAGGAAGACAGCAAGAATACGTTGGGAATCTATCTTGCCTGTCTCAAACCTTCGTGGAAGTATGTCGTCATTGATTTCTTTGTCATTCTTTTGGATGCCGTTTTTGAAATCCTGATTCCGTATTTCTGCGGCCTCATGATACGGGAAGGCCTGCAGCCCTTGGACCCCACCCTTGGTTGGTCTCAACCGGCTTTGCAGGCGGTATGGCTCTATGGTGGATTGATCATCGGCCTCTCCCTCTTCGCCATCTTCTTCCAAGGAATCGGAATGAAGCTTTCCGCCATCATCTCTTCGGATTATATCGAAAGGCTGAGGAATACGATTTTCTGGAAGGCGGAACAGTTCTCTTTTTCCAATATCGGTCATTTTCCAGTCAGCAAGCTGACGACCATGCTTTCCAACGATTGCAACAACATTCGCTTTTTTGTTCTGATGTTGGTCCGCATGGGCTTCAAACAGGGAACGTTGGTTCTGACTTGCTTCATTTTCATCTTCTCCCTGAATTGGGCGATAGGATTGATCACTCTTCCGCTTTCGCTTCTTGCCTTCTTCATCATATGCACCATCATCGTCAAGACGAAGCCGCAGTTTATCATGACGCAGACGGCCTTGGACAATGTCAACCGCAACGTCGAGGAAGACACGGAAGGCATTCGCGAAGTCAAGGCCTTCTGCCGCGAGGACCATATGGACCGGAAGTTCGCTCGGGCCAATGAAAACCTTACCGCCATCAGTTATTCTGCCGTGAGCAAGATGGGGATGGCCACGGCGATCACGACTTTAGCAGTCAACGTGACGATCGGATTGATTCAATATTTTGGCGGTTTTGAGATGCTCTATACTGCTCAGCAAACGGAGAATGCCCTTTGGATGGCGATGAACTATGGGCACATCTTCGATGCGGGCGAGCTGTCCATGCTTTCTTCCTTTGCGGCTGTCCTGACGATTGCCTTTTCGTTTATTTCGACTCTGGTTCAATTCTATGGCCGGGCGGAAGCGAGCAAGGAGCGAATCGACCGCGTCTTGGCCGAGAAAATCGACATTTCCTATGAACCGAAGCCGAAGACGCCGGATTTCGATCCGGATCACTTGTCCGATGGACACATTCTCTTCGACCATGTTCTTTTTTCCTATGTCGGCGACGCCTCAAAGGCGGCCATCGGACCTTTGAGCATCGACATCCATTCCGGCGAAACCCTGGGAATCATCGGTGGCACAGGTTCGGGAAAATCCTCATTCGTTAATCTGATTCCTCGTCTGTACGATACCACGGAGGGAACGGTTTCCGTGGCCGGACACGATGTTCGTGATTATTCTGTTCGTGCCTTGAGGGACGATATCGGTGTCGTCTTGCAAAACAACGTTCTTTTTACTGGTACGATTCGTTCCAATATTCTTTGGGGAAAGAAGGATGCGACGGACGAAGAAATCTGGGAGGCCTTGGAAATTGCTCAAGCGGCAGATTTTGTTCGGCAGTTCCCCCAGGGGCTGGACACGTTTGTCTCACAAGGAGGGAAGTCGGTTTCAGGCGGTCAGAAGCAAAGGCTCTGCATCGCCCGTGCTTTGATCAAGAAACCGAAGATTCTGATTCTCGACGATTCCGTTTCGGCTTGCGACATGGAGACGTCCCGACGGATTCAGGAGCAATTTGCTCTCCATCTCAAGGACACGACGGTCCTTCTGATTGCTCAGCGAATCGATTCTGTTCAGAACTGCGATCGCATTCTTGTTCTCGACAACGGAAAACCCGTTGGCTTGGGAACGCATTCGGATTTGCTGGCGAATTGTTCGATCTATCGCGAAATCGACGCGATTCAAAGGAAGGGAGTGAACTGAGATGGATAGGCTTAACGGGTTCAATGCGACGGGCAGCGGTCCGATCATAGACGATGTTCGTGTCCAATATTCTTGCGGGAAGAGCGGCTACCAGAAGATTACCGCTAGCTACAGTCATCGAAAGAAAGGATACGCCAAGCCGGAGCACTCCTGGCACTCTCTTCTTCGCGTTTTCGGTTATTTGAAGCCGGATGCTGGAAAGATTGTCGGCGTTTCGATTCTGACGGTCTTCATGATTGTCGTCAATCTTCTCGGCGCATTCGTTTCTGCGCCGATTGTTGATGCGATCCTTCAGCCAGCCGCTTTTGCCTTGAAAGGAGACTGGGGCGTTTATGGAAGCAGTGCGGCGTATTTCGAACAGGTGATTTCCGGTCAGATGGGACTCTACTCTCTTCTCTTCCAGTCGATTGATTGGAATTCGGCCGCGTCGGTTCTTTCGCAGGCCCTTTCGACGCTTGGCTTGGTTATCGGCATCATGATGGGCCTTTATCTCCTCGCCTTCCTTGGCACTATTCTACAGGTTTTGTTGATGACGAATATTGGAACCACTTCTTTGATGAGATTGCGAAACGATATGTTTGACAAGATGCAGAATCTCCCACTTCGATATTTCGATTCGACCGCACATGGCGACATCATGTCTCGCTTTACCAATGACGTGGACAACCTCGCGCAGCTCTTCAATACGGGCCTGATCGAAATCTTTACGTCCTTGATCATGATCTTTGGGCTTTTGATTTTCGTCTTTGTGCTCAATTGGCTTCTCGCCTTGATTCTTGTCTTCTTGGAGTTGGTCGCGATTGCGATCGTAGCCATCAACGTCCATCGTTCTGTCGCCGCTTTCTCCGATAGCCAGATTTCAATGGGGGAAATCAATGGCGTAGCCGAAGAAGTCCTTTCCGGGCTTAAGGTCGTAAAGTGCTTTTCGAAGGAAGAGGACATGTCCCAGCTTTTCAAGTCTATCGATTATCGCCACACGATTGACAACCACAAGTCTGTCTTCCTTTCCTCCATCAACATTCCGATTGTCAATAACATCGTAAATATGACGACAGGCCTTGTTGCTATGGTGGGTTGTGTCCTTCTGGTGTCGGGGGCTGCCTCGGTGATGGGTTTGATCATCTCGGCCGGTTCCTTGATGGCCTTCGTCACGTTTGTGCGCATGTTTGCTCGTCCGTTCAATTCTGTTTCCAATATGATGACAATGCTGCAGGCTTCCTTGGCGGGCGCGGAAAGAATCTTCCAGATGATGGATCAACCCCCTGAGCCGAGCCTTCAGGAAGCCAAGTGGAAATCCTATAAAGGGGAAGATGGAAAGTTCCTTTGGACGGACGGCAAAGAAGTCAAGCCCGTCATGGGTCAAGTCGATATGCAGCATGTCTACTTCTCCTATGACAAGGGACAGCAAATTCTGAAAGACATCACGCTCTATGCCCATCCGGGGCAGCGAATTGCCTTGGTGGGATCGACGGGTGCTGGAAAGACAACCATCACGAATCTTTTGACGAGATTTTACGATATCGACTCAGGCAGCATCATGATTGACGGCATCGACATCAAGGAAATCGATCGTGTTTCCATGAGGAGGTCCATGACTTTGGTTCTTCAGGACACTCATCTCTTCAGCGGAACAATTTATGACAACATTCGTTATGGAAGATTGAAGGCGACGAATGAGGAATGCGTGAAGGCAGCGGAGATTGCCTGTGCGGATCAATTCATCCGCAAGCTTCCGCAAGGATACAACACGTTCATCGATGGTGCCAACGCTTCCCTTTCTCAGGGACAGCGACAGCTGCTCTCCATCGCGCGCTGTGCCGTTGGGAATCCTCCGATTTTGATTTTGGACGAAGCGACTTCCTCTGTTGATACTCGCACGGAGCGGTTGATTTCCCATGGCATGGAAAACATTATGAGGGGAAAGACGACGTTCGTCATCGCTCATCGATTGAGTACGATCCGCTATGCGGACTGCATCATGGTCATGGATCATGGAAAGATTATCGAACGTGGTACCCATGATCAGCTGTTGGCGCAGAAAGGACGGTATTACGAGCTTTGGATGGGGAAGGCAGAACTCGATTGATCTAAACGAATTGATTTTTTGTTTCTTTTTCTGGTCCTCGGACGCTTGATCATGAGGACCTTTTTTTGTCGAACTACAATTGCAGAAAGGAGTTTCATGAATGCGAATCATTCAAATGGGGGATCTTCATCTTGGGAAGATTCTGGAAGGGCATAGTCTGCTGTCCGCTCAACGTGACGTCCTTCTGCATGGGGTTCTTGACGCCATCAAGAAGAAAAAAGCAGATGTCCTTCTGCTTTGTGGAGACGTTTTTGAAGACATCTATCCAGACGATGTCGCCATGAGTGTCTTTAACCAGTTTCTCCGCCAGATACGCCCGCATTTTCAAAACGTTCTGATTATCGCTGGAAACCATGACAACAGCGCCATTTTCGATTTTATGTCCTCCTTCTTGGCAGACTCGGGCATCTACGTCTTTGGGCATCCGCACAACGTTCTATCGAAAGTGACATTGTTCGATGACAAAGGTCCCGTCAATTTTTATGCATTGCCGTTTCTAAAAATGCAGTATCTGACATCATTTTTGCATCCTTTGTCATCAGATGGAGTATCAGCAGTATTTTTATCTATGTTGTCGAGAACGAATTTTGACGAAAGGGAGCGCAATGTCCTAATTGCCCATCAATATGTCTATTCATTTGAAGAAGCGAGAAATAAATGCATAATTACAGAAAAGCAGCCCGATATGATTGATATTTCCTGCGTAAATGCTTTTGATTATGTGGCCTTAGGACATATTCATGAGCCAATTTTACTTAAGAAAAACATTTTGTATTCGGGTTCTCCCTATCCAATGCACTATACTGATCAGGATGTAAAGTGTCTTTCTTATGTCGATCTAGGTCGGAAAGGAGAGTTTCAACAGGAATTCATACCGATTGATCATCAAGAATTGAGAATACGGATTTACGAGACGACATCGGACACTTTCACATCGCTTCCGAAGGACGAGGAGAATTACGTGTACGTTCTGTTCGATTGTGATGTCGTTCCAGAGCCGATTGCTCGTGAAGTTGAGGCGAGATATCCGAAATTTTGCCGAATTTTAGGTAAAAATACGGGCTTGCGAAACAACCTTTTCTCCAAGTCCATACAGGAAAGGAACGTCGAAAACTTTGACTCGTCGAGCGTTGCTCTGAAAATCGGCAAAGGCTTAGTTGACAAAGAATCGCTTTACATAAAGACGATGATAACAAAAATTAAAAGCAATTTTAACATTTAAGAGATAATTTTCCTATGAAAATAATTGGCATAAACTATGAACATTTTAGAAGACAACATGATGGGATGTATATCGAACTTACCAATAACTGTCGATTGTTGGGGAGCCACAGCATCGAGACGAACGATCTGATTGACGCTCTGGCGTACGGACTCTTTGGCGAATACTTGATTTCTCGTCATCATCATCAATTTGGAACAAGGAAGAATGGGTATTATCGCGTGCAAGTCTATGTTTGCGATGGAAAGAACAGCTATGTATTTTTCCGTTCTGCTCCTGCACGAGGAAATCCGCTGAAGCTCTCATGCCCTCCTTTCCGTGCCAGCAAGACAGATGCCAACAATCAAACTACGACCTATATCGGGAAGGAGGCGGAGGACTTGCGACGTAGTGTCGTTGGCGTTTGCAAGGAAACCGTTCTTGGCTCTTTCCTTATTCAAGGAACGGACAACGATCTTTTGCTCTCTGGCCCCACGAACAAGGCGTCTGCGTTTCTTCGTGCATTCGGAACGAGTCAATGGTGTGCCGATTCCGATTCCTTGAAAGAAGCTCTGTCCACCGTCGTGGCGAAAAGAGAATACCTAAAAGAACAGATCAAGGAACAATGTTCTCGTGCTCGTCGGCTTGGAGAAGAATATCTTCCTGGCTTTCCCATGGAATTAATGGATTTGAACGCCCTCGTTTTCAATAATGCTCGAGCGATGCAACCAATCTACGATTATTTTTCCGCCCAATTCATCCAGGCACAAACGCTTCGAGAGCAGATTCGAGGAATCAGATTGAAACGCCTTGAGGAAATGAATCATCACGCCTATCACTATCAGAAGTACTTGGCCTCAAGTACAAATCGAGATCTTCTTAAAATCGGCACCTACTCCCGACGCGTGATGGTCTATACAAGGTATTTGACTCTGGCAGAGGAAATCGATCATGTCAATCGCCAGACGGAAGAACTTCAAAAGATGATGGACATCACGTCTGCGTTTGTACAGCAGATTGACACTCTTTTGGAGCGCGCGCAAGAGCGTAGGAAGAGGATTCTTGCTACTCCTATGAACCCGAGAGAAATCGAAATGACAGAAAAAGGCTTTAGCACAGCTTTGATGTGGCAGGGGCTTCCATCTAGTCAAGACGACATTTCTTTGGCAAAGACAATCTATCTATTGACGATGACAGACGGCGAAGTGTTTCGGAATTGCTCCGTTTACCCCGAAGAGCAACTGACTCGAAGTACCGATTACATGAACGAGCTTCTTGAGGGTGGAGGCCATTCCCTTTTGGTTCCGGAAAGGATTCAAGAAAGCCCTGATGCCATCCTCAATTTCCGCCCTTTCGATTTTGGAATCAATCTTGTCGAAAATGCATTTTTGAAAGATCTCGACCAGAAAGGAAAGATCGACTTCCAGAAGACTGAAATCCAATTCAACAATGGTCTAGAGGAAACGATTCGTCTTTTGAATCAAGCCTCAGAGGAGTTCAAGGACAAAATCAATTTGCTTTCAAAAGAGAAGGAGGCGGTCTCTGAGAGGATGGCACAACTTCTGAAGAGAAAAAAAGAATTCAGGATTCAAGGTTTATCTTCTCAAGAGGCGACGGTTCGATTGGCAGGTGCGAGAAAGAAGTTGACAGAAATCTGCAATCTCATCGACAAGGAGAAGCCAAGATGCGAAGAAAACCCTGCGGTCGGAAAGCAAATCCTGCGTCCCTCGGTCGAAGGACTGGAGGAGACTTTCCAAAATATACTGAGTCAAGCCGACTCGCTTGTTGAGCAAGCCCAGGATAATCTTTCACGCTACGGAGAGTATATGGATTCCATTCGAGACATCTACAACAGAATTCAGAGCCTTCAAAAACTCTATGACGTCATCAATACAAACTATTTCTCTTTGGTGCAGACAATCTATGACCTGACAGGAGACCGACAGTTTGGACGTGTTTTGCATCGAAAAATGTCGGAAAACAAAGAATCCGAGCACGTCTATCGGCAAAGCAAGGAGATGCTCAAGCGAGCGCAAATCATCTTTAATAATATCAACGGTTCGCAATGTGCCCTCCGCCTTGAAAAGGCGACAGATGGAAGAAATGCCCTTGCCTATCTTGATGTTCTTGTTTCAGAAAAGGCCGTGGGCAGGCTAGATGATGATGGAGAAGAAGAGTGGATGACAATCGATGCGCTGTCAGCCAAGGAAAAGCAAATCATGTCTTTTGCTCTGAATTATGCCATCAATTCCTATTTAATAGAAACAACAGGAAAGCCGCTGACGTCATTGATCATCATTGATGAGCTGCATGAAGAAATCACAAAGGAGCAACGAAAGAAGATGGAAAAATACATAGAAGAGATGCCGGAGGTGCACTACATCTATTTGGCGCCCAATTACGAAGGAAGCTATAGTCTCGCAAGGGCAAAATTCAGCCTCTCTTGATTGCAAAAAAGTTAGAAAAAGTTGTTGACACAAAAAAAGAGCGATGGTATACTTCTCTTCGCGCCTGAAAAAAGCGCACTACGATCGCTCTTTGAAAACTGAACGGGAAGACCAGCCAAAAATACGTTGGAATTCGTCATTCCAAGGGTTTTGAGGCAAACGGACAGTAATTACCATAACGGAAAAATGATTCGGAAGTCGGCTTGATGCCGGCCC
>CASFYT010000008.1 GCA_949299015.1 uncultured Bacillota bacterium
CTACAAGCTCCGGAGGAGAAGGAAGGACGTGACGGAGACCCTGCTCTATCGCTTTTCGACGGACAAGGACTTCCAGGGAGTCAATTCCTCGGCCGGGAGCTTCCAGCTGTGGCTTCTGAAGCTCTTTTCCAACAAGCTTCATACGGACTTGGTGATGGGAGCGGGAATCAACGAGGATTACGGCGCCAAGAGCTGGAACGGCCTTCTGGATGCGCTCAACAACGACTTCTACAAGGGGGACTACAAGTTCGCCGAAGAGATCAAGCACTATGTCGGCAAGGAGCTCTTCACGGACTCGATGGTGATGAAGACGTCCGGATTCGATTCCTATGAATCGCTCAACCGGGAGCTTTACCTCTTCAAGGAGGCGAAGAGCTTCGACGACGTCGATTCGACGCTTTCCCACTGCGTCGACTTCCTCAAGTCCCATCCCGGCACGAGCGTCATCACCTACAACTACGATACGAACCTGGAGTATCTCTGCCGGAAAAGGGACATCCGCTATGCGACCACCTATGACGACTACTCCTTCGTCAACAAGGAGGCGGTGGTGGACATCTACCATGTCCACGGACTCTTGCCCTACAATCGCTATCACGAAAAGAAGTTCACGGATTCGGTGATCTTCAACGAATCGGAATATTACTATCTCTACAACAATCCCTATTCGTGGAACATCGCCAAGCAGCTGCACGACTTCAAGTTCCACTGCTGCCTCTTCATCGGCATCTCCCTGACGGATCCGGACATGAAGCGGCTTCTGGAGCTGGCGAGCAACTACCTGAAGTTCAACTTCATCTTCCTGAAGAAGGAGGAAGGCTATTCCGAGACGGTCTTCAAAGACCTGACCTCCTACTTCTTCACCTTTGACCTGATTGTCATCTGGATCGATCGCTACGAAGACATCGCGACCTATCTGGAGGCTCTATGAGACCGATGTCCTTCGTTCAGCGGGAGAGCTACAAGGCCCCGCGGAAGGGAAGGAGGTTTGCGGTCCTGCTGACGGATTTCTTCACGACCGTCATCATGACCTTCGTCTTCTTCGCCGGCGTCCTTCGGCCCATCTATGACAACATGGGCTCCACGGGTTCGACGCTGGAGCAATATGCCCAGAAGGGACGGGAGATCCTTTCCTACGTGGACGAGACCAGGCTGCAGCCCATCGAGGACGAGGATCCCGTTCCGCTGACGGAGACGGCCGAGGAGGACCTCCGCCTTCTGGTCAGGACGTCCTACTTCCACTACGGCCTGGACTACACCGTCCAGGATCAGGAGGGGCATCTCCTCGTCGAGGACATCTCGATGGACGAGACGACGTTCCAGGCGGAGAACGACGACCTTCGCCACTATGTCTTCGAATATCGCCCCACCCTTCCCTGCTTTCAAGAGGGGGAGGACAGCTATCGATATCTCAACGAAGAATTCCTGGACTTGGATTCAGAGAATTCGAATCTTGTCGCGCCCGACTTCGATATGAACAGCGTTTTTGTTCTTTCGGAAGAAAATGCCGTTCTTCTTCACGACTTTCTCGAATGGGACGAGACCGGGTCGCGGGCCCAGGACTTGCATGACCAAGTCGTCTCCCTCTATATCGGAGCCCGCCAGAAGGGCATCCAGGAAGTCGAGGACTATGACCTGGTGTATCGACGGATGCTGGAGACCTTTACGGACCTCTATCAGACCTACATGGTGGGGCAGGAAGTCGCCCTCCTGCTCTCCTATCTCCTGGCCTTTCTCTTCACCTATGTTCTCTTCCCGGCCATCTTCCGGCATGGCCGGACGATCTCCGACCGTCTTTTCGGCCTGGCGCTGTGCGACATGAAGCCGAGGAAGGTTCCCTTCTACAAGCATCTGGCCCGGGACCTGATTCTCTTCCTGACCCATTTCTGGGCCCTCTTCTTCCCGCCGCTCTTCCTGAGCATGCTGGATCTCCTCTCCGTTCCTCTCCTCGGGCCGATCACTCTCTTCCAGTTGGTTCTCTTCTCCTTCCTGCTCTTCCTTCTTTCCATCGTCATGTTCCTGGTCCTCAAGGACGGGCAGACGTTGGAGGAGCTGGCGACGATGACCTACACGGTCGACCTTTCCCGCTCGGAAGAGGAATCCGTGTTCTCGAAGGAGGAAAACGCTTCGCGATGACCGAAGAAAGGAAAATCGAGCAGTCGGAAGAGGAATGGGAATCCCTCTCCTACGAGCTCGCCCCGCTGTACAAAAGATGGTTTGCGACGTTCCTGGACGTCTTTCTGCTCGTCCTCTTCTCCCTGGCCCTCTATGGCCTTGTCTCCTACGTGACCAACAACGTCACGGCCTATGTTCAGACGGCGGAGCGAAGGGCAGCGCTAAGGGAGGAATCCTTCCTCTACGTGGACGATTCCCTGATCACGGTCGCCTTCGAAGGAGAGGAGCAGGTCGTCGAAAAGGCGCAGCTTTCCGAGCACATCGACCGATTCTATCTGGATTTCCTGAAGGAGGACGACCTCTTCTCGGAATACCAGGAGCGAAAGAGCCGAGAGACGGATGGACAAGGAAGAAATCTCTTTGTACAGGATGGAGATGTCTACATTGAAAGCACTGATTTTACACCTCAGGTATTCATCGATTTCTACGTTCAGGAAGTCGAAGAACATTGCATCGGCCTTCTCGCCTCCCAAGCGGAATACAATCAGCTGACGAGGACGATCGTCACCACTTCGATCGTCGAGCTCGGCCTCTGCTTCGCCTGCGGGGACTTCTTCGCCTTCCTCTTCTTTCCCCTGGTCCTCAAGAGGGGAAGGAGGACGGTGGGGATGTATCTCTTCAAGATCTCCGTCGTTTCCAGCGACGCGCTCAATCCGAGGGGAAAGGCCTTGGCGGGAAGGATGCTGCTCCAGTTCTTTGTCCTTTTCCTCCTCTCCCTCTTCACTTTCTTCCTCCCGGTCCTTGTCTCGCTGACGATGATGCACCTTTCCAAGCGGAAGCAGTCTTTCCTGGACTACATGACCGGGACCTACGTCGTCGACACGAGGAAGCAGGAAATCTATCTGGACTACGACGAATACGAACGCAAGAAGGGCATGCGCCGGGAAATCGTCTCCCAGAGCCATTTTGGCAGCAAGCTCTCCTAATCCGATAATGTTTGTGTAAAAGGGCGTTGCCATCTATAATGAAGGGGACGAGTCGACCATTTTGGAACAGGGGCTTACTATGGAAATCAAGTTGAAGCATCTGACGAAAGTCTTTCCCGGAAACCCGAAGAAGCAGATTCCGGATACGGTGGCAGTCGGCGACCTCAACATCGACATCCGCGACGGCGAGCTGATCGGACTTCTGGGTCCCTCCGGCTGCGGAAAGTCCACGACCCTCTACATGATTTCAGGACTGAAGTCTCCGACGGAAGGCGAAATCTGGTTCGGCGACGAGGAAGTCACGCATCTCGCTCCCGAGAAGAGGGGCATCGGCCTCGTCTTCCAGAACTACGCCCTCTACCCCCACCTTACGGTCTACGACAACATCGCCTTCCCGCTGACCAACCTGCGCGTCGAGACGGTCGAGAAGAACGCTCGGCTCATGAACATCGACGCGGCCATCGAGATCCTCAAGGATTCCGAACGGTTGATTCGCGTCATCCGCAATTCCGCCTTCGAGAACAAGATCTCCAAGGAAGGAGCGACGCGGGCCATCGTCGAGGAATACCACATCGTCACGAGCCTTGCCGAGAGGCTCTATTCCTATCGAATCCATATCGACGACGAAACGCTCTCCAAGCTCTCCCCCATCGCCAAGATGATGGAGAAGGTCGAGGAGTTCTTCTCGGAAGGATTCAAGTACCGCAAGCTTTCCGGAAGCGAGAAGGTGGAGGCGATCATCCGCGACCTCCAGAAGCAGAAGGAAGGGCTTCTCTCCAAGCTCGCGGAGAAGGGAATCCGTCTCAACGAGGCCTATGAGCAGGTCGACGAGAAGGGCGAGGTCCTGCCCGTGAGAAGGCGCCTGACGAAGGACGAGATCGACGCCCTTGTCCAGGACGCGGCCCGTCTGGTCCAGGTCCAGAATTATCTCGACCGCAAGCCGGCGCAGCTCTCCGGCGGCCAGCAGCAGCGCGTCGCCATCGCCCGCGCCCTGGTCAAGAAGCCCAGGGTCCTGCTTCTGGACGAACCGCTCTCGAACCTCGATGCCCGTCTGAGGCTCCAGACCCGGGAAGAGATCCGTCGCATCCAGCAGGAGACCGGCATCACGACGGTCTTCGTCACCCACGACCAGGAAGAGGCGATGTCCATCTGCGACGACATCGTCGTCATGAAGGACGGCGTGGAGATGCAGAAGGACCATCCGCAGGAAATTTATAACAGCCCGAACAGCCTCTTCGTCGCCAAGTTCCTCGGCACCCCGCCGATCAACGTCTTCAAGGGGTCGATCGTCAACGGCGACGTCCTCGTCAACGGGGAGAAGGTCTTCCACAGAGACAATCTCGCCGACAATCCGGACATCTACTTCACGGTCCGTCCGGAAGGATTCCTCGTCGATGCCGACCAGACGGAAGGACGCCTGACCGTCACCATCGAACAAGTCATGACCATGGGAAGGGACATCTCCTTCGTCTGTTCGCATCCTTCCTTCCAAGGCGAGAAGATCAAGATCATCGTCGACAGCGACGTCCAGTCCTCGCTCGGCGACCGGACCTTCGGCCTTCGCATGAACAAGGTCTTCCTCTTCGACGGAAAGACAGAGGAAAGGATCTTCTTCTGAGCCATGGAAACGAAGAACAACTGGAAGGCCTGGCTCTATCTCGCTCCGATCATCATCCTGATGGCCGTCTTCACCTTCTACCCCATCATCAATACGATCGGCATCTCGTTTTTGAAGAATTACAACTCGCTGTACAAGACTTCGGACGGCTTTACCTTCGACAACTATCTCGAAATCCTGATGATCAAGCCGACCGGAGAGCTCTGGGGAGAACCCGTCTATCAGAAGGAATACCTGACCGTCGCCCTTCCCAACACCTTGATCCTGACCTTCATCACGGTCCCGCTCTCCATCCTGATCGCCCTGGCCATCGCCATCGCCCTCAACTCGATCAAGCCCCTCAAGAAGATCCTTCAGACGATCTTCTTCATGCCGTATGTCACCAACGCGATCGCCATCGGTATGGTCTTCTCCGTCATCTTCGATTCCGACGGTGTCTTCAACTATCTTTTCGGCATGGGGACGCACCCCTGGATCTATGCCGGGTCGGCGGGACAGAACCCGACGTACTGGAGCGCCCTCTTCGCCCTTTGCTTCTATATCGTCTGGCACTCCTTGCCCTACAAGATCCTGATCTTCCTGGGCGGCCTTCAGAACATCGACCAGCAATACTACGATGCGGCGAAGGTCGACGGAAGTTCCAAGCTCAAGGTCATTCGAAGGATTACGATTCCGCTCCTCTCCCCGCAGATTCTTTACGTCATGATCACCTCCTTCATCGGCGCCTTCAAGGAATACACGAGCGTCGTCGGCTTGTTCGGCGATACGGGCGGCTCCTTCCAGGCGACAGGAGGGATGCCGACGACGATGCACACGGTCGTCTATTACATCTACGACATGATGAGCGATACGACGCATCTCCAATACGCTGCGGCGGGTGCCGTCATCCTCTTCATCATCATCCTCATCTTCACCGGCATCCAGAGGGCGGTCGCCAAGAAGAGGGTCCATTACTGATATGAAAGAGAATCAAGAGAACACGTTGGCCATCGATCCCTCGCTGGTCCTTCCGCCGAAGACGGAAGATCCGGTCCGGCTCGTCGGTTCGACCAACCGCCTCCACCTCATCATCCGCCACAACGGCCAGACCATCGAACAGCAGCAGAGGACGACCAACGTCTTCCACATCCTCTCCCTCATCCTCTGCTATGCCTTCCTTCTGATCATGGCCCTGCTCTTCATCTTCCCCTTCTACTGGATGATCATCACCTCCTTCAAGAGCGGCGACGAGATCATGGCCGTCATGGAAGGCTATGAGGGCGTCCAGACCTTCTGGCCGGTCGTCTTCGTCAACAACTATGCCAACCTGACGGAGACCTTCAACTTCGGCACCTACATGGGAAATACCCTCCTGGTCGGCTTCTGCTCGACCGTGGGCACGATCATCACCTGCATCTTCGCCGCCTTCGCCTTCGCCCGCCTCGACTTCAAGGGCAAGGACCTCGCCTTCACCCTCATGCTCTCGACGATGATGATTCCGGGCGAGATGATGGTCATCACCAACTACGTCTCCGTCACGAGCCTCGGCTGGACCAACGGAACGAGGACGGGAGCCTACCTGGCCATGATCATCCCCTTCATCGTCTCGGTCTTCTACATCTACCTCCTGCGCCAGAACTTCATGCAGATTCCCAACGAGCTCTACCTTGCCGCCAAGGTCGACGGAAAGAGCGACTGGCAATACCTCTGGAAGGTCATGGTCCCCCTGGCCATGCCGACCCTCATCACCATCTTCATCCTCAAGCTCATGGGAACGTGGAACTCCTACGTCTGGCCCAACCTCATCGCCGGAGGCAACGAAGACTTCAAGCTCATCTCCAACGGTCTTCGCGATTCCTTCCAGACCGGAACGAACTTCGACGAATACGGCCGTCAGATGGCCGCGACCGTCTTGGTCACCGTTCCGCTTCTCCTTGTCTTCATCCTCTTCCGCAAGTACATCATGCGTGGTGTCAGCCGAGCCGGCATCAAAGGCTAGTCGACAATCCCTAAGGAGGAAAAGAAATGAAAAAAGCAGTCTCATTCCTGACGGCCATCCTGACTCTCGGAGCCCTCGCTTCCTGCGCTCAGACGAGCACGGGGACGGGCGGCACCTCGGGCAGCGGAGGATCCTACACGCCCTCGGGGCCGAAGGAAATCACCTTCTGGCACTGCATCGGACATGACAAGATGAACTCCCTGCAGCGCGTCATCGACGAATTCAACGAGGCGCACGCCAGCACGGACGGGTATTATGTCACGGCCGAGAAGATCGCGGGCGACTACGACGCGCTGCACGACGCCATCAAGACGAGGCTCAACGCGGGCCGCATCCCTTCGATCACGATGGGCTATCCCGATTCCTTCGCCGAATACCTCGGCGACCAGGGCGAGGACCGCTCGATGATCCTCAACCTCGACACCTTCATCGAAAACGATGCGAACTTCCATCCGGAGACGATGGTTCCGGAATACTATGCCGAAGGCCAGTCCTATCAGTACGACGGGACGTGGTCGGTCCCGCTCTACAAGTCGACGGAGGTCATGTACTACAACGTCGACCTCTTCCAGAGCACGAACTTCTATCGTCAGCACAAGGACGAGACCTACGGAAGCTATGGCGCCATCCTCGGACAGCCCAAGACGTGGGATTGGGACACCCTGATCTACGCTGCGGGAGAAATCCAGGCGGAGCTGGGAAACCAGGCGGACTTCCATGCGGTCGGCTACGATTCCGACGCCAACCTCTTCATCTCTCAGATGGCGCAGCGGAACATCCCCTATACGACGGCGGAAGGCGAAGGCAGCGCCCACTACCTCTTCTACGCCGGCGGACAGCCCAACGAGCAGCTCGTCGACCTCGCCTGCGACCTCTATGAGCTGACCTCCTCGGGCACCTCCCAGGATCAGGCGATGGTCACGCAGGGAACCTATGGAAGCTATGCCTCCGACCTCTTCCTCCAGCAGAAGGTCATGTTCACCATCGGTTCGACCGGCGGCTCGGTCTACAACGACCCCAACGGCAAGTTCCAGGCGGCCCTCGTTCCGGTTCCTTCCTATCAGAACAACCACAAGTACATCATGCAGGGACCTTCCCTCTGCTTCTTCGATACGCGCGATCCGGCCAAGGAAGCGGCGGCCTGGGAATTCTATTCCCAGTTCGTCTCCGATCCGGAGCTCAACGCCGGCGTCGCCCTCGAGAACTCCTACGATCCGGTCCGCTCCTCGTCCTATGACTCCCAGACCTACCAGGCCTGGTGCGCCATGGGCTTGGTCGAGGACAACGGCAAGCCCGGCGCTTCCTATAGCGACAACGACAACCTCGACGCGGCGATGGCAAACCGCATCCCCAACCTCACGTCCATCTACGCGGAGAACGAGTGGTACATCACCTCGGACGTCTTCATGGGTTCGGGAACGGCCCGTGAGGAGATCGGCATGATCCTCACCTATGCCCGCGAATCCAGCGCTTCGACCACGGAAGCCCGCATCCGTGAGGCCATCCGTCGTGCGGCGGAGAACTGCGTCCTGTAAGGGACGGGAAAGAGGAGCGAACAAATGAAAAAGAAGTCCTTGTTCTCCTTGGCCTTCCTCCTGACGGTCGTCAGCCTCGCCTCGTGCAACCAGACGAGCTCGTCGACCAGCAGTTCATCGACCACCACATCCAGCTCGACCACCTCGAGTTCTTCTTCGAGCCCCTCGGTCGTCGACCACGACATCGTCGGCGAGACGAAGATCCGTCTTTCCGACGCCATGTTCGAGTCGATCATGGCCACCAAGGAATCCGCTTCCTATGAAAGCGACATCGCCGACTTCAACCGCGACGGCGTCGAACGCGTCCTGACGACGGAAGACTTCTATCCCAATTCCTCGGACGACGTCTTCACCAACTACGTCGACGGCGATACGACGCAGTTCACGTCCTACAACGGCCTCTACACCATCAAGGTCCGCTACCTGGGCGTCGACACTCCGGAATCGACCTCGGAGGTCGAGGAATGGGGAAAGAGCGCCTCGCTCTTCAACCAGAGCCGGCTCAAGAACGCACAGCACGTCATCGTCCAGTCCGCCGCTTCGGCGATGGGCGTCTATGACGAGGAGACCGACAGCGTCCTTCCGACCTACGGCCAGGCCGACCTGGACACCTATCAGCGCTCCTTGGCCTACGTCTGGTACACGGACGTCGAGAATCCGACGAAGGACGACTTCCGCAACCTGAACCTGGAGCTGGTCTACGAAGGCTATTCCCTCTTTTCCGGTTCGATGGCGGAGATGTGCGTCAGCGACGGCCAGGGCAACTATCCCGACACGTCCTTCTACGATGCCTTCTATGAGGCGGCGGAGATCGCCCGCCAATATGAGAAGGGCATGTACAGCGGCAAACAGGACGAGAACTACTACTACGGGGAGCCCGTCGAGCTTCGCCTCAGCGACCTCTACGACGAAAGCTACTACACGGCGCATGAGGACGGAACCTATTCGATGTACTGCGACGAGAAGACCCGTTACGTCTTCGAGGGCGTCGTCTCGCGCAAGGTCGGAAACGCCTTCTACATCCAGGAGACCTACGACGACAGCGATCCGAAGAACAGCACCTATGGCCTCTACGTCTTCACGAACAAGTACTATGCGCCGATTCAGGTCGGAAACCGCGTCCGCATCTCGGGCGTCCTCTCCTATTATGGCGGAACCTATGAGCTGACGGGCCTTTCCTACAGCTTCTTCAACCCGCGTCCGGGCGACATCGAGCAGGTCCTCGACGAGAACGGCAATCCCGTCACGGAGGAAGTCATCCCCATCCAGGCCACGGCCCAGGAGATCCACGACGGAAAGTACCAGGCCGTCCTTGTCGAGCTGGTCGACAGCCAGGGCGATCCGAGCACCGTCTACTTCAACTGGGCGGGCGACACCTCCTACGGCAACGTCTACAGCTATGGCGGAAGCCAGGAATACAACACCTACAACACGACCTATCCCTTCTACAACACGGACAACGACATCGTCCTCTACGGCCGTGCCGACGAGGACATGCCTCGTCACAACGGCTCCTTCCAGACCCTCATCAACGACGCCAAGACCGTCCGTCTCTCGGTCTCCGGAGAGACCCTGATCACGGGCGACTTCACCTCGGACGTCTACGTCACCCGCGACGGAGAGACGACGATGACCGAGACGCCCTATACCGGTGTCGCGGTCACTTCCTACCAGTTCTTCACCGGCGGCCTGCATTGCTACATGCCGGGCAACCATTCGGTCGTCGACCACCATCCCGACGGAACGGAAATCACCTATTCCGCGAGCTATGCGCGCGAAGCGATGGCCGCCCAGGCGGCGATTGAGTCCGGAGCCGATCCGGTCGTTCCCGAAGGCACGACCCTCTACGTCACCCAGTACCAGAGAAAGAAGATCGAAGGCATCACGGGCATTGCCATCCACTACGTCTCCACGGGCGGAAACGAGAAGTATTCGATCAACGTCTGCGACGAAGACGACCTTGGACTCATCTCGGAGGTCCTCTGATGGAAGTCGATGAGCGGAGGAAGAGGAGCCAGGAACTCCACAAGGAGAGCCAGAAGATGCACGATGCCGAGCAGAACGCCCTCTGCTTCGTCGTCTTGGGGGGCATCGCCGTCGTGGTCGCCTTCTGCTTCCTCGCGCTCTCCTACTTCCTCGACCACGGCATTCCGGTCCTCGACCCGACTTCCCTTGCCTTCATCATCTTCTGCATCCTGATCGTCGTCGGAGCCGGAGCCCTCGGCTACGGCCTCGTGAAGTTCTTCCGTGCCTTCGTCCGCCGTCAGAAGATCATCCAGGAGATCAATTCCCTGAAGTAGGGATTTGAAAGGAGAAAACATGAAAAAGAGAATCCTGCTGACGAGCATCCTCGCCCTGACCGCCCTTGCCCTCGTTGGATGCGACAACACTTCCTCGCAGACTTCGTCTTCTTCGACGACCGACACGACCAATTCCTCGAGTTCTTCCTCGAGCTCTTCTTCCTCGACCCCTGCGGAAGAACATACCTTTGCCATCCGGTATTCCGGAACGGCGATGGTCAACTACGAGCTGACCCTCGCCGCCCTCTTCGACGGCGGACTCCTTCCGCCGGCCGAGCAGGAGAAGGTCGTCTATACGACGACGACTCCCGACCTGATCGAGATCACGGGACGCAGCGTCTCCCTCAAGGCGGCAGGCGAGGGACACATCTCCGCCAGCTATGAGAAGGAAGGCGTGACCTACACGGCCGAAGAGACCATCACGATCGAAGAGAGCGAGAACATCGAGACGATCGCCGAAGCTCGTGCCAAGGCCGTCGAATACGAGTACGTCGAGACCACCGTCCAAGGCGTCATCACGGCGACCAACGGCCGCAGCGCCTATATCGAGGACGGCACGGGCGGCATGTACATCTACAACTGGTACTTCGAGACGGGCGACGATGCCTGCGATTCCTCCTACAACTGGATCCTCGGCGCCAGCGTCGAGATCCATGCCTATGTCACCTCCTGGTATGGTGCGCCGCAGCTGACGGGCAGCTACAGGGACGACAACGGAAACTACATCGACCTCGTCGGCAAGTATGCCCGCAAGATCAGCCGCGAATTCACCCTTCCCGAGCCGACGGTCCTGGACGAGAACGCGCTCAAGGGCCTGACGCCCGAGAACAACTCCGGACGCCTCTATACCTTCGAGGCGGACTATGTCAGCGGAAACATGATCACGACGGACGATTCCGAAATCACGATGAAGATCGGAAGCACGCAGTTCAAGATCATCTTCTCCAGCCGCGACAGCCAGCTGGCTTCCTTGGTCTCGAAGTGGAACGCCTCCTTCATCAAGCCCGGCGACACCCTTCGCATCACGGCTCCCTACTATGGCGACAACAACGGCGCCCAGTTCCACATGTTCAGCCAGGGAACGAGCTTCGAGAACCTGGACGTTTCCGACTTCAACGTCCTGACGGAAGGGACGGCCCTTGTCGATCAGACCCTGACGCTCCGCTCCTACTTCCAGGGCGAAGAGGTCTTCGGCGTGACCTATGAAGCCACGACCGGTGCCGACCTTGTCACGATCAACGGATCGAGCGTCACCCTCAACGGGGAAGGCGACGTCACGATCTCTGCGACCTATGTCGTCGGCGAAGAGACCTATACGGCGACGGTGAGCTTCACGATCATCGATGTCGTCTCGATTTCCGAGATCGATGAATCGGGTCGCTACTACGTCACGACGGGAACGGTCGTCGGCGAGAACACCGACGGCATCCTGATCCACGACGGCACGGCCGGCATCCTCTGCTTTGCGGGCGACTTGGTCGGCGAGTTCAACATCGGCGACGTCGTCCAGGTTTCCGGAACCACCCAGACCTACAATTCGATGCTGCAGTTCACCTACAGCGACGTCCAGGTCGAACTCATCGACGGCACGCCTGCCGATCCGGCAACGACCCCGCTGACGGCGGACATCGTCAACTCCTGGAACTTCGATCGGGATTACGTCAATCCGACGACGGCGGTCCAGAAGTACTCCTGGATTGGCACAGCCGGCAAGGATGGCAGCTATTGGACCTTGAACATTCCGGGCGCCAACAAGGCTCTCGAGCCTCTCTACCTCGACGAGACGGACTATCCGATCACGGCGGGGCTCAACTATGAGGTGGAAGGCTACCTCATCGGCGGTCAGTCCGCTTTCGCCGGCTTCATGATCACCTCCCTGACCGAGACGGAGGAGGAGCCGCCGCTTCCGGATGGAACGATTGAGGCGACGATTGCCGAAATTACGCAGGAAGGCGAAGTCTACCATACGAAGGGGCAGGTCGTCGCCAAGAACGATCGCAGCGTCATCATCCACGACGGCACGGCCGGCATCATGGTCTTCGGCTCCGATTCGGTCGAGGGACTTCGCATCGGCGATAGCGTTGAAGTCCTGGGATCGACTTCTTCCTACAACGGACTCCTGCAGTTCTCGAATCCGACCGTTACGACCACGACGGAAACCTTCACCGTTCCCGAGGCGGTTGACCTGACCTCCGAAATCGTCGATTCCTGGTCCGCCGGCTCCCTGACGTCCGCCGACGTCCAGAAGTACAAGTGGACGGCGGTTGCGGCGAAGACGAATGGATTCTGGACGCTCAACCTTGCCGGAAACGAGACCCTCATCGAGCCTCTCTACCTTGTCGAGGAAGATTTCCCGCTTGCCGAAGGCCGTACCTATGAAGTCGAAGCCTACTTCGCCGGCTATTCCACCAGCAACCAGTATGCGGGCGTCCTCATCACGGGCTTGACGCAGACGGCAACACCGGATTTGACGGGCATCACCATCCAGGCGCCTTCGACCTCGGTCGCCATCGACGGAACGCTCCAACTGAAGGCTGTCGCGAATCCTGTGGGCGCCGAGCTTGGCGAAGTCACCTGGAAGTCTTCGGACGATGCGGTTGCCACCGTCGACCAGACGGGACTTGTCACGGGCGTCAAGGTTGCCGAGTCGGTGACGATCACGGCGACCTCCGTTGCCGATCCGGAGATCTCGGGAAGCGTCACGCTCAAGGTGACGGCTGAAGCGATGGAAGCCACCATCACGTTCGATGATTCCTTCAACACGGGCTTCACCACGCTGACGGAAGATGAATGGGTCAAGACGGTCGATGGCGTGACCCTCCACGTTCAGAAGAACAGCAGCACGAGCGATATCGCAATCGATGGAGATGCTCTGACGTACATCGACCCGGTCCGCATCTACAAGAACCACTCTTTGACGATCACGGCTCCGGAGGGAAGGATGATTCGTGGCATTGCTGTCGTCTCTCCGAGCGGAGACAACGCCTTTGTTTCGGATACCGTCTCTTCCAGCGTCGGCACGGTCGGCCCTGACAGCGTGACGCTTGATGAACCGGTGAACGAAATCACCTTGACGGCTCTTGCCCAGTTCCGTCTCAACAGCATCACCATCTACTTCGCCTAAAATCCGTTTCACAAGGCAAGGAGGGGTCGGCCTTCGGCCCCTCCTTGTTGACTTTTGGAAGCCGAAACTCGATAATAGTTAGGCTTCTTCTGGAGTGATACTCAAGTGGTTAAGAGGAGTCCCTGCTAAGGACTTAGAGGGAGTAATCCCTGCGAGAGTTCAAATCTCTCTCACTCCGCCATTCGTACATGGAACGAACCCTAGGCAATCGTGTGGGGTTCGTTTTTTTGTTTCATGAAATCTGATTTGTCAGCGAACGCCAAAATAGCGTATGGAGTGACAGGCAGTTCCTAAGGTCTTGCTAGCCACACGTTTGTCCAATCCGTCGATTTCTTGCTGGAAGGGCCTCAGCCGATATCCTTGATTCGTTGGAAGACGTCCCGCTTTTTCGTCTTGTAGAGAGCATAGAAGGTCTTCTTGGCATCCTCGTCGAGAATCGGAATGAAGACCCTTGTCGTTTCGCCTCGATAGCGGAAGGTGACGTTCGTCGCAAAGCATGGAATGACCGAAGCGTTGACGATTTCTGCGAGGGAGTCTGTGTCTTGACGGAAGAATTTCGATCGGGCGAGTCTCTTTTCGATGACATCGTCCCAAAGTCCGAGCTCCCTTGCAATCAGGAAGGACTGGCCGTCGAGTTCCTGGAAGGTCACTCCGTCCGTCTTGCGGGCGAGGAAGTGGGTTTTGGGGAGGGAGACGTACAGCCTTAAAGGTTCGAACTCCCGACCATCGGGAACGAAATCCAAGTATAAGAAAAGGCCTCCTTTCGGAGACCCGATGGTTGCCCATCATCTATGCTGACGATCGCCTTTTCTCTTTACCCCGAGCTTCTCGGCCAAGGCCTTTATCTTGGGGGAATAGAGGTCCGTGGTGATGACGATGCAGTCACCCTGGACATAGACGTTCGAACGTAGGCAAAGTGGTGACCCAACCGATGCTGTATACAAACCCGGTTTTCCCGTGTTTTCGGCCTTTTTCGATGGTATTTCGACATCGAACGGCTCCTTTCGGAGGGAGAGATAGATTCCCACGTATTCCTTGAAGACGATGACTCTTCTCAGGAAGGTGTTAATCAGCCTTCCCCTTCCCTCGTCGGTCGAGGAGTCTAGTTGGAGCATGGCGTTGAGGAAGGTCTCGATTTGATTCTCATCTAGCTTCGGGTTCTCGATGGAGTCCCGTGCCAGGTCGGTCTCTATTCTCTTTCTGTCCAGCTCCAGCTGGGGATACCTCTCCTTGAAGGAAATGAAGTCCGCCCCACCTTCGATGGCTCGCATGATGATGTCCATCTTGGTCTCTGTCTGCTTCATCTACTCTAAAAGGGTCTGGCGATAAGGCGAGTCCTAGTTCTGCTCCGTGAACAGCTTTGCGCTGGCGTCCTTGATGTTGTTCGGGTCTCTTAGAAATCTTTGGGCGCAGTCAATGACAACGACTTCTAGGGCCTCCTTGTTGATCCAGACGCGTCAGCATTTTTGGTCACGAATCGTCTTCTTGCACTTGTAGAAGAATCAGTACTCATTCTTTCTCCCGCAAAACAAGCTGCAGCTCACTGAATCGATAATCGACGGTATCGATGGGATAGTTGGTGTCATCCCAAATTTCTACAACACAGGAGTCATGGCCTTCGAAAATGTGAACAATTACGCCCTTTGTTCCGGCTTTGTACTCCTCTTTGCTGACTTTTGTTTGGACGATGTCCCCTTCTAGGAATTTCATATCAATCGCCCCCTTTCTTTTTAAGATAATTCGTTATCAGCCGCAGAATGCCACTGTCATTATCAACTTGATAGACTACCACGATCGTCTTCGTGCTGCCATTTGGTCCTTTTACAGGAATTTCGAAAGTATATCTCGGGCCGAATTCAGTATCGCGTGTTTTTACGAGTTTCGCCGTCCCACCATTTACTTTAGAAATGATCTGCTCCTTCAAATAAAAGTTTCCCAAATCATTGAACTATAGCCGGGTGCTTTCTGGGCCTGCCGACCGGCCGTTTCGGCTTTTCGACTTTGGGGTATTTCCGTGGCCTTCCCCTGGGTCTCTTTACAGAGGCATCCTTGGCCAAGCCCAGCTTGACCAGCAGGTCCAGATCCTTGCCCAGGGCCCTCTCCCATCCGTCGTCCTGCATGGTCGCTTCGGAGGGCGCGTCAGTCTTCCTCCAGACCCCGTTCAGGTCCTCTATCAGGCCTCCGAAGGCCTCGTCGTCAAGCGCCCCGGCGTCCCCGGCCTTGTTCAGGATGCGGCACGAGATGAGCGTCGCCATGAAGTTCACCAGCTCGTGGCCGATGACCGTGAAGTCTCCCTGGACGTTGGTCTTGTCCAGCCCCAGCTCGTTCTTGTAGGCCCCGAAGACTATCTCGATCTGCCGCCTGTCACGATACTGCCGGTAGACGTCTTTCGGGTCCAGATCGGCGTCGGATTCGAAGACTATCGTCCCGAACTCCTTCCGCTTCTTCTTGTACTCGGCATCGTCGTATCCGTCGACCGAGGAAAGGTAAGCCTTCTCCTCCTCTGCCGCCTCCCTCTGGTTCATGAAGGAGTAGAGGAAGCTGCCGTTTCCCTCGGCCGCCTTCTTGCACAGTATGCGGTCGCCGAAGCCCTCGAGAATGGAGTCGTAGGCATACATGTCGCACTTCTCTATCTTGGCGTTGTTTCGCTTCAGCGGGGTCAGGAAATGAAGGCCTGCATGCTTAGCCAACTCTTTTTCTATCTTGGAGGGTGTGAATGCCTTGTCGGCCATTATTGTCCCTGCTTTTATGCCGTTGTCCGTTATGAATTTCTCGTAGACGTTGGTGTCGGTCTCGTTCCCGGCGAACACCTCTGCGCACAGGGGCTCTTTGAGGTCGAGGCTGTAGGCGTATATGATCGAGACGTCCCTTGTCCCCTTAGCTCTGGCCTTCCTGGAGAAGTGCGACAGATCGTCGACTGTGCTCCCGTCCTGCCTGAGGGTGCCGTCTATGGCTATCCTGTTTGCCTCGCCACGGCGGCTATCCTCAGGGCGTAGAACTTCTTTCTCAACTCGGAGTCTTTCCCGACCGAGTCGAGAAGCGAGGTGATCCTGCTTTTGGATATGCGGGCTCCGGGGCAATACACTGAGAGGAAGGAGCAGCAGTAATGCCGGCGGTAGCGCGAAAGGGGCGCGTGCGGCTTCATGACTTTGATGGCGGCCAGAACCAGCAGAGAGTACGAATCCTCCGGGCTGTAGACCTTCAGGAGGTCGTCCAGTATGTCCTTGCACACCGTGAAGATGAGAAAGGAGGAGCCGTAGGAAAGAGAGCGGGGTTTTTGGGCCGGAGTCTTTTTCGCGACGGGGACGAAAGACTCTCCGACGATGTGGCCGACCACGGCGCCGTTCCTCGGGCTGGGCCTTTTCCCCCGGCGGCAGACCGAGCCTTTGCGGACCCTGACCATGTATCGGTTGGGTCCGTCATGCCCGGTGTCCACCACGACGGTGTTGACGGGTCTGGGGACCTTTCTCATCTCTTCTGGGACGCTCATTTCCCAAGCCTCTTAGATTGAGTTCAAACGTGTCTAATTGAACTATGTATGTTATGCATTTTTAAGCCAAAAACCCGTACATATTCCGTGATTTTCAAGCAGAAAAAAACCGGCTTCCTCTAAAAACGGAGAAAAGACGGGCAAAAACAAAGGGACAAGCCCGATTCTATAGTTCAATTCTTTGGGAAACTTTTATTCAATCACAAGTTTTACACCCTCTCTTTGGATATTGAAATATCCGCAGAATCAAGGCGATATTTCAACATTCATCGAACACATTTGCTGTATTTTGCCGGACACTTTTGGGGCAATTTGCCGGACACATTTGCGGTAAAGGCATCCACGAGAACAGGATCAAGAGGGACAAAAGATCCTCGAGAACCGTTCTTCGCAGTCAGATAGAACCATCGGAAATCAAGAAAGGAAAAGGACAGCCATGGACACGAAACAAGACACGGAACAGGAATACACGCTCTTGCCGGATGAAAGCATCGTCCTGAAGGGAGAGGGATTCCCGATCGAGCTCAAGAAGAACCCGACGCTTCTGAT